>SUWF01000046.1 GCA_015061575.1 Lentisphaerota bacterium
CAGCTGGTGGGAACCAGCAATGCGCTTTTTTACAGCGGCTGCATGGGCTCATTGCTGATAATCTGGTATATACTCAGCATCAGTGAATCGATTTGGACCATCACCGGGATCATCGGTGCGGGGGCGTGTCTGGGCGTGAGTTCCACCTACTTCATCCGCCGTATGGATGAATCTCCGGCCATGCTTCAGGCAGCCCGGCGGGCGATCTGGCCGGAAATCCGGGAAGTTTTGTCGATGCCGGTCATCCGCAAACTTATTCTGGCAATGTTTACAAACTATCTGGCAGTTATCATGCTGGGGGCCAGTTCCATGCTTAGCATCAAACGCGGATATGGGGTGAGTGATACTGCTGCATTGTATTTTTCGCTGATGCAATTTATGGCTTCCGGTACACTTTCTTTTCTTTCCGGGCGATTGACGGCCCGTTTCGGATCCCGTAAATGTATCTTTGTAAGTTTTTCAGTACTGCTGGCAATGCCGCTGCTGTGGCTGATCGCACCCTACCAGCTCAATTACGTTTATTCCTCATTGATCTTTCTGGCGTTCGGCGGAGCGTATATTGTGGCCAGCAACTCCATGTTGACATACTATTTGCAGATCACGCCGGAACGGCTGTGGGTAGCTTCGAGCATGTTAACCAGCGTAGTGACCAGCGTGGGGGCTGGAGTGGCAGGTATGATAATATCATCGACGATTTTCAAAGTCATCGAAAAATTCAGCAGCGACTGGGAAAAACTGAATCATTTCAAGATCTATTTTCTCACGACGTGGATATTGCTGATGATGCTCTCGTACTTTGTCTGGAAATTGCCGGAAGTGCAAAATAAAAAGCGCTGAGGTTTTGCCCAACCAAGAGACTCCGCCATAAAAAAACTACTGAAAAACAACGGCAAAAACCGTCAAATCCCAGTCACCATGCCCCGGCACGGGACTTCCGGCTGCTGCTGATCAAAAAAAATGGATTTTTTTGACAAAAAAACACTTTGAAAGATTGCAAGTTTTTAAAGTGGTACTAATTTAAATAGAGAATATATTTTTATTTTTTAACAAACGGAGGTTCAGCGTGCAAAAGAAGATGGTTGGAATTTTAGCGGGCGTGGCTGCTGCCCACGCAGTATTGTTGGTCAGTATGATGGCAGGAGGCGGTTGCCGTCAGCCGGAGATTCTGGGCCCGCACACTTATAATAATGGTCCTGAATTTGCTGAAGTACCTGCTCCGTCTGCCGATCCGGCCCCGACCGTCCCCACGCAGGTGCCGACTGTAGAAAACAACAACCCGCTGCCGCCGCCGGTGGAAGTCAAGCCGCCGGTGCAGACTTGGAACGACCCGGTTCCGCCGCCGGTTGCAGTCAAACAGCCGGAATACTCCGGTACAACGACCTATAAAGTCAAAAAAGGTGACAGCCTTTCCAGAATCGCTTTCAAACACGGCGTAAGCTTGAGTGCGTTGGCCGCTTGCAACAATCTTTCCGGCAAGGCGATGAATAAGCTTTACATCGGCCAGGAATTGACCATTCCCAAAGGCGGTGTTTACAACCCCGACCGGAAAATGAAAAAACGCCCGGCCGCTGTCAAATCCACTAAAAAAACCGGTAAAAAAGCCAAAGGCAAAGCTACCCCAAAAGCGGCAGCGCCCATGCCGGCTGATGGCATGTACACTGTCAAATCCGGTGATACGCTTGACCGTATTGGCCGCCGTTACGGTGTGACCGGCGCCGCCATTGCCAAAGCCAACAATATTTCGCTGAACAAAGTTCTGCACATTGGCGACAAGCTGCGTCTGCCGGGTGCAGCACCCGCTCCGGCGACCACGGGTCCGGCTCCGAAAAACGATACCATATCGCAGGATGCTGCTCCGATCGACAACAGCAATCAGGATCTGGTGGACAGCCTTGATCCCTCCAAAGGCATGAGCGATGCCGCAGTGCCGACGACACCTGCAGCACCTGCGACTGATACGGCCGCTGCGACTGCCGATACCACGACCGCTCCGGCGGCGGCAAGTGCCAGCGACAGCAGCAGTCTGAGAACCGAAAGCTTTGAAATCCACAGCGATACCACCGTGGAAAAGTTTTGCAGCGAAATGAATATCACCGTTGAACAACTCCGCCAGCTGAACAAAAACCTCCCGGCCGACGGTCAGCTGAAAACCGGAACCTACGTTGTGATTCCGAGCATGTGATCAAGCAAAGTTGATTCTCCACAGCTCCGGGCCAAGGCCCGGAGCTTTTTTATAGCTGAATGATGCTCTGTTCAGGGCATTACCGGCAGCAGTTGCTTTGATTGCACATTAAAATTGCGATATTTTTATTTGATTACTGAAACCTTTTTCTTTTTATGCAGTCTGTTATAAGTGGAGATCCCCCATCCCATCCGGTCCGGCTGGTTCTGAAACCTGAAAGAACCGCCGGACCGGCCTTTTTTGACCAAAAAACTGCAATATAATTTGCATTTTGATGTTTCCGGTGAAATATTACTTCTGCGTAAATTTATTATCAGGAAAGCAGCATGAACAAAAAAAATAAAACCTTTGAAGAAGCGGTCAGCGAACTTGAACAATTGATCAATGAAGTGGAAAATGACTCTCTGCCGCTGGAAAAGATGATCGATAAAGTTACTGAAGGCGCTAAACTTATCCGGCTCTGCCAAAGCAAACTCAACGTTATGAACGGTAAAGTTGAAATGCTGTTCAAAGACGATGGTGCTGCTGGCGAGTTTCAGGAATTTGATCCCGACAATGATCGCAGCCGGGCTGCCGGCATCGCCACTCCCTCCCCGGCACCGGCCGCAGCTTCTCAAGCGGCACCGCCGGAATCCGGCTCCCGGCAGGATGACCTGCCCTTTTAAGCGTATTGCATCCGGCGTATTTTTTACACCCCGCTGCCATCAAAACAGGGGATAAATTCGCCGGAAGCTGCCGAACCATCCTGCACAAAACCATCTTCTATACCGCTGGCAAAAAGCATATCTTCGACCAGCTGATATTCTTCGTCAGTAACCTGCCGGTTCAACTCCGGATAAGCTTGCTCTGATACTTTTCCGCACGGAATGTATTGGCGCATCAGGCTGAACAGCACCTCGCCGGGCTGAAAAGTTTCGGCAACTCTCCGGATGATGCGCAGAGAATTTTCCACCGCTCCCGGCAGGATCAAATGGCGGATTATCACGCCGCTCTGCATAATATTGTTATCATCGATTTTATATGGCCCGACCTGACGGTACATTTCCAATATTGCATCCCAGGCCACTTCGGCGTAGTCTGCGGCGGCGCTGTAGCGCTGCGCCAAAGCGTTATCTATATATTTATAATCCGCCAGATAAATATTCACCTTGTTTTCAAAACGCTTGAGCGTAGAAATAGAGTCGTAGCTGTTGGTGTTATAAACCAGCGGCACCGCAAGATCGATATTCTGCAAACTCTCTAAAATCACTTCGCTGTAATGCGTGGGAGTCACCAGATTTATATTATGCGCCCCGGCAGCGATCAACTCCTGATATATTGCCTGCAGCCGCTCCACAGAAATCGCTTTGCCGCTAAGCTGACTGCTGATATTGAAATTCTGACAATAGACGCATTTGAGGTTGCATCCGGCAAAAAAAACCGTTCCGGACCCCCGTTCGCCGCTGATGACCGGTTCTTCCCAATAATGCAGCCCGGCGCGGGCCACTACCGCAGTCTGCGGCGCCTGACACACACCGGCAACTCTATCATCAGCACTGAAGATCCTGCTTCGGGGCACCCGGCAGTGCCGGGGACAAATGTCGCACAGCTGACTCATTGATTTTTATTCCGTTCCACCCACTGTCTGACCAATGGATCGATCACAAAATCTTCAAGTTCGGGCCCGTTTTCCAGACGGCCGTTGCAATAGGGGCAAAGGCAGTAGGTTTCCAGATCCGCCGGATAGAGGTATTCCCGGCAATGCGGGCAGCGCAGACGGCGGCCGCTGTTATCCGGGTTATCAAATTCCATTTTTATCTTCTGCATAACTTACCCCAGATAACGCTCGGCATCGATCGCTGCCCGGCATCCAGATCCGGCGGCGGTGATCGCCTGCCGGTAACGCTCGTCGGCACAATCTCCGGCAGCAAAAACCCCGGCCAGATTGGTCAAAGATGTATTGTGCTGCAGCTTGATAAAGCCATGGTCGGTCATTTCCAGCTGGCCCTTGAAAAGCTCAGTGCTGGGCGAATGGCCCAACGCCACAAACACACCTTGACAGGGGATGATTTTTTCTTCGCCGCTGGCGTTATCTTTGACTTTTACGCCGGAAACTTCATCCTCGCCCATAATTTCGGTGATTTGAGCGTTCCAGACAAAATCGATTTTCGGGTGGTTCATCGCCCGCTCAGCCATGATCTTGGATGCCCGCAATTCATTGCGCCGATGCACAACGGTGACCTGACTGGCAAATTTGGTCAAAAAGAGTGCTTCTTCCATTGCTGAATCGCCGCCGCCGGCGACTACCACTTTCTGATCAGTAAAAAATGCGCCATCGCAGGTTGCACAGGCCGATACACCGCAATTTTTCAACCGCTCTTCGGACTCCAACCCCAACCAGCGCGGCGATGCTCCAGTCGCAACGATCAAAGCCTGAGCGGCAATAACTTCGCCGCTGTCCAAAGTTATCTGTTGAGTACCTCCATCGCTGAGTTCGACCTTGCTCACGGTGGCTATTTCAATGCGGGCGCCAAATTTTTCGGCCTGCGTCTGCATATTCATCATCAGCTCAAAACCGTTGATACCTTCCGGGAAGCCGGGGAAATTTTCCACCTCGCTGGTCTGGGTCAGCAAGCCGCCCGGCAGATTCCCGGCAATCAGCAATGGATTCAAATTGGCTCTGGCTGCATAGACCGCCGCCGTCAATCCGGCAGGGCCGCTGCCGATAATCACAAGTTTTTCCATAATTATCAAACCCCTTTTATTTCTTCAACATATTCATCGATTATCCGCCGGGCAATGCTGCCGTACCCCGGCAACGTCGGCAAATCGTCAATATCAAAAAAGTCAGCTTCGGCAATTTCTTCGCCATCCACACAAATTTCGCCGGAATCATAGTCGGCGGTGAAGCCCAGCATCAATGAATCCGGAAACGGCCAGCTCTGACTGTATTTATAGCGGATATTTTTTATTTCCAAACCGACTTCTTCACGCACCTCCCGCCGCACAGCATCTTCGGCACTTTCGCCGGCTTCCACAAACCCGGCGATCAGGCTGTAGCATTTATGACGGAATTTGCGATTGTAGGCCAACAACACCTTGCCGTCGCTGCGTTTGATCAACACAATGACTGCCGGGCTGATCTTGGGAAAAAACATCGCATTGCATACAGGACAGCTGCGGGCTTCCTCTTGTTCATGGTCGATCAGCTCCGCTCCGCAGACACTGCAAAAACGGCGCAAATGCAGCCATTCCAGAATAGGCTTGCCCCGCAACAGAAGATTTTTGGAGGGCTTATCCACTTGCGGCAAAGCTTCCCGCACATCCAGACAAACCAATTCAGCCCCCGGAGGATCATCCAAAGCCCAGCGGCAGCCGAAACACGCCGTATTTTTAAACTCGCCAAGTTCCGGCAGCTCCGCACCCAACAGCTCCGGAAACATCCTCGCTTCCGGAATCCGCAAAATACCGTCTCCATGATCCCGCAAATAGACCCTGCCCTGCCGGTCAATGATCAGCAGCCGGTCATCGGAAGTCGGAATACTCCGGCGCAATTTATACAATGGTACAAAACTCATATATTCCTCTTTTACAAACCAAAAACTTTCAACGCATTGGCAGTCGTTTCGTCAGCAAGTTCTGCCGGATCGACCTGCAGAAATTCCGCAGCATACTGCACAACATGCGCCACCAGTGCCGGATGGTTGGGTTTACCCCGGAAAGGCACCGGCGCCAGATAGGGCGAATCGGTTTCAAACAGCAGCCGGTTGCGGGGTATGAGCCGCAAATTTTCCCGGATATTGTGACTTTTGGGGAATGTTACCATGCCGGTAACGCCAATGTAGGAACCCAGTGCCAGAAACTTTTCCAGAAACTCCGGATTCCCGGCATAGCAATGCAGTATGATTTTTTCCGGCCCGGCCGCTGCGGCAAACTCTTTGAGCATAGCGTAACAGTCACAATAGGCTGCCAAACTATCTTCCTGATCCCGGCAATGCACGCTCACAGATTTATTATGCTCAAGCGCCAGCTGCAGAAAACGCTCAAAGCAATTTTTCTGCAAATCCAGCGGCGAAAGATTGTAAAAATAATCCAATCCGATTTCTCCGACCGCTCTTACTTTGGGATCGGCCAGCATTTCAGTAAACGGATCGATATTGCCGTCAAACTCCCCGGCATCGTGCGGATGCACCCCGCAGGCACACCATACGTTATCGTGCTTGCGGGCAAACTCCAATGCCCGTAAACTGCCGGCAAGCGAACCGCCCAAAGCCAGCATCCGGTAAGAGTGTTGGTTATACAACCGTTCCAGATAATCACCGGAACAATCTTCGTCCGGCAGATGAAAATGTGTATCAAATAAATCCATAAAAAACTGTGCAGAACTTATTTATTATCGACTACTTCCATTGTCACATTGCGCACCTGCAGCACCACGTCCTTCTGGGCCTTATAGTTACCGATAATGCGAATCGCTCCCTGCGTTGCCCCCGGCCACCATTTATCGCAAGGATTGGTGCCGATCTCGGCCGTTCCCGATACCGTCCAGGTGATTTTCTTCCATTCTTCCGCAGGCTTTTTGTTGCTCAAACCGCCGTACATACCGGTGCTGGAAACGTGGATACGCACCCGGGTTCCCGCCGGATAAGTTTTATTAAGTTTTTTCCCCAGAGTCAACACCACCTTATCGCCATCGACTTGAGCATCCTTGATCTTAAAATAAGTCATATTGGGCAGATCGCTGAAATCATCCTGAGTATTCATCACCAGATTCCAATGACGTTTGGCCACATTGTCGCGCCAGCCAGCCGGTTTGGCGATCACCACCTTGACGGTGTTTTTTTCAGCCGCTTCCAGCAGCGTGGTATTGGTATTGCTTACAACTTTTATATTTTCCGGCAGAATCCGTTTGCCTTTGGCCGAAATCGACCAGTTGCCGATGTAAGCAACTCCTGCCGGAGTGCCTGGCTTGGAGCGAAATTCAGCGCTGAAAATATATTTTTTGCCCGCTTTCAACTTGAACGGCGTGGAAAATACATCACTGCGGCGGCCTCCGGAAAACTCCATAATGCCATTTTCAGAGAATTTAAGCGACGAACTCTTTGCCCAGTCACCGGGTTTATCCAAAGTCACAACTTCCGCCATCGCCCCGGATGCAGCTAAGACAGCAACCGCAAAAAACACAATCTTCTTCATACCCGAAAATCCGTTATTGTTAATTATTTATAAAGCTCGCCAAGCACATCAAGCAGCCGTTTGTTCTGTGCTGCAGTTCCTACGGTTATACGCAGATATTTGCCAGTAGTTTCCCCGGGGAAATAGCGCACGATCACGGCATGATCCCGCAAAAAAGCAAATGCCCTGGCACCATCTTCATCCGGCGGAGCAGCAAAAATAAAATTCGCCTGTGAAGGTATCAGCTTAAAGCCCAAATTCTGCAACCCGGCAGCCAATTCACTGCGCAACGCTTTGACCTTGCCCACAGTAGTTTGCAAATATTCCTGATCCCGGATGGCAGCTTCGGCCAATTTCTGCGTGATCATATCCATATTGTAAGAATCTTTGAGTTTATTCAACCCTTCGATCAACGTTGGATGCGCAACAGCGTAGCCAAAGCGCAAGCCGGCTAAAGCAAGACTCTTGCTGGAAGTGCGGCTGACGATCACATTGCTGAATTCATGCACCAGATCCATGCAGTTATCTTCGGCAAAATCCGCATAAGCTTCATCAATAAAAACGATCCCGTCAAACTCAGCAGCGATCCGGCGGATGTCAGCCTTGGGGAAAGTGTTGCCCGTCGGCGCATTGGGACGGGTGATGATCAGAATGTTGGCCGGAGCTGCCTGCTCAAGAATATCTTGCGGCATCGCAAAATTTTTATCTTCCTGCAAAGCGATCTTGATCACTTTGGCTTCCTGCATGGCCGCCAGCACCGGGTAGAGCGAATAAGTCGGTTCCAGGATCGCCACCGCCTTATCCGGGGCAGTAAATGCCCGGAACGTCATCGTCAATATATCATCGGAACCGTTCCCGGCCACCACCATATTGCTGCTGACATTATTGACTTCCGCAATGGCTGCGCACAAACTGCCGGCCATGGGATCCGGATAACGCCGGAGCATGGTCCCGTCAAAACTTTCCAACGCTCCCAGCACAGCCGGGGACGGCGGAAAGGGATTTTCGTTGGTGTTGAGCTTGACCAGATCCAGCATCTTGGGCTGTTCTCCGGGAACGTAGCCTTGCATGGCATCGACCACGCTGCGAAAATAGCTTTTATATTCTTTCATTATCTAAAACCTCAAACTCTGGC
The DNA here is from genome assembly GCA_015061575.1 of Lentisphaerota bacterium. Lineage (GTDB taxonomy): Bacteria > Verrucomicrobiota > Lentisphaeria > Victivallales > Victivallaceae > SIG78. Next base: position 8,472 of record SUWF01000046.1, read on the forward strand.
TGACTGAACGATTTTTTCAGCCCTGCAATCTTGTAAAATACCTCTCTATAATATAAAGCCAAACAGCTGGAAATGCAACTTTTTTACGCTCAGATTTCAATTCCCGGCAATGGCTTTGATCAGCCCTTGCGCATAAAGGTGCATACCTTGATCATTGGGGTGCAGGCAATCGATCAAAACTTCGTCTGAAGCAGTGAAAAAGTCCGGTCCATTGATCAGATTCACCGATGGAAAATTTTTCTGTTCATCGATGATGATTTGGCTGTAGATCGGCCGTTTTTCCTCCAGCGACAGCTGCGTGGGGATCGGGGTTATGATAAAACTGCGTCCGGCAAACTCACTTAAATACCCCAAAACCCGCCGGGTACGCTCCCGGAAAAGCTCCAGCGGAGTTCGTCCCACATCGTTGATGCCAAAGCCGACTACCGCCACATCACCGGCACCGCCCAGAGTCAAGGTTTCTCTGACCGGCAAACTGCGCATGATCGCTCCCCCTAAAGAAGTGTTGAACAGCTGCATATCCAGCGCTTCCGCAGCCAGCACCACCGAAGCCAGCGACGGACGACTGCAAGTCATCCCCTGCAGAATCGAATCGCCGCAAATCAGCAGTTTGGGGCGTTCATCCGCCACTGCTTCGATCCGGGCATCGTCATTGACTGCCAGATAAAAATCATCCAGCACCGCCAGATGCGGCAGATAGACCACCACCTGTTTTGAGCCTGCGGGCAGCGGCAGAATATGCTTACCAGCGCCGGACAGCACAAAAAATTCGCCATTAACTTTAACATCAGTGGTATAAATTTCCCGGGCAGCTTTACCGAATTTGACAAAAACTTCCAACGTCACGGCATCGGTCTGCATAACAATTTCAACCGAAGATGCACAATTTGCCCGGACGATATAAACTTCGTCAGTGCTGTAAAAATCCAATAAAGCTTTATTCATCCGCTTTCCGGATGGATACACGCCCCGGAAAAACTCAACCGGGCTGTTCAAATCGATTTTTTTCATTTTTTGCTCCTGTTATATTTTTGATCAGTACATATATTATACAACGTGTTGCTCAATTTGCCATAAAACAAACAGCAGTAATTAAAAAATATTGCAGAATATTTTCAAAGTTCAGCTGAAATGAGCATTAAAAGAACAGAACGGACTAAAACGGACAGAAACGGACAGGAACGGACTGAACAAACCAATAATCCAACATTGGAGGCGAGAGCGAGCAGCGCAGCAAGGCGCAAGATGACACGCATAAAGATGAACATTTTATGCGGTGACTTTTGTGCTCACCAACTTGCTTCACCAAAATAAAAAATGGAGAGAGACGGGACTCGACGCCGGAGGCGAGCCTGAGCAGCGCAGCAAGGCGAGCAGCGCAAGGCAACCACAATCAAAAGTCACGACTCTTGTGGTGCAATCCACAAGAGGCAGACAGCAGAAAATAAAAAGAGCCACCGGACAAGCAACAAGCTTGTCAAGGTGACTCTTTTATTTTATGCGGTGACTTTTGCGTTCACCGACTTGCTTCGCCAAAATGAAAAATGGCGAGAGAGACGGGACTCGAACCCGCAACACCCACCGTGACAGGGTGGTACTCTAACCAATTGAGCTACTCCCCCGCTGATAAAAGCGGATCGCACAAGCGTTGAAAACGGCCATCAGAAAAAAGATGGCGAGAGAGACGGGACTCGAACCCGCAACACCCACCGTGACAGGGTGGTACTCTAACCAATTGAGCTACTCCCCCGCTTTCAACAGCGAGCTGAAATTTTCAGCATTGCTACTCTTGAGCGAGCAATGTATAAGATACTCGTTTTTTTTATTTTTGCAAATCTAAAAGTGAAAAAAAACGATATTTTCTCATCATTTTGCTATTTTTTCGCCTCAAACGGCGTTTTTTGGTCAGTTGGGGCGTTGAATCGAACTGAAAGTTCATCCATGATTTGCGCGATGGGATCCGCAGGAGCATTTTCTGAGTTATCCAACTCAAAGTTCTGAACGATTCTGACTTTACCGATGCGGCAGCTGGATACCGAGCCATTGGCCGATACCATATCCAATCCGTCGCTGTTTTCGATAGTCAGCTGCACAAACAGCTTGCGGCAGTGGCCCGGAAGTGCTGCGTAATAATTTTTGACCGGTTCCAGCAGCTGCAGCAGCTGGGAGCGCAAAGCATTGTATTCAACGGCGCCGTCGATCACGCTGCGGAAATGCAGCAAGCCATTCTGAAAAAGCTGCCAGAAGCGGCTGTGTTCCTTATTCATACCCCGCAAAGAAACGTTTGTTGCGTAGCTGCAGCTTAAATCAGTTGCGTTCAAAAACCGTTCGCTGCTTTCCTGCCCGGTCTTGCGCAAAGCACTTTCGGCAGCCGCCCGCAAACTGCTCAAGCTCAGCTGTTTGGTTTGTTCGCACTCCAGCGGCATGATTGCCAGATCCAGCACCGGGGTGCCGGGTACAAAATGCGGATTCTGGCGCTTTTGGAAGTAACTTACACTTTCTTCATACTCCGGCGGCAGCTGTTCTCCGTTATCCGGGCAGCCCGGGATCGCCCTGCCCCGTTGCGGCATATCGCCTAATATATCGCGCAGCAGCCCGGCAAGCATTTCGCGCTGATTGCGCAACGCCCGGCGCACCAGATCGTGCATTTCTCCGGCCCGGGCGGCGGGACGGCTGGAAGCAGAGGCACTGCGGATGTAAAAAACCCCGCTGCGCAGCTCATCTTCGATGCTGTGTACACACACATGCGGTATATCCTGGAACGGCCGGATGATCAATACTGCGTAGCGTTTGCCATCCACCACGGGTCTTTCTACAGAGAGATCGATCGCCGGATCGACGTGCGAATTGATATACGAACCAACTGTTGAGGGATCAAAAGAGTGGCACTCTTCGTCGCTCAGACCTTCGTAAAGCGATGGATGCCCATTCACATCTTCCCGCACTCCGATAACTATGGCTCCGCCCCGGGTATTGGCAAAAGCCAGCGCATGGCGGACAAATTTGGCCTTTTGCGCCTTGCTCAGCAATGTCCAGTTGACCGGAGCTTTGTAATCCAGAACATCGGATTCCACGCCCCGGCAGATCAATTCTTTGAAATCGGTCATAAGAATTTATTTTTTCGTTTTGCAGATGATTTCGATTTTTTGATCGCCGCCGCAGAGCGCATACCGGTAGCCGAAGTGCAGATGGTCTTGCGCCAGACGATCCAGAGCGAAAAATATCCCCAGGAACTTTCGGTATGTTCTATATCGGAAAGTTTCTCGGCCTTGTACTTTTTCTGCAGCTCCCGCAACAGCATACTTGCATTGCGCGAGGGCTGTATATCATCCTGAAACGAGTGATAATCTTTGCGGTTGTAGTTACCCGGATGCCCGGTATAAAGCGGCCAGACATTAAAGAGATAATAACCGCTGTTGTAAGCCCGTCCGCTGCCGACCGGCACCATACCATCGGCATCCGCAGCGGGACGTTTTTCCAAACAAGGTTCCGTAAAAACTTCAGCATGACAGCAGCCGCTGAGCAATCCGGCAATAACAACTGAAGTCAGCAGAAAAACCGGCAAATAAAACTTTTTGGTCATAAAAATTTTTCCTCTCAAAAATATATTGTTTGTTTATGATAATAAAATAACCTTTCAAAGCAAATTTACAAGCAAGAAAGGGTTTTATAATTTGTATTTTTTTTAATTGAGGCTATTATATGTAGTAAGATGCCCCTGATAAGAGTATGATTTGTCAGGCTGCATCCGGTAACAGCGTCCAACATTTTTTTTGTCAGGAGAATAAAAAAGTGGCCACCGCAAAACCTCAAATCAACCCGTTGTGGGGCATTGCTGTGTTTGCAGTAATCGCTCTGGTAGTTGCCATTCCCTCTTTCATCTGGTTCGGCTGCCGCATCGAACCGGGCAATGGCGAAATTGCCGTATTGATCAAAAAAACCGGCAAAACGTTGCCGCAGAATGAAATCGTGGCCACCAGTGCTGAATACAAAGGTATTCAGCTGGAGGTTTTGGGCGAAGGCCGCTACTTCCGCAATCCCTACGTCTGGGATTGGCAAATCAAACCGGTAACGGAGATCCCGGCCGGAAAATTCGGCGTTCTGGTGCGCAAATTCGGCAAAAATCTGCCCGAAGGTGAAATTCTGGCATTGGACAACAACAGCAAAGGCATCGTCCGGGAAGTTCTCGGCACCGGCCGCCACCGGATCAACCCTTACGCTTACGAAGTAAAACTTTGCGATGATATTGTGATCATGCCCGGCAACGTAGGTGTAGTAGCCAATTTGTGCGGCAAAGATATTTTTTCCGGCACAGCCAATGATTTGAATAATCAACAGGGATTCATTGTCAGCAGTGACCGCAAAGGCGTACAGAAAGCGGTACTTAAAGAAGGTACTCACCGCATAAACCCCTATATTCAAAGTGTAGCGATCGTCAACATCCAGAGTCAGCGCTATGAATTCAGCGGCAAAGATGCGATCGGTTTTATTACGCTGGATGGTTTTTATATAACGTTGGAAGGAACTGTGGAGTTCAATATTTCAGCAGACTCCGCTCCGCTGCTGACTCAGGAAGTCGGCAATATGGAAGATATCATGAAAAAACTCATCCTGCCGTCGGTTTCCGGATTCGCCCGGATCGAAGGCAGCAAAAAGAGTGCAACTGAATTTATCGTCGGCGAAAGCCGTCAGCTCTTTCAGAACCAGCTGGAAGAGTTTCTGCGCAAAAACTGCCTCAACTGGGGAGTGTCGATCAATTCGGTGCTGATCCGCGACATCAATCCGCCGCAGGAGATAGCATCCATCATCCGGAACCGGGAAATCGCTCAGCAGGAAGCTAAAAAATTCACCCGCCAGATCGAACAGGCCAAGAGTGCGACCGAGTTGGAACGGCAAAAGATGCTCGCTTTACAGAGCCGCAAAAAAGTCGAAGCCGAAACTAACAAGATCACCAGCGAAATCGCCGCCAATCAGGCTAAACTCGAAAAAATCATCGCCGCCAAAACCGAACTGGAAGCTGCCGCATTGCAGCTGCAGACCGCTCAGGCCGAAGCAAAAGCCACGCTGGCACTGGCCGAATCCGAACGGGCTGTTATCGCCGCCGGCAACAAGGCGGATGTGGAAATCCTTAAACGCAACATCGCCTCCTACGGCGGCGGCGCAAGTTATCTGCGGGGCAAGCTCTACGAAAAACTGGCCCCCAATCTGCAGAGCATCATGTCCAATTCAGCTGACGGCAATGTGTTCGGGTTGCCGTTCCAACCCGGCAAAAACGCCGCTCCGGCCCGGAAGGAGAGTGTAAAATGAAAAAAAATCTGCTTGCTGTAATTGCGTTGATCGTGCTGGCTGTCGGGCTGGCAGTGGCAATGTATTTCTGGTGTTTCTGCCGCTTTTATGTTCCGCCGGAACACATGGCAGTGGTCACGTCCAAAAACGGTCAGGAGCCCCAACCCGGCACCTTGCTGGTGGAACGGGGCCAGAAAGGTATCTGGCGGGAAGTTTTGCCCGAAGGCCGCTACTTCCTTGATCCGGTCATGCACGATGTGGAAATCGTTCCGGCGATCAATATACCGATCGGCAAAGTCGGTATCGTCACCAGCAAAGTGGGCAAACCGCTGGCCCCCGGCGAAATCATTGCTCCGGATAAAAGTTATCAGGGGATCTGGAAAGATGTCCTGACTCCCGGTGTACACCGGCTTAATCCGGAAGGGTACAAAGTTGATATCGTTGATGCTATAAATATCCCCTTCGGTTACGTTGGGGTAGTCACCGCCCAGACCGGCAAACCGGCGCAGCCCGGAGAATTTGCCCGCAAAGGCGAAAAAGGCGTTTTGCAGGATATTCTGCAGCCGGGGTTGTACTATATAAATCCCCGGGCCTATCAGGTAAATGTTATAGAAATCGGCATGAATCAGGTCAGCATGACTGGTGGCTCCGGCAGCGTTATTGAAATGAAAAACCGTATCGAAGCGGCCAGCAGTACCCTGAACGAAATATCTTACAACACCTTGAATACCCAGCTGCAAATGCGGGCCGACATGCTCAAAGATGTCGACTCCGCAGCTCCGGTCGCCGCGTCAGTCAGCAAACTCAAACGCAGCAGTGTACCGGGCAAAAAACGCATGAGCTACAACCGGCGTCCGCAGCCGATGGGCGCAGTATCCGGCGCAGCAGCTACTACGGTACCGCAGACACCGGATATGGTCTACAGCGTGGGCGGCTTTGTGGAATTCCCCAGCCGGGACGGCTTCAAGATCTTAATGGATATGACAGTGGAATTTGAACTCATGCCGCAGCACATTGCCCGCATCTATATGCTCTACGGGGATTTGCCGCAGGTGGTGAGCAAGATCATCCTGCCGCAGATATTGTCAGTGACCCGCATGAAAGGCTCCAGCTACAAAGCACAGGATTTTATCGTTGGCGCCGGTCGGGAAACGTTCCAGAACAATTTGCGCAGCGAGCTGGAAAAAGTCCTCAAAGAAAAATCCATCGTAGTTCATAATGCCATTATCCGCAATGTGACCATTCCCAACAACATACTCAAGCCAATCCAGGATGCCAGCCTGGCGGTCGAACAGAATCTGACCAACTATTCGCTGCAGGAAACGGCTAAAATCGAAGCCGAACTGAATCTGCACACTGCGATGATCGACCAGAAACGGCAGGAAATCGAACAGGAAACCCGCAAACTGGTGGCCGAAATCACCGCTCAGCAAAAGCAGTCGGTACGCTTGATCGCAGCCGAAGCTGAACTGGAAGCCGCCAATTTGCAGCTCAAACGCTCCGAACTGGAAGCCGCCCGCACCAAACTTAAAGGCGAAACCGCCGTTCAGGTGGAATTTTTGCGCAACAACGAAAAGGCCCGCGGTGTGGAAATGAAAGCTCAGGCGCTGGGCGAAAGCGGCATCATGGCCGATCTCATGCTGGTGGAAAAACTCAATCCGCAAGTCAAACTGCAGCTCATCTACGCCGGAGATGGCACGCTGTGGACAGATCTTAAATCCGGCAGTATTACGGTAAAAAAATGATCAATATTCGTGAAATAACCCCCGCTGAAGGAGCAGTTTTAAGCCGCATGTCCGATTCGGTCAACTGGAACAATTCACCGGCGGAATGTACTCTTATAACCCGGTGCAGCAATATGCGCGGCTTTTTTCTGGAAGTCGACGGCCAGATCGCCGGTTCAGCCGGCATGGTAACTTATGAACCGCAGTCGCTGGTGTTTATCAATCTGGTCATCGTGCTGCCGGAGTTCCGGCGCAAAGGCTATGCCACGATGATGATCGAGCATATTCTGAAGCTGACCGGCAATTACCGCACCAAAAAACTGCACGCCACGCCTGACGGATCCAAAGTCTATGCGCCGCTGGGCTTCAAACCCTGCCGGGGAATCAGCTTTTTTGCCTCCGATGATCCGCATTTGCCGGAAATTGAAGGCGTGGATATCCGTCCGATGCAGGAAGCTGATCTCGCTGAGGCAATCAAACGGGATGCGGAGTGTTTTGGCTTTTCCAGGCACAACCTTTTGACTTTCAACTATCAGCAAAACCCCAATCTGGCGTTGACTACCGGGGATGCTCAGGCACACATCTTTGGCCGCCGCTGGAAAAAATATCGCCAGATGACCGCTCTGGTCAGCAGCGATCTGAACGCCGCCATGGCCTTGGCCGCCCACGCCAGCGAGCTGGACAAAAGCCAGCCGCAAAGCATCATAACTTATGATACGCAGCAGGAATTTCAAGCCTATCTGCAAAGCGGCGGTTTTGTCAAAGTCCGGGAAATGCTGGATATGGAACTGGGCGAAAATACCCCCGAACCACCGGAACAATACCGCAGTATATACGGCGGTGATATGGGATGACAAGTTGATCATATACCCCCAATACAAATTATGGAAATATTATAATGAAACACGATTTTTTTGCCTTGACCTCCAGTATGCTGGATATGGAGTTTGTTAAAAAACATTCGCTTAAACTTCATGAACTGGAACGTCTGACCGACAACAGCGATTTTCAAAAATCCACTGAGTATGTCTGCGAAGTCATGCGGGAAGCCGGTTTTTCGGAAATCGAACGCTACGCCATACCGATGGATGGCGTCACCACCTACGATGACTGCACCATGCCGCTGGCATGGGACCGCACCGGACGCTCCACGCTGGAAATCATCGATCCCCAGCTCAGCAGCAGTGAACGTATGCTTGCCGATAGTGATATTGAGCCGCTCAATGCCACCATCTGGAGCCCGCCGACTCCCCCCGGCGGCGTAACGGCGGAACTGGTAAGTTTGCAGGCAGTGGACTCCGAAGACTGGCACGAATTATCCGGCAAAATCGTTTTGTGTGACCGCTCGCCCGGCGGCGACTTGATGTATAAGCTGGCGTTATCCGGAGCTGTCGGGCTGGTTTCTTATGTAGCAGAAACGATGGAAACCAATCCCGATGATGTACGCTGGATGAATGGAGTCGGACACTGCGGATGGTATTATGTTAAAGATGATCCGATGCTGTGGAATTTTTCGATTACTCCACGCCGGGGCGCTGCTTTGGCTGCCCGGCTGGCCGCCGGCGAAAAAATCACGCTCAAAGCAGTGATGAATACCAAAGTATATTCCGGCGAAACTTATACCGTCACCGGGATAATTCCCGGCAAAAGCAAAGCTGAACTGGCATTGATCGCTCACATGTATGAACCGTTTATACCCGATGATTCTGCCGGAGTGGTGCTGGCCATAGCCATCGGCAAAGCATTGCGTTCGCTCGTTATGCAGGGGGCGATCCCCAAGTTGGAAAAAACCATCCGGGTAGTATTCAGCATGGAACGGTACGGTTTTTCGGAATATTTCGGCAATCATGAGCGCTCGCGCAAGATCATTGCCGCAGTGAATATGGACAGCGTCTGTCATTCATCGCTGCAGCTGGCCGGGGTGCTGCCGGAATTGCGGCACAGCCCCGCATCGGCACCGTTTTTCACCGAAATTTTGCTGCGTCAGTATTTGAGCAAATATTGCCCGGAACTGCCATTTATCGAAACTCCCGGCAATCTGTCGGACGATACCTTTGCAGCCGACAGCGTGTACAATATTCCGACCAACTGGCTGCATACCCAGGCGGCTGCCGGACGCCACCACAACTCCGGCGAGATCTTTGCCGGGGTCGATTGGCAGATCGCCCACACCGCAGCCAGTGTTACAGCGGCTGCTTTTGCCGAAATGGCACTCTTCCGCAACGCCAGAAGCGGTGCCTCGCTGATCCGCCAGGTGGAGAAAGGCATCCGGCAGGATGCGGCCAGCGATTTCAAGCGGCTGGAAAAACTGCTGACAAATGGCACGCTCAACTCTTATGCGGGCAACGTGATCGGGGATTTTCTGATCAATTACCACTGCCGCCGGTTCGCCGGACTCAATGCACTGGTTGACGGAGCTGTTAAACTTACATCCATGCGGGGTGAGCTGCGTTTGCTGCGCAGCAGATACGCTCCGCTCTCGCTGCAGCTGAATACTTATGAATTGAGCAACAGCGAACTGCGTTTGGCCTATATGACAGTGGAACGTGATCCGCAAGTGGCGCAAATCATGTCCATGACCCGTCTGCCGGCTGCCGAACGGCACGGCTTTATCGCCAAGCCGGGAATGCTGATGAATGCCCTGCTCGATGGCAAGCGCAATTTGTACGAAGCGTATGTTATAAGCAACTTTATGCTCCGCAAAAACGGCAACTTCAAAACCGCTGCCGGGCTGGTGCAATTCTACAAAAAACTCGCTGAATATGGTTACTACAAGATCAAATATGCCGAAGAATTGACCAAAGATGATCTGACAACCGCACTCAAAGCGCTGGAAGTAAAACCGACCGACAAACTAATCGTCCACAGCGCCTACGGTTCGCTCGGAGCGGTCAAAGGCGGCCCGGCGACGGTGGTTGAAGCGTTGATTGAGCATTGCGGCAAAAAGGGGGTGCTGATGATGCCGAGTTTCAACTTCCCATTCTACATGCACCGCAGCAATGATGAATACTTTGATCTGCAGAACACGCCTTCCTGCGTGGGTGTAGTGACCGATGAATTCCGCAAACACAAGGATGTCTACCGGTCGCTCAATCCATCACACTCCATTGCAGTTTACGGCAAAAAGAATTTCCACTGGATCAAAGATCACCATTGCACACTGACCATGGGGCAGGATTCCCCGCTGGGCAAACTGGAAAAAGCCGACGGTTATGCTTTGATGATCAACTGTCCTGACTCGGTAACGTTTATGCACGTTGTGGAAATGACCAATCACACCCACTGTCTGGGTTTGCGTACCGAGGAATTCAAAGTCAAGCTCCCCGATGGCCGGATCGAATCGGTGCGAACCTGGGGATGGCGAGGCGGCAGCTGCGCAGCTTACAACAAAAACGCCATTTTCAATTATCTGCGCAAACACGGCTTGATAACTGAAGTTATGGTGCGGCACAGCTTGTGGCAGTATTTCAAGCTGTCGGATTACCGCAAGGCCTACACCAAAGCCGTCCTGTGCGGCAAATTCGGCTGTATGCAGTGCAAAGTGCTGCCCCGGCAGGTGCAAAGCACTGTCATCAGCGATTGGGACAGTCAGAAAAATTGCGTAAAAAGCTCCACCAGTGCCTTTACCGGCGATTGGGAAGCATAGGTATGATCCACAACTGAGCAGAGCGGCTGTTGCAAAATTGTCAAGTTTTGCAACGGCCTTTTTACTATCAAAACTAAATATTGTTTACCAACAGCCACAGTGCGGTTAGCACCGTGAACGCATGGGAGGGAAGTCACCGGATCTGTTATCCGGTGACCAAGCAGCTTGCCTGCGAAGCCTTTTCGGAGTGAACGCTTCTCCCGGCGATTGAGGGAACTTTTGCGGCAAAGCCGCAAAAGTTGGTAAGGCCCCGGCAGGG
>SUWF01000047.1 GCA_015061575.1 Lentisphaerota bacterium
GATGCTATTCTCTATGGTCCGGCGCACGGCTGCGGTCAGATGGAGTGCGAATATCCTTTCCTTGAAACATCTTCGGATTATATTCTGGAAGAAAATATGACGTTCATGGGGGATGTTTTTCTGCATCGCAACAATATGGGCTTCCGCTGGGAAGATGGTCTGATTGTCAAAGCCGATGGGCCAGCTGAAGAACTTTCCTGTTATGGCCGTCAAATAAACATCTTGGAGATATAAGCTATGGTAATTGATATTCACGGGCATTTGGGCAATATCAATTTTGCCCCTTTCTGGCAGGCCGATGCTGCTGCTTTGGAGCGTTATTGTACTGAATCCGGGGTGGATAAACTCTGTGTTTCGGCATCGCGTTCCATTATGTATGATGTCAAAGAAGGTAATCGGGAGCTGGATGCAGCGTTGCGTGTTACCGAAAAACTGCTGGGGTATGTGGTGTTCAATCCGATTTTTCCTGAAAGCCAGGAAGATCTTGCGCTGCTGAAAAGCAATCCCAAATTCCGGGGCGTGAAGATCCACCCCGATTATCACGGCTATTCGCTGGACAGCCGCCGCTGCCGTGACCGGGTGGAAGCGGTGGCGGATCAGTGTGATTTGATGCTCTTTCATGTGTCGTGTATGCCGGGAACCGGTTTTTCGCCGGCTCTTACCGTGGCAGATATTGCAAAACATCACCCCAAAACCAATTTTGTGCTGGCGCACATGGCGGGGATTTACCAAAATGGCAATTACCCGTATTTCCCCAATATGGATTCGCTGGAAAAAGTTGCTGATCTGACATTGGAGAATGTGTATATTGATACGGCGCACTTTTTGATGTATGTTTACCCTGGCGTGATGCAGAAGATGTATGATCTGGCCGGGGCGGATCATATCGTTTTCGGCACCGATGCTCCATTGCAGGGACCGATGCAGATGCGCTTTGCCATAGAGGTCATTCAGGCTTTGGATGTACCGGAAGTTGATAAAGAAAAAATGCTGTACAAAAATTCTGCAAAGATATTGCATCTGGATATTTGATCCATTCCGGATAAGATAGTTGCGGCAGAGCTAACTGCTTGTAACGGTATACAAAAAATCCCTGCCGGGAGCAGACTTGTGCTTGCCGGCAGGGCAGGGATGCTGTATTTTATTTGCTGTGGCGTTCAACAAAGCGTTTGATGTGGTCAAGCGCAATGATGATCTGTTCTTCGGCGGTGGCGTAGCAAGCCCGCACATAGCCTTCGCCGCCGGGACCGAAAGCGGAGCCGGGAACTACCGCTACACTCTCTTCTTTGAGCAATCCTTCGGCAAATTCCCGGGAGGTCATATTGGTACATTTGATCGACGGGAAAGAGTAAAAAGCTCCCTGCGGCATCACGCAGTCCAAACCGGCGCTGCGCAAGCCGCGCACAATAATATTGCGCCGTTCCCAATAGCTGTCACGCATCATAAGCATATCTTTGCGGGCCGATTTGAGCGCTTCCAAAGCCGCTTCCTGAGCCGTGATCGGTGCGCACATGATCGAATATTGATGGATCTTGTACATCGCATCCATGATCGCTTTGGGCCCGCAGACATAGCCGATGCGGAACCCGGTCATGGCAAATGCTTTAGAAAATCCGTGCAGGAAGATCGTCCGTTCTTTCATGCCCGGCAGCGAGGCTATCGACACATGTTTGCAGTCATCGTAGACCAGTTCCGAATAAATTTCATCGGTGATCACGATCAAATTATGTTCAATAGCGATTTGGGCAATTTCCTGCAGTGTTGCTTCCGAAGCTACAGCCCCGGTGGGATTGCACGGGAAGTTCAGCAGCAAAACTTTGCTTTTTGGGGTGATAAGTTTGCGCAGTTCCGCCGGATCGACGCTGAAATTATCACAATCTTTGGTTACCAGCGGTACCGGTACCCCACGGGCCATCAATACTTCTGCCGGGTACGATACAAAACAGGGCGTAGTGTAAATTACTTCGTCGCCGGGGTTGATCAGCGCCCGCATGGCCAAATCCAATGCTTCGCTGACTCCGATCGTGACCAGACACTCGCTCTGCGGAGAATATTCCACATTGTAATATTTGCCAAGATAATCGCAAATACCATTGCGTAAACTCGGCAAACCGGCGTTGGACGTATAAGATGTATGCCCGGCTTCCAGTGAATAGATAGCACTTTCACGGATGTTCCACGGAGTTGTAAAATCCGGTTCGCCCACCCCCAACGAAATTACGTCCGTACGGCCGGCGACCAAATCAAAAAATTCCCGGATCCCGCTTTTGGGCAGATCCCGTACCGGCGCAACGATAAAAGATTCAGCTGAAAATTCCTGCTTGTTCATACTCATTTTTTTCATCTCCTGAACAAATTGATTGTTACCGGTTTTGACTTTTGCTATCCTGCTTCAGAATGACTGCTGACACGGGTCAGTTTTCATAATAAAGATACTCCGATAATCATCTGAAGTCAAGAAAAAAAGCTTGTAAAAGCAGCGATTTATGTTGTAAAAAATTACTGCCGGATAATTTATTGTCAGTATTTTTATTGGCGTACATATTGTTTTCAGCAAGCCGTTTTATACTGACAACAAGCTTTTTACGGACAGACAGCCAATCTTTCCGGGCCGTCGGTTTCTTCCATCAAACGGCCGGATACCTTGTATTTTTTGAGTTGAAAAGTGGTCGCTGTGGAAATCACGCCATCAATGGTTGCCAGCTTTTCTGCTACAAATGCCGCCACTTCGTGCAGGGAATTGCCGCGCACCATTACAAACAAGTCGCAGCTGCCGGATACCAGCGCCAGATCGGTTACTTCCGGAAATCTGGCGATCCGCTTGGCCGGAGAATCAAATCCGCCTTCACGCCGGGGCGCGATTTTTACTTCGATCATCGCTTCAACTGCAGTTTGGGTCGGTTTTTCCGGCAGGATCGCTTTATAGCCGATGATCTGCCGGTCGGCGATCAACTCGCGCAGCAAAAGCCGGACAGCATCTTCGTTGCAATTCAAGCGGATGGCCAGATCTTCGATGCTCAACGAGGCATCACGTTCAAGAATATTGAGCAAGCGTTGTTTCATTATATTGTATCTCCAGAAATTTTATTGCTTTATTTTTCTTTTATATTCCGGGCAATCATCCATTACTTCAACCGGGTGATTGTCCAAATCGCAACGGTTTACAAACGGATGCGGCAAAAAATGCACACAATCTTTGCAGAACCGTTTTTCATCTTCTGCGGCGGCCAGCCGCACCGGAGCCGAAGGCGCCGCACCCAGCAGCAGGCTCAAGTCATTGATCTTTTTATTGGCTTGAGCGGCTCCGGCGGAGTCGGCAGCTTCCACCGGACCAAGTTCAGCATTGCAAAGCATACAAACCAGCACTTCGCCGACTTTGCGGAACCCATCCAGTTTATTTTTGGTTTTAGCCATGCTCGGTTCTCCGCAAACCGGGCAGATGATTTTTTCGTTGGGCTGCATTTTTTCTTTGTTGCATCCTTTTTTTATTGAAACTATTATCTACTATAACATTGTCTTTAAAAAATGCAAACAACCTTGCATATTTTTTGCAGCGGCAGCGGGTCAATTTGGCACACTGCGGGACAGATTGACGCAGATTTGAAATATTGACCGCAAAATCGCCGTTCAAAGAAAAATTGGCACGCATTGTGCTGTATTGCAAGTAAACAAAAAATAACCTATGGAGGTAAAATTATGAATATGGAAAAATTTACCAACCGCAGCCGTGAGGCTCTCGTAAATGCGCAGGAACTGGCGATGACTTCCCGTCACACCCAGTTGGATGATTTGCACTTGTTGAAAGCTCTGCTGGAGCAAAATGACGGTCTGGCCGGCAGTATCTTGAATCGTTTGAATATCAACGTTGCAGCGCTTAACAACGCTGTGGATACTGCACTGGCCCGGCAGCCGCGTTTTTCCGGCAGCAGCAATGGCGATTTGCATCAAACCCGGGAGTTCAGCGAAGTACTGATCAATGCATCGAAGATCGCTGCGGAAATGAAGGACGAATTTGTCAGCGTCGAACATCTGTTGCTCGCACTGGTCAAAAGTCGGGGCGAAGCAGGAAAAGTTCTCAAGGAAATCAATGTTACTTACGACAATATACTGCAGGCGCTGCAAAGTATCCGGGGCAATCAGCGGGTGACTACGGCTGATCCGGAAGCTACTTTTGATGCGCTTGAAAAATATGGCCGGGATTTAACTTTGATGGCAGCTCAGAGCAAACTCGACCCGGTGATCGGCCGGGATGAGGAGATCCGCCGGGTCGTGCAGATACTTTCGCGCCGTACCAAAAATAATCCCGTGCTGATCGGCGAACCCGGAGTCGGCAAGACTGCTATAGTGGAAGGTCTGGCCTTGCGGATCTTCAAAGGCGATGTGCCCGAAAGCCTCAAAAACCGCCGTCTGGTTGCGCTGGATATGGGCAGTTTGATCGCCGGAGCCAAATATCGGGGCGAATTTGAAGAACGGCTCAAAGCGGTACTCAAGGAAGTGACCAGCTCCAACGGCAATGTGATCCTTTTTATCGATGAATTGCACACGGTGGTCGGGGCAGGGGCTTCGGAAGGCAGTATGGATGCGGGGAATCTGCTCAAGCCTATGCTGGCCCGGGGGGAACTGCACTGCATTGGCGCAACCACGCTGGATGAATACCGCAAATATATTGAAAAAGATGCAGCTTTGGAACGCCGTTTTCAGTCGGTATTGGTTGCTCCGCCATCGGTGGAAGATACTATTTCCATCTTGCGGGGACTTAAAGAACGCTATGAACTGCATCACGGCATCCATCTGCAGGATGGCGCTTTGGTGGCCGCGGCGGTGTTGTCGGATAAATATATATCGGATCGCTTTCTGCCCGATAAAGCCATTGACCTGGTGGACGAAGCCGCTGCAGTGCTGCGTACAGAAATCGAAAGTTCGCCGGTGGAAATCGATGAGATCGAACGCCGCATAATGCAGCTGGAAATCGAAATCACCGGTTTGAAAAAAGATAAAGATGCCGCCTCGGTAAAACGTTGTCAGGCGCTGGAAGCGGAACTGGCGGAGCAAAAAAGTCAGGCCTCCGAACTGCGGGCCCGCTGGGAAAATGAAAAGAAATCTATCAGCGACCTGCAGAATTTGCGCGAATCACTGGAGTTGGCTAAAGTCCAATTGGAAAAAGCTGAACGGGAATACGATCTCAACCGGGCCGCTGAACTGCGCCACGGCACGATCCCCGGTATTGAAAAACAGCTCAAACTGGCGGAAGAAAATCTTAAAAACAGCTCCGGCAGCCGCTTGCTTAAAGAGGAAGTCGATGCTGAAGATATTGCTTCTATCGTCAGCCGCTGGACGCATATACCGGTGAGCAAGCTCATGGCCAGCGAGAAAGCCAAACTGCTGAATTTGGCCGATACCTTGCATCAACGGGTCATCGGGCAGGATGAAGCAGTACAGGCTGTGGCCGATGCGGTTTTGCGGGCCCGGGCCGGGCTGCAGGATCCCAAGCGGCCGATCGCATCGTTCATCTTTCTGGGGCCGACCGGCGTGGGTAAAACGGAACTGGCCCGGGCATTGGCTGAACAGCTTTTTGACGATGAACGATCGGTGGTGCGGATCGATATGTCTGAATACATGGAAAAACACAATGTATCCCGGCTGGTGGGCGCACCTCCCGGATATGTCGGATACGAAGAAGGCGGCCAGCTGACCGAAGCGGTGCGGCGCAAGCCTTATTCGGTGGTATTGTTCGATGAAATAGAAAAAGCTCACTACGATGTATTCAACATTCTTTTGCAGATATTGGAAGACGGCCGGGTGACGGATTCGCAAGGGCGGGTGGTAAGTTTCAAAAACACCATCATCATTATGACCAGCAATCTGGCCAGTCAGCTTATTCTGGAACATCACGGTGCTATTGATGAAGTGCGCAGCGAAGTGCTTGCTGAGCTTAAACGGCACTTCCGGCCGGAGTTTCTCAATCGGGTGGATGAAGTGCTGCTCTTCCGGCAGTTGAACAAAGTTGACATGATCAAAATCGTGGACATTCAGCTGGAACTTTTCCGCAAGCGTCTGGCGGAACACGATGTGAAGTTTACGGTCAGCAATAACGCCAAAGATTTGATCGTGGAAAAAGGCTTTGAACCGGCATTCGGAGCCAGACCGCTGAAACGGGCCGTTATCCGGGAGTTGGAAACTCCGGTTTCCAAGCTGCTTATCGCAGGCGAACTGCTCCCCGGCGGTGAATTGAAAGTCGATGCCGTTGACGGCCAACTTGATTTCAAATGCCTCCGCCCGTGGACGTTGAGTAACGGCTGTAAAAAAATATAGCCAGTCAACAGCCGCCGCCCTTGCTACTGGCGGAATGCAGTTGTAAGGCGCACGCCTGGGGAAAAGCTGAATTGTACGGATGAGTACGGATGTTTACGGATTGGTACGGATTGGTACGGAGCTGCCGGGCTTTTAGCCCGGCAGCCACCTTCGCACGAGGCTACGGCGGACAAGCTATCGGTTTGTGGGTAAGTCCTGTTTGCTCGGCTGGCGGAGTTGTAAGGCGCACGCCTGTTTTGCGCGCCAAGTAGTACGGACAATAACGGACACTAACAGACGATAACGGACCCGGCGGCGAAATCGCCGCCGCTATCATTGTAGACATGCGCTTATTTATAAGACTTATAAGTCCTATAGGTCCTATAAAAGCCCAGCTGGCGGCGAACGCAGTGATGCCGCCGCCCGGCATCAGCCGGGGTTCTACCGTGCCGTACTCGCTACTGGCGGCGAACGCAGTGATGCCGCCGCCCGGCATCAGCCGG
The DNA here is from genome assembly GCA_015061575.1 of Lentisphaerota bacterium. Taxonomy (GTDB): domain Bacteria; phylum Verrucomicrobiota; class Lentisphaeria; order Victivallales; family Victivallaceae; genus SIG78. The sequence goes on from SUWF01000047.1 coordinate 6,795, forward strand.
GGGGCTACAATGCTGCTCCGATGGCTGGCCGACCCTGCTTGTCACGGCGTAATAACATGAAGCCGGACGGTAAGAACGGCACGGCCCACTTGCCGAGTAGTATTTCTAAAACCGAGATCGGCCATTTTTATTTTTGCTGAGGCAAAAATAAAAATGGCCAGAAAAAGGTTTTTTGAAAGAAAGGGGGTTTGGGGGAAAGGAAACTTTTTTCCTCAAAAAAAGTTTCCTTTCCCCCAAGAAGTCCCCCCATTTCAAGTTCAGTATGAAAGGCGCACGTCGCAGATGTTTAACTGGATGCGGTCGCTATTCATGTAGTTATTGAGTTGTGGTGTTGCCAGCACGTCGATGGTTCCGTGGGCAAATTCTTCGGGCAGGAATTTAAATGCGATAAACTCGATTTGATTGAGGTGGCGATCCTGCAGTATGCCCCGGGTATGCCGTTGACCAACCGGGGTGGCCCGCACCACTTCCAGTTCGTTGAAGCGGTAGACTGGTTTCTGATTGCCGTGGCCGAACGGGGCCAGTTCGTTGAGGTAATCAAAAAACTCTGAATTGAGTTCCGAAATATCACATTCGCCGTCGTAGGCGGTAAATTCCTCCAGATCGGCTTCGCACATTTGCGCCCGGACGTGCTGTTCAAACTCCGTATAGAACTGTTCGATCAATTCAGCTTTTACGCCGATCCCCACTGCCATGGGGTGTCCGCCGTAACGTTCCAGGAGAGGAGCAGTTTTGCTCAAAGCTGCCACCAGATTCAGCGAGCCGATGCTGCGGCCGGAGCCATAAGCCACTCCATCGTCCTGAATACTCAGCACAATGGTCGGCCGGTTGAAATCTCTGGCCAGCCGGCTGGCTACGATCCCGATCACGCCCTGATGCCAGTTTTTGCCGGCTACGAGCAGAGCGTAATTTTCCTGCAGCTGTCCGTTATTTTCCAGCTGGGTGCGGGCTTCCTGATAAATTTCCTGTTCTTTATCCTGCCGGCTGCGGTTGAAATTTTCCAATTCCGATGCAAAGCGGTAAGCTTCCACGATATTGTCGGATTCCAGCAGCGAGAGTGCTACGTTGGCATCGCCGACCCGCCCGGCGGCATTGATCCGCGGGGCCAGTTTGAACGTTATATCTGACGGCGAGAGATCGCTTTTGAGCTTGCTGGATTCGATCAAAGCCCGCACGCCGGGGCGGAACTGCTTTTTGAGTATATCAATACCATATTTGACCATGATGCGGTTTTCGCCTAAAAGCGGCACGATATCCGCCACGGTTCCCAGCGCCACATAGTCCAGAACTTCTTCCAAATGGGTGGTAAAGCCGCCCAGATTGTGTTCCCGGCCATATTTGATGAAAGCGTGAGAAAGCTTGAAAGCCGTCCCCGCCCCGGAAAGGATGTGCATATCTTCCAGCTGCGGATATATCTTGGGGTTGATCACTGCCAGCGCCTGCGGCAATTCGTTGCCGGCTTCGTGGTGGTCGGTAATGATCGTGTCGATATTCATATTGACTGCTTCGGCTACGGCGTCCACGCTGGTGATACCGCAATCCACGGTGATCAGCAGCTGACAGGGCCCGAAGAACGCCAGAGCCTTGTTCAGACTTTCCGGCGTAAAACCGTACCCATCGTCAAAGCGGTGCGGAATAAAGCTGCTGACTTTTGCGCCGTTGCGGCGCAGTATCAGCGAGAGCAGCGCCGTACCGGTGATCCCGTCGGTGTCATAATCCCCATGGATGAGGATGTGTTCTTTGTTGGCAATCGCCTGCCAGATTCGGGCTGCGGCTTTTTCGATCCCCGGAAAACGATAGGGATCACTCAAGTTACGCAGCTGCGGATTCAAAAATCCGGCCACCTGTCTGGCAGAGATGTCGCGAGCGGCAAAATAAAGTGCGATCGGACGCGGCAGATTGTGCTGCCGCATTAATTCTTCAACTTCACCTGATATATTTGCCCGTGTCAATTTCCATTTTTTAGAGCCCATTATCAATCCTTATTTAAATTGTCATAATCCTACTATAACACTGTTTCAACATCAAGGCAATGTTTTTATCAAGAATATTCCACTTTTTTTCTTGAAAAATCGCTCTGACGGTTGCAAATTTTGCCAAATGGGGCAATATTATCGCCAAAGAGAGTAAAAAACGCCATGTTTTGCTGGCAGCAAAAAAAGCTTTGAATTTATGGGTAAACTTTATCTGGCCGCCCGGCGCGGCTTCTGCAACGGTGTCCGGCGGGCATTGGAGTGCGTGCACTCGCTGCTGACAGAACAGCCGGAAAAAGTAATATGCGTCTACAACGAAATCGTCCACAATAATTATGTAGTGGGCAATATGAAAAAAGCCGGAGTGCGCTTTATCCGCTCACTGGACGAAGTCCCCGCCAACGGAGTGGTAGTGTGGAGCGCACACGGCGTGCCGCCGGAACTCAAACAACAGGCAGTAGAAAAAAATTTGACCGCCGTCGATGCCACTTGCCCGCTGGTGCGCAAACTGCACGATCTAGCCGGACGGTATTGTGCGGAAAACGCCGCAGTTATCCTGATCGGACATGCCGGGCACCCGGAAGTGACCGGCGTACTGGGCTGCGGAAAAATCTACAATATATCGCAAGTTGCAGATTGTGCCAAGCTGCCGGATTTTCCGGCCGACCAGTCAGTGGCTGTGTTGACTCAAACCACCTGGAGCATGGATGAAATAACTCCGATCATTGCGGAACTGCAAAAACGCTATCCGGCTTTGGAAGTGGTTTCCGGCATCTGTTATGCTACGGCGGAACGGCAGCAGGCAGTGCGGGATCTGATATCAGAACATCGGATCGAAAAACTCCTGGTGATAGGTTCCCCGGCCAGTTCCAATTCCAACCGCTTGTGCGAGATCGCAAGGAATTGCGGTATAACTGCTCTGCTGATTGATGATCCGCAGAGCTTGCAGGATATGGATTTGGGCAACTGCGGAAAGCTGGGTTTGACTGCCGGTGCTTCGGCGCCGGATATTCTGCTGGAGCAGGCAGTGGATATATTGACCAAACAACACAATTTTACACTTACAGGTGAATAAAATGCAGGAACTCCGGAATATTTTTCAACAAAAATTCCACCGTCCGGCCGAAGCGGCCGCATCCGCCCCGGGACGGCTGGAAATATTGGGCAATCACACCGATTACAACGAAGGCGTAGTGTTGAGCTGTGCGGTCACTCAGCGCACCGCCGTGGCCCTTGCCGCTAATCAGAGCAGCCGCATCAATTTATATGATGTACGCAGCAACGAATACTGCAGTTTTGATATAACCAAATTGCACGAAAAAATTTCTCCGCGCTGGGGGGCTTATCCGGCCGGAGTGATCTCTGAGCTGCAAAAGCGCAGCTTGACCATTGCCGGTTTTGACGGCGTGATCAACAGCAGTGTGCCGCTCTCGGCAGGCATGTCCAGCTCGGCGGCATTTGAAATAGCCGTATTATTTGCTTTGATGAAGCTTTTTCAGCTGGATATAGCTCCGGCCGAAGCGGCCCGCATCGGACAGGGCGTTGAAAATAACTTCATGGGCCTGCAAAGCGGATTGCTGGATCAGTTCAGCAGTATTTTTGGCGTCAAGGATGCGTTTATTCTGTCCGACTTCCGCACGGTGGAAGTTGTGGAAACTGCCGTCATGGCGCCCGAAGCCTCCATTCTGGTGGTCAATTCCATGGAAAAACACAATCTGGTCGATTCCGAATACAACCAACGGCGGCAGGCTTGCGAAAGTGCCGCTGCCAAGCTGGCCGCCCGCCACGTTGGAGTCAAGACGCTGCGGGATGTATCCAGCGAGCTTTTGCACAGCGAAAAAGCTATTCTCAGCGATTTGGAATACCGCCGGGCGCTGCATGTGGTCAGCGAGTGCGAACGGGTCAGAAAAGCCATTGAATTACTCAAAAAAAATGACCTGAAAGCCTTCGGGCAACTTTGGTGGGATTCGCACGAAAGCAGCCGCATAAATTTTGAAAACTCCACTCCGGCGCTGGATAAAATCGTGGAATTGTCGCACACGCTGCCGGGGGCGCTGGGCGCACGGCTTTCCGGAGGTGGTTTCGGCGGCATAACTATCCACCTGGTGGAAAACAGCTGCATAGCAGCTTACCGGGAAGAAATCAGCCGCCGTTACTGCGAATATTGCAAGCGGATGCCGGAAACGATCATTTGTCAGCCCGGCGCCGGTGCTTGCTGACCCTGTCGATTTTTCAGTTGCGCCCCGATTCTTAATGGAACGGGGCGTAATAATCTTTGTGCTTGGGCACCACCGCCGGCAGCGTGGGAAAAAGTATCAGGATCGTGGCGGCGATCGTGCCGCACAGCAAAAAAATGGTTTGATAGTGCGAAATGCTCATTGTGCCCAGCTGCCAGCCGGGCGCCAGTAAATTAGCCCCCAGGATCATCGCCGTGCCGGTGCGTCCGAGCGCCACGCCCAAATTCTGATATGTTTGCAAAAATGCCATCGCCATAGGTTTATTGCCCGGCCGGGCCAACGCCAAAAGCTCGCTGGAGTTGTTGCAGAGAAAGGTACTTGAGGCATAAGAGATCATAAAATAGATAAACCCGGCCAGATAAATAAATCCCGTGGTATTTTTGTTGAGTAGAGCCATGGCAAACGCCGCCAAAGTAAACGCTACATGCACAAAGAGTTCCAAATACTTGATCTTGAACTTGTCCGAGAGCTTGCCATAGAGAAAAAATCCCATAATACTGCCGGCAATACCGATGGTGGAAAATATTTGTACCTGCCCGGCCGGCAGCTGGATATGATTTTTCAAATAAAGCAGAGTCAGCGGGATCAGCGATGTATAAGCTATTGAGAGCAAACAAACATATACCGAATAACTGACCAGCGGGCCGTTGCGTATTGATATGCCCAGCGCCTGCCGGATCTTGAGTTTAGGAGTTCTTTCGATAGTATTATCCGGAAAGCGGAGCATACAAAACATTCTTCCCAATACCAATATACCGGTAACGGCGATGATGGCTTGCATGAGCAGCAGGGGCGGATTTTTGCCCATGAGTTTCCCCAGCATAAAAAAGAGTGCGCCGGATATAAGCATATAACTGTAACGCATAGTGCCAAAGAAACGCCCCCGATCCTGCGGCAGCAAAAATGCATCCAGCATAGGATACCAGGTAACGCTGTACAAACCGCGTTGTGCGCAATAGATGGTACATCCGATCATGGCGGCAATTTTCTGATACGCCCCCAACATCGGAGCAGCCGCCATGAGCAAAAATCCGCAGCAGCCAACGATACAGGCGATCGAAACAGCCTTTTTCATGCCGATATAAGTCACAGCAGCGGCGCACGGAACCAGCAGCAGAACATTAAGGATCCCCGAAAGACTGGTCGAAAGCATAACGAGCATATTATTTCCGCCCAACATGCTTATATAAAGAATAATGATCGCACTGCTGTCGATCATGACTTCCGATATACATCCGAAATAGCAGGCAAAATAGGCATATATTCTGGCCTGTTTGCGTTCTGTGGCACTCAAAGTTTCAGCAAACGAACTCATAAAAAATATCCATAACAGGTTGCGACGCTAAAAAACGCCCGGTTGCAGACAGTAAAAATACGCAGCTAATATACAGCTGAAAAACCGAAATACAAATCAAAAGTCGAATTCCAATGGGAATCTGGCCCAGCCGTTCATCAGATAATCGCCCCGGCTGGCGTTCGGTAAAGTGTATTGCTGGACACTGCCATCCAATATCAACGTGTTGACTGTCAAGCTGCTGTGATTAATGGCATTGACGGAGATCTTTCTGCCGCCGACCCCGCCTTTGCCGGTAGGTTCAGCGCAAATCACCGCTCCCGGCGAGTCCCGCCCGATCAGCACCCGCCGGGCGTTGAGAGACCATTCCCGCCATTTGCCGAAAGAACTTTCGCTGTCACATTGTTGAGGCGAAGTGGAGTCGTAATTCCAAAAGATATAACTGCCCACCCAATCGCTCTGGCTGGTATCGAATTGAAAATTACTTTGGTCGCTGGGACATTTGTAATATTTTTCCGCACAATTTTTCAAGCCGTCAACGGTAGTTGGAGCCGCTTCGCCGAAAGTTCCGGAAAACAGTAGCAAATTGAATACCGAAACTTGCGGAGTCAGGTCGATCGGCATATCGATCGACCGTTTGATGTGCGAGTTGTCAGCCGACATCGGATACGGCATAAAATCATCCGAAAAACCGGCATAAGTTTGAGAAGCCAGGCCGAATTGTTTCAAAGAATTGGCACATTGGGCGAACCGTGCCCGTTCCCGGGCGGCGCTGAGAGCCGGCAAGAGCATTGCCGCTAAAGTGGAAATAATGGCAATTACGACTAAAAGTTCGATCAAAGTAAACCTTGAAGACAAAAAAAGACCACTTCTGGCCATGATCCCATCACCCCGACATCCACTAAAAAAACGCCTTCCAGCCGAAAAGACCATCAAGCGCAAATTTTTCTACACAAACAGCATCAAGCAACTCCCCCAACCGGGCTATTGCCAACTGTTACCGACAAGTTAAAATTACTACAAAACCAGTAATTTGTCAAACGAAAAAAACGTCAAAGTCCAAAAAATTGCCAAAAAAGATTAATTTTTCCCCATAAATTTGTAAAAATGGTGTTTTAACTCCTGTTTTAGCGATTATTATAAGTTTGAAGAATTTTTGAAAACTTATCTGGTAAAAATAGGTTGGATGAAGTTGTCGTAACTAAAAGATCCGGCGATGGTGGTATTGATCTGACGGCTGTTCGTAAAGAGCTTGGCGGTTTAGCCAATGCGGTGGATCAGCCTTAATTTTATTCAAGCCACAAGATACGTCCCGGATCGTTGTGTTCCTCCCAAGTTCATCCGTGAATTGCGTGGCTCATTCAGCAGTGCAACCGGTATTTTCATTACAACTGGCAAATTTTCAGATCAAGCCCAAGCGGATGCTGAAGAAGCACTTTGCGTGAAATAATCAAAACTCTGAACGAAAGATGATTTTATGAAACACTACACCAAAGAAGAATTGGATCTGTACCGCCACGGCAAGATGTCAGTTTTAAGCCGGATAAACTGCACATCGCACTTGAAAGAGTGCCAAGAGTGTGCTAAATTATTGGAAGAGTTGAAAGAAGACGATCAACTGCTGGAACACCTCCGTTCCAGCATACAAATTTACAAAGATTTAACAGAAATAAAACAATCCGCCAGTACGGTTTGAGGGTTGCCAAGAGATACATAGCAGATCATGAGATCAACAAAAATTGAAAACTATGTTTAAGAAAATTAAAAATTTATTGATTGGTGTTGTATTGATTGCGGTTGCTCTCTGGCTTTTGCTGGGCGGACGGGATACCTGCGATATTTCGGTGCTTGACCGCTTGCCCGATCATGATTATCTTGCTGAAATCAATGACCTTATGAAACAGCATCGCTGGGGCGAAGCTAAAACCCTTTGCGAAGATGTTATTGCTTTGGATTTGCCTTGTGCCAAAGATGCCAAAGCACTGAAAGAAAAAAGCGAAAGCGAATCAAAAAAAATCTTCAACCGTCTTTATAAAGTCGGTAAAGGATTTATTACCGGAGAGCCAGACAAATCACTGGAAGAACTGGGCGGCAGTGTGGCTTCGGATCTGTTTATGTATGGCGATATCCGGGATCTGGCTAAGCAGGGTTGGTATAAAGTGACCGGCAGAGAAACCGATCCGGTGATCATCGGTTTGGCGGCAGTGGGATTGCTGACTGAATTTGTCGATGTGGCGGATTGGGCTCCGGCGGCGTTGAAAGCGTTCAGAAAAGTTGGCGCAATGACTGACGCTATGGGCAAGTACATCATCAATTTGGCATCCAATATTGTCAAAACTAAAAAGATCAACTCAGCTGGCAAAACTTTTTTCAAAAATCTGAATACTTTGCTGGATCAGGCCGGATTCATCCGTTCAGCAAGTATTGTAAAACATGCCCAAAATGCTGATAATATTGCACTGCTGGCTAAAAATGTCCGGCAATCGCCTCACGCAACCCATTTGGTCGCCCGGGCGGCGGATAAGCAAACTTGCGAAGTTATAGAAGCGGTAAATAAACACAAAGATTCACCCGCTTTGATGAAAAAAATCGCTCAAAAAGGTGCCGGTTCCGTAAAATTTATCACCAGAGGCGGCAAGATTATGTATAAAGGTCATCTTGCGCAATTTTTGCGGCAGCTCTTGGGCGGATACTTTTATTTGCTCTGTTTGATACTGTTCGGCGGCGGAGGATTTTTGATTTACCGCTCAATAAAGAATATAAAAAATATTTTTCCATTTAAAAATAAAAAAGCCCAAGCATAATTAGAAAAGGAGTTTTTTATGCGTGAATTTTTATCCAATCCATTTGTTATCGGGATCTTGTGTTTTATTGCCGGGGCATTGTTTGTTTATATAAAAAGTCTGTTCAAACAAAGAGAGCTTAAAAATGAAATCAAAAGCCTCAAAAATAACATCGTTGCTGCCATGGATGAGCATCGGGTAAATGTTGAAAAAATCAAAGCACTTGAAGAACAGGTCAATAATCAGAAGGTAACTATTCAAATGTTACAGGAAAAGCCTTCCACCCGAGAATTGCGGGAGCTGCGCCAGTATGCCGAAGCTTGTGCAATGATGACTAAAAAAGCGCCCGGTTTTGCTCAAGCGTGGCAGAATTGTTTGGAAGAAATTGCCCAAAAGGAAGCGGAAGAATCTATCGGGCGGATACTTTTTACCAAGCCCTTGCAAAAACTGGCAAGCATCTTCAAACGTCCGCCCGTCTTGGAGGAAGATAAAGAGAGTTCTGAATTTGCCGCCACGGATCAGGATGATCATAAACCGCCGGAAAATCAAAAGAGCAATAAATAATTAAAAATCAAATTTTTCATCCGCAATTTGGAAATTTTGCCAAGTTGCGGACTTTTTTTGTAAGATTTGGCTTTTTTCGATAGTATGTTTGGTAAACCGGCAAAATGTAATATTCCACCATTTGATGCTTGATTCAAAGAAAACAGTGATTTTCGCCGAAATGTTCTTTGTTTTCAGCAATCAATTCTTTTAATCGCGCTAATTTTTTTATCAATTCTTCTTTATTGGTGTCAAAATCAAACTCTGAATCGTAATTATCCCAACACCAACAGGCCCAATCGTCAAGATTTTCTGAAATGTCATCATAAAGTTGTTGACAAAATTGCAACATACTTGTATGAGAAATTTCATGTATTGTATTTTCGGGGTCTAACGGTTCTTTATCTTCATCCTCACATATAATATGACAATTCCAGAAACTTACAACGCAAATAAAACGCCCCGGCTCCATAAATCCTTTGACGCAAAATGGGTTCAATGTTTCAAGTCCATGTATAGCATTGTCAAGCCACTCAAACGGAATATCGTCCAAATAACTTAATGGGTATACAAATGTTCCATCAAGGCTGAAATCACTCCAACCACAATCAGGTTTTGTCAGCATTTTTATATTACTCCTCTTGAATTTACGCTTTTTCCGTCAGCAATTCTGCCAGACGAATGAAGTTTTCATCACTATAACGCCCTTGCCAATGTTTTAATTTATTCAACAGAGTGTATTCTGTTTTTTCGCCATCGCAAGATATAAAACCTCCGCAGATACATAAAGCAGCCGATGCTCCATTTTTGATGAGAAATTCTGTTACATTTACCAAACCGTTATAAACTGCCCAATACAGTGCGTCACTTCCGTCTGAGTTAATATCTATACCGTTAGACAACAATACTTTAACACATTCAATCATCCGTTTTTCCAGTTCTGGCAAGCTGCCGACATAATTTTGATACTCAAACTGCAACGCATCATTGATTACGGCTCGCATTATCCGGGAGTTTTCATCTTCCTCCGGTTTCCAGTTGAGATCAAAAGCTTGCTGTATTTGTTCGCAATTCAAGTGCCAACAGCCGTTGCGGATGAGTTGCCCGGTCGGAGACAAAGTCGGCAACGTGGCGATTTCTTCCAACAAATAGCAGTGTTTTGCTCCAAATTCCAATAACTGCAAGTAATCCGCAAAACATTCTTTTTGTAAATCCGGCTCGTTAGTATAACATTGCAAATCCCCTGCGATATGATCTAAAATTGTTTCTGCACCGTATTCTAATTTTATATCTGTTCTCGCTCCATTTTCAAGCAGAAAACGTGTGACTCCGGCAGAAGAGTAGTAAGCATACAGAAGTGCGCTCCAGTTACAAAAATATTCTCCGTCATCGTCTTTTTCAACAGCAACAGCATTGATATCTGCGCCGTTATCCAACAGTAATTGACAAATCTTAAAACATTTTTTCTCGACAGCAAAATCAACAGTACCATCAGCTGTAAATACAGAGGTATGATCAATCGCATACAGCAACGGAGTGATATTTGAAGTACCGTATTCTTCTATTGTGGCATTCACATTCGCTCCATTGAGAATTGCTTCGGCGGCTTTATCAACATCCAAGTTGTAACACGCCAGAAAAAGCTGTTGGTCAACAGGATTTAACACCTTCAATTCTTTGAAATTTTTCATCGTCAACACCTCGTATTTTTGTACTTTACCCATAATATAACACTGTCAAGTGGACATTTTGCGTCCCTGCTCGTAAAAAATCAAAAAATTTTTGAAAATAAAACCTCAGCAATCCCATAACTTTTCTATAAAGTAGCTGTAAAAACAGATTTTGCAAATATCTTGCAGATTTTTTCAGCAAGCGAGCAGCTTCTTCTGCTTTTCTGGCGTAGCTGATATACTTACTCTAAGTCTGTCAGAAGTTTTTTTATGTGTTTTCTGATTCTGAAAGTTCTTGATCTTATGGTTCCCAGTGAACAATCCAGTTTTTGAGCGATTTTATTCAGCGGCAGTTTTTCGATCAGATACATAAATGCCGTTTCTTTCATTGATTCCGGTAAATCATCTATGGCGGTGATGACATTATCTGTTATTTCCTGATTTATAAGGAGTTTCTCCGGAATACTCTTACAGTCCATAATCTCCATTATAAAAGATGAATTATCAGGAGTTATAACTTCCAAACTTTGGGTAACTAAAACACCTTTGCTGCGTTTCAGGCGATACAGACTGGATGTCTGATTCCGCAAAATTTGAAATAACCACGTTGCCAGACAAGCTTCGCCTCTGAATTTATTTAAATACTTGAATGCTTTAAATAGTGTTGCATTAACAACTTCTTCAGCATCTTCCCGGGATTTTATCAAAAATATTGCATAGGTCAAGAGTTTGCTGTAGTATCGTTTATAAATTTCATTAAAACACCATTCGTCGCCATCTTTGAACATTTTGACCAGATTTTCATCTGTCAAATAACCCAGATCCCTCATTTTTCCAACCACAAAAAAATCCGAAGAGGGTCAAGCCCCCATCGGACAACAGTATTTTTACAACCATTTATTCAACCATCCCGGCGATGATCAGAGTTGTCCGGAGATGGTGGACGCAAAAATATTGAAGTTTTCTCCCGTATTTCAGAAAAAAATGTGTGTTTTTAAAGGCGTGGTAAAAAATGGAGACTTACGGATATGAGAATTTTTTTCTGTATAAAAAAATTGACAAAAAAAAGGATTCATACTACTTTTTTCTTTCCGTTACAAACTCAAAGGAGTAAAACATGAATCCTAAAACGTAATGGACAGTATCAAGGCAAATTGTCAAGTTAATTCCCCGCAAATTATCAAATCCTTACGAAAATGTATAAAATTCATCCCCGATCGTTGATAAACTCTTCAGCGGCGTTATGCTTGCAGACGGACAATTGTAAAAAATAAATTTAATTTTTACCAAACACTTAATTTATTAAATAAAACAGCCGAATAATTTATCAACAGCTTAATTTTATTTTTAAGATTAATTGTATTAATCGAAATTATGCTGGCGTACGACTGTACTTGATCCGGCTTCATTTTACTACGCCGTGACAAGCCGACTGCGGTAACAATCGAAGGTCTAAATAAAATTTCTCCCGAGCGTGCTGTTTACCCATCCGCCTCCGTGTTACTACGGCGTGACCAGCAAACCGCCAAAAGGCGGTTAGCCCGAGGCGGGCGCGATAGCGGCAAGCCCGGGCAAGCACTCTAAAGGGGCGGTTAGCCCGAGGCTGGCGCGACAGCGGCAAGCCCTTTGTTGAAGCGGGCAATCGCAGCTATTTTGCGGATTATCGTGGATGCAGTTTGCGTTTTGCAAGCCGCACAGCGAGGGAGTGTACGACCGTACTCGACCGAGCGAGCAGCGCAGCAAGGCACAAAATGCGCCGCGAGAACCGCAAAATAAAAAAAACCTCCGACTGCGGTAACAATCGAAGGTTCTAAATAAAATTTCTGGCGTCGTGCTACTCTCCCACTCTCATATGAGCAGTACCATCGCCGCTGGAGCTCTTAACTACCGTGTTCGGGAAGGGAACGTGTGTTTCTTCTCCGCTATAGACACCAGAAA
>SUWF01000048.1 GCA_015061575.1 Lentisphaerota bacterium
TTTATTTTTGCCTTTGCAAAAATAAAAATGGCCGATCTCGGTTTTAGAAATACTACTCGGCAAGTGGGCCGTGCCGTTCTTACCGTCCGGCTTCATGTTATTACGCCGTGACAAGCAGGGTCGGCCAACCATCGGAGCAGCACGGTAGAACCCCGGCTGGCTTGTCCGCCGTAGCCTCGTGCGAAGGTGGATGTCGGGCGGCGGCATCGCTTCGCCTTGTCCGCCGGAGCCTTGTGCGTAGGTGGATCGCCGCCAGTATTTTTGGGGCGTGTAGTGCATCAGTGGTTCATCCGCTGTCGTAGTTTTTATAGGACTTATAGGTCTTATAGGTCTTATAAATAAGCGCATGTCTACAATGATAGCGGCGGCGATTTCGCCGCCGGGTCCGTTATCGTCCGTTATCGTCTGTTATTGTCCGTACTACTTGGCGCGCAAAACAGGCGTGCGCCCTACAACTGCACTCCGCCAGCAGCAAGGGCGGAGCGTTAGAACCCCGACTGGCTTGTCCGCCGTAGCCTCGTGCGAAGGTGGATGTCGGGCGGCGGCATCGCTTCGCCTTGTCCGCCGGAGCCTTGTGCGTAGGTGGATTGCCGCCAGTCTTTTGAGGGCCGTGTAATGCCATAGTGGTTCGGCCGCTGTCGTAGTTTTTATAGGACTTATAGGACTTATAAGTCTTATAAACAAGCGCATGTCTACAATGATAGCGGCGGCGATTTCGCCGCCGGGTCCGTTATCGTCTGTTATTGTCCGTTATTGTCAGTACTACTTAGCGCGCAAAACAGGCGTGCGCCCTACAACTGCACTCCGCCAGCAGCTTACCACACCAAAACCGATAGCTTGTCCGCCGTAGCCTCGTGTGAAGGTGGATGCCGGGCTGCGGCATCGCTTCGCCTTGTCCGCCGGAGCCTTGTGCGTAGGTGGATCGCCGCCAGGCGGGATCTTTTGGGAACAATAGTTGCTTTACTCTATGATCAGCGATAGCAGTTTGCTGGGATCGTGGTAGGCTCCGTCTATGCCGTGACCCAGTTCCAAGCGGTATTGGAATTGCCGTTTCTCCCAGTCAGTATCGGCAATCATTAACGCAAAGCCGATGACCATTCCCGGGTGCGGTTTTATTCCCAGTTCTGTCCACGGTATACTGAAACGATAGGTGGTGATTTTTTGCTCCTCGTTACGGAGAATTTCCGGAATTGCTGCGCTTTTTCCGGCGGTGGCCGGAGCGTTGTAAAATATCGGCTGCTGATCAACCAGCGCCGCCGTATAAAGCCGGTCGCTTTGGATAAATCCGATCTGGTTCTGCATTTTTCGCTTCACCGCATCCCGGGCGGACTCAAAGGCAAATTGAATACTGTCGCCTTTCCAAATCTCTTTGCCGTTCCATGGGGTTATGTGCAATTCATCGCTGACTTGTACGCTGAGCATCAAATATGTGTCGTTGTAGCCCAAACGCACCCGGGCACTGCAATCATTATTGTCGGCCCAAACTTTGTTGGCTACACTGTCCAAATCGTTTATACAGCTGCGCCCATCCATGTCAACGGTTGGCGGCTGCTGTTCCAAAGCTTGCATATTGACTACTTCCCGCAGCGGCAGATTTTCCAGATTGCGGTTGGTTTGATAGCGTTTTTTATCGGGCGTTATGCAAGTTAAGCGGCACTCCGGGTCAGCTTGTGTACTGAGATGGGAGATCGCAAAATCCACCGGTGTGATCGCACTGGGCGGCAGGATCGTTTGCTGAGTGACTTTTTGATTGCCGATAAGCAGTTCCAACTGAGTTTTCAGCGGCTGCGTGGTCAGATTTTTTATATAACTGCGCACGGTATCGGCTCTATAGAGCATCATATCGGCCGTGATTTCCGGCAGTTCGCATTGTCCTTGCTGGATGAGTTTGGCAAATTTTTCCGGGGCAAGATCGCTTTCCAGATAGAGCGGGGCGGCTCCCAGCTGGAGGATTATATCTTGTCCGGCGGTTTTGATCGGGATTTCGTTGCCTTGAAAATCATACGTTTTCAGACCGGGGATCGCCGGACAGCGGAAACTGGTGCTGATATTGAAATCACTCGGATTACTGCTGATCCACAGTGGAATCACGGTTGTGGCGTTGCGCTTGAAAGCGTAACACTCAATAGCATTGTATTGCAGAGTGATCTTGCGCAAATATTTGATGTGCGCCAGCCGGCGGGCGGCGGCGGCAAAAACGGCGGCTGCAGGGGTGGCGTTTTCGTGCCGCATAATGCCAAACTCACGGTTGAATCCATCGTTGCCCCAACGCCAGGTGTAGGTCAGAAAAAATTCCAGCTCCGGCATGGTTTTTGCCAAAACGTAATCAGCAGCCCAGGCTTTGGCTTCGGCAAGTGCATGATCTCCATCGATCGGCAATCCGGCGGTGTGGGCGTAACCGCGTTCGTGGATGGAAAGACGGGTTTTGCCGTCAGCTTTGGCTATGGCGTGCCCCGCTTGCACAATAGTTTTGAATTCTCCTGCCACCGGATCTTGAGGTGTCCAGTTGGGCCCGAAGGTGTTGCCCGCACTGTAGGCATCCAGCGATAGGCCGTCAAGGTGATTTTTCAGCTGCGGCCACACCTGACGCAAAATCGGATAACGGGGAACTGCTTTATTATCGTGAGTCGTTACCGTTAAGCCGGTTACTATGATTTCCGGATCGACAGCTTTGAATGCCTCGCTGACAACTTTAGCCAATCTGACATAATGTTCGACGGCGTAATAGTAGCGCAGCACGCTGCAATCCAGCTCATCGTACAATATCCAGTATTTGATCCGGCCCTTATAGTGTTTGGCCAGGGCGGTGATCCGTTTATGCGCTTCCTGAAAATAATCGTCGGAATAAGGAAATTCCTTGCGTTTAAGTTTTTCCGGATCGGGCTTGAACTTGGGCAGAAAACGTCCGGGGGGCAATACCAGCGTGCCGACTACGGTCATATTGCGTTTTTCGTAGGCGGCAACGCTTTTGTCCAGCTCCACAAAGTTGCTGTCCTGCACAAAACGCCCGAAAAACGTGATCGCTTTAAGTCCGCAGCCGATAAGTTTTTGCGCATCGGCATTTTGCCATGCTATATTGCCATCCCACGGCGAAAAAGCAAACATTCTGTCCGGTTTTTCCGGCGGCGGATCAACAGTGACAAAGCCGCCCCGATAACGGTTGATCTGGCCGTTTCCCGGCCATTGAGCTGCTACAGAATAGAACCCGACTTGTTCAAATTTGGGATATTTTATCGGGTGGATGCTGATGCTTTGCGGCGGCAGGTTCAGGAGTTTTTTTACGCTGTAAACTTTGCGGCCGTACAAGTCACCAACTTCGACGGTCAGCGGAAGTGTTTGCGGAATGGTGGTGGCATTTTCAAACTCAAAATTGGAACAGGCATTTTCGCTTTTAAGAAACAAACCCTGCGTATTTCCGTGGCGCACTTTGTAGAGTGAAACTTTGCCGTCAGCTGGCACCATGCGTTCCAACGTGATATTTTTTACCTGCATTTTTGTGGGACGTTTCTGACTGCCTGAAGTCAGCGTTATGACCATGCGCCCGGTTTTTTCCAGTGGCGTAAATTCCACGGCGTAGGTTTGAAATCCCTCACTGTCCGGTTTGCCCAACGGCTTGGCAATGTGTACGACATCGTGTTTTTTTAACGACGGAAAGAGCGTGCAGCGCAATACGCCGTTGATCCGGTAACGGCTTTGGAACGAAAAGCGCATCGGGCCCTGCAGATTGTCGTAAATAGAATAGACGGTGTAGTTCCAAATCGCTTTTTTTCCGGCGGGGATCTCGGCAGAAAAGGTGTTGTTCTGCTGCTGGATGAGTACGCAGTCGCTGGTGGTACGGCATGACCAGTGATCACGGATCAGATTGATTCCGGAAGACCGCAAATTGCCTTGCCGCGCCGGAGCCGCTGCCGGGGCTGCGGCTTGGAACGGTTCGAGCTTTATATTGTCAAACAACACTTGCCCGGCAACCTGATGTCCGGCCAGACGCAAAACCAGAAAATCCCGCCCCGGCGGCAACTCCGGCGGCAGCGTAAAATCTTCGTTGATCGCAGTCCAATCATGCTGGCGGTCGCCTTTTTTGCTGGCAAACGGAACCTGACTCCACAAGGGGACGATTTTTCTCCGGCCATTTTGATCGACCAGCCGTTGCAAACTTAACTGCACCCAGCCATTTTGCAAACTTATCAGCTTTAGCTGCAGCGAAATGTGATAAGTTTGCACTTTTTCCGGCAGTTTGAGTGCATAACTTATACCGGCAGTATGGATGCCGTTTTTTGCCTCCACACTGGCGGCCATCCGGCCATGTTGGGGATCGTTGACAGGGATAATTTGCAGCGGATTACAGGGTTCTTTCCAGTTACCGCGATAAGGTTGAAAGTATTTGGTGCCGTTTTCAAAATCGCCGTTTTTGATCAGATTGCCCGCCGTTGCTGACGCTGCAATGAAACCGGCGAAAAAGAGAAAAAATATTTTTTGCATTGTATCTCGTTCCCGAATTTAACTCGTTTATTATTTGTTGAACAACAATATATCATCAACGTCTTTATTGCAAATAGCCAGAAGGATTTTTTGCTGTTAAATATATAGATAACAGCGCAACGGTTGCCGGAACGTGATAGATATGAACGAAAATTTGCAAAAAAAATTATTTGTGCTATCTTAACTTTGGATTTGCTTTGCAACACACAACTTGAGGGAGCTTTGTTTATGACTTACAACAATTTGGGAAATTCTAAAATCGATACAGCATGGGCGCAGAATGTTTCTGGATTGATGCGTAATTCCTTTACGGCCAAGGTGATCATGATCGGGATCGTGGTGCTGCTTTGCCAAATACCCATTCTGATGGTCGATGATCTGATCGACCGGCGGCTGGATCTGGCGCAGGCGGTGGAAAAAGATATTGCGTCCAAATGGGGATACCGGCAGAAAGTTTCCGGGCCGCTGCTGGCGATCCCGGTCAGCCGGATGATCACGCAGACCGAAAAAAACGGCAAGAGCAGCCGGGAAGTTACCCGGGAGGAATTTTCGACCTATTTTGCAGTGCCGCAGGATTTGAAAATATCCGGCGAATTAACCCCCGAGATCCGCTACCGGGGAATTTATGAAGTGGTGCTTTACCGCTCCCGGATCAAACTGCAGGGCAACATCGTTTTCCCGGCAGGGGTGGATAAGTGGCAGCTGCAGCTGGATAAAAGCCGTTTGATCGTCGGGATAGCTGATTTGCAGGGCATATCGGCGATCAGCGGTAAATTTGCCGGGCAAACGGTGATACCGGAGCCGGGATTGTGCGATAAAGCTCCTTTCCCAAGCGGATTTTCGCTGCCGCTTGGCGGGCAGAAAAATGGTTCGTTTGAAATTTGTTTTGACCTCAACGGCTGCCGGGAGTTGCTGTTCAGTATGACCGGACGGCAAACTTTGCTGGATTTGAGTTCCTGTTGGCCGGCGCCGAGTTTCTGCGGAGCGTTTTTGCCGGTCAAACGCCACATTACCGATAAGGGGTTCACGGCGGAGTGGTCAGTCAGCGAATTTAACCGGGATCTGCCCGGCAGCTGGATCGGATCGGCAGTAAGTTTTCAGCAGCCAGAGAAAAATTCCCATTGCGGCGAATCGCATTATGAACGCTCTGCCGGAGTGACGCTGGTCAAACCGGCGGATACTTATCTGCAGGTCAACCGGGCGGTGGAATACGCTTTGCTGGTGTTTATTATTGTTTTGATGGCCATGCTGATAGCTGAACGGCTGACGAAGGTTTGGGTGCATCCTTTGCAGTACTTTATTGCGGCGCTGTCGCTGGTGCTGTTTTACTCGCTGACGCTGGCAATCAGTGAACATACTTCCTTTGCAACGGCTTATATTATAAGTACGCTGGTGCTGGCCGGTACGACGGGCTTTTACAGTGCATTGATCTATCGCAAATGGCGCTCTGCGCTGGGTATGGCGCTGGCGGCATTGAGTGCTTACAGTGCGATTTTTGTGATCCTGCAGCTGGAAGATTATGCGCTGCTGGCCGGTACAGTCATACTCTTTGTGCTGCTGGTGGTTTTGATGACATTTACCGGTAAGATCAACCGCATGGAAAGTGCAAATAATTCTGGCAATATAGAATAAAACTCCTGCCCGCAGCTGTAGCTCCGGGGAGGAATACTGCCGACTGAACAGTGATCGTCGGCAGAAAATTTGCATATTTCTTTTGATAATGCTATATTAGTACTCAAACAGTAATTCAACTTAAAATTCAGAAGAAGACTGACTTGATAATGCTGCAGGAGGTTTTGAGTATATAATGAAGATGGTTTCTGCGCCAACTTACAGTGAAGAATTGTCCTGTTCTACACACAGTTCCTTTTTGCACCAGATCCAGGCTGGGAACGAGAAAGCCTGGCAGGATTTTTACCGGCGGTATGCCAATATGATCCGTTCCATTGGGGCACAACGGCAGCTTACGCCGGAGGAATGTGACGATTTGATGGTCGAAGTGATGATGATTTTCTGGAAAAAAATCGACCGTTATTTATCAGCTCCCCAGCGGGGGCGTTTCCGGGATTATGTTTCCAGAATGACCAATCTGGCTGCGGTCAAACTTTTCCGCAGCAGCCATAAAAAAACGGCCGAACCGCTGAATGATGATGATCTTTTGACCTATCCGGAGGATATCGACAGTTTTTATATGGCCGAATGGCAGGATTTTATTCTCTCCAAAGCCCTTGAAGACCTCAAAACTATGGTCGATACTCAAACATATCAGGTCTTTTATATGCTCGTGGTGCAGGGCCGCAGCGTGGAAGATGTAAGTGCTGTGACCCGTAAATCCCACAATAATATCTATGTGATCCGGTTCCGCTGCCTTAAAAAACTGAAAAGTTTGATTGCCGATTACCGCAAATGCGAGGAAGTGGAACTTTCGTTCCATTCACAAAGAAACATGCAGGAAGATTGACTGCTGTGCAATCTACCTGATTTAAGCGTGATAAACATCCGGTTGCGTGTAGTGGGGACTGGTAAATCCGGGTCGGGATCCAGATGGATCAGTCTGTTGATTTCTTTTCCGGTGATCCAGTAATTTTTGCCGTATTTGAAATATCCGCCCAGCAGAATACGGTGGTCTTTATAAGCTTGACATTTTTCGGCGGCCAGGCTCAGCAGCTTCATTGAATCCAGCACTGCCAATCGTCCATTCATAAGTTCGCACAGCCGATTGGCGGAATAAAACTCCAACGTGCTGGCAAAGAGGATGAACAGGCGGTTGTTATAGCTGAAACGCACCAGCTCCAGCGGCAGTTTTTCTTGTGACGGGCGCCGCTTGCCAAGCTGCTTATATTCAGCTTTGCTCCACTGACAGATAAACATCCGGTTGCGCATTTGCTTTTTGACCAAACGCATCTTGCCTGACTGCAGCCAGACGCATGGGTGGGCAGATTGGTTATAATATTCTTCTGAGAACAAAAATTTTTTATCGATCGGAATTTGACTGTTTGGCCAATAAAATTTATTGCCGTTCCACTGGGCACCTACAATGATTAAATTGTTGGCGATTGCTGGTATATGATTTTTTATCTGTTCATAAGACTGGTAGTCCGGAAACTCCGCAAGCTGCCCGCCGGCTAAATCGCACAACGCCCGTGCATTGGCGGAGCTTACCGGATTGCTGTAGCTGCTGAACAGCTCATAAATTTGATTCTTGTACTCAAACTGATCTTGATTTTTGAGGTGGAACTCCTTGTCAAAAAAATCCATATCCCCTGGCGCTGCCACTAATCTTACGCCTGCATAATTCAAGTTTTTGTCATTTTTCCCCAGATAAAACCGTTCAAAGCGGTCGCTTGAATAGGTGACAAATGATCCGCCCCGGACAGCCAGATAATCCGGAGAGATTTGGGACTGGAGCGGCAAAACTATTTCGGCCACATTGCCGAACATATCATACAAGCCCAGTTTATTGGCCGGATGGGTGCCGGCCGGCCAGGTACGTCCACGGGATTGGGCAGCAAAGTTCGCCTTATATCTGCTTTTATCGTCCACCGTATCCAGCCAGCCGTTGTTGGCTGCATACTCCCACTCCACTTCCGTGGGAGGGCGCACTATGTAGCCGGGCGGCAGTATTTTGAGTGATTTTAACGTCATGGTTTTTTTATAGCAGTAGTTGAGTATGTCGTTCCAGGCGATTCGTTCCACCGGCGTATCCATATAGGGGGAATATTGCGGTTGGATGCCTAATAAGGTATAGATGTGATTGTGAGTAAGTTCCCGGTCGCAGATCCAGAAACAGTACGGCAAGGTGATCGTTTGCTGGCTGTGGTGCATTTTTACTACCCCGGGCGGAAGATAGATCATATTATGGTTGAATAATTTATGATCGATAAAATTTTGTCCGATCCGGAATGCTTTTCTATATTTGGGTTTATAGTTTTTGCACATTTCGTCAAAGCGTTTCAGCAAACTTTTGCGCTCGGCTGCGGATAAAAAATCAGCCAGCGGCGAGGCCAGGAAACCGTGGATACGGCCACACTCCAACCACTGGGGGACAAATTGGTTATCCGATGTGTCACCCGGGAAACGCATTGTTTTAAGAATTTCTTCCATCCGCTCACGGGCTATATCAGTTAAAAATTTCAGCAGCTTTCTTCCGTCCGGGATGGCGGCTTTCGGGTTTTCCTTGACTATGCGGTTGGCAAAGGCTTGCTGCAATTTTTCATATTGGGCATATTTTTGCGGCATATACTGTTGGATTTGCATAACCAGCAGTTGCTGACGGCTTTTAAGCTTGGTCTGCAGAGTTGTAAAAGGTTTGATGGCTGCCTGGTGATAGAACGTCCAACACTGGTCGATGCATTGTTTCCCGAACATCATGAACACTCCGGCCAGCACCAGCAGCGTGATCGCCAGCAATAAGTTCCGGAATGTCTCCCGGTTGCAGATCCGCCAGGAGTTGAAGTTTTCCCATTTTTGACTTAACAGGTTGGGTTCCAAACTTTTTTCAGGCAATCCCTCCAAAAATTCATCCACATTTTTGAAGCGTTTCCGGGGATCCTGACAGCACATGCACGTCAGCGGCGGATAGAGTCGACGGCACACATCTATTCTCATATCCAGCGGCAGCGCCGGATATTCCTTAGCCGGCATACCGGTGACCATGCAGTAAAAGACTTTGCCCAACGCATAGAGATCAAATTTTTTATCCGCCGCTACCTTGCCGTTGATCGCTTCCGGCGGAATAAAGCCGACTGTTCCGGCCAGACTGGCTTTTTCGCCAACTGACACTACCAACCCGGGATCGCTGAGCTTGGCCCGGCCATTGACAAAAATAATATTATCCGGCTTGATATCCCGGTGGATAAGGTTGGCTTCATGCATGACTTTGACTCCCGCCAGCAGCTCCCGGGTGATGCTGATAGCTTCGTCCACCGAAAATTTCCGCTTGAGCTTAAACAGATTGCGCAGCGTGGCCGGACGATATCCGGTGTTGGGGTCGCCGCAGTTGTCGGCGGCTTCCATGGTATAATAAAAGCCGTTTTCCATCTCGCCGATGTGCAGTATTTTCAACAGCGACGGGTGTTTGCCGGCCACGGCCATGTAGTGGCGCAATCCGGCCAGTTCCTGCTCAATACAGACCGGCGAACTTATTACTTTGATAACAATTTTGTCGCCCAACGGATTTTGCGCCAGATAAACAATGCCGAAAGCTCCCCGGCCGCAGCAGGACAATACCTGCATACCCGAAAACTTTTTGCCGACTTCCGGCAGTGTGGCTATACTCTGATTTTTCATCCCAAATTTCAGCTCTTAAATTCAATCATCCCAAGCGATGCAATCCCATTAATATACCATTGGAAGAGGGAATTTCAAGTTGTAAGACTATCACTTGGAGGACTATAAATGAGAAAAATTTTTCGACTTTTTTAAAAAACAGGTGTAAGATTTTTCTTTTGACCTCAAAAGAGTTTTTTTTCAGCTGAAAATACAAAAAAAACGTCAGGTGCAGCCGCAGCTGATCCTGACGTTGTATTGCCCGCAAAAATTACTTTTTCTTTTCCGGCACCGGCGCAGCGTGACTGCCGGCAGTGTTGGGATCGCTGGATGGATGCGTGGCCGGCCGGGCCATGCGTTCAGCTACACTGGAGGGTCTTTGCTCGTAGGTTGATTTGAATGTGCTGTTCTGATTGGGATCTGACGGCGCATTGTGCTGGGTGGTCGGGGTTTCCGGGTCAGGCATATCATTGGCAAAGCTGAACGGACGGCGGTATTTCTGGCGCTGCATAAAAATCTTGCAGATTTCAATACTGGGGGCGATCCGGGTACGGGGCAAAGCTGTAAGCGGCCGCCCGTTACCATCGTAGACTTTGCAGTTGTTGATATCCATAAAGCCGTCAGCATCATATTCATACTGAACTTCGTGGATAAAATCTTTATTTTTGAAGCGTTCTTCCCGGATAAGCCGTCCGGCTTGATAATACTGGATGATGCGGTATGGCTGAGTTTGGATCACGATATTTTTCAGCTGGCTGAATTTATCGTATTGCGCTTTGGCAATAACCTTGCCTTCCGAAACTGCATGGGTAAAGCGATCCAGAAAATCATAGTATATGTAGACAATACGTTCTTTGCCTTTGCGGGGATGTTCAATAAATTTGGTCAGACGGCCATTTTTGTATGTCCACTCATGAGTCATGGTTTCCCGCCCGGAGCGGAAACGGTACAAGCGCAATGTGCCATGTGCCTTGCCGTTTTTGACTTCCATTTTACCCCAGATCATATTCTGTTCCGGCAGATAGATCGTGCCGGTGTACTGCCGGGTAAAGATCCGGCTGATGACATTTTCTTTCTGCGCCTTATTGCGTACCCATTCGGCGTATTTCTGATCCGGTGTGCTGTTTTCCAGACTTTCTTCCCAGGTCGCAGGCTGGCTGGGCTGCGGTTTTTCGGGTGCTGAAACGGTATTCTTTTCCGCCTTCAAATACAAACCGTGACCGGATATCTGGATCTGATTATTATCCGAAGATTCCGCCAGATAGAATCCGGACTCCAGAAACAGATGCTCTTTAATGCCCAAAAACAGATAATATCCGCCGCCGCCGATCCCGCCGAGCAGCAGCAGAATAGTGAAAAAACACCCCATCTTGCGGGAAAAAAATCTGCGCCGTCTTTTGGGCGGCCGCAAACCTTTGCCGGCATTTTCCGGCGGCGGCGGAGCATTCTGCGTGATCGGCGATGATCCGCCTTTGCTGGTTTTGCCCGGCAAACCCAATTTGGGCTGGATGGTAAACTCTTTATTGCAGCGAGGGCAAACTGCATTTTGCCCGGTCCAAGCTTCTTCGACTTCCAGTTTTTCGCTGCAGTGTGTGCATCTGGTCATGTATGTAGCCATAAATGTATAAAATCCCCGATATTGTTTAACTTATTTGCAGAGAATACTCTGTATTGGATAAATATACACCCGTTACCGGATAAAAGCAAGTTTTCAATCGCAGTCAAAGCGTGATTTTGACTTGATTCTGCGAATGGAAGCTCAAGTGTTTGCAAATATAGCAGAGAAACACTATATTGACCACCGCCACCAGCAGCCAGGAAAGCGGATAAGTTAAAAGCAATCCTTCCATGCTGTGATAGTGCGGAAATACATATTTTACCCACAATATGCGCAAGCCGCAAGTGCCCAGCAAAGTCGAAAGCGCCGGCAGCAGCGAGCTGCCCAAACCGCGGAGCGCTCCGCTGGAAGTATCCATGAAAGCCAGCAGAAAGTAGAGCGTAAACATCTCTCTGGCCCGCATTACTCCAAATTTGATGACCTCCGGATCGGTGTTGAATATGCCAATAAGCTGCGGCGAGAAATAGTAAAACAACATTCCGCTTACCAGCGTTATTACTGCAGCGCCGCCTATACATACATAAATAGCATGGATCAGCCGCTGATATTTTTGGGCTCCGTAGTTCTGTCCGACTACTGCAATAGTGGTGTGATGCATGGCAAAAACTAACGCATAAAGCAGCATTTCCACGTTGTATCCGGCAGTCATTCCGGCGACTGCCGCCACACCAAAGGTGTTGATGCCGCCTTGAATAGCGATGTTGGAAATCGAAAAACACCCCGATTGTAATCCGGCCGGAACTCCCAGTTTAAGGATATTGCGCAAGCTCTCCCAATCGATCCGCAGCCGGGTCAGGATCAACCGGGTGGCTCCACGGTTGTTCTGCAGCCGCTTGATTACTAAATATGCCGAAAGAAATTGCGAGATAACTGTAGCACCGGCCACCCCCGCCACATCCATGCCGCAGACGATCACAAAGAACATGTTCAATACAACGTTCAATACTCCGGCATAGATGAGAAAGCTCAGCGGACTGCGGGTATCGCCGACCGCCCGCAAAATAGCGCAGCCAAAATTATACAATATCTGGCAGGGTACCCCCAGAAAACAAATAACCATATAAGTTATCGAACGGCTCTGCGACTCCAGCGGTACATCCGTAGCCTGCACCATGAATTTGCTCAGCGATATACCCAGCACCGCCACCAGTAATCCTCCGGCAATGGATAAAGCAATCGCCGTATGCACCAAACGGGTCATGGCCCGGCTGTTGCGGGCGCCGAAATATTGGGCCGCCAGCACATTTGCTCCGGTAGAGATCCCGGTCATCACATTGATCAACAGTCCTGCCAGTGGAACCGTTGCGCCGATGGCCGCCAAAGATAGCGGCGACCCCCAGCGGCCAATAACGACCATATCGGCTGCATGGAACGCCAGCTGCAGCAAATAGGTCAGAACCAGCGGGATAGCATACCGGATTATTTTGCCGGTAAGCGGCCCGCTGCTCATATCGATATGACGTTTATTGACACTCATAGCGTTTTTTACTTACGGCTGATCAATAACTTGCCGCTGCTGTTTTTGGGCAGTGTTATTTCCAGACAGCCAGCCACACCTACGGCACAATCGACTGCCTGACCGTTGTAAGTGGCCTGGAAATTGCCATCGCCGGCGACATACAGCACAGTGATAAAATCGCCGCTGTTGCCGCTGATGCGCAATTCAGCTTCGGCCCGGTCATCGCTGCACTGCAAGCTGCGGATCCAGCAATCATAACCACTGGTCATCCGCTGTTTGGCAAAGTATGCTCCATACCAGTTCAGCACCGGCGACGAGAGTCCGCCAAAGTGGCAGCATCCGGCCCCCCGGTGACTGCTGACCGAGAAATGTTCAAAACAGTAACGTGATTGATCGACTTCATTTTTCCAGAGTTTGAGCGCTGTTTCGGCGATCCGCCGGGCAAACTCGGTACGGTTTTCGTTCAGCGCAGCTTTCCAGAAGAACCACTGATGCGGCATCCAGACGCAGCCATTCCAGTAGCCGTCGGTGCGGTAGTAAGCGGCTTGCTTATCCACAGTGGATATACCGATTTCGGTCCACATGTGCTCTGGATCGCTCATGCGTTGGAAGAGTTTTTCGCGCTGATCACTGGTGCAGACTCCCGCCACCAGCGGACTGGTTCCATCCATGCCGAAGTTGTAGTTGGTCTGGCTTTCCGGGTGCAGCCAGTGGCCCAGCGGATTGCCTTGTTCGTCATGTTCGACGTAGCTGAAAATGGCGTCTTTTTCGCTCCAGCTATAAGTTTGCAGCGCTTTGGTAAATGCCGCAATATCACTATTGAGCAATTCCAGATCTCCGGTGATCCCCAATTCAGTGGCCGCCTGCAATAAGATCTTGGCAAAGCGGATGGCATGAGCGGTCGTCACCACCGGAGTGCATTGATATTTTTTGAATTTATAAACATACCACTGCGGCGGATAATCGTCCCAGCCGCCGGAATTGTAGAAGTAATCCCAGGAGCTGAGCAAATCACTTTTGGCCGCCCGATAGGTGGATGTTGGTACATGTCCGGCAATAAATTTATAGAATTTAAGCAGCCGTGGATAGAAGAACTCCAGCATATCCCGATCTTGATGGCGGTTCCAGATTTCGGCATACAAATAGGCCTGTACCGGCATTGGAGTGCCATACAGCAAAAAGGCGTTTTCTTCATCTTCCGGTTCGGTTACATAGACGTTGAGATTTTCGATCGCCCGGGTCTTATCCAGTTCCAGAAATCCCAGCCCGATAAATCCGGAGTCCCAGCTGTAAAGACTGTTGTAATATTTATCCGGCACATGATGGCGGATGTTGCAGCCCTGTTTGCTGATCGGGAAATTGATATTGGTCAACGCCGTGGCCGCCATCAGCTGCTGGCTGAATTCATAGGCTTTTCCGGCGGGACTGCCGTTGGGGATACTCGCCCGCTTACGGGCCGCTTGATAGAGTTTTTCCAAAGCTTCCGGCGACTTATCGAGCTGTTCGATTATCGCAGTGGCGGCAGCGGTGTCAGCACCCATGCTGTAAAGCGTGTAAACTACCTGACGTCCCTGCGATGGTATTTCTATGGGCAGAATATAGACGTCGTGGCAGTATTCATCGCCCAAGTCTTTGTACTGCCTAAAGTAAGTGTTGCGCAAGCCGTATGCGTAGTTCATGAACTTGGGCAGCTCCGGCACCCAGTAGTCACGTTCGGCCGAAGCGGTTTTGCTCCACCATACGCAATAGCTGTGCTGCAGACCTTCAGCGGTCACCGTGTGGGTATTTTCCAGCGTACCGGGAGCGACCACCGGATTAAGTGCCCGGCCCAACGGCGCAAACTTGATCTGATTGGACTGCAGTTCAGAATTGCCGATCACCAGACCATCGATCATGATACCGCTGCCGTCCGCTGCACTGACCAGTTCCAGCGTGATGTTGCCGGAGAGGGCGCCCCGATAAAGTTTCACGACTTCAAACTCGCCGCTGCCCGTCAGCTCAAGCGGCATTTTTTGACCATTGACCAGCACTTCCAACGCAACTTTTTCGCCGGCTTCGACCCGGATGCGCCCAAAAATCATCGCATCTGTTGGCTGTGCCGTGAACTCATAAGTTATGCGGTCGCCAGCCTTGGCAGCAAAACAGGGCAGCTTTTTATCGTAAAACGGCTGTCCAACGCAGCGGTTGTTGACGGTGCCGGGATAATTCTGTTCGCCGCGGCGGCCGCCGGCAAAGGTCAGATTATGGTCATAACGCTGGTAGCTGTAAGCTATATTTTTATAGTCCAGAGCGTCGATAAAACGGGCTTGTTCCGGCAAAAACGGCACCACGTCCGGACGGGGCGCCAAACGGGTATAGGCCAAAAGGGAAGTCGCCCGCAGTTCGTTGGTCAGATTGACAAACTCGCAACGCCCCAGCCAGAGATCTTTGCCGATATTGGCATAGGCTGAATCACTGTAGAAAACATCCTGCCCTTCCAGCTGCTGCCGGAACGAAAAATAACTCAGATCCGGCGCCGCTTCATAAGGCGAACAATCACATTCACGCAAGGTTTCCGGCGGATAAAACATTCTGCGATGTATCCCCGGGACAAAGAAAAAGTCAAATTTAACTCCCCGTTTCCGGTCGGCGATGTGACTCAAGGCATAGAGATCACGGGCAAACGGTCCCCAATCGCTCAAGCTTTTGAGGTCGTGGGTGTTGATCAAATAGTCATATTTATTCATAGCAATCACTGCTCCTTATATGTTGTACTATAAGATACACCAGATAAAAAAAAATGCAACTGCCAAAGCTTTTTTGCCGGAAAATAAAAAATAATCAAGTCAGTACATCATCGCTTTCACAGCAGCAAAAAACGGGCAGCGGCAAAATAAAGCTTTGCAACTGCCCGATAATATTTTTTACCGCTCATTACGGGAGCTATGAACGGTACTTGCTCAGATATCAGAGATCAGCGATCTTGATTTCGGCGCCGTTGGCGGCCCGGCTGCGGCTGGCAGCTTCGAGGAACGCAATGATGTCGAGCGTTTCTTCAATATCCAGCGGGCTCTTGCCGGTCTGGAAGAAGGGAACCACTTCCTTGAGCAGCATGGAGTAATAGGGAACTGCTCCGGAGGCGATGGCCTGACGCTGGTGGGTATTGGTGGTGATGGTGCAGCCAAATTCCCAGACACCATTGCGGTTGCCGAGGATGGAACCGACTTTGCCGTCGGCCCACTTGCCCAGCAGCAAATCAGCGTGCTTGGTGGGGATCACCTGCACGGATTCGCAGCCTTTGCCCAGCATGGCAAAGACGATTTCCGTGGAGTGGATGCCGTACCAGAAATAATCGCGATAGTCATCCAGGAGATTCATGGGACCGAACGCCTGACAGGCAAAGATCTCAGTATCTTCTTCTTTTTTGAGGTCGTTGATGCCCAATGCGTAGCGGATGCTGGAGCAGCTCATCAGCGGCACATTCTTAGCTTTGGCCAGCTCGACGATCTCCTTGGCTTCGGCATAGCTGCAGGCCAGGGGTTTGTCGATGTAAACGGGCTTGCCGAAGTTGGCCAGCACTTTGAATTGTTCCAAATGCTGGTCGCCATCGACGCTTTCCAGAAAATAAGCATCCAGACCGGCCAGAGCTTCGAGCGAATCAACGATTTCAATACCGGCTTCTTTCAACTCATTGGTAAAGCCTTCCACCCGGTTGGCGCTCAAACTGAATTTGGCGCTGCCGCCGGGGAACGCCTTGACAATGCGCACGCCCGGAACATGAAATTCATTGCTGGGATCATTGAGCAATTGAACAAATGCGGATACATGCGAAGTATCCAAACCGATCATACCGACTTTGAGTTCAGACATTTTATCAGTCCTTTCAATAAATATGTTAAAGGTTCAAAAGTTTTTCTGCATTGAGATGCGAAATTTTTTCATAAACATCGCTGGAGATCCGTCCTTCAGCTTTCCACTGATCCATCAGCGGTTTCTGCGGCGGGATCGGTTCATCGATCGAGCTGAAGCGGTCAGTGCCGAAGAAGAGCTGATCCTGAAACTTATTCATAAATTCAGCCCCATGATCCGGATCGCAGCTCAGCGCAAAAGCTCCGCTGCCGGCCGAAATATCGCCGCCCAGATTGGGATATTTTTCAAAAAGTTCCCACAAACGGCCCTTGGTTTGATAAGCTCCTTTGAGATATTTTTCACGGTCAGCTTCGACTACGTCACCGGAAATTTCACTCCAAAACGCCATGGAGTGTCCGATAAAGGTGGTCTGAGGATACTTTTGGAGCATTTTTTCAAAACCGGTCAGGTGAAATTCATCCACTGCGCCGTAAGTATGTCCGCCCGGCCGCTGGATGTGGAAAATCAACGGCATATTCAATTCGCCGGCGGCTTCATAGATCACGCCATAGCGGTCATCATCGATCGGAATGGAGCCACAGACTTCACCAATACCTTTGCAGCCCAGATCCTGATAGATCTTGAGCAGATTATACATACACCCCGGAGTGCCTTTGGCGCCGAAAATCAGCATGGAACGGGGGTCTACGGCGCAGAACGGGATCAAACGGTCAGCATGTTTTTTGCAGGCGTTGATCACTTCCTGATTACCGGCACATCCGTAGCGGTCAAGGACTTCGGGATTGACCAGCGGCAGCACGACCGACTTGTCGATACCTTCCATATCCATGCGTTTGAGCAGTACATCAACGGTGAACGGCGGGCGCCCCAAAATACCATGAGCCAGTTCCGGAAAACCCTCATAAGTAATATGAGTGTGAATGTCAATAAACATAATTTTTACCTTTCTCAAAAAAGCGAGATAATCGACCTCAGAAAAAAATATAACCAAATACCGCAATAAAGCAAGTTTTTTGCCAATTTTTATTGAATTTTTTACATGTTGCCCAGTTAAAAATGCTCAAAAATAGTTGGCGGCGATCCTCCTGCGCCAGATGCGGAGGATCCACCTCCACACGAGGCTACGGCGGACAAGCCAGTCGGGGGGCTACAGTATCGCACTCGCTGCTGGCGGAGTGCAGTTGTAGGGCCAACGCCTGTTTTGCGCGCCAAGTAGTACGGACAATAACGGACAATAACAGACGATAACGGACCCGGCGGCGAAATCGCCGCCGCTATCATTGTAGACATGCGCTTATTTATAAGACTTATAAG
>SUWF01000049.1 GCA_015061575.1 Lentisphaerota bacterium
AAAATCCGGCGGAGAGTTCCGTACAGAAGGATTTTTCATTCCAAGAGATGATATTGAAGCTGCCGGGTATGATCTGAATGTTTTAATAGAACATTACCAATATATCAAATATGCAAAAGTTATTTCAAGCTAATAGAGACATTTTCAAAGTTCTTGAAAAATTTTGTCACCATTTAAATTACTCAATGGAGCATTTGAGGGACTTCCGGGGAATAATAAAGAAACTGTAAACGAGTTGATGGCAGAAATGCTTGAAGCTCAAAAAAGTGGATAAAGTGGTAAACTGTTTTGGGCAAGAAAATTATCAGCATTGATTTTTATGGAGGTTGCTTATGCCAGTCAGTTATGATGAATTGAAGGATCTTTTTCAGAATTTTCAGTGGATTGATGATATTCCGGAAGATCAGAAAAAACGCGATGAGATTTGCTTGGAAGCTAAAGCTGCTTTGCTTATCGAGGCTAATTGCACCAGCGAACGCTTTCCGGCTTTTATCAGGTTGGCGGAAAAGATTGGCGACAAATACAAATTACCGGAATGTGTATCTATTCCCTGCCAGGAAGCAGATTATAATTATAACCTTGATAACGGAAGTAATAAATACCATTGGGTTCTTTCTGATAAACAGTACCGATCTTGAGTTTGATCTTGGATATAGCCATATCGTTTTCCATAATTGATTCCTGGATATAGCTGAAAATTATCTGTTTTTAAGCGATTGAACAACCGAAATGGTACCGTTTGGTACCTCAACGTCGAATTTAAGCACAAAAATGGCGGATCCGCCTTCGCAAAAAGCTACGGCGGGACAAGGAGCGAGGGATTCGACGCGAGTACCGTCAGGTGCCGCGAGCCTGAGCAGCGTAGCCGTTTACGGTGAGCAGCGGAAGGCAACCCCTTAAAAAATCACACGCTCTTGCGGGGATTTCCCGCGAGAGCGTACCGTGCATAAAGAAAAAGAGCAAAATGCAAGTCTTGCTTGCAATTTTGCTCTTTGCTTTATGCCGTGATTTTTGTTCGCCCGCTTTAAAATAAAGATGGCGGAGAGCGAGGGATTCGAACCCTCGGTACCTTGCAGTACACCGCATTTCCAATGCGGCGCCTTCGACCACTCGACCAGCTCTCCGCTTATACAAGCAATACATAAATATAGCACGATTTGAGGAAAAAACAAATCTTAAAACTACTTTTTTTGTAAATAGTTCCGGAAAATACTCTCCGCCGGGTACTGTTCTCCGGATGAATAAATGTATATGGTTAATGCCGGATAGCACGCTGGAACCATTGGCAAATATCCTAATGTCAACATTTGTACAAGCTTGATTATTCGTTGATACTGAAGTTTTTCAGCAGTACATCGTTGGCCAGTTCCAGGTGATCTCGCATGGCTTTTTCGGCACCTTCGGCATCGCCGGAGGCTATGCAGTCGATCAGGTGCATGTGTTCTTTGTAGCACCGCTCAATGGAGGATAATGTCGGCAGCTCGGTCAGCGAGTTGGATAGATAAAAACTGTTGAGCAGAATCATCCGGCGGCTTAAAATATCCTGCAGCTGCGGTGCCCCGCAGTTGTCTATGATTATATTGTGAAACTTCAGATCCAGTACATAAAGCTCCCGGATGTGCTGGCATTGCCGGTATTGTTCGCAGCTTTCACGCAAGTCGCTGATCAGTTTTTTGGGGAGTTTGCAAGTATGCATCATCAGCCAGCGCACGGCCAGCGTTTCCAGCGCGATTCTGATCGCCCAGATCTCCTGACCCTCCCGGGGCGAGAGATTTTTTACCCGGAAACCGCAATTCAGATGTTTGGCGGCCAAGCCGTCCCGCTCCATGCGCTGCAGTGCCTCACGCACCGGCATGTGCGAAACCCCCTTCATACGGGCGATCTTTTCGATCCCCAACCGGTCGCCGGGCTTGAAAATACCGTTGGCGATATCTGCGCATAACGCTTTGTATACTTCATCACTCAAACTGGAGGTTTGACTGTTGAATTTGATGGCCTGTCCTGTCATTGCTGTTTTACTGATCCTGTTATATTTTCTTTGGCTTAAATATAACTTATTTTTGCATTTTGTCAACTTTTGACCGCTTTTTTTAATAAAAAAACGTATATTTGATCGGATGGGGACTTGACTTTTTTGAAAAGTTTGATATAATTACTGATAAGGATTTGATCAAAAAATTTTTATTGTAAGCTAAGGAGCAGCAAAAAATTATGGAATCAGGACTCACATGGGTTGATAATCTGGTGATCATTATTTATCTGGCCGGTATCATTTTTTTGGGGCTTTGGCAGGGCCGCCGCCAGAAAAATACGGAGGATTTTCTGCTGGCCGGACGCAGCATGAAGTGGTGGCCGATCGCCATAAGCATGTTTGCGGCGTTTTTTTCGTCGATCAGCTACGTTGCGATCCCCGGCGAAGCGTACAATTATGGTACGACTATGTTTATTGCCATGTTTTTTCTGGCCCTGCCGCTGCCGGTGGCATTGATGGTGTTTCTGAAGCTTTTTTATAAGTTGAAACTTTGGACAGCCTATGAGTATCTGGAAAAGCGTTTTTCGGTCAAGATCCGGATTTTGGGCAGTTCGATCTTTCTGGTCACCAAATGTGTTTATCTGGGGGTGGCTTTGTATGCTACTGCGCTGATGTTGGAGCCGGCTTTGGGCTGGAGCATGGCATTTTCGATCTCTCTGGTGGGGGTGGCCGGATTGATTTATGCGGCTTTCGGCGGTTTGAAAGGGGTTATCTGGACGGATGTGGCGCAATTTGTGGTGCTGGTCGGCGGGGTGCTGGCGATCATTGTGTTTATTTGGCTAAAGCTGCCGAACGGGGCGGCGGATATTTGGAATACTACTGTGGAAACCCGTCATGGGTTCAATATCGGCTGGAACAGCGGTTTCTGGGATTGGGATTTTTCGCAGCGCATCACCGTTTGGGCGTGGCTGATTGCGGCGATCCCGCACTGCATATCGCCGGCTACGGATCAAGTTAATTTGCAGCTTTGCTTGTCCTGCAAGGATCTCAAGACGGTGTTCAAGGCGTCGATCTGGCAGACGCTGGGCGGCTGGCCGGTGGTTTTTCTGTTTTACATTGCCGGGTTGGGGCTGCTGGCTTATGTGCGGATCCTGGGGCAGGGTACGCCGATCGCTGAGTTGGGCAAGGGCGATAAAGTTTATACTTACTTTGTGACCCACATTATGCCGGTTGGTTTGCGTGGTTTGATCGTGGCCGGGCTGCTGGCGGCGGTCATGTCCACGATCGTATCGGTGCTGAACAGTCTGGCGACTGTTACGCTCAAAGATATTTATCAGCGGGCGTTGGTGCTCAATAAGCCGGAAGCACACTATTTGCTGGTCTCCAAGATCCTGACTTTGTGCTGGGGATTTCTGGCAGTCGGTCTGGGGATCGGTATTGCTGTGATCTGCAATAAGTTTGATGTGCCGCTCTTGGAAATATCCAACACCTGTCTGGGAATTTTCAGCGGTTTGCTGCTGGG
Source organism: Lentisphaerota bacterium (assembly GCA_015061575.1). Classification (GTDB taxonomy): domain Bacteria; phylum Verrucomicrobiota; class Lentisphaeria; order Victivallales; family Victivallaceae; genus SIG78. The sequence goes on from SUWF01000049.1 coordinate 3,495, forward strand.
GATCTTCTCGCTGGGCCTGTTGAACTTCAAAGCCAACAGCACTTCGGCGGTCATTGGTTTTATCGGGGCATTGATCATAACGTTTTACTTTGCGATCTTCCACTTTTTGCTGAAAGCTCCGGGCGAACGTATGAGCTTTTTGTGGTTTGCGGTGCTGGCACCGTTCAGTGTGTTTATCATCGGTTCCATAGCCGGACTTTTTGCCAGATCCACCGGCAGCCGCAAGCTGGTGGTCTGGGGAAACAAGTTGATCAAACAGAGTATGCTGGATGATTCTCCGGTGGAAGATATTTGATGGTGAAAAATTTCAGTTGAATATTGGTTGTGTAAACAGGAGGGCTTATGTTAAAAAAAATTGCAATTCTGCTGGGCATTTCAGCTGGAGTGCTGGCCGGGGCGGCGGATTTTCAGGATAATTTTGACAAATATCCGGTGATGGCCGACGGCTCCCCGAATTGGGCGATCTGCAGCGGACGCTGGGAGTTTGGCAATGGCGTAGTGCGCCAGCTGGATCAGATGTTCAATGGCGGTTTGATCTTTCTGGATGGCAGATCCTACAGCGATTGCACGATCAAGGTGCGGTTCAAGCCCGCCGGCAGCAAACGGCTGGTACGGGCGGCCGGGGTGGTTTTCCGGGCTAAAGACTGTTTTAATTTTTACTGGATCCACTTTGACTGCCGCAATTCGCAAATCGTGCTGGCCAGACGCACCAAAAGTAAGTCCTGGCTGGTGGTGCATCGGGCAAAAGATATAAAAATCGCTGCGGATGTGTGGCACGATGCAGAAGTTTCGGCCATCGGCAAAAAGATTACGGTCAAGCTGGATGGCCGGTTGATTTTTGAAAAGGAAGATGGCACATTTAAAGCCGGTCGGGTCGGACTGCGTTCGGGCATGGGCATGTTGGCTTTTGATGATTTTGCGGTCAGCGGTCAGGCGGCCGATGACTCCAAATTTGTTATGACGCAGGATACTGCCGAAGATAAAAAGACGCCCCGGATACAGGTTCCCCGGGTGCTGGCCAATAAAACTTGCGGATATTTTCCGGTATTGGTGCATCTGGGCGGCCAGAAGCTGGGCGCAGTGATCCGGGCCGGCGCAGGTCATGTGGGCATTACGGGACGGCTGGATTGGATCACCAGCGAAGATGGCGGCAAAACCTGGAGCAAACCCACGGTGATTGCCAACAGCAAGTGGGATGATCGCAATCCGGCGGCGTATGTGACCAAAGACGGAAAAATCGCCGTGGTCTATTCCGAATCCAGTGCTTATAATGCGGAAGGCACATTCAACGTTAAATACGGCACTTACGATCTTTTTATAACCGAGTCCGCCGATGGCGGCAAGAGCTGGAGCCCCAAACGGGCGATCAAGTTTGATAATCACCCCAATCAGAGTGCTTACGGTCAGGGCATCGTGCTGAGCAATGGCGATATTATTGTGCCGTGGTATTGGAAAGGCGGCGGTTTTATCCGCTCCACAGATGGCGGCAAAACCTGGCAGGCACCGCAAGTGATCGCCCGCGGCAGCGAAACTGCGTTTGTGGAGGTTGCCCCCAATGAGCTGCTGGCACTTATCCGTCAGAACGAAGGGGTTTTTCTGCTGCGCAGCACCGACAACGGCAAGAGCTGGAGCAAGCCGGAGCAGTTTACAGCAAGCGGCATCCATCCGGCTTCGATCATTAAACTGGCCGATGGCAAATTGCTGGCCGCCGTGGGCAGCCGCAAACGGCCTTACGGGATCAAGGTGTTGATCAGCAAAGATAAAGGCGCAAGTTGGAAAGCTGAGAATACCGCTTTTATCTCTTGGGACAGTGCCAATACCGACAGCGGATACCCATCTGTTGTACAGCTGGCCGACGGCAGTGTGGCTATTGTCAGTTACGCCGTGGGCAGCGGGCTTTTGCCGTTTGTGCCGCAGGCCCAGTGCGCAATATTGTCAACAGAAGTATTGAAAAATCTGAGCAAATAATCTATAAAGCTTAAAAAAGGGAAAAACAAATGAAAAAACAAACTTCTTTTACGCTGATTGAACTTCTGGTCGTAATCGCTATCATTGCCATTTTAGCGGCGATGCTGCTGCCGGCACTTTCGGCAGCCCGCGAACGCGCCCGCAGTGCCAACTGTATCAGCAATCTCAAACAAATCGGTGTGCATTATGCCACTTACTCGGTGGATAACAACGATTACATACCATTTGTGTATGATGTAAGTCCCTGGACCGGGTTGGCTACCGATGTTATCCGCAACGGCTCTAATACCAAGAACGGATACAATGGTCCCGGACTTTTGTATTTGAATGGTTATATTGATGATCAGACAGCAAGAGTATTTTACTGCCCCAATGCCATGGGCAGCAGCAAAGTGGGTGAATACGAGGAACCCTCGTGGGGCATGAAGCATAAAAAAACTAATATGGCTATCGGGTATCTGTTTCGCAGCTCTAATGCATACGACGGCGAAAATAATATCTATGCTGAATCCAAATGCCCCCAGAAAATCACCAGTTTGATGGACAACGGCGTAACCCGGGCATTGGTCTGGGATCACGGATGCTATTACACAGATGCACGTCCTATAGGACACGGCGGCAACAGTTACAATGTGCTGTATGGTGATCTGCACGTAGAAAATGTTCAATGTCAAAAAGATCAATTCAAGGATGCCGGAAAAAATAAACTTCCGGATTTTATAAAATTTGTTGACCAGGGAACTGAGAATTTATGAAGAAATATCTTTTTATTCTGCTGTTAATGCTTTTCAGCATAGTGAGTTTGCATGTCAATGCATCGGATCTGAAAACCGGTACATTTACTTTTGGCAAGGGGAAAAAAGCGTATTTGTTTCTGCCGGAAAATTTCCAGGCAGGCAAACCGTATAAATTTATTATGTTTTTACATGGCCGTGGCAGTGCCGCCGGAACTCCCGGCAATTTTGGTACGCCGGAATTTGCCAAGTTCCGCAAACTTTGTTCCGACAATGGCTTTATAGTAGCTGTGCCGCCGCTGGTGGCTACCTGGTTCAATGCCAAAGCAGAAAAAGATATAGATGAAATGTTGTCATTTTTATCCGCCAAACTGAAAATAAATTTAAGCCGTTTTCATGTTATAGGCTGTTCCATGGGCGGTATGGCAGCTTTGGTTTATGCCGGCAGAAATGCCGAACGGGTTATTTCGATCACTGACTTTTTCGGACCGACCGATTTGCCGTCATTCAGTCAGGGCCAATACAAAGAAAGCATCAAAGCTGCCTACGGCGGCTACTATGATCAGAAAAAGCCTTTTTATGAGTCGCGCAATCCGCTGAATTACGTTGGCGTATTAAAGAATATCCCCATGATGATCATTCACGGCGGAACCGACACTTTAGTCAAACCTGAACAATCACAGAAATTGTACGAGGCCATCAAAAAGGCCGGTGGCAAACAAGCAGAACTGATCATAGTGCCCAAAGTTTGGCACGCTAACAAGATAGTTAATGGCCGGGAAGAAAAGATCATCGCATTTATACAAAAGAATAAATAGCCAATCGACAAAATATTTATGAAAGTACAGTATAATATAAAAAAAATTTAACAATACTGTGTTGTGCCGCCATTATTCCGATGGTATCGGCCAACACAACTGCAGGGAATTTCAAAGATGACTTTTCCAAGTATGGTTTTTTGTCTGATGGTTAGCCGGTTGGGGTGAAGCACAGCGGCAACTGGGAAATGGTCGATGGCGTATTCCGTCAGACCGATGATTCGATCAATGGCTGTTGGACGTTTTTGGATAAAAAATCTTTCAGCGATTGTCAGGTCAAGGTCAAATTCAATCCCAGCGGCAATGCCAAAGGGGTGCGGGCTTTGGTGCATGATTACGGCTGTTTTTATGCCAATGAGCGTTTGGCGGGCCACCCGGATGGCAGTTACAATATTCTCTATGCTGATATGCATGTGGAAACCTATCTTGCCACGCCCAAAAAGTATTACAAAGATAAGACCGATAAAGGCAAGGACTTTTATAAAGACGTTGATCAAAAATAATTTACATAAGGAATTTTTTATATGACTACCAAGGAAAAACTCAAGGCCGGTGAATCTGTAATGATGGTAAAGGTTGCCTATCAGGATCCGGCGATTTATGAAATGGTCGGGCTGCTGGGCTTTGACTGCGTGTGGATCTGCAACGAGCATATCGGTATTGATCCGTCTAAAATGGATTCGATCATCCGGGCCTGCCGCCTCAGCGGTATGGATGCAGTCATCCGCATCAAACCGGCCAACTACATGCCCATGCTGCACGTTTTGGAATTCGGTGCCAAAGGCATCATGATCCCCCGGGCCAGCGGGCCGGAGGAAGTGCGCCAGATCGTGCGTGATATGAAGTTTTATCCCGAAGGTGCCCGCGGTGTGGACGGCGTTAATGCCGAGGCCCGCTTCGGCTTGATACCTTATCCGGAATACCTCAAGCGCACCAATGCAGAAAATTTCCTCATCGTGCAGATCGAAGACCCCGAAACGCTCCCCTATATCGAAGAGATCGCCGCTATTGACGGTGTGGATGTGGTCTTTGTCGGCCCGGCTGACCTCTCGCTGAATCTGGGGATCGCCGGTCAGTTTGAGCATCCCAAGATGATCGAAGTGTATGAAAGAGTGGCCGCCGCCTGCAAAAAATACAACAAAACTGCCGGGCTTTCCTGCGGATTGGATCGCATTCCGCATTTTCAGGAAATGGGCTACCGCTTCTTTGTCGGCGGAGCGGATTATATCTTTTTGTTCAACGGCTACAAAGAGCTGCACGGAAAACTGGAAGATATGGGCTTCAACCTCAAGCCCATTGCCAAGTTCTGACGGGCAGGAAGCAAACATATTCCGTCTTGCAACGCAGCACGAGTAAAGTTTTATGAAGTGCAAGAGTATATGCTTATTGCTGCTGAGCTGTTTATTTATGCTGCCGGGAGCGGAAAATCAGGCGCAAATTCTGGTCAGGGCTTTGGAACATCCACGTTTTTGGAGCCAGATCCACGCTGCGGAGTATTTGATCGAACTGCAGCTTGCTCCGGCTGCAGTGCAGAGTTTTCTGCAGCGGCAGCAGGCTTTGGAGCAAGTGCCCATCCAGCGCATCGGCATTTGGCGGGTCAGGGCTTTGCAAGCCCGGCAGTATCAGGATCAGGCCGGATATGATAAGCTTATTGCGCAGCTTAAAGCGGCGGCGTTTGCGCCGGAAACTCCCGGCGACCGCATCCACGCTGTGGAAACGTTGTTCAAACTGCAATATAAATGCAGTGCAATTGAACAGAAACTGCTGCGGAAGTTTATCAGTAGATCCGATAGTCCGGCTGCTTTGCAGATCTACGCTGCTGCGTTGCTGGGATTGGTGGATGATCAGGCGTTTTTTAAGCTCAATGAACTGTTGGAACAGCATCAAAACCACAAAGTTTACAGCTCAGTATTGTTGTATGTATTGAGTCAATACCGGGAATTGCCGCCGGAGCTGTTAGCGCAGCTGCAGAAATTGCGTTATAAATTCCCCAAAGCTGAACACCGGACAACGGCAGCGGTTATTTTGCTGGCGCATCGTCAACTGGTCTGGGCAAAAGCGGATGTAAAACTGCATGAAAATCATCGGGAAAGTCTGCTGGCAGCGTACAAATTTATTGGTGACAGAAAAGTTTACCGGAAACTGCTGCAGCAGATGCAAAATTCGGAAGATATCGAAGCAAAGATGTTTGCAGAATATTTTATTTTGAAAAACCTGAAAGAGTAGTTGATTATGAATAATTTGACTCATAAAGGCATCGTACTGGTGCCATCGGACTTTGAAGGTGTAAACTGGGTGGAAAAACTGGCCGCTGCCAACTTGAATACGCTGGGAATGCACTCCGGCGGCGGGGCAGCACATGATGTGCGCAAGGAACTCAAATTCATGCGCGACGCCGCTTTCCGCAAGCAGTTGGCAGAGCAGGGTTTGGACTATGAATACGAAATACATTGTTCGCATGATTTGATCGATCACGCTTTGGCCGAAACTCATCCGGAATATTTTCCGGCCGATTACCGGCGGCGGGAGGTCATCACCGACGGCAACTGGTGCGTCAGTAATCCCGAGGCTTTGAAGCTGGTGGTCGAAAATGCTTTGCTGCTGGCCCGTGATCTGCCCAGCAGCACCCACCGTTACTTTTTCTGGGGCGTTGACCGCCTGCAGCGGGCGTGGTGCCATTGCCCGAAGTGTGCGCATTTGAGTGCCGCCGATCAGGTGTTGATTACCGCCAATGCCATTGCTGAACGGATAACGGAAGTCGATCCGCAGGGCATGGTCTGTTATCTGGCTTATCAGACTTCGCTGGAACTGCCGCGGCATGTCAAGCCGCATGAGCGGGTCTTTATGGAGTTTGCGCCTTATTTCCGCTGTTACCATCACGCATTTACTGACAAAAATTGCGCAGTAAATGTCAGCAACCGGGAGGCGTTTGAAAAAATGCTGACACTTTTTGCGCCCGAAAAAACGCACATTCTGGAGTATTGGCTGGACAGCTCATTGTATGGTTTTACCCAGCATCCGCCGCTGAAGCCGATCTTTGTGCCGGAATTGGTTGAGTCGGATATACGCTACTATTGCAGTTTGGGCATCAAAAGCATAACCACCTTTGCGGTGCGGCAGGATGGAGAATACATGCAAGCGCACGGCGACAGGGAATTTCAAACCTACGCAGAAATCTTGAATAAATATCTTTGAGGTAAAATATTATGCACGATCCGGCTGTTATTGAACAACATCGGCCATTGTTGCGGCAGATCGCCGCCGAAAGTATGGTTTTGCTGAAAAACGATCCGCCTTTGCTGCCGCTGAAACCCCAGTGCCGTCTGGCACTTTTGGGCGTTGGCGATCTTAAATTGATCAAAGGCGGTGCCGGCAGTGCGGATATTTTCAGCGGCTCAACGGTGGAGCTGGTTGATGCGTTGCTGGAAGTTGAACAAACACAAGCAATAACGCTGGATCATGCGCTGTTGGAAAAATATCGCCAGACGCCGGATTTTGTGCCGTCAACTGCCGAAATAAATGCCGCCGCTGCCGTCAACGATGCGGCCGTATGGATCATCAGCCGCAATTCCGGTGAAGGGCTTGACCGGCAGGATGTGCCCGGCGATTTCCGCCTTTCTGAAGCGGAAATGGAGCTCTTTGCTGCTTTGCAGCAGGCTTTTGCCGGGCGTTTGATCGTAATATTGAATACCTGCGGGGTGACTGCCATCCGGCCGCTGGCCGAATCTCCGGCGGTCGGCAGCATACTTTATGCCGGATTGCCGGGCGTGGAAGCCGGGCACGCCATTGCCGATGTACTGCTGGGCAAAGTCAATCCCTCCGGGCGGCTGGTGGATACCTGGGCGGGAAAATACAGCGATTACCCCTCCAGTGCCAGTTTCCGCCGCTCCAAGTTCCGGGTGGATTACGAAGAAGATATTTTTGTCGGCTACCGCTGGTTTGAAAGTTCCGAAGCCGAAAAAAGCAAGGTAGTTTACTGCTTCGGTCACGGCCTGAGCTACAGTAAGTTCGATTGTCAGGTCGTGCAGTTTGCTTACGATCGGGAAAAAATCACTGTAAAGTGCCGGATCCGCAACCTCGGCCAATTTTCCGGCAAATACAGCATCGGCATTTGGAGCGGCATCCAATCGCCCGGACTGTTGGAACGGCCCGCTTGCGAACTGCGGGATTTTGCTAAAACCACTCTGCTGCAGCCGGGCGAATCCGCCGACTTGGATATGTGTATACCGCTGGAGGCTCTGGCGGTTTTTGACGAAAACGGCGTATTGGCTGCTCCGGGCAGCTGGGTGGTGGAAAAAGCTCTTTACAATATATTCATCGGCGGTTCGGTGCGTGATCTGCAGCTGGCCGGGGTGGTCGATTGTGCCGCCAATAAAGTTATTTCCACGCCGGGGATCAAGCTGGTCAACGGCATCAAACGTCAGCTGCGGCCCGGCTGCGCCGAAGCGGTGCGGCAAAATTTTTATCCGGAAGAAGCCGACAAAGATTTTGCCGGTTTGGAAATCGAATCCAGCTTTATCGATGCTTTGGGCGAACAGCGCAAAGTAAATGAAGAACAGAACTTGAACGCTGACTCTGAGCGCATCAAACTTACCGAAGTCGGAACCAACGGCATCACGCTGGATGATTTTGTCGATCAGCTTTCGCCCCGGGAGCTGCTGGGGCTTTGTCAGGCGCAGCTGCCGACTTTTCCGCACGGAACCGCCGGGATCGGCAATCTGCGGCATTTGCATGTACCCAATCCGCAAACTGCTGACGGCCCGGCCGGAGTGCGCCTGGCAGTGCCGACCAGCTGTCTGCCCAGTCCTTTGCTGGCGGCATCGTCCTGGGACAAGGCGTTGATCCGGCAGTTGGGCGAGGTCATGGGACGGGAAGCGATCGAAAATGACATCGACATCATGCTGGCTCCCGGTTTGAATCTGCACCGGGATCCCCTGTGCGGCCGCAATTTTGAATATTATTCCGAAGATCCGGTGATCTCCGGCCTGACGGCGGCCTTTATGACGCAGGGCATCCAGAGCTGCGGAGCGTCGGCGACTTTGAAGCACTTTGCGGTCAACAACAAAGAAGAATACCGGTTTTTCTGCAGCAGTATGGTTTCGGAACGCGCATTGCGGGAAATTTATCTTAAAAACTTTGAATTGGCCGTCAAAGTCGGGCGTCCGCATTGTATAATGAGTGCGTACAACTATCTTAACAATATAAAAGTCAGCACGTTCCGCAATCTGCTAACCGGGATATTGCGCGATGAGTGGGGTTTTGACGGAGTGGTGATGACCGACTGGCGCAACGATTCGCATTTATGGCAGGAGCTGCTGGCCGGCAACGATATAAAAATGCCCTTCGGCTATCCGGAAGAGTTGGAAATGGCCCTGGGCAAACTCGGCACCGTGCTGCCGCTGGACGTGGTCAAGGTAAGTGCCAAACGGGTGTTGGCGCTGGTGATGAAAACCGCAAAATTCCGCAATCTGTATCTGGGGAGAGTTTTTGAGCTTAAAAAAGCTCAGCAGTTGATAATCCAGCCGGATGAGATCAGCGAAATATCCTGCAACATCACCCGGCTGGAGGTTTGCAATGACTGCTGCAGCAGATTGTGTCACACCAGATTGTGCAAAGATCAGCGCAATAAGGATATATTTATCAAATACTATCTCAAGGCCGAAAGCGGTCATTATCAGCTGCAGGTAAGGACGGCGGCGGTCAACGATACGACCGCATTGGAAGTGGTGATCGACGGCCGCAGTCATGGTTTGCTGCCGGTGGCTGTAACCGGTGATATGCACCAATTTCAGACCACCGGGCCGTGGACGTTTGAGCTGAGTGATGGCGAGCATACGCTGCAGCTGTACACGAGGGATCGCACGGATGTCAATTCTGCTAATATCGGTGCGTTGATCCTGCAGGAGTGCGGCGATTAAGCCAAGCTGCGGAGCGCCGGAGCAGTCAGCCTTCCATAACGTGCAGCGTGCGCAACTTACGGTCACGGATGGTCTGCATGATGCTGAAAGCGTGGTCTTCCAGATAATCCGAGGCGCTGTCGGTCAGGTTTTGCCGCTGCAATTCAGCGATGATCGCTCCGGCAATGGCTTCTATGTTCTGTGCCTGATTTTCCGGAGCAGTTGTGTTGAGCAGCAAGGCGGTCAAGCTGTCGGCCTGTTCACTTAATTTGGGCAGCTGCCGCATGGCCCGGAAGCTCCATTTATAGTAGGGTGCATAGCGCTTGTTGAGCAAAAAAATCATCGAAATCGCCGTGCGGACAAATTCCCCCAGCGCCAATGCCGCCGCTCCCGGTTCACCATGTTTGATGCAGCGCATAAAGTTGTATTGACCGCTTTGGGCCATTACTGCGGCCCGGGCGGCCAGCTTTTTTTTGCGGACATCTTCGGGCATGTCGTGCAGCAAACTGTGGCGGATGCGGGTAAATTCGCCCAGCTCATCGCAGAAAACTTCGCCGTTGACCGCTTCAGCCAGGGCGTATTCGGGGATGTACAGCCACTGTTCGAGGCTTTGCGGCGCAGCTGTTATGCCCAGATGCCGACGGTAAAAATCTCCGATGATCGTTACGCCGTGTTCCAAGTCGCCGCAGCGGCTGGCGGCACTGACGGCGGTCGCCGGCGGAAACTCTTTGCGCATCCGGCGGTAAAAACGCTCCAGCGGAAAGCCGAATTTGCGTTCATCATCTTCGGTCAGCAGCAGCATAACGCCGATGATGTGATCGTGATCGCGCGATATATCATCGTCAAAGCCAAAGCACTCCGAGCCCCGGCCCGCCATGGCCACGGCAATGCGGGAGCGTTCGGCAGGAAACTCTTCTGCCAGATGAGGTTTCAGAATATTTTCATACCACGACCGGGCAATTTCAAGCGCCTGCATAGAAATCTCCGGCATATTTTTTCAGCAATCTTTCATCTTCCAGCCGGCCGAACAAACCAAACGCTGATGCGCATTTGCTGCAAGTGTGGGCAAAGTAGCCATCGTGCGCCGCTGCCGGATCCTGAAAACATTGCATCGCTTGATCCAGCATCTGGTTGATGCGTTCGTCGCTGGAGTCCTGCTGGTCGTAAAGTTGGGCCAGGTTGACAAAAGTCACCGCTTTATCCATTAAATTTCCGCAGGCAGTCAAAACCTCCAGCGCTTGACGGTAAAACGCCTGCGCATGCTGAAAATCCCCGTTGGCCGCATGGGCCGCCGCCATATTGTTGAGCAATCCGGCAAAACGCCAGTCGTTGGGATCAAGGTGGGAATTATAGCAGCGGAACGCCTCTGCATAGTGCGTCAGGGCTTCTTTGAAATATCCGAATGCCTGCAGCGCAGTAGCGGCGTTGATCAGGATGGTTCCGCAGCTTACACTGTTGGCAATGTTGAGTTCACGCAGTAGTTGCAGGCCGTCTTTTATTGCTTGCAAAGCCAGCGTTTCGTTGCCGGTCATCCGGTAGTGGCCCATCATTTCGCTGAGTATGCTCAACTCGCCGGATTTGTCGCCCCAGGCTTGGGCTTTTTGCCGCCAGAACCGCAGATGTTCACCCAACGCAGCGGGATCATTGGCGTTGAAAAGTTCATCGCAGCGGGCAATGACTTCGGCCAGCGGGATCGGTTGGCCGCTGCAGTTGTGAGCGGTTCCCGACTGCCGGGGCGGCTGCAGCAGGCAGACGGGTTCTTCGTAATCTTCACGGTTCAGCGCCATTTTATTCTCCGCTGCTTCCGGCGATTATGGCATCGAGCAATTCATCGGCCAGCGAGGATTTACTCTGTAAGGCCAGTTCCCGGCAACTGCCGTTGCGCCCCAACAGCGTGATGGCGTTATTTTCGGAGGCAAAGCCCCGGCCGGGAACGCCCACGATATTGGCGGCAATAAAGTCCAGATTTTTGCGCTCCAGTTTGCTTTGGGCATTTTGCAGCAGATCGTCGGTTTCGGCGGCAAAGCCCACCAGCAGCTGACCGGGCTTTTTGTTTTTTCCCAGCGTCAGAAGAATATCTTCGGTACGTTCCAGTTCAATACACAGATCGCCGTCGGATTTTTTGACTTTGCTGCTGCTGTACTGCTTGGGGCGGTAATCGGCGACGGCGGCGGCCATGATGATCATATCAGCTGTTGCGGCGGCATTTTTCATGGCCTGAGCCATTTCTGCAGCGCTTTCTACGGCGATAACTTCCACGCCTTCCGGCGGCGGCAGATTTACCGGGCCGGATACCAGCGTAACCTGCCACTGCCGCTGCCGGGCAGCTTCGGCAATAGCGTAGCCCATCTTGCCGGTGGAGCGGTTGGTGATGAACCGCACCGGATCGATCGCTTCCCTCGTGGGACCGGCAGAAATAACTATACGCATGAAAAACCTCAATTCTGTTCGTTGGCAATAAGTATCTTGAACGGCAGTTTATTCGGGTGGCGCAGCACCCGGCACTCCGGACACATGAAGCCTTTCAAGCCGTAGATATAAGCTTTTTCCGGAGCCTGACGAATCACAACTTCGCCATGTTCGGGTATTTCCAGCATCTTGGGCGAATTATCGGCAATCATCAAGGCCGGGCCCCGGAATACCCGGATAGCGACCTCGCTGTTTTCGCTGATCACCAGATGGTTGATCTCTTCGGTGCTGTTGCTGAACGCCAGCCCCATGCCGACCCGGAACACGCTGTGGGTTATGCTCCGGTAGTAGGCCGTGCTGCCATGCACCGTAGCCAGGCCCACGCTGTCGCCGACGATTTCGTTGGCGTAAAGTTCGTTATCGATCAATACCTGATAGCGCAATGCGCTGGCCCGCTCCAGATTATGCACAAAAATATCGTTGAGTGCCACCATGCGTTGACCGTTATAGACGGCTTCCAGTTTGGGCAAAACAGCTGCTTCCAATTCATCTTTGATCAGCGCATCCAGCACTGCGTCATAAGAGTGATTTTTGCATTGCGGAGCCGTGCGGGCATCCCGGATCGGCAATTTGGGGATCCCGGGATAATCCCGTTCGCTCCACAGCAAAGTGCCGTCACCGCCGTGAGCGATGACCAATTCAAAATCATGGTCGGTGATTTCCATGCCCCGTTCAAGGATCCGGAGACGTATATCTTCCAGATTCTTGCCCATGAGTTTAATGCGTTTATACTTCATATTTTCACCTGCAGTAATGAAAGCTGTTGCTTGTATTTTGCATACATGGCGTAAAGTGCTGCTGCGGCAGCATTGCCGACATTGATGGAAGCTTTTTCGCCCAGCATGGGCAGTTCCACAGTTTGATCGCACAAAGCCAATGCCTCCGGCGATACGCCGTGCGCTTCGTTGCCCAGCACCAGCGCCAGCGGCATTGGCAACTCTTCCAGATCCCAGACCTCCCGGCTGCCGGGCATGTGTTCCAGCGCCAGAATCTGCCGGCAGCCATTTTTTCGCAGCTGGCTGATGGCCTCTGCAGCACTGACTGCGGTGGTGCAGGGTACGAGTTTATCGCACTCCATGGCGGTCTTGGCCAGAACCGGGTGCGGCGGCGCCGGAGTGTAGCCGCAGGCGATGATCTTGAGCTGCAAAGCCTCGGCGATGCGGAACACATTGCCTGCATTGTGCGCACTGCGCAGATTGTCCAGAATCAACGTCACATCCCAGTCGGGCAGCTGCGCCGAACGGATGTGGCTGGAAAATTTTTTCACCTGAAAAAATCCCTTTTTATTTGCAAATTCTTCAATATGCGGCTATTTTAAAAGCTCAAACATATTTTATTATATCATTTCAACCCCATACGGAGTATGAAAACTTTAATCTTGCAACGCCATGCCAAAGCAGAGAAAGACGGCGACGACGATTTATGTCGGCCGCTGACCCCCGGCGGACTTTCTGACGCTGCAATCCAGGGCGAAACTTTACGCCAGCTGGAAATTTATCCGGAGCTTATCCTCCACAGTCACGCCATGCGGGCCCGTCAGACAGCTGAGATCATGGCAGTCAAACTTGAACTTTCTCAAGGTTACACCGTGGAAGACTGCGCTCTTTACAACTGCGATTCCAGTGAACTTATGACCATGATCCGCAATCTGCCCGAAGATGTGGACAGCGTGCTGATCGTCGGTCATAATCCGGCAGTCGAAATCGTTGCCGATTCGCTGGGCCCTTCCGGATTCGGCCACTTCCGCCCTTCTGAAGCGGCGGTTTATTGCTTTGATTCCGTTGAGTGGCGTTCCATTGCGCCCCGGGATTGCACCGGAAACCGCTTTTTACCCAAACCGGAATGATCCTCCGGAATAATTTTAACTGTTAATAATAACTCCGCAGAAAAACGTTGTCAGTTTATTCTGCGGAGTTTTTATATTTACTTACTCTTTTTGGCCCAGGAGTCTTTCAGCGCGACCGTGCGGTTGAACACGGCCTTTTCCGCTGTACTGTCTTTATCTTTGCAGAAATAACCCTGCCGCTCAAACTGCACAGCCGTACCCACGGCGATCTTGCTCAATTCCGGCTCCATAAAGGCGTTGACCACCTTGAGCGACTCCGGATTCAGCTGCGTCAGATAATCTGTATCGCCCGCACCGGGTTCCTCAACGGTGAACAAACGGTCATAGATGCGTGCCTCAAAGGGAATCGCATGTTTGGCCGAAACCCAGTGGATCGTGCCTTTGACCTTGCGGCCGTCCGGCGCATTGCCGCCCCGGGTGGCCGGGTCGTAGGTGGCATGGATGGCGGTGATGTTGCCCTGCGCATCTTTATCGACTCCGGTACAGGTAATAAAGTAACCGTAACGCAGACGCACTTCCTTGCCGGGGGCCAGCCGGAAATACCCTTTGACGGGTTCTTCCATAAAGTCCGCCCGGTCGATGTACAACTCTTTGGAGAACGGTACTTTGCGGGAACCGGCTTCCGGTTTT
>SUWF01000005.1 GCA_015061575.1 Lentisphaerota bacterium
CTTTGCAAGTATGATGCGGCGTATTTTTGTGAGCGGCACTCTCCGTATGTTTCCGTACACATCCGTACTGATCCGTACAAATAAAGCGTTTGAAAAAATCACGGCAGAGTTGTGAGGTGACCACCAAAAGTTCGATCAGGGTAAAAGATTGGCAATGTTTTTTCATGTTTGTAACCTTTCTATCGATTAAATTTCTTCAAAACCGTAAACCTGGCAGGAGGAAGTTTGTGAGTTGTAGCAAAGCTGCAGCTCATAACTGTTTTCGAGGTGATCGCTCATGGTCACATAATATATGCTGCCATTGATAGTAAAAACATTATCGATGTTGTTGACGTTCAAACGCATATTTTTCATCACGCTGTAGGCGTGGCGGTATTGCTTGAATTTGCTCTTTTCCTGAATACAGTGTTTGCCAAACTGTTTTGCTTTGGATTGATTGGCACAAGCCATAAGCTGTGCGGTAAAATCGATCATTGTCTGTCGGATCGCCGGCGTCATCGGTTCCGGCTGAGCCGTTTCAAACGGCTCCGGCAGATTTTTGGCAGTTATATATATAGCTGCACTCAACAAAATGAATACTGAAAAAAGTTTTTTGATCATTTTTTTGCGCTTTCTGTAAGCTTGTTCAACTGTTGGGTTATATTTTTCAGCCGTATTTGCATATTCTTTTCCCGGGGGGAGGCGGGGGAATCAAGCTGCTGTTTCAACTCCTGCATGATTGCAGTTTTTAATGCTGAAGTATTGGCTGCAGTCGGAGATTTTTTCCATGCTTGAGCAGCTTTATCCACAGCCGAAAGCTGTTTGGCCTGGCGTTGGTGTGCGGAACTTTTGCTGTTGGACGCATTTCGTCCGTGCTGATCATGCGGGCGGCGGACGGAGTAAATAAGCTTTTTAGCTTGAGCAAATTCAACTGCGGCATCCGGGCCTTGAGTAGCACTTATAAAGCGCATTTCCAGCTCTTCATTGGTGCGTTCTTTAAGCTGTTTGCGTTGAGCGTTCATACGGTCGAGCATTTTCTGCAGCTGCAGCTGCATTTTTTGCAGGCGGGCGATTTCGGATTGCTTGAAATCATTGCTGTTGCCGGGGAGCGGTTGTTTGAGCGTATCGGCGGCGATTTGACGTACGCTGTGTTCGATAGCGTCGCAGCTCATGGTCGCCCGGGTCACGGCATCGACTTTTTTGCCGGAAACATCTTTGAGGTGCAATTTGTTCCATTGTTCAAGGAATTTGGCCTGACGGATGCGGTCAAGAAAACGGGGCGTTTCCTGATTTTTGCCGATCAGTACGCCGGTAACTTTGTCTTCGGTATCGGTCAGCACGGCAACTTCGATCGTACCGGCGTACCCGAATTTACGTTGGGCATCATCAAAACGGTCTGTGTAAACTTTGCCCAGCACTTTGCCCTGACGGTCTTTGACCAGATAAACGCTGCTGTTTTCAGCTGTATAGCTGTGAGCGTGTTTGCAGACATGACGGACTTCGGTTTTGAAGTATTCGGGAAGTTCTGCATTTGCGGCTGAAAATATTCCAATAAATAAAGCGGTTGTAAAAAATTTCTTGTTCATTTTTTTATCCTCAGTTAACTGCCGGACCGGCAGCAGCTCAGTTTGCCCGGGATGGGAATTAGAAAATAACTCTTGTTCCAAAAAAATTATACGTTTACATGAGCAGCTCCTGCAAATGGTTATAAAATTAGCCTTGTCTAAGTTTAAAATATAACACAATTTTTCTGTTTGTCAAGCATTGTTTTAAAGAAAGTTAGATAAAACTAATTTTTAAAGATGGGGGTGTGCTGTATAAATAAAAAAGTTTATCTGGACAAAAAAGGAACCGCTGCGGTTGGTGCCGACAGCGGTTCCTGATGTAAATCAGCGGAGAATTAATGGTGCGAGAAGATCCGTTCCGGAGCGTGGTAAAGCGCCACGCCAAGTTCGTTGGCCCGTTTGATCACGTCCGCATCTTTCAGGCTGCCCGCCGGAGCGATGATAGCGGTGATGCCGGCTTTGGCGGCGACTTCCACGCCGTCCGCAAAGGGGAAAAATCCATCGCTGGCCATTACCGCCCCCTGCAAGCTGCCGCTGCCGGTATATTTTTGAGCAAATTTTGCGACTGCCTGTTCGATGGCACCCACCCGATCCTGTTCGCCGGTGCCGACCGAAAGCGTCTGGCCGTTCTGCGCAATGACCACACCGTTGGAACGCACGTTCAAGTTCACATACCAGGCAAAAAGGAGGTCATCAAGCTGTTGGGGAGTGGCAGCGTGAGCCGAAATCTGGTGTCCGCAAGCTTTATTTTCGGCTTCCGCCGGTTTCATATCGGCCACACTTCTGAGGGCCGTCAGCAGCGGGTCGGCGATCACCAGCGATCCATCGGCCAGCACTTTGATCGTCTGAGCGGCCCGTTCATCGCCCACATAGCGGGGCAGATCGGCGGGGTTGCCGCATTTGATGATGCGGATGTGTTTATTGAGTTTATAAGTTTCGCCATCGTTGAAAATATCCAGCACGCCGTCGGCATAAGCCGGGGCGACCACACATTCAGCAAAGGTGGACATGATCTCTCTGGCGGTATCGGCATCGACTTCGGTATTGAATGCGATTACGCTGCCGAAAGCGGCCCGTGCATCGGCGTCACGGGCTTTGAGATAGACTCCCCGGAGCGTATCGCCTTCCACGGCTACAGCGGCGCCGGAGGGATTGACGTGTTTCATGACTGCGCAGGCGGGGCGGTCAAAAAATTTGACGATGTTCAGCGCATAGGATATATCTTCCAAATTGGTCTGCGAGAGTCCGCTTTTGCCATTTTTGAGGATCTCCATATTGCCGATGACGCCATTTTCATCCACCGGGCGGTAGTAGGCGGCGGTTTGATGGGGGTTGGTACCATAACGCAAGTCGGTGACTTTTTCGTAATTACGGCCGTTGATAACGATCTGTCCGGCAAAATCACCGAGATTTTGCGAGAGATAACTGGAGCGCCCCAAAGTTGATTTGACTTCTGCCATGATGATATTCTCCTTGCAATAACAGTTTTTTTGTGAAAATAACCTATAAATAATGTACTACAGTTTGCACATTTTGGCAAATGAATGTATTGTTTATTTATGTAAAATTTGAATATGGAGCAAAAAATGGCGCGAAAGGCACTTTTTATAACCTTTGAAGGTCCGGAGGGAGCCGGCAAAAGTACCCAGATCAAGCTTTTGAAAGAGTATCTTGAATCGCAGGGGCGCAAGGTGTTGGTCACCCGGGAACCGGGCGGAACACCGCTGGCTGAAAATTTCCGGAATATCGTCAAACATTATCAGGGCGAAGAACCGTTGTATCCTCCCACGGAACTTCTGCTGTTTGAAGCCGCCCGCACCCAGCATGTGAATTATGTTATAGCTCCGGCGCTGCAGAATAATATCATTGTACTGTGTGACCGGTTTATTGACTCAACTGAAGCCTATCAGGGGGCAGGGCGGGCGCAGAATATGGATTTTCTGCGGCAGCTGAATGGCTATGCCATCGGCGAATGGGTGCCGGATCTGACACTGCTTATCGATCTGCCGGTGGAAGTCGGTCTGCAGCGGGCGGCGGCCCGGGTGGCGCACATCGTTGATCACAACGACCGGCTGGAAGCGGAAAAGATCGATTTCCATCAGCGGGTTCGTGCCGCTTATCTGGCGATTGCCCGGCGGGAACCGCAGCGGGTGCGGGTGCTGGATGGTTCGCTGGATATAGAAGCACTTTTTAACGCAGTCAAACAGCAGGTGGACGATGCTTTATCGGAACTTTGAGGAGCGTTTTCCCAACTTGACCGCCGGATTGCTCAATGCTTACCGGAATGAACATTTAGGCGGAGCGTATTTGCTTTACGGTGACGATCCAACCTGGCGGGAGGCGGGCGCTATGTATCTGGCGGCGATGACCGTTTGTGCCGATCCGCTGGAAGGCGCCCGGCCTTGCGGAAAATGTCGCAATTGCCGCCAGATCAGCGAACACACTTATGCGGAAATGTTTGAACTGTCGCCCTCCGGCAAGGCCGGATATATCCGTATCGGCGACGAAAGCGCTCCGGAAGCCAACACGCTGCGCTGGTTCGTGCAGCAGTTTGAATTGGCCAGCAGCGGGATCAACGGCCGCAAGATCGGTATCATCCATAACTGTGATGCCATGAACAGCGAAGCGCAGAACGCTTTTTTGAAGACGCTGGAAGAACCGGATCCCGGGGTGATTTTTATTCTGCTGACCGGTAATCCGGGGGCGTTGCTGGCTACCACCCGTTCCCGGTGTCAGCTGCTGCCGCTGCTGACCAATACTCTGCAATATGACTTTGCCGGAGCTGCGGAGCTGTGCGGGCTGTTGAACCGGTTGATTTTTGAGGCGCAGGGCAATATAGTTCTGGCGTCCGGTATTGCCGATGAAATGCTGGAGCTGACCGGGAAGTTATCTGAAGACAGCTCCCAGCGGGCCGATAAAGCCTGGGAAAAACGTTTGGAGCAGGCCTCCAATACCGAAGATAAATCATTGTATAAGCGAATCGCCGAACAGCGGGATAATGCGGGTGCCAGTTTCTATTTGATGCTGCGCAAACAGTTTTTGAGTTTGCTGCACAGCTATTGTGCGCAGGTGTGGATCTGGAGTCAGACCGGTACGCTCGATGGCTTGAACAACCGGGAACTGTTGGAGCAGCAGCCGCTGCCGGAAAAACCGGACCCGGCAGTGGCCAGACGGGCATTGGCGGAAGCTGATAAGCTGCTGTACCGGCTGCGTTTTCAGGTGGATGAAAAATTGGCGATCCGTTCTTTTGCGGTAAATATTGCCTGCGGAGGCGATATTCCTGATTAAAAATATCGGCCGGGGGCGGGCGCAAAGATTTTTCTTGTCTGAATCTTGTTTTTACCGCATTTGGTGATATATTAAGTTCAAACCAAGTAATTTTTTAATAAAGCCAGGAGTGTTATTATGGAACAGTACAAACAGGATTTTATTGAGTTCATGATCGATTGTCAGGTGTTGAAGTTCGGCGATTTTGTGACCAAGAGCGGCCGCAAAACTCCGTTTTTTGTCAACACCGGCTTCTATCGCACTGGTGCGCAGCTGCGCAAGCTGGGCGAATATTATGCGCAGGCGATCAAAGAAACCTTCGGTCTGGAGTTTGACGTGCTTTTCGGCCCGGCGTACAAGGGTATTCCGCTGTCGGTGACGGCCAGCATTGCACTTTCCGAAAAATACGATGCCGATATCCGCTACTGCTCCAACCGCAAGGAAGTCAAAGATCATGGCGATAAAGGCATCCTGCTGGGCAGCCCCATTGCCGATGGCGATAAAGTCGTGATCATTGAAGACGTTACCACGGCCGGCACTTCCATTGGCGAAACGCTGCCGATATTGCAGGCGCAGGGCAAGGTCGATGTGCTGGGGCTGGTGGTCAGCGTGGACCGTATGGAACGGGGGCAGGGCGAAAAGAGCGCTCTGTGCGAAATTTCCGAAAAATACGGCTTCAAAACTTGCGCTATCGTCACCATGAAGGAAGTTATCGAACACCTTTACAACCGCCCGTACAAAGGCAAAGTGATCATCGACGATACTTTGATGGCGGCGATCAATGCTTACTACGAACAGTATGGAGCCAAGTAAGGCAAGGAAAAAATCGGTCAAAACTCCCCGATGGCATAATTTTTGCGTGATGCGAGTTTGCCGCCGGGCGTTAAAAAGCCTTTTTATCGCCGTGAAGAAACCGCTCAAAGCCGGAACTGCTGCTGTTCCGGCTTTTTTTTATGCCAACATAAAATTATGTGCGTTCTTTGCGGTAGGATTGTGGCGTTTGGTGAAAGCGGTTGCGGAATGCCCGGCTGAAAGCTTGAATACTGGTGTAGCCGCAAAGTTCGGCGATTTCGGATATGGAGTGTTCGGTTTTGCACAATAATGCAGCAGCTTTATAAAGCCGACGGGCTTGAATGTGTTTGCCGATGGATACTTCTGTTTCGGCAAAAAACTTTCGCCGCAGCTGGCTGACCGAAATGTGAAATTCCTTTGCCAATTCCAATAACGATAGATCCCGATCCAGATTCCGGGTTATGTACTGCGCCACTTTGTGCGAAAAGCTTGCGCCCGGCGGCAATACCAGATCTGACGGCGTATTCAACTGCTGCAGTTTTATTTTATTCAGCAGCAGACTCAACAACAAGCTCAAATTCCACATATCAGATGGTTGACGGGTGTACTCTTTGATCAGATTGCCTGCAACTGCCATGAGTTCATCGTTCAGCATTACCGGCAGATGGGCTTCGGGCAGGATTTCTTCGCTGCGGCAATAAAAACTTATCATAAAACGGAAAATATCCGGCCGGGTGTGAGCAAAAAAATGACTTTCATAAGGACGGACTAAAAATATACTGTTGGTCGGCAGGATAAAACTTTGCCGATCCAAATTCAGCTCGCAGGGTGCGCCCAGATTGAAATTCAGCAAATACAAATGATGGATTGCTCCTCCACGGTAGACCGGATAAACCCCGCCCCGGTAAAAAAGCAGGATATTTTCCGGCAGAGGAATATTGTATCCATGCGGACTTTCGGTAAAAAAATCTTTTACTGCCGGCAAGGTCTTTATCAATTCAATGAAGTCAGATGTATTTTTGAGCATAATTGTTAAAAATACGGACAAATTGGTTATTGTTTAACTTTTTGTTTCAGTGTATAATATACATCGAAGGGAGCGGATTGCAATTTTTCCGGAGCAGAAATCCGGATTTTCCAAAGGAGTACAAACAATATGAACAAATGTAGGATCGCCGTGGTTGGAGTTGGTCAGCGCGGCTGTCATTATGCAGAAATGCTGGCCAAACATCCGCAGGTCGAATTAACTGCTTTGTGCGATAATTCACCCCAACGGCTGGATGCTTTTGCGGAGGATTTGAATTTGCAGCAGGTGCCCCGCTTTTATGATTTGGATGATTTGCTGGAACGTGGAGATTTTGAGGCGGCGATCCTTACCACTCCGGATTTTATGCATTGCGCAACTGCAGTGGCCTGCTGCGAGGCTGGCAAACATATCATGCTGGAAAAACCCATGGCGCCCACCGCAGAGGAGTGTCGGCAGATCATCCGGGCATGTCAGCAGAATAATTGCATCATTCAAATCGGCTTTGTTTTGCGCAATCATCCGGTTTTCAGCCGGGTCATTGAAATCGCCCGCAGCGGCGCACTGGGGCAGATACTCAATATTGCTTCAGCCGAAAATATCAGCGTTATGCACGGAGCAAGTTACATGCGCCGCTGGCACCGCAAAGTGGCTAATTCCGGCGGATTTCTGCTGGCCAAATGCAGCCACGATATTGATATTATTGCCACGGTAGCCAACAGTCAGGTCAAACGGGTGGCGGCATTCGGTTCGCTGGATCATTTTACCAGCGATAAGCAGCAGTATGAGTATTGTTCGGAGTGTCCTGATCAAAGCTGCCGTTACCGTTTCAGCGGCGATTTTGTGCGGATGACTCCGGAGGATAAAACTGCACCGTCACAGCATAAATTTGACCTTTGCGTTTATAATTCCGACAAAGATATTATCGATCACGAAGTGGCTATCATGGATTTTGCCAACGGTATCAAAGCATCTTTTTCGTTGAATTTGTTTGCCGGCGAACCCAAACGCACCATCAACATTTGCGGTACTGAGGGTATCTTGTATGCCGATACTGCCGAAGAATGTATACATATACACTACTCCAACGGCAAAGCTTACGAAAAAATCGAGTGCAAGCCCAAAGATGCTTCCGGGCATGGCGGCAGCGATAAGGGCTTTCTGGATGACTTTGTAAATTGTGTGCTGCAGCGCAGTACTCCCCATGCTGACTATATGGCAGGCTTGGCTTCCACGGTTATCGGCAATGCTATAGAAAAGGCCATGCAAACAGGGCAAGTAGTGGAAATCGCCCCGCAGGAGTATGGTCTGGAACAATAAAATTTTTATCAGTTAAAGTTTAGCTATTCAGTAATAAAAAAGACAAATCGATCATTATTCAACCTTAAAAGAAAGGAAAAAACATGAAACGTAAAGCCTTTACCTTGATCGAGTTGCTGGTTGTGATCGCTATTATTGCCATTCTGGCGGCAATGCTTTTGCCGGCACTCTCGGCAGCCCGGGAACGTGCCAGGGGCACGCAGTGCAGCGGCAACCTCAAACAATTCGGTTTGGCTGTTGCGCAGTATCTTTCGGACAACAAAGATAATTACATGATGGGCCGTACCAATAAAGATCCTTACAAATCGTACAACTATTTTGACGTGCTGGATTCTTACATTTACGGCGAAACCAAAAACCGGAACAATCTTTTGAATGAATCAAACTTGCTTTGCCCAAGTACTGCCCGCTATGGGTACAACCGGATCAACCAGGAATCACCGGTCAAGGCCGGTACTAGTGGCCGACACATAATCACTTACGGTTACAACATGGGGACTTCCGCTAATTATAAAAATGGCGTTGGCTTTTATCAGTGGGGCTCTGATCCCGGAATTTCCCGCAATGCCAGTGAACTGGAAGATCCCGCCGGTATGTTGATGCTCATGGATGCGTATAATACCGACTATGTCCAGTCTTCGATGGTAGGCTATACCTGCGGAAACTATCCTCAATTTTCCTACATTGACAAAACTCATGGCAATGCACTCAATATATTGCTGGCTGACGGCCATGTGGAAACGGTGGATATAAAAGCTATTCCCAGTACCGATGAGGGGATTTGGACACACAAAGCTGACGATTGATCCGGCGCTGTTGGAATATAAAAAAATAATTTTTGAGCATGTGATCCGCCCGGGAGCACATGTTCTGGGAAATAACGTACTCTATTTCAATATTATACAGGAGGAGAATTATGAATTGGAAGAAACTGGGTTTGGGGGCTTTGGCTGCAGCAGCTGTCAGCGTGGCGGCTGCTGCAGAAAAGGGCAATATGTTAAGTCTTTCGCTGGGGGATATGTATGCTACCGGCCGGGGGGCCGAGAAAATGGATTCCCCCGAAGCCGTGGAACTGGGCATCAGTACCTGGGCAAAACAGTATAATATCAAGATCGTCAATTGGCGGTTCAACGATGAACACATGGAAAATTTTTCCATGTCCACCAAAGGCTATGTCGGCTGGCAGATGCGTGAATATGATGCCATGCGCAAACGCTTTGACGACAACAAGGCCGGCTTGGCAGTCTGCCGCAAACTGGGTTTGAAGTTTATTTTGAACTTTACCTTTAATGATGGCGGCTGGCCCGAAAGACCGGATGGCAATCCCCGGGTTTACTATTGTTATCAGGATAAAGCCTTGATTGCCAACCCTGAATTACAGGAAGTCGATAAACGGGGCGTCTATCATTACGGTTATCTTGACCTCTCCAACCCCGCCGCCCGCAAACTTATGGTCGATCGTATTGTGATGTGGTGCAAAAGGCTGCAAGCCGACGGCATTTACCTCAACACCCGCAGTCACAGCGGAGTTTACTCGCAAGACCGCAACTACAAGCCCGGTCCGCATCACGCCGACCGCTTCGGCTTCGGCAAAAATCTGGTTGCCGAATACAAAAAGCGCTACGGTATTGACATTATGACCGACGAACGCTTTGATTACACCAGCAAAAACTTTGCTCCGCAGAGTGCGGAAGTGGAAAACTGGCGCAAACTCCGGGGCGAATACTTTGAGATTTTCTATAAGGAAGTCCGTGAAGCTCTCGGTAAAGATAAAATGCTCGTGTTGAGTCTGCCGTTGGGCAACTATATGGGTTCTTCGGGCGGCAACATCTTTGTTGATCACGAAAAAATCCTCAAATCAGGTATTGCTGATGGCATTGTATTGGGTGTTTCCAGCGGATATGTGCCGATAAATCTGCAGCGCAAACTCGGCTACCTCTCCAGCGAAGCACATGAAGCAAATTACAACGTTCCCACCTTTGCTGAATATCTGAAAAAGTATGGCAAACTTGCTTCTGATAATAAAGTAAAACTTTACAGTAATCAAAAAACTGTTTTCCGCAAGGCTGACCAAAAGGTTATCGAACAGACCCCGCACCACGAAGGTATTGCTATTCATCTGCTTACGCTGCAGCCGCACCCGATCTTGAGCGATTCAGCTGATTTGCGACCCGCCCAAGGGGTATTTTCGGCCGAAGCGGTGGTCAAGCCTTACAAAACTGACCGGTTGGGCGAAATCCTGAGCAAATATGATCACCGTGTCCCCCGGGATATGGGCCGCGGATGGGCATTGACTTGTCAGTATGAAAAGTACAAAAAAGGCAATCCGATGCGCGCACTCTTCCGGGTCAATTTGTACGGCAGATTCAACAACCGTATGCAGCACAAAGATATTGCAGTATGGAGCAAAAGCGCTCTCAAGTTCGATGAATATGTACATATCGGCGGTACGGTGGATATGGAAAAGGATGAAATCCGCCTCTATGTCAACGGCAAACTCGAAAACACCGTATCTATTCCCGAAAACGCCGTGCTGACGCAAAATAACACCACTGACTTTACCATTGGCTGCTACAGCGGAAGCCGCACAGCAACATTCAGCGGTTTGATCGACAGTGTGCGCATCAGTCATGCTCCGATCGTTGAAAGAGGTTCGATCCCGTCTTACACCGGCAAAGAAGCTGGCACCAAGGTTTTTTACCGCTTTGACGGAACGGTTGAGCCGCAAGTCAAACCGGCAGATTCCGAGTTTGAATTTATCGGTATAAAAGCGTTCGGTTCCGGCGTAAAAGGCGGTAAAGCTCTGGAATACGCCAAAGCGGCCTTGTAAGAAAGAGATGCTATAAACTCAGAAAGGGGATGTGCAATACGTCCCCGGGAGGGTATTACTTGCAGTGTCCTGTTTATTTTGTGTAAAAGTCAGAAATATAAAGTAAGCCGCGTTTTTTGAGGTTTGACAAAACAAATATCTTGTATATATTATCCAGAGTGGTTTTTCAGCAGGGCTTGGTAATGGGATTTTTATTCAGAAAATTACCAACAGTCCGGCGGTTTAAATCAAAACTCTATATAGAATCAGAGGTTATTATTTATGGAAGCAAAAAAAGTCCGGTTCGCTGTAGTCGGCGTTGGCAGCATGGGTTTTGCCCATGTGGGCAACATTCAACGCAATAAAGATTGCGAACTTGTTGCGGTCTGCGATATCGACAGCAAGATGTTTGACAAACTCTCCAGCGAACAGAAACAGAATGTAAAGTGTTACACCGATCCGGCAGAGTGTTTTGCCGATCCACAGGTTGACGTGGTTTTGATTGCAACACCACACTATTTCCATGTTGATCTGGCCATTTCGGCCATGCAGCAGGGCAAACATGTGCTGGTCGAAAAACCTATCGCCGTGCATAAAAAAGATGCTGAACGGCTGTTGGACGAAGCCGCCAAACACCCGGATTTGGTCAAATCGTTGATGTTCAATCAACGTACGCTGCCGGCCCATATCAAGGTCAAGCAGCTGATCGAATCCGGGGAATTGGGGCAGCTGCGGCGGATCAACTGGATCGTTACGGACTGGTTCCGGACGCAGTTTTATTACGATTGCGGCGACTGGCGGGCCAGCTGGCGGGGCGAGGGCGGCGGTGTACTGCTCAATCAGTGTCCGCATCAGCTGGATCTGCTGCAGTGGTTTTTCGGAATGCCAAGCAAGGTGCGCTGCGCTGTCAAATTGGGCAAATATCACGATATTGAAGTTGAAGACGAAATCAACGCCTATTTGGAATATGCAGACGGCAAAAGTGCCAATTTCATATCCTCCACCGGCGAAGCTCCCGGCATCAACCGGCTGGAAGTCGTCGGCGAAAGAGGCTTGCTGACGTTGGAAAACGGCAAGATCACCTTTAAGCGCAATGAAATGGAAACCAGCGAATACAATCGTACCAGCAAGGAACGTTTTTCGGCTCCGGAGTGCTGGGATTGCACCATTCCGGTCAAGGCTGCCGGTGCTGTGGTCGGTCACGAAGCGATCATTGCCAACGTAGCGCAGTGCGTTATGAAGAAAGCTGAGTTGATCGCGCCGCTGGAAGAAGGCATCCGGGGCCTGGAGCTGGGCAACGCCATGCTTTATTCCGGCTTGAACGACGTAACTGTAGAGTTGCCGCTGGATGCGGACGCCTACGCAAATATGCTGCAAAAGCTCATTGATACCTCCCGCTGGGTGCCCAAAAAGGTCAATGCCGGGGCAGTCGATGACAGCGAATTTGCCAAGTCGTTTTAAAATTTGACTTTTTATGGAACCAATGCTTATATTAAAACACAGAATAAATCATATCAGGACAAAACAAGGAGCAGTATTATGTTTTTGACAGGATTTGCCGACGAAGCCGGTGACAGTTTGAATTTGCAGATAAAAGCTACTCAGGAACTGGGCTGGCACTTTATTGAAACCCGTTATATCAACGGTAAAAATCTGGGCAATATGTCCGATGCAGAGTTTGACGATGTCTGCTGCCAGCTGGAGGCAAGCAAAGTGACTTTCAACTGCTACGGCAGCGGTATTGCCAACTGGGCCTGCCATCCCCGCAAGGATGAGGATTTTGAAAAATCCATGACCGAACTTACCAATGCTCTTCCCCGTATGAAAAAGCTGGGCATAACCATGCTGCGGGGGATGAGTTTTCTGGTGCCGACTGACGAACAGCCCGATTCGCCGGAATTGGAAAAAATCATCTTCGATAAAGTGCGCAAGCTGGTGGAAGTCTGCGCCGATAACGGTATAATTTACGGTCACGAAAACTGCATGAACTACGGTGGTTTGTCGCATCTGCACACGCTTAAACTGCTGGAAGCGGTCAAGATGGATAACTTCAAGCTGATTTTTGATACCGGCAACCCCACCTTCAACTACCGCCACATCGGCAATAAGCCCTACACGCTGCAGTCGGCGTGGGAATTTTACAAAAACGTGCGTGAATTTATTGTGTATGTACATATCAAAGACGGTCTGGCGCTGCCCAACGAAGACGGCAGCCGTCCGCAGAACACCTACACCTATGCCGGTGACGGTATGGGCGATGTCCGGGCGATCGTCCGAGATCTGTGCGCTACCGGCTACGATGGCGGATTTTCCATGGAGCCGCATGTGGCGGCGGTCTTCCATGATATGGACAATTCCAAATGTATAGACGACGTGCGGTATTCCAGTTATGTTGAATACGGACGCCGCTTTGAAAAACTCCTGGCCGAAGCAATGGCTGACGCCGGGCGTGATTTGATATTGAGTTGAAATATTTAGAGGGAGTAACAGAATGAAGGTCAAACTTTGGGCCGTTCCGGCAATCGCTGCTTTGAGTGTATGCGGCGCTATTGCTGCGGAAACATGGACTACTGGCGCTTTTGAAGATTTCCGCAAAGGTTCTTTCGGCAATGGCGGACAGAATATTTATGTTTCAGCCAACGGCACATTGCAGAGAATCCACCACAGCGATATAAATCTGGATGGCGAAGTCGATCTTTTGTTCTGTAACTCCCAGGCACACGAAGAATATGTGCATCCGGTGGCTTATGGCGATGTACTCAAAGACTCCACTCGGACAACTGAACTGCGTCTGGGTGGGGTTTCCAGTGCCATTGCCGTAGGGGATCTTAACGGCGACGGTTTTGACGAAGTGGTTTTTGCCTGCGGCTGGAACGGTTCTTCGTGGATACCCAACAATATGATCTTTTACGGTTCGGAAGCAGGCATCAGCAACCGTTATCACCACTATCTGGTCGTTACTGGCGGCCGCCCGGTGATCGGGGATTTTAACGGCGACAAACTGCCGGATCTGGTTTTTGTTTACGGCAATGCCGACAAAGGCAAACTTACGTTTTTGGCCAATACGCCGCAAGGGATGCCCTCCGAAGGCAAGGATATTGAATTTGCTGATCCGGCTATGAAGATGGAAGCTAATTACATTGCCGCCGTCGCCGCCGTGCCTGATATTGGCGGCGATGCGGTCGTGTACAGAATGAACAACGGCGGGTTGAATATTTTCCGCAATTTTAATGGCTCATTGGCACGCAAAGCCGAAGTTCTGCTGCCGCCGGATCCGGATTACAAAGAAGTTAAAAACCGTTTGGCCAACAATCAGTTCGTACCGGATCCCAAGCCGCTTTTGCGTACGATTAAGCTGAATGGCAAACTCTACATTTTTGGCGCCAGAACAAAAAGTTCGGCCCTCTACCCTTACAGCAACGGCCAGCTGGATAAGGATAATGCCATTACTTTCAAGATCAATAATGCGTTGTCCGTTACCGCTGGTGATGTACGCCAGAACGGTCGGATGGATCTGCTTTTTGCCGCCAAAGATTCCTTTAACGGTAAAGAGTGTTCGTGGTATTATCCGGCGGCGGCTGACGGCAGTTATCCGGCAAAAGAGCGGGTGGCGATCTTTACTTACCGGGCCAACGATATAGCGCTGGCAAATTTAGGCGGGAAAGCCCTTTCGCTGATAGTTATGCAAAGTAACGTAATAACCAATTACAATGGCTCGACTTTGCTGTACAAAGAATTTACCGGCATCGGATCGCTGGCGCAAACTCCGGAAAAACTCCCGTGCGGCGATGCCCGTATGATCCTGCTGCCGCGCATAGCCGGCCGGCAGCAGCTGGTTCTGCCGCACACCCGCAGCGGTCAGGCTACCAGTATCCTTCCGGTGGCGATCTACACCGGCAAAAACGGTTCTTTTGACCCGGCACGCAAGATCGAACTCATGGCCAACGGTGCAATGGATGGCGTGTTTGCGGATTTGGACAACAACGGATATCCGGATGTGGTTTTGGCCAACGAAGTGGAAATGGCGCCCCAGCTGGATGACGGTTCTTACATATATTTCAACGGCAAAGCGGGCTTTGAAAAAACTCCGCTCAAGCTGCCAACCAAGTTTGCTACCGGTATCGTCGTTGCCGACTTTGACGGTAACGGACATCTGGATATAGTTTTTACCGCACTGGCCGATGAGCTGACCATGTATTACAACGATGGGAACCGCAAATTCAGACGCTGCGATATCAAGCTGGGTAAAAACTGCAAAACCTTGTGGATGGCAACCGCTGATTTGAATAAAGATGGTTTTCTGGATCTGGTGGTGCCGGTGCTGGATGCAGGCAAAAGTTGTATTCTCTGGGGCAGCAAAGCTGGTTTTGATTACAGCCGCCGTCAGGATTTCAATATTCCCCGCAGCCAGAATGCCAAAGTTGCAGATCTGAACGGCGACGGCTATCTGGATTTGCTTTTTTGCGGAATGTATCCGGATGTTGCCAAGCCCCACGATTGCTTTGTAACGATCTTCCATGGCAGCAAGGATGGTTATAAAGATCACCGCCGCTCCCAACTGCCGGCCAACGATGCCAACTGTCTGGCGGTGGAAGATTTTAACAACGACGGTTTGCTGGATATTTTTATCGGAGCCTACGACAGCAAGCGCAGCCGGGAATTGGATTCGCATATTTACTGGCAGCATCCGGTCGATGGCTTTACCAAAGACAACCGCTCGTATTTGCGTACCGAGGCCGCTTGCGGAGTTATTGCTGCGGATTTCAACCGGGACGGCTGGCAGGATATGGCCATTGTCAACCACAAGGTCAATACCAAACATGTATCCTATTCACAGGTTTGGTACAATAATAAGGGGAATTTTTCCAGCGCAAATACAATCAAGCTCCCCACTTCAGGTCCGCATGGCATGATCAATACACCTTTGACGAATATTATGAACCGCAGTTCAGTTGAAGAGTATATATCGGAAACTTATCAGCGGAAAAATCCTGCGGAAACTTTGTGTGCCAGGGTGGCGGCAGATATTCCGCAAGGCACCAAAGTCAAACTGGCATTGCGGAGTGCTGATACCATCGAAGCTCTGCAGAAGGCTCCGTTTATGGATGTAGAACTTAACAAAACTGTACCGGCTGAAAAATGGAGCGGTAAATATCTGCAATATAGTTTGCAGCTGATCGCACCGGACGGCATCAATACGCCCCGGGTCCGGCAAGTGGATATTGTTTTTAACTGAAAAAAACTGTTGCGAAAGGCAAGTTATGAAGCGTATATGCAAATTGACGGCAGCTTTGGGGGTATTATTGGCGGCGGGCGGCTTGTTGGCTGCTGAAAAATTGCTCAAATTACCGGCGGCACAAACTACTGGCGGCAAAAGTATTATGGAGTGTTTGACTTTGCGGCGCAGTACCAAAGCTTTTGTGCCAGGTAAACGCTTGGATTTTCAGCAAATTAGCAATATATTGTACGCTGCCAACGGCATCAATCGCCGCAACGGCAAGTTGACCATACCAACGGCCCGCAATTTGCAGAATCAAAGTGTTTATGCAGTTTTGCCGGATGGCGTGTATATTTATAAACCGGCGGATAATCTGCTGGAACTGGTGAGGGCAGGGCAGTTTATGGATAAATGCGGCCGCCAGCTCTATTGCCGGAATGCGTCAATGATTTTGATTTATGCAGCCAATATGGCAGTTATCGGCGGTACGAACGAAGGCAACGCCATGTGCGCCGGTACTCATGCCGGAAGTTCGGCTCAAAATGTCTATTTGTATGCAGCGTCCGAAAATTTGGGAACGGTCATCTGCGGCAACTTTGATGAAAAAAAGCTTTCCAGAATGTTGCGTCTGCCTGCTGCGTATAAAGTTATATACATCCAGCCGGTGGGTTTTCCTGCTCAGCAGTAACAAATCACCGGCGAGGCAGTTATAGGTCAGCGATCCGCCGGAAAATAAAAGTGTAATTAGCAGATCAATTTTGCTGTCAGCTCAAACAAGGTGTTGGAGCTGACAGCAGTTCGGGGCAATGTAAAAAATTATTTTACATATTTTTTGGCCACTTCAGCGGCCTGTCGGATGACGGAGGCATCGCATTTATTGAGCCAGGTGCCGCCGACAGCGGCGACTTCCGGGATCGCCAGATAGTTTTCCACATTTTCGGGCTTGACCCCGCCGGTGGGCATAAAACGGATGCCCAGATGTTTGTAGGGAGCGATCAAACTTTTGAGCATGGTTACGCCGCCGGCGGCTTCAGCCGGGAAAAATTTCAAAGTCATGCAGCCAGCAGCCATGGCCTGTTCGATTTCGCTGGGCGTGCAGACGCCGGGGATGAAGTCAAAGCTGCACTTGGCGGCTTCAGCTACAATCGCGGGATTGAAACCGGGGGCTACGCCGAATTTGGCCCCGGCATCGGCGGCCCGGTGCAAGTCCGTGACGTTAAGGATGGTACCGGCGCCGATGTACATTTCAGGAAAACGCTTTACAGCTTCCCGGATAACGCTTTCGGCCGCGGCTGTGCGGAAAGTGATTTCTGCTGCGGGCAAACCGTTGCTGCACAAAGCTTCACAAACTTTCAAACCTTCATCCAGATCATTGAGTACCAGTACCGGAATGATCTTGATCTTATCGAGTTGTTCTGAGATCATAGTATTCTCCTGAAAAATTTTTTAAAACGTGTTATATAACCTGCTGTCGTCAACTGCGACCGCATCTCATACAATATACACAAAAAAATCAACATTGCAAATTTTATCCGGCTGCTTCAGGTAAAAAATCCCCCGGATCTGAAAATATCCGACTTGCAAAATCGCTCAAACGGCTGTATTTTAAATGCGGTCGGTACGGATCGGGATTGGA
Source organism: Lentisphaerota bacterium (assembly GCA_015061575.1). Lineage (GTDB taxonomy): Bacteria > Verrucomicrobiota > Lentisphaeria > Victivallales > Victivallaceae > SIG78. Next base: position 17,611 of record SUWF01000005.1, read on the forward strand.
GGTTTGCCGATGAAAAATATGTTGTTCAAACTGATCGTGGTCGGTCGGGTAAAGGATGTGCATTATCAGGCCAAGATCAATGAATTTATACAGCGCTTGAACGCTTTCGGCAAGATCGAAATCCAGGAGCTGCGGGATGATACGGTGGAAAAAGAGTCCGCCGCCATTCTCAAAGCTTTGGAAAATGAACGCGGCTGGGTGGTGATATTGGATGAACGCGGCGAAAATATAACCTCAGTGGAACTGGCCAATAAGTTCAGCAGCTGTGACCGCAAGATCGTGCTGGTGATCGGCGGAGCGTTTGGTTTTACCGATGAAGTCCGCAAACGGGCGGATTATCTGCTGGCGCTATCCAAATTCACCGTAACGCACGAAATGGCCCGTCTGCTGCTGGCCGAACAGCTCTACCGGGCCTGCACAATAATCGCCGGAAAAAAATACCATCACTGAGAACCAGCCCAAAATATACGAGTTGAAAGTTATTATTAAATTAATACTATAACTGCTGTATTTATACAAACAAATATATAACAAACACCAAAAGCTTAGAATACAAGCCGGGGAGCGGCCGCCGGACCAGTCAACCGGTAAAAAAACAACTGGCCTTACTGCCGGATAATAAGCAATAAGGCCAGAAAAAGTTTGCCGGAAAACAAGTTGTTTTTTACGTTTCCGGGAGGTTATTCCCAATCCAGATCAAAGCTGCTTTCGGCGCTTTGGCGGATTTCCAGCGGCATATTGTGGGATTTAAATGGTATGAGCAATATCGTCCAATTGGTAAAGTAGGTGGAGGCTTCCAATCCGGAGATGATCTTGACCGGTTTGCGGGTGGCGGCTTCCAGGATATTGAACGAAAAACGTCCGAATCCGGTACGGGTCAGTTTTTGGAACAGCGGTATTTCCGGAATGGCGATACTCAGTGTGGTATCAGGCACCGGCACCGGGAAGGTCGGGGTACCGATCATAAATTTATTCAAATCAGTTGCCAGCACGCCGCAGATGATTTGTACAGTCAAATCGGCTTCTTTGATATCCCGGGTAACGATCAAACCGTGGCTGGCCAGGTGCATTTCAAAGACTCCCTGCACATAGGGTTTATCGACTTGCGGCGCCAGATAATCGTATTCAATAAAGATCTTTTTACCGAAAAACGGACTGAAATCCGCATGTTTGATCGCCTGATCGACCACAGTGGAAATCAAAAACTGCTCCACGGCGGTTCGCCCGGTTTCTGTAACCCGGGGCGCGGAACAACCGCTCAATATCAATGCTGCCAGAGTTACACTGCATACCAATAAAGACAAACGTCCCATTCTCATTGTCGAATCCTCCAAATCCCGTAAGTTATTTTCTGCAAAACTAATGAGGTAATTTCAAAAATCTCATGATTTTTGCAATTACCTCTGCCATTTAAAATAGCATAATTTGCTGAAAAATCAAATTTTCGGATGGTTTTAGCAGCGCTTGTCTGTGTGTGGGAGAGCGGAGTTGGTTGGATTGCCGTGAGCTGCCCCGGTTCCGGGGAGGGCGCTGCCGGCGGGAGTATCTATATTACTGCAAACAGGCTGTTGCAAAACTCAACAGTTTGGCAACAGCCCAGCTCCCGGAAAAAAATTATTTGCCCAGTTTGGCGATGACTGCTTCGGCAACTTTTTTGCCCGAAAGCAGCATCCCGCCGAAAATCGGCCCCATCCGGTAGCCGCCGGAACAGTTGTTGGCACTCATGCCGCAGGCAAACAGCCCCGGGAAATACTCTTTGGTGTTTTCAACAGTGGAGGCTTCGCCGCTGTCTACCCACATCGGGCGTTCGCCCATGACTTGACCGGTGGCGGTATCGATTTTTATTTGCGCTTTATCGGTCGCCATGCGGATGATTTCGCTGGGGTGACCGGTACCGTCGATGACCGCTTCGGCGATCACCGTCAGCGGATCAACGTGCATACCCAGCCGTTCCACCGGAGTCCAGTTGATGACCAGGCCGTTGACTTTGCCATTTTTGAAGACAATATCTTCCACGCTTACCGAGTTGAAAATTTTTGCTCCGGCGTGGACTGCCCCATAAATCAGAGCCGAAGCCATTTCCACAGAGTCCAGCGTGTGGTAGCCGGGAGCGTCGGCTAATTCGCTGTGGCGGATGTTGAATTTATCCAGAATCGCTATGGCTGAATCCTGCACAACTACTTCGTTGAACAGCATTCCGCCGCCCCAGGTGCCGCCGCCGGGAGCCAGTTTGCGCTCAAAAACAGCTACTTTTACTCCGGCTTCGGCCAGATAACGGGCGGCCACCATGGCGGACGGGCCGCCGCCGACAATGGCGGCATCAACGGTAAGACTGTCAGCGAATTTGTTGCTGAAACTGCGGACAATGGCATTGGAAATAACATTTTCAATCGCCTTGCTCATGATTAAGAAATCCCTTCTCTTTTGCGTGAATTTTCTGGAAAAAGTTTTTCGGTGGAAATCGCGTACAGTCAGCCCGCAAAAGAGATACAGCCAATTGCCCGTAACTTCCTACGCCGGCATTACCCGGTTCAGGTTCAAGGGTATGATCTCAGCCGCGGCCAACGTGGCAGCAGCACCCCTGTTACAGCACAAACGCTGTGCTGAAACACTTTTAACTTAGCACAATTTGATGCAAATGCAAATCCCGGTAAGAAAAAAAACGCTTGCGCAGCACAAAAAACCGTCTGAATGGTTGCATTTTGGGGTAAGTGGATGTAAATTATATAGAGTTGATAAGTTAAGAAATCACCCTGGTGAAAGCTTGAATGACGAAGAGGGAATGGTTTTATGTGTATAGCCTGGCCGATGCGGCTGATTGAAATATTGCCGGATAATCATGCAATGGCAGATCTGGACGGAGTGATGCGCAGAATAAGTTTGCGCTTGCTGGAAAATCCACAAGTCGGAGATTATGTACTCGTACATGCCGGGTATGCTATCGAAAAAGTCGATCCTCTTAAAGCCGATGAACAGCTCCGGATCATGCAGGAGCTGAAAAATGGTATCATCCGGGAAGATTGACAGGTCGGATTATGGATTTGCAAAGTGCTGAAATCTGGCGCAGTTTGCTGGCTCAGGCAGCGGAAGTTTGTGCATCGGAGCTCCGGATCATGGAAGTGTGCGGAACTCATACCAATGCCATTGCGCAAAATAATTTGCGCTCGCTGCTGCCAGAGAATGTGCAGCTGATCTCCGGCCCCGGGTGCCCGGTTTGCGTATCGGGCGTCTTGTTTATCGAAAAAATCCGCTCGCTGCTGCGCAGCAATATTACTGTGGCGATGTTTGGCGATTTGCTGCGCATCCCCGGCAGTCAGGGTACTCTGATGGGCGAAAAAAATCTGAAAGTCGTTTATTCCCCGGAAGATGCTCTGGAATATGCCCGGCAGAACCCGGAGCAGGAAGTTGTTTTTGCCGCTGTAGGCTTTGCGCCGACTTTAAGTGCGGCGGCGGCTTTGATCATGGAGTGCCGGGCGTGTGGAGTTGAAAACTTTTCGCTGCTTTCGGACTTCAAAGAACTTTTGCCGGTTTTGCGGATGCTCTGCGCTCAGCGGGGATTGCATGGATTGCTGCTGCCCGGGCATGTGGCAAGTATTACCGGCAAAAATTATTTCCGGAATCTGCCGGTGCCGGGAGTGGTGGCCGGTTTTGAACCCGAAAATATCCTGCACAGTCTGCAAATAATTTTGCAGGCCATCGCCGGTTCCCAATTGGATTTGCTGGTCAATAATTACCCCTCCGCAGTACGGGAAAATGGCAATACTGCAGCATTGAAGCTTATCGAAGCAGTTTTTGAAGTATCCGACAGCGTGTGGCGCGGTCTGGGCGAAGTGCCCGGCGGCGGGTGGAAACTGCGCAATGAATACGCTCAGTTTGATGCCGAAAAACGTTATGATCTTACCGGAGTGCAGGCCAGTGAAAATCCCGCCTGCCGCTGCGGCGAAGTTTTGACCGGTAAGATTTCCCCACGGGAGTGTCCGCTGTTCGGAAAAGTTTGTACGCCCCGCAACCCGGCCGGAGCGTGTATGTCAAGCAGCGAAGGCTCTTGTGCCGCTGAATTCAACTATGCCGGAGGCAGCGATTTATGAGTGTAATAACTTTGGCACATGGCGGCGGCGGTTCGCTGCAGAATGAGTTGATCCGGCAGGAAATCGTTACCCGTTTCAGCAGTCCTTTGCTGGCCAGTTTGCCCGATGGAGCAGTCACTCCGGAAGGTCTGGTCATTTCCAGCGACAGTTTTGTGATCACCCCCCGTTTTTTTCCGGGCGGCAATATCGGCAAACTGGCAGTAGCTGGAACCGTCAATGATGTTTTGATGGCGGGCGGGATCCCCCAATATCTTACTTGCAGTTTGATCATCGAAGAAGGTCTGGAATTGGATGAATTGCGCAAAATTCTGGACAGCATGGCCGAAATGGCCGCAGCATGCAAGGTTTCCATTGTTACCGGCGATACCAAAGTTGTGCCCCGGGGCAGCGGTGACGGTCTTTACATCAATACTGCCGGAGTCGGATTCAAGCGAACCGGATTGACGCTGGGAGTTGAACGATTTGCCCCCGGCGATAAAATCATCGTCAGCGGCAGCATCGGCGAACATGGCTTAAGTGTGCTGGCCAGCCGGTTCGGTATGGATTGTGAAAATTTATCCAGCGATTGTGCTTGTCTGGATAAAGTTGTGGATGTACTTGTTGGTAATACAGATAACGGTTCCGGAATCAAATTTATGCGTGATGCGACCCGGGGCGGAGTATTAGGAATAACTGCAGAAATATTTGAAAAATCTGCTTGCGGTGCTACTTTATATGAAGATAAGTTGCCCGTAACAGCGACAGCTGCCGCTGTGGCCAAGCTGCTGGGGATCGATCCCGGGTTTGCCGCATGCGAAGGGCGATTGGTTGCCGTTGTCAGCAGCGAATATGCCGAAAAATGCGTGAAAATGTTGGCGGAAAACGTTGCCGATGCCCGGAGCGCTGCCGTTATCGGCGAAGTTACCGCACAGCCCGGAAGCGTAAAAATGTGCGGAGCCTGGGGTACGCTGCGCAAATTGGTTGTGCCGGCCGGCGATCAGCTGCCGAGGATATGCTGAGGTTGTTATGCACGAATTGTCGATTGCAACAGCATTGGCCGAAACTTTGATCGGTTATATGCAGGAACATAAAGTAACAGTAAGCTGCGCCCATATTTGCGTGGGGATGCTTTCGGGGATCGATCCGGAGGCGCTGCAGTTTGCGTGGGAACCTGCTGTGGAAAATTTTCCCGGCAGTGGGTTGGATAAATGCCGTCTGGATATACGGATGGCCCGCTTGAAACATCATTGCCGCAACTGCGGAGGCGATTTCGAGTTCGACTCCTGGCAGATCGAATGCCCGGAGTGCAAATGCGAAAGTTTGAGCCGGAGCAGCGGCAGCGAATTTTTGTTGGAAAGTATTGAGGTAGAAAATGTGTAAAGATTGCGGTTGTTCCGGTCATCACCACGAACACGGCCATCATCATCACAGCCACGAAGCCGGTGCAGAGCATACGCACACCCGGCCGGATGGCTCGACTTATACGCACAGCCATGACGAAAAAACTGTGCGGGAAATCGCCATCGGCAGTGCGATTTTATCGGCTAACGACCGGACTGCGGCCGAAAACCGCGGCTGGTTCCGGGCCCGTAAAGTGCTGGCGTTGAATCTTATATCTTCTCCGGGCTCCGGCAAGACCACACTGCTGGTCAAAACATTGGAAAAACTTACAGCGTGCGGAATCAAAGCGGCGGTGATCGTGGGTGATCAATATGGCGATATTGATGCGCAGCGTATGAAAAATACCCATTGCCCGGTCACGCAGATAGAAACTCACTCCAGCTGCCATCTGGATGCTGCCAGAGTGCAGGCAGTGCTGGATGAAGCAGTTCCGGAAGGTACGCAAATACTTTTTATTGAAAATGTCGGCAACCTGGTTTGCCCGGTGGCGTTTGATCTGGGCGAAGCGGCAAAAATCGCTTTGCTCTCCACCCCGGAAGGCGAGGAAAAGCCGTTGAAATATCCGGCGTTGTTTGCAGCCGCTGAATTGGTCTTGCTGACCAAGTGCGATCTGGAAGCGGCGCTGGAATGGAATTATGATCTCGCAGTTAAAAATATTAAACAGGTGAACCCCGATGCGCAAGTGTTGCGGGTGGCCGCCAAAACCGAAGAAGGATTGACAGACTGGATAGAATTTCTTAAAAATAAAATTTGACGATATTAAATAATCAATATGGAATATGCTCCGGAACTTCCGGAAAATACTCCAACAAACCAAAAGGAAAAAATTATGGAATGGATCAATTGGTTGCTTCCGGTGTTGATCGCTCTGCCGTTGGTTGGCGGGATCATGGCCGGAATAATTTCCAGTGATCGGGTACGTTACACGCTCGTGACGGTTTTGGCAGTGTTGATCGCTGCCGGCGGTATCGGCGTGGTGTATCTCTCCACTCAGGCAGGCAATGGCGTCTGGAGTATGTCGGTTGCCCCCTGGATGGCTCACGTTGGCGCAGTTTTGGAACTGGCGATAATCGCTGTGATCCTGATCGTGGCGCTGAAGATCAAAAATGCCTGGATTGCATTGTTTGCAATTCTGCAGCTGCTTGGTGTAGCCGGCGGATTTTTTATCCACGGCGATCACAGTTCCAGCTTTGAACTCTTTAAAATCGACAATCTGGCCCGGATCATGCTGCTGGTCAGCTGCTGCGTAGGGGCGGCGATTTTGATTTTCTCCATCGGCTATATGGATAATCACCAGAAACACGCTCCGGAAGGTGCGGGCTCGCTGCAGAGATTTTACTTTGTATTTTTGAGCTTTCTGGGATTGATGATCGGACTGGTAGTTTCCAATCAGCTTTCGTTCTTCAGCTTTTTCTGGGAAGGTACCACGCTCTGCAGCTATGCGTTGATCGGTCAGGATGGCGGCGAAGCCAGAAGCAAAAATGCTGTGCGGGCATTGCTGATCAACAGCTTCGGCGGGGTATTGCTGGTGCTGGGCGTGCTGGCACTCAAGTGTCAGACCGGCGGCGAAACGTTCAACGAACTTTTCAGCAAGAGTGTCAGCAATGTGCTGTTGGGCAAAGTCGATCTGCGTTTGATGGCTGCGGTGCTGCTGGCGATTGCGGCTTTCACCAAATCGGCGCTGTTCCCGTTCCAGAGCTGGCTGCTGGGTGCCATGGTGGCTCCGACGCCGGTTTCGGCCATGCTGCATGCTGCAACCATGGTTAAAGCCGGGGTCTATCTGGTGATGCGTCTTACTCCCAACTTTCAGAGCGATGTGCGTGTGACGATGGTCATTGCCTTTGCCGGTGCGATCACCTTCCTGGGCGGTGCGCTTTTGGCTTGTACCCAAAGCAACGGCAAGCGGGTGCTGGCTTACTCCACGATCTCCAACCTCGGTCTGGTTGTGGCTTGTGCCGGGATCAATTCGCCGCTGGCTTATGCTGCCGGGTTGGCGATCATCAGTTTCCACGCTATCAGCAAGGGGCTGCTTTTCCTCTGCGTGGGCCGGATCGAACAGAAGATCGGTTCGCGGGATATTGAAGATATGGACGGACTCATGTTCAAGATGCCGTTCACTTCGATCATGATCCTTATCGGCATGATGTCCATGCTGCTGCCGCCGTTTGGTATGCTTTTGAGCAAATGGCTGGCGATCGAAGCGACCATGCGTTCACCGTTCCTGCTGGTCTTTATGGTGCTGGGCAGTGCCTTGACCGTATATTTCTGGTGCAAATGGATCGGCCGTATCCAGCACACCGGTTATCATCCGGTGCTGCCCAAAGAAGAGCTGCCCAGCACGATGAAAATTGCGCTGAGTCTGCTGGCTTTGATGGTGTTGGCTACCGGTGTAACGACCATGCTGATTTTGAACAAGGTGTTTGTGCCGATGGCCGAAAATGTGTACAGCAGCAAAGGTTTGCTGGCCGAAGCCGCAACTTTCCCGGCTTTGATCATCTTTGGCTCCGTGGCGATTGCTGGCATTATTCACTACTTTATCTGCTGGCACGGCTTCAAGCGTGAATGGGTGCGCAAGCCATTCCTTTGCGGCGAAAACGTTTCCAGCGAAGAAGTCGAAGCCGACAGCGAAGTGCGTTCCTACGACTTCCACAGCGTTGGCGGCAAGATCGAACACTCTCATGTTACCAATTACTACTTCCACGGCATAATCAATGAAAAGCTTGTGACCGGTTGCTTGAACTGGAGCGCCTGGCTGATCATTCTGGTGCTGATCGGCAATACGGTAATGTCGGGCAAATAAGGAGCTTGAGCAAATCATGGAATCTATAAAAAACATATTGAGCAATCCGTGGGTATATGCTCTTCTGGTGGTGGTGATCACCCCCTTTATCGGAGCATTGCTTACCAGTATTGACCGCAAACTTTCTGCCCGTATGCAGGGGCGGATCGGGCCTTCCTGGTTCCAGCCGCTGTACGATGTGGCCAAACTTTTCAGCAAAAAGCCCATGGCTTTGCACCGTCCGCAGCTTATCTATGCTACGCTGCATCTGGTGTTCATGGTGGTGGCCGTGGTGCTGCTTGCCCAAGGCCGTGACCTGCTGATGGTGCTGTTTGTGCAGGCGTTCAGCATGATCTGTCTGGTGCTGGGCGGTATGAGTGTGCGCTCGCCCTACAGCTGGATCGGCAGTCAGCGCAAGATCATGCAGATGCTGGGTGTGGAACCGGTCTTTCTGGTGATGATTCTGGCACTCTATCTGCGCAACGAAAGCTTTTTGGGCAGTGCGTTGATCAACAGTGCAAATACCACTCCGCTGCTGCTGAGCATGCCGTTGATGTTCCTGGCATTTTTGTGCGCCATCGCTATTGAAATGGAAAAGAGCCCCTTCGACCTCTCCAGCTCGCATCATGCGCATCAGGAGATCGTCAAGGGCGTGACTTTGGAATATTCCGGCCCGTTCCTGGGGATCATCGAAATTGCGCATTTTTACGAAACCGCCTTTTTCTTTGGTCTGATGATGGCGTTCTGGCACACCAATATTCTGATCGGTTTGGTCGTAGCAATGGCCGGCTTGATCTTTATGACGGTGCTGGATAACAGCTTTGCGCGACTGACTCCCAACTGGATGTTGCGCTTTATGTGGACGGTGCCGCTTTCCATGGCATTGGCAAACCTTATCTGGTTATGGGTGAAATAATGAGTAAAGCGATTAAAAAATCTCCGTGGGTGGTGCATTTCAACTGCAACAGCTGCAACGGCTGCGACATTGAATTTCTCGCCTGTCTTACCCCGACTTATGACGTGGAACGTTTTGGGGTGCTGCACGTCGGCAATCCCAAGCACGCTGACGTGCTGGTAGTGACCGGTTCGGTCAACAACCGCAACAAGCATGTGCTTAAAAACGTTTATGATCAAATGCCGGAACCCAAAGTGGTTGTAGCCATGGGGGCCTGTCCGGCCACCGGCGGGATCTTTGCTGACTGCTACAATGTTATCGGCGGAGTCAATGCGGTCATTCCGGTGGATGTGCATGTACCGGGCTGCCCGCCCAAACCGGAAGCGATGATGGACGGCATCATCGAAGCGGTGGGTATTCTGGAAAAGAAACGCAACGGCGAAACTGTTCCGCCGCCGGTATTGCCGGTGAAGACCGTCAAAGGTCCGGAAGCTCCGCCGATGACGCCGGAAATGGCCGCCAAGATCGCTGCAGCCAAAGCTGCCGCCGCTGCCAAAGCTGCTGCCGCCAAGGCTGAAGCCGAAAAAGCAAACGAAAATCAGGAAGCCAGGGCTGAATAATTATGATGACGATCAATGAAGTGCTGACGCTGGATAATCAGCAGGAAAAAATCGGGGCCTTGCTGCTGCGCGGCTACCGGTTTGTAACGATGACGGTCGTAGATAAAGGCGAAGAATTTGATATATTCTATCACTTTGACCTGGACTACGAAATGGTAACTTATCAGCTGGTGCTGAAAAAGGGTGATGTATTGCCGAGTATATCCGGGATCTGTTTTGCCGCAGTTATTGTGGAAAACGAAATTCAGGATCTGTTTGGCATCACCGTCAGCAATCTGGCGATCGATTACGAAAAACATTTTCTCCTTGCAGCCGATGCTCCGGCGGAACCGTTCTGCCGGGTTCCGGGCGTGGGGGTCACTGCGGTAAAGGCCTCGGCCGTGGAAAATGGAGGTGACAAATGAGTATGCTTGTACCTTTTGGTCCGCAGCATCCGGTGCTGCCGGAACCGTTGCAGCTGCGTTTGGAGCTGGATGACGAAAAAGTCATTGCCGCCATGCCGGTGGTTGGTTATGTGCACCGCGGTTTGGAAAAGCTCGCTGAACAGAAAGATTTTATTCAGGATACGTTTTTGATCGAACGCGTGTGCGGTATCTGCTCATTCCAGCACAGCATGGCTTACAGCATGGGTGTCGAAGAGATCATGAATATCGAAGTGCCGGAACGTGCCAATTACCTGCGGGTCATTTGGGCGGAATTGCACCGTATGCACAGTCATTTGCTGGCGCTGGGGCTGCTGGCGGATGCGTTCGGTTTTGAAAATCTGTTTTACACGATTTGGAAAGTCCGGGAAGAAATCATGGACGCCATGGAAGCCACCACCGGCGCCCGGGTGATGCTTGGCGCCTGCTGCATTGGCGGTGTGCGCAAAGATATTTCTCCCGAACAGGCCAAGTTCGTGCTGGAAAAGCTTGCTAACTTTGAAAAGATGTTCAAGCGTCCGGCCGAAGTTATTCTGGGCGATTACAGCGTTAAAGAACGTCTGTGCGGTATTGGTGTCATTGATGGCAAAACCGCTTATGAACTTGGTACCGTCGGTCCGGCCCTGCGCGGCAGCGGTATGGCCAAAGACCACCGTATGACCGGCTACGCCGCTTACGGCAAGCTGGGATTTGAGCCGATCGTGGAAAACGACGGCGACTGTTACGCCCGAACCAAGGTGCGTGTGCGTGAACTTTATCAGTCCGCTGAATTGGTTAAGGCTGCCTTGGCAGCGTTGCCGGAAGGCGAACTCAAGACTCCGTTCAAGGGCAATCCTCTGGGCGAAGCTGCTGTCCGCGTGGAACAACCCCGCGGTGAAGTGCTGTACTATCTGCGCGGTAACGGCACGGATAAACTCGACCGCCTGAGAATCCGTACCCCAACGTTCGCAAATATTGCCCCCTTGCTGAGAATGCTCGTGGGCTGCGGACTGCCGGATGTGGCAGTGATCATCCTTTCGATTGACCCGTGTATCAGCTGTACGGAGCGTTAAAATGCGTTTATTTTCTATTTTCAAAGATATTCTCAGCAACCTGGTCAACGGCCCGGTAACCCGTAACTATCCTGCAGAAGTGCGGGAACCGTTCCCCGGGGAGCGCGGCAAACTCGTTATCGACGAAAAAAGCTGTATTTTTTGCGGCATGTGCGCCAAAAAATGCCCCGCTAATGCGCTGACCGTGACCCGGCAGCCCAAAGAGTGGAAATTTGAACGTTTCCGCTGCATTATCTGCGGAGCATGCGTGGAAGCATGTCCCAAAAAGTGCCTGAGCCTGGTTCCCCGCCTGGCCGAAGAGCCCAAAACTGAAGAAAAGTAAAAGATAAAGAGGGGGGATGCCTCGGGGGAAGGGAAAAAACCACTTTTGAGGAAAGTGTTTTTTTCCCTTCCCCCGACTTGTCACGGCGTAGCCCACAGGGCGAAGACGGAACCCCCATCCCTTTTTCCGCAAACCTTTTCCTGGCCAATTTTATTTTTGCAAAGGCAAAAATAAAATTGGCCGATCTCGTTTGTGGAATAACTACTCAGCTTGGCGGCCGTGTAATGCCATAGTGGGGCGGCCGCCATCGGAGCGGCACGGTAGAACCCCGACTGGCTTGTCCGCCGTAGCCTCGTGCGAAGGTGGATGCCGGGCGGCGGCATCACTTCGACTTGTCCGCCGGAGCCTTGTGCGTAGGTGGATCGCCGCCAGTCTTTTGAGGGCCGTGTAATGCCATAGAGGGTCGGCCGCTGTCGTAGTTTTTATAGGACTTATAGGGCTTATAAGTCTTATAAATAAGCGCATGTCTACAATGATAGCGGCGGCGATTTCGCCGCCGGATCCGTTATCGTCCGTTATTGTCCGTTATCGTCCGTTCTACTTAGCGCGCAAAACAGGCGTGCGCCTTACAACTGCACTCTGCCAACAACCCCGATAGCTTGTCCGCCGTAAACCGTCGGCCTGATCCGCAATAAAAAAACGTGACGCAAATAAATTTGCATCACGCTTTTTATTGCCAGATTATCACATCATCCGCGCTTAAAAAGCCAGTTGAATAAACCACCGCCATGCCGTTTTACTGGAATTGGCTGCAGCGGAGCGGAAGGTTCTTCGATCACATTACGGGCATTATTCTGCAATATTGCGGCAGCTTCCGCACCGTAGCGCTTTTCAATAACATTGTATGCCTCCAGCAGCAAGCTGGGGCGTTTGCTGTCGTCATGAGCATCGGAGGCCACCAGTTTGGCCCAACCCTTTTCCAGCAGCTTGAAGGCCATCCGCTGCGGCTCCCGGCCAAACTTGCCCACCACGCTGCCCGCCGTCACCTGATAGACCACTCCGGAGTCAAAAAGACGTTCCAAATCAGGCAGCATCGATTCCGGAAACGTCCGTTCCGGGTGAGCAATGATCAGCGAGTATCCGGCGTTGAATATATTATCCACACAAAGTTGAAATTCCGGCGGAAAACTCGGCAGTCTGAAGTCCATCAACACTGCCCCCTGCTCCCCGCCGCCCAAGGCTATATAGGGCGGTTCCGGCGGAAAACTGCGGGCATTGTATTCGCCGCCGCGCAGCAGCTTGATACCGTATTTTTCAGCCAACGCCGCCGCTTCCGGAAAGTTCGCCTCATACTTTTGCATATCCGTGCGCGGCAGCATGTGCGGAGTTGCCGCAATAACTTTGATATTGTTTTTGACGGCATCCTGAAGCATGGCTTCAGTATCTTCAAGCTTCTCCGCACCATCATCCACTCCAAAGAGCAAATGATTATGCAAGTCGTACAACCCCTCTGCTGCAATATTCATAAACTTACCCCGCTCTTGTAAAATTAAGCTTTCTGATTGTCAGCAGCGGCTTCCACGCTTTCATCCTGCTCGTTATCGGGCATGTACTGATAGTAGTAATGCTGATAGCTGTAGTAGTAATCGCTGCGGTTCTGCATCTGGAAGCGGTTGATGACCAGACCGCCCAAACGCACATTGGATTTGCGCAGCCGGTCGATGATCACTTTCAGCTGATCGGTATTGGCCCGGCGGTAGTCGCAGGTAATGATCGTGCTGTCGGCCAGATTGCCCAGAATCATCGGGTCAGCAAAGCCCAGCGTCGGCGGAGCATCCAAAAAGATGTAATCGTAGTTTTGCGCCTGTTCGCGCAGGAAGTCTTCCAGACGGCGGGAACCCAGCAAGTCGGTCGGGTTGACCGGGATCGTTCCGCAGGTCAGAACATCCAGACCGGGTACTTTTACATCCCGATGCACCAATTCGTCAAAACTCTTTTTAGAAACCAGCAGATCCACCAAACCGACTTTATTGGAAAGCTTGAACACCCGGTGCTGACGGGGGCGACGCAAGTCCACGTCAATAAGCAGCACCCGTTTTTCGATCTTGGCGATCGAAACAGCCAAACTGCTCATGACCGAACTCTTGCCATCGCCTTTGTTGGCACTGGATACCAGAAAGATCTTGGCCCGGCCGGTTTCCGGCAGCAGATATTCCACATTCACCCGCATGGAACGCACCGCTTCGCCGTAGGTCGATTTGGTATCCTGCGCCCACAAATCTCCGCCGTTGCCGGCGGAAACTTCCGGCAGCACACCCAGCACCGGCAGATTGAAGTCATTTTCCAAATCCTTGATATCACGGATGGATTTATCCATGTAGTCGATCAAAAATCCGATACCGCCGCCCAGCAGCAGTCCCAGCAGCAAACCGCCGATAGTGTAGAGTATGGGCCGGGGCGAAACCTTGACTGCAACTTTGGCTTCATCGATGATCTGTGTATTGTTCACGCCCAGCATGTCCCGGGCTTCGGCACTGAAAATACGCACCGCATCGTTGATGATCTGCGGCGCCAGTTCCTGATCGTGGCACATGACCGAAACTTCCACAAAGCGGGTTCTCGGCAGCGGCTGAGCTGTAAGCTTATATTTAGGCGTAAACTTATCCCCCAGCTTCACCTTGAGCGTTTCATCGATCTTCTGGCGCAATTTGCGGCTGTTGAGCAGCGCCTGAAAGTCCGGCATCAGCAAGTTGCCGACCGTCAACTGCTGGGTGAGCAGCTGATAACTGCGGAGCTTGGCCAATGCCATCTCCTGCTCCATGCGGGAATCATTGATCCGGTCGCTGTCATCTTTGTTTTTATCTCCATCGGAGGATTGAGTTTTGCTGCCCTGCTCCACGTCTGACCAGGCAAAGATCAGAGCTGTTGCCCGGTAAGTGGGTTTTACCAGCATGACCGCCGCCCCCAAACCGACAGCGGCGCCCACGACTCCCAGGATGACGACCAGCAGCCAAAAACGCTTCAAAGCCCGCATCAGAAGAGCAAAATCAATAGTTTTTTCCATCGGATTTTCCATAACAGAACCCTCTTATATTAAAATATCAGTATTTTGTTTATTACAGAATAACTCCGCTGTGCAGTAAATACATCCCGACAGCCACACACTTATACTATAAACCCTGCAAGCGTTTTTTGCAAACTTGCAGTGTACTTTTCCCGGCATATTTTCATCAAAAAACCCGAGATCGCTTGCAATACCACTTACACAATGTTATATTACCGGGTCGAACCGTCCAAAACTTTGTTTGTACAGCAACATATTTACAGAGGTTTTTGTTATGCTTGAACAACTCCAATCCCCGTGGCTGCAATCCGGCGATAAACTGCTTTGTCTTGGCGACAGCCTGACTGCTGCTGATCCCGGCTATGTCCAGATTCTGACCGAAACTCTTGCCCGCAAAAACATTCAAATTTTCAATGCCGGAGTCGGCGGCGACAAAACGCCGTCCACTCTGGCCCGGCTGGAAAGCGTGATCAAAACGGTAAACGAAAACAAAATCAATGCTGTAAGTATATTTCTGGGCACCAACGATGCAGCCATCGGTCACGGCATCTGGGCGGATGAACCGGCAGTATCACCGGAAACTTATTACGACAACCTCTGCTGGATAGTACATTTGCTCAAGCAGCGCTGCAATGTAAAAAAATTCAGTATAGCCACTCCGCTCTGGCGGTTTGAAGGCACGACCTATGCCATGCACGGAGATATACTCAAACCGTATGCGCTAATGGCCAGAGCCGCTGCTGATAAAATGCAGACGTTGCTGGTACCAATGGATGTTGTTTCCGAGCATTTTTATCAGCAAAATATCCAGCGCCGTGATCCGGAAACCGGACTGCTGATGACAACTGACGGTACCCATCCGACCGGAGAAGTATACCGTTTGATTGCCGAAACATTTATGAAGTTCTGGCAGATGGCTGAATAAGTGTCGAAAAACGGCTGTTCAAGCCCCATTAACAGCCGGAATGATATAAAAAACGGTTTTTTCATGCAGTTTTTAAGATTTTTTTGATTTTAAGAGTTGCTTTTTGCAATTTCAGTGCTAATTTTCTCATGTGCACTTTTGCGTTGACAGAAAAATCGGCGTCTGAAGGGTGCTTTGATAAAAGAAAAACAAACAAATTTAATAATAAAACGGTGACCGGGATCTCGGATAAACCGTCTGCCGCACACAAGGAGAGAGGCGACAGAATGGGACTGGGGGGACGGAAACCTAAAAGCGGAGAAATTTATGAAGGGACTCAATATTTTTCTGGCAGTTCTGATTTTTGTACTGGCGGTAACCTCGGCTGTGTTCTCGTTTTTCCTGTTTGAAAAACGCGCCCAGCTGGTCAAAGGCTACGGTTATTTGGGCAAGCAGATCGAAGATGCCTCCAAAGTGCTTGACACCAACAGCGGAACCACTCTGGCTGCCAAACTCAACTCAAACGCACTCGATCACGGCAAAAGCAAAGATTTGCCGACTCTGTTGCCTGAATTTATTTCGCTGACGACCGAAATCGTCAAAGAACGTGATGCGTTGGCCACCTCTCTCTCCAGCATCAGCAGCACATTGGAAAAACGCAATCTTTCTGCCGCCAACTTCATGCGGCTTGATACTTACAAGCAGTCTATTTCGCAACTGCAAAGTCACGTTGCCGCCTATCAGAGCCGCAACAACAGCATCCTCAACAGCATCTGCCGTTCTGCAGCACAGTTGGGCGCCCGTGTGTCGGTCAGTCAGCTTAAATCCAGCGGCTATGCCAATGCCTACAAGGCAATCGATGCCCGGATCGCTATTCTCAAGCAGCGCGAAAAGACCTTCAACAGCCGGGTCATCAACATTGCTACGGCGTTGGGCGGCAAAGCTCCCAATCTGAGCGAAAACGCCTATGAAAAAGGTTTGACCGAAGTCCTGTCCTCCGCCCGTCAGGTGCGCAGCGACAAAGAAAAGTTCTACAATAACTGGCAGAACGCCGAACGCTCCATAAGCAACCTCAACAATGTCGTCAAAAACAAAGATGCCCAGATCAGCAAGCTCAATGACCTTTGCAAACGCAAAGAACAGGAAATCCTCCGTCTGAGCAAAGTTCTTGGGCTGGATGTTCCCCGGGAACCCATGCGTGACGGCTGTATCGATTCGCTTAATTTGGTCAAGACCCAGCAGAAGGGCCGGATCATTGATGTGGATGATAAATTCGGTTTTGTGGTCGTATCTCTAGGTAAGGCCACCCGGGTACAGGAACAGTTCGGCAACCGGATCAACAATGTTGACCCTCAAATTCCTCAGGGCTGCATACTGACAGTTGCCCGCAACATGTCCAGCGGCGAAGCTGAATATATCAACAAGGTCAAAATCGTCCGTTTGGATGACAACTGCTCCATTGCCGAACCCATCGACAAAAAAGGCGGCAAACGCATCCGCAAGGATGATATCGTCTATCTGGCTGATGATGAAATCGCCAAGATCATCAAAAACAGAAAGTGAGCGGACAAATGGCTGACAAGTCACAAACTATTCGCAACGTACTGGTGATATTGACCGCTGTGCTGATGATAACAGTCACAGTGCTGCAGTGGATGGAAATCGAGCAGTACAATATCAAAGATCATATCGTTACTACGATCAAAGAATTGTTTGTTCCCGCTGAACAACCGGCAGCTCCGGCAGCAGCTCCGGCAGCAGCACCTGAGGCAGCAGCCCCGGCGGCTCCAGCCGAAGCCCCGGCACCGTAAATCAAGGAAGAAAAATCTGATGTCTGTTGAAGTAATCAAACTGAAACGGCATAACATAAAAACCACGGCGGTGCTGATCGCAGTGGTTTTTTTGTTTGCTGTCGGCGGCTGCCGCAGTCACCATGACTGCGATCGCCCCCCCCGGAAAGCACATTTGCATACAATAAAAAAGCATCAGCCGGAAACGGATAAAAAGCCCCGGGTTCACCGTACCCGCAAAAGAGCCGGCGATTACAGCCGCATCCCCCGGAACTATCCGGCGTCGTGGCAAACCCGTACAATAGGCAACTGAGCAGTTTTATCTGAACATGAGCAACATTAACGCAGTCCAATCAATCAGGACATTCTGCTAATACCAATGAGGATAATTATAGATATATGAGCGAACAAGGTAAAAACCAGGACTCCAATTTAACGCCCCGGGCCCGCAAGGTTCTGATGCTGGCGCAAAAAGAAGCTATGCGGCTGAATTGCGACTGCGTGGGCACCGAGCATTTGCTGCTGGGTTTGCTGGCGTTGGGTGAAGGCGTAGCGCTGGAAGTACTCAAACAAATGAACGTCAGTTTGGAGCAGTTGCGCATGGCCGTTGAACGCTCCAGCCGCAATGCCTCGCAGGAGCTGCCCAAACTGGGGCATCTGCCGCTGACCACCCGTTTGAAGCGGGTCATATTGCTGGCTGCGACTGAGGCCAAGGCAATGAATTACAACTTTATCGGCACAGAGCATCTGCTGCTGGCGCTGCTCCGGGATGGTGAAAGCGAAGCGGCAAAAGCTCTGCGCAACATGAATGTAGATATCAAAGCCGTCCACGGTGCGGTCGTCAAGGCGCTGGATCCGGACTACCTGCCGGAAGAATCGCAATTTTCTGCCTCCAGTGAAAGCAACGGCACTGCTTCCAGTTCCGCCGCCCCCTCCATGCCGGCCTTGAGCACCTTTGGACGCAACCTTACCGACATGGCCCAAAAGGGCGCGCTGGATCCGGTCATCGGCCGGAAAAACGAGATCCAGCGGGTAATCCAGATCCTCTGCCGCCGCACCAAAAACAATCCGGTGCTGATCGGCGAAGCCGGGGTGGGCAAAACAGCGATCATCGAAGGTCTGGCGCAAGCTATCGTTAACAAAACGGTGCCGGAACCACTGCAGGATAAAGTGGTTTTTGCCTTGGATCTGACCTTGATGGTAGCGGGAACCAAATATCGCGGGCAATTTGAAGAACGTATCAAAGCAGTGCTGGATGAAGTACGTTCTTCCGGCAAAGTCATATTGTTTATTGACGAGCTGCACACCATCGTCGGCGCCGGCGGTTCCGAAGGAGCCATGGATGCGGCCAATATCCTCAAGCCCGCCCTCGCCCGCGGCGAATTGCAGTGCGTGGGTGCAACCACACTGGACGAATACCGCAAAGGCATTGAAAAGGATGCGGCGCTGGAACGGCGTTTTCAATCGATCATCGTCAACCCGCCGGACGTGGACGAAGCCATTCAAATTCTGCAGGGGTTGAAAAAGACCTACGAAAATCACCACCACGTCCGTTACAGCGATGGCGCTGTAGTTTCGGCCGTGCGGCTGGCAGACCGTTACATTTCGGGGCGTTTTCTGCCCGACAAAGCCATCGACCTTATGGACGAAGCCGGAGCCGCTGTGCGCATAAACAACACTCCGGTGCCGCCGGATACCAGCAAACTGGATCAGGCTATCGCCGATGCCGCCAGCGCCAAAGAAAAAGCTATTGCTGAACAAAAATTTGAGGCGGCAGCCAAATTCCGTGATCAGGAACGGCAGCTGCGCAAAGATCTGGAAAAACTTTTGAACGACTTCCGGGAACATCAGCAGGAAAATTACCCGCAGATCACGGAAGCAGAGATCGTAACGGTGCTGTCGCAGCTGACCGGTATTCCGCTGCAGCAGATGCAGAGCAACGAAACTCAGCGGTTGCTTAATATGGAATCTGAGCTGAAAAAGAGCGTAGTCGGTCAGGATGAGGCCGTTGCGGTAATTTCCCGTTCGCTGCGCCGCTCCCGGGCGGATCTCAAAAACCCCGACCGGCCGATCGGTTCGTTTATGTTTCTGGGCGCCACCGGCGTAGGCAAAACCTTGCTGGCCAAAGCATTGGCGGAATTTATGTTTGGCTCGCAGGATGCACTTATCCAGGTGGATATGTCTGAATACATGGAAAAATTCAACGTCAGCCGTCTGGTCGGTTCACCTCCGGGTTATGTTGGTCACGGCGAAGGCGGCGAGCTGACCGAACGGGTTCGTCGCCGTCCCTACTCGGTAGTGCTGTTTGACGAGGTGGAAAAGGCCCATCCGGATGTATTGCACATGCTGCTGCAAATTCTGGAAGAAGGCAAATTGACCGATTCACTCGGCCGCCGCATCGACTTCCGCAACACCATTGTGATCATGACCACCAACGTGGGCGCTGACGTACTGACCCGCAGTGCAGTGCTGGGCTTCGGCAGCGATGCAGCTTCGGTTCAAAGCAAAGAAAACGACCGGCTGTTGAGCATTGCAAAAAAATATTTCAAACCGGAATTCTTGAACCGGATCGACGATTTGATCGTTTTCCGGAAATTGGAACGCAGTGATCTGCTGGCGATCATCAAGCTGGAGACAGCGGAAGTCGTACAGCGGCTCGCCCTGCGCAATATTGATCTGCAGCTTGACGAACCCGTGCTGGATTTTCTGCTTGATAAAGGTTTTGAGCCGGAATACGGCGCCCGACCGCTGCGCCGGGCGGTCGAACGTTATCTGGAAGACCCGCTGGCCGAAGAAATACTCCGCGGCAATTTGCCGGAAAAATGCCAGCTGAACGCTGTTGTTGACGGCGATCAACTGCGTTTTTCCGCTCAAAAATCCCCCGTCAAGCGTTCACCGCGCAAGAAAAAAACCTCAACTGACCCGGCGGAGTGAAAAACTATGACCTTCCGGACGCAAAACCTCGCCATATTGCTGAGTGCAGTTATAACCGGATCGCTGTTGGTATCCGGCAGCTGGCGGGTGTGCGCCCGGGAGTTTGACGATGCACTCTATTGGGCAGAAATGCCCATACGGAACATTTCCGCGGCCGATTACCGGGCGATTTGGCAGCAAACGATCCCGCCACATCAAGCAGCAGAAATGCTGATGACAGCGGGAAATTTTGAAACCATCCCCGGTTCATTCGCCCCTTATCTGCACCGGCTCTATTACCGACTGGGCATACTGACCCACAGCCGGCAAAGCCGCTGGACTCCGGAAATTACCGCCATCTGCACCAAATTGCAGCGCTGCAATGCGCTTTTTTCCATGCTGGGCAGTATCCGCACCAACCGTGCCAGTCAAATTGCCTTGCTGGCGATGCCGCAAGCCGGCGTTCTTCCCCCGAACGATGTGCAGCCGCTTACTGAAGCCGTACCGCATCCTTGCTGGACGGCGGCTCCGGGGGAAGACTTTCAAGCTGCGATCATTGCCCTGCCCTGCCGGGCGCAACTCAAAGTAAATGTGCAAATGTCGCTTTTGAACAGCAGCAATGCAGCTGCTCCGCTGCCGGTGGTGCTGCAAAAAGTTGATTATTTTTATCAGAACGGCAAGTGGCAGCAGCGATTCACTCAAGTAAATTCAGCAGCGCAGCTTGAGTATATGCAAATATATTTGCTGCAAATCCAAGTGCCGGGAAATTATCCAGCCGGCATTTATCACGGCTATATATCCATGCAACCTGCCGGAGCAGTTTTTCCGGCGGTACTGCATTATCAATTAAATGTAAAGCGTTAAATCAAGGGGTGTAAAGATGCGTTTCAAACAATACGGCAGTACCGGGTTGAAAGTTTCTGCCATCGGCTTTGGCGGTATGAGATTCGATATGTCGCAGGATGCAGCCAAACATGTTGACCTGATAAAATATGCGTTCAGCAAAGGCATAAATTATTTTGATACCGCTCCGGGGTATTGCGATGACCAAAGCGAGATATTTTTCGGTAAAGCGTTATCAGCGCTGCCCCGGCAGGAAATCGTAGTTTCCACCAAGCTCATGCCTGCTCATATCAAAACCAAAGCCGAAGCCCTCGACCACATCAAGCGTTCCTGCGACCGGCTGCAGACCGACTATATTGATATATTTCATGCGTGGAATTTCCGCACGTTGGAGCAGTACAACGACTGCATCCGCCCGGATGGTCTGTACGAAGCTATGCTGCAGGCTAAAGCAGACGGTTTGATCAAACATCTGGCTTTTTCCACGCATCTGACCGGCAACAAAGCTGCCGAAGTAGTTGAATCCGGCCGTTTTGAGGGGGTATTGCTGGGCTTGAACATAATGAATTTTCCGTACCGGATGGCAGCTGTATCTGCCGCCCGGAGCCGTGGCATGGGCATTGTAGCGATGAATTCACTCTACGGCGGCTTGATTCCGCAGCATGAAGATAAATTTGCCTTTATCGCCCGCAACGGCGAATCCCCGACGATGGCGGCGCTGCGCTTTGCCGCCGGACTGGAATTGCTGGACGTGGCATTAAACGGTTTTACGACCATTGAACACATCAACATGGCCTGTCAGGCAGCCGACACTGCAGAAATCATCACCCAAGAACATTTGCCGGAATATGAAAAACTCATCGGCAGCGGACTTGAAGGTTTCTGCACCGGCTGTGGTTATTGCAAAGCCTGTCCGATGAAAATTTCGGTACCGGTATTGATGCAGTTTTACAACACCAAACTGCTGGAAAATGCCGACGATGCCGCCATGACCGAAAAACTCAAAGTCAACCGCATCTGGGGCATCCTGCCGGAAAATCAAATCTCGCCCAAGGCATGTATCAATTGCCGCTATTGCGAAAAAAGCTGCACCCAGCATCTGCCGATAACTCAGCGCTTGCGGGAAATCGCCAACTGGGAGGCCGCCGCCGATCAAATCAGCGGGGAAGAAAAATGATCTACACCTGTGCGCATTGCTTAAATCAGTTTGATACGCTGCAGGATGATTTGACCGGAGGGATCTGTCCGGCTTGCCAGCAGCGTTTTCCGGGCATGTTTGCCGGATATACCGTTCGGGATTTTAATGTTATCGGCGAATTGGCCAGAGGCGCCAACGGCGTGGTTTATGTAGCACAACAGCCGTTGCTGCGGCGCGATGTTGCTCTGAAATTGATTCTGCACGAGCTGAGTTCATCGCAGGAAAATATCGAAAACTTTTTTGCCGAAGCCCGGGCTGCCGCCCGCATTGCCCACCCCAATATAGTGCAGGCGCTTGCCGCCGGAGTGGACGATAAAGGAGTGTGTTTTTTTGCCATGGAACTGGTGGAAGGTGAAACACTGGAGCATAAACTTGATAATTTCGGTGCATTGGACTTTGCCGAAGCCCTGCACATCGGCGCCCGCATCTCCGAAGCAATGGCCTACGCATGGCGGCGAACCAAACTGGTGCACGGCGATATAAAACCCGCCAATATTCTGCTGACCAAAGACGGCGAACCCAAATTGGCCGACTTGGGACAGGCTCATTTCGGCAACGAATTGACCGACGTTGAGTCGCTTATGGCTACCCCGCTCTATGTTCCGCCCGAACTGGTGCGCGGCGAATACGACAAAATCAGCGCACAAACCGATATATACAGCTTCGGTGCCATGCTCTACGAATTATTTGTCGGCGAACCGCCGTTTTTTTCGCTGGATATGGATGAAGTACTGCAAATGCAGCTGAACGATAAACCGCAAACATTAAAATCACGACTCGGATTCTTCGACGAAAAGCTCTCTGACTTCGTAGATTCAATGCTGGCCAAAAGCCAGGACCTCAGACCGGACAACTGGTACGAAGTGGCCGAGTTTCTGCGTAAAATGGAATTGCGGACCAAATTGAAAAATCAATAAAAAAACTTTTTTTGCATTTTTTTTGATTCTGATGCAACAACACACACTCAAATAGCGTCAAATACAGCGGATCCCCCATTGGATTCCCATCCCGTAAAACCGGCCCGGAACGGTGCAACGCCGTCCCGGGCCGGTCCTCTTTAAAAAAAAGCCCGGCGGCTTCGTACATTTCCGTACCTATCCGTACTACTCACCCCACAAGCGTGAGCCTTACCTGTGCCCGGAGCTCGCCACAACTTGCTCATCACCGGAGTTTCATGGCTGTACTGCAGTAATTCTTCTCCAGTTTCTCAGCAAAACAATCCTAAAGTGTAAAAAAATGTAAAAAAAACGCTTTGTTTACTTTCCTTTAAGCGATTTATGGAGTATATTATTGGGATTGCATTTTTCAGTAAAAAACTATTAAATAAAACAGGATGTTAAAATGGGAAAAGTCGTCAAAGTCGGGATCATCGGATTCGGTACCGTCGGTGCCGGTGCAGCAGAAAATCTGCTCAAGAATCATGATGTCATTCTGGAACGCTCCGGCGTGGATGTGCAACTGGTCAAAATCGCAGATAAAGATATTACTACTGACCGGGGTGTTCAGGTTCCCGCCAGTTTGCTTACGACCAATGTCGATGAATTGATCGCTGAAGCGGATATCGTGGTCGAACTTATCGGCGGAACCACCATCGCCGGGGATTTTATTCTTAAAGCCCTCAATGCCGGTAAAGCAGTGGTCACCGCTAATAAAGCTTTGCTCGCCACCCGGGGAGCAGAACTCTTTGCCGCTGCCGAAAAGAACAATTGTGACCTCTATTACGAAGCCAGCGTTGCCGGTGGTATTCCGGTGATCAAAGCTTTGCGTGAAGGCTTGGTTTCCAACAAGATCCAGCGCATGTACGGTATCATGAACGGTACCTGCAACTACATTCTTACCCGCATGGAAGCTGAAGGCGCCGCCTTTGAACCGGTGCTGAAAGATGCTCAGGCGCTCGGTTATGCCGAAGCGAATCCCTCGCTGGACGTCGATGGTTTTGATACCGCCCACAAAGCGGCCATTCTGGCCGGTCTGGCTTATGGCAAATGGTTCGGTCTGGAAGCGGTTTCTGTGGAAGGTATCCGCAATATCACTGAATTGGATATGACCATGGCCGCTCAGCTCGGTTACCGCTTCAAACTGCTGGCGGTAATCAAAAATATTGCCGGTGCGGTGCAGATTTCGGTTGCCCCCACTTTGATTCCCGCCAACTCCATGCTCGGAGCTATTTCCGGCGTGTTCAACGGCGTGATGATCGAAGGCGATACCGTTGGCCAGACGCTGTTCTACGGCCGGGGTGCCGGACGGGATGCCACGGCCAGCGCTGTGGTTGCTGACGTAACAGATGTGGCAATGAATATTGCCAACAACTGTGTGCGCCGGGTGCCCGCTTTCCGGGCCGGAAAAAATGATGTGCCGCTGGTCAAGATCGAAGATGTCACCAACCGTTTCTATCTGCGCTTGACCGTCAAGGAACAAACTGGCGTGATGGCCGCTGTAACAGAAGTGCTGGCCCAATATCAGATCAGTATTTCCAGTTTGATGCAGCCCGAAGGCAGCAGCGGCGATCAGGTTCCGCTGCTGATCGTAACCCACGCCACCAAAGAAGTCGCCATGCAGCAGGCGATCAAAGAAATCGCCCAATTGGATTGTGTATGCGGCGATGTAAATATGTTCAGAATAGAGGATATCTGATTTTATGGCTAACAAACATACTGTTGAAAAAATCGGCGGAACTTCCATGAGCCGCTTCGGCGAACTTATGGACAACATCCTGATCGGCAAGCGCAGCGGCGCAGAACTTTACAA
This sequence comes from Lentisphaerota bacterium, assembly GCA_015061575.1. Lineage (GTDB taxonomy): Bacteria > Verrucomicrobiota > Lentisphaeria > Victivallales > Victivallaceae > SIG78. Next base: position 42,569 of record SUWF01000005.1, read on the forward strand.
CCGTATTTTTGTGGTTTCGGCCTACGGCGGGATCACCAATTTGCTGTTGGAAGATAAGAAAACCGGTGCGCCCGGCATCTACGGGCTTTTTGCAGCCAATAACAGCGATTGGGAGCTGAAACTGGCCGAAACCCGCAACCGGATGCTCGAGTACAACCACTCGTTTGCAGAACTGGGTCTGGACTTGACTGTAGCAGACAACTTTGTCAATGAACGCATGGACGGCATCCGCGACAGCTTGCGCAACATACTCAAGCTCAAAACTTACGGCCACTTTAAGCCGGAAGATTATCTGCCGGCCACCCGGGAATTTCTCAGCGCAGTCGGCGAAGCACACAGTGCGTTCAACGCCGTGGAGATCCTGCGCAAACACAATGTCAATGCCGTCTTCATCGACCTCTCCGGCTGGAAGGAAAATGAAACCGAAAGCATTGAAGAAAATATTTCCCGCCATCTGAAAGGATTGAATTTTGCCGAATGTATGCCGATCGTTACCGGCTATGTCAAATGTGCCGGCGGCATCATGAACCGGTTTGACCGGGGCTACAGCGAAATAACTTTCAGCAAACTGGCAGTCGTGACCCAGGCTTGCGAAGGGATCATCCACAAAGAATTCCACCTTTCCACCGGCGATCCCAAACTCATGGGTGCCGACCGGGTGCGCACCATTGGTCACACCAACTTCGATATTGCCGACCAGCTGGCGGATATGGCGATGGAAGCCATCCACCCCAAGGCCTCCAAAGAAATGGAACGCAACGGCATCAGCATCCGGGTAAAGAACGCGTTCGACCCCGAACACCCCGGCACGTTGATCAGCAGCGATTATGTATCGCCCACGCCGCGCATTGATATGATCTGCGGCCGCAGTGATGTGTTGGCGATCGAAATTTTTGATTCAGAAATGGTCGGTCAGAGCGGATACGATCACCGGATCACCGAAATCCTTTCCCGCCACAAGATCAGTTACATTGCCAAAAACACCAATGCCAACACCATTACGCATTATGTGTCGGAAAAAAATTCCACCTTGCAGGCGTGCCTGGATGAGTTGGAACAAACTTTCAGCGAAAGTGCCCACATCCATCTGCGTCAGGTAGCGATCATCGGAGTGATCGGCAGCAATATGAAGATCCCGGGCTTCCTGGCCAAAGCCGCCATGGCGTTGTCGGATGCCAATATCAACGTGCTGGCGCTGGATCAGTGTATGCGGCAGGTGAATATGCAGTTCATTGTTGAACGCGATGATTTCCAGCAGGCGCAGATCGCACTGCACCGCAAGCTGGTGGAAAATATTGACTGAAACATCGGACAAGGCAATGAGTGAGTATCTGGCAAAATTCATTGCCCGCTGCGGAGCGGCCGCCCGCCGCAAAGCAGCCGAATTAGTCAAAAATGGCCAGGTAAAGGTCAATGGCCGGGTCGTAACTGACCCGGCTTTTTCTGTGGCTGACAATGTTGATGTGGTAATGTTGGATGGAACAATATTACAGCTGCCGCAGCGAAAATACTACATCATGCTCAACAAGCCGCGGGGATACACCACCAGTCATGCGGATAAACACGCTGAGCATCTGGCTGTTGAATTGATCGACTGTCCGGAGGCACAGCGGCTGGTGCCCGCCGGCCGGCTGGACCGGGACAGCGAAGGCTTGCTGATATTTTCCAACGATGGTGATTTTATTCATCATCTGGCCCACCCCCGCTATGAAGTGCATAAACTTTATATGGTTACAGCCAGTATGCCATTGACCGCAGCGCATATCAAGCGCATGCAAAATGGCATATTGGATCATGGCGAAAAACTGCATGCGTTGCAGGTAACGCCCTGTAATGAAGCAAAAAACACCTATCTGATCAAGCTCAATGAGGGCAAAAAGCGGGAGATCCGGCGGATGCTCAAAGCGTGTGGAGCCGAAACCTTGCAGCTCCGCCGCATTGCCATGGGTTCCCTGCAGCTGGGCGAGCTGGCGCCGGGGAAATGGCGGGAGCTGACTCCCGGAGAAGTGGCCGCCTTGCTCAAAGACGGCACTTGCCAATAAACTTTACTTCAACGGCCCCAGTTTGGGATGGACAGTCACCACCCGGTTGGTGCCCAACCGACGCACGGCCAGCTGCAAGGCAGCCCCCTGCCGGACGCATTGCTTGAAGTCATTCGCCGAAAAAACCGGTTTATCGTTGACCGCCACGATGATTTCAAACGGTTTCAGCCCGGCGGTGGCAGCCGGACTGCCGGCAGATATATTGCCCACGATCACGCCCGGCGCAACTTTATCCATCCGGAAATAGCGGCGCACTTCAAAGGTCAGATCCCTTACTTCGATCCCCAGCGACGGCGATTGGTAAGCCGGAGCGATCTCAAAGTAAGTAGGAGCAGCTTGGATCTGCCAGTTTTTGCGGAACAATTTACCTTTATGTATGCCGATAAGCTCCACTTTCTGCCCGATGCCGATAGCGGTCAGCAAATTATTCAATGGAGTTTTGATCCCCCGCCACGGTTCCGGAATTTCCGAAAAATACATTTCCGCTATGGAATCCAGCTGTTCCCACGGAAACTGCCGTTCCTGCGGATAAGCAAATTTTTTGCCGGTCAAACTTATGGGACCGCCGACCGGCGGAATTATTTTCAGCAGCACATCCCCGGGCTGCAGTTTAAGCGCAGCTCCCGGCGAATCTGCAAACACATAAGTCACAAGCAACCCTTCGCTGCCCTTGTTCGTCAAATGCTCCATATTCAAGGATTTAGCCAACTCCCGGGTCATAGGCTGATACTCCACACCCGGAAAAGCAACCCCATCTGCCGGATTGCTCAATTTTTCCGGCGGCAAAATTTTGCCCGGAGTATTCAAAAGTTTTTCCAGTGCTCCGGCACCGAGCAGCGGCCACCGGCGGCCATATTGATAAGCACTTACATTGATATTCAACCCCAGCAAGCTGCCCTGCAGTGTAAAAGCCAGATCTGCAACCATATTGTTTTTCAACGTCATGCCGCAATCTGCGCCATCCAAACCGGCAACAACTCCGCCTAAAATATCACTGTAAAGTTTTATATCCAACGATTTGGAGTAAGCTGTAACAGCTGCGCTCCAGATCATCAACCCAAAATTTTCATGCAGGGATGCAATACTGTAAGCTATCGGCGGCAAAACCACATTGTCTGGCAGCTCCAACTCCACGCAGCAATAATCCTTGAGCATATTTTTGATCGCACCGGGTATATCTTTGTCGGGAGCATGGACAATTACTTTATCGATCAGCCCGTTAAGCTTGGCAGAAGTCGCAAGCGGCATGATCAAGCGGTTGTCAGGCAGTTTTAATACATAGCTGTACACTTCCCGCAATGGCTCCACCCCCTGCAAACGTTCCCGTCGGGAAAGCGTCCAGCTTTTGAAATATACCGTCACCGGCCAGATGCTCTGCCGGAGATGTTTTGCCAGCTGCCCACGCTGCCGGGCAAAAGCTTGAGCAGCAATTCCCTGCCAGGATGTCCACGGCGTGTTCCATTGCGTTTGATTGATCGTTTCGTTGCTGTTGGTCAAAACAGCCGCCACCTTGCCTTGACTGTTTACGATCACCGAATTGCCCGGGATCATATACGAATAACGATCCGGAGCATAGAAATGCACTGCCCGCTCCCGGCTGAACGGCTGCAGCCGGGCGACCCAGCGTCCGTTTTCCATGATGCGGCTGTAAGCAAAAAGTTCGCCGGACAGCTCGGGGGTAAACTCCATCACCCGGCTGCCGGGCAATGGCTCACGCAGCTGCAGCAGTACTGCGCCCTGCTCCGGATAGACCGTTTTTACGCTGGCCGCAGCAGATTGCCCCCGATATTGTATCTGCAAATTTTTCACTCCGTCAGCATCAATAAAAATATCCGGCGCCAACACCAGATCATTGCCCACCATATACCCCGTGACCCGTAACGGCTGGCGGTTTTCCAGCAAGCGCCCCAAATCCTGATCATGAAACACGCTGCAGGCGGCACAATAGATACCAACTGCCGCCGGAGGATTGCCGAATTTGTCATATTGCAGATCGTAAACGACTTCCACCAATTCCCCATCCAGCGTTTTTTCCAACTTCTTTATATCCGGCAGCTGGGCCCCCAGCGTACCGCCGCACCCCAAACCAAGTACAGCAACAAGCAAAAAAAGTATCTTTTTCATCATCCAATCACTCCATATACAACGATAACTGCAGCACCGCCCCGTTGCGCATTACCTTAAACAGCGTCCGCCGTTCCAACACCGACTGGGCTTGCCGTTCAACATATATTTTTAATAAACCATCCAGACTTTTTACCGGCACATTGTTGACGGCCAGAATTATATCATCTTTCAGCAAACCGCCCCGGGCGGCCGGGCTGAATTTTTTCACGCCAAAGACAAATATGCCTTCGGGCTGATAAAAATGCAGATTCGGATTATCAAACCGGTTGATGCTTTTGGCGGTAAAACCCCATTGTTTGCAGACGACTTCGTCACCTTCAACTTTACCCTTTTCAGTCGGCGCACACTGCAGTACCAGCTTCCGCCCTTCCCGTTCGATGGTAAAATCGACCTTGCGCCCAAACTCCATCAAGCCGAGTTTGCGGTAAATTCCGGGCAACGCTTCGGCAGTTTCGGCCGTTATTGCTTCGCCATTGATCTGCAAAAGCAAATCATTGCCGATAAAACCGGCGCGCTGTGCCGGACTGCCAGCTTCGGTTCCGGCCACCAATACCCCCTGCTGATATGGCAAATATACGTTGCGTTCAAAATCCCGCAGCGGCTGCAGCCGCAGACCGAACCATGCCCAGTTGGCTTTGCGGTATTTGCGCAAACGTTCCAATACGACCTTGACCGTATCAGCTGGGATCGTAAAGGCCAGCGCCCCGGCGGCAAACATACCCAAGGTATTGATGCCAATGATCTTGCCATCTGTATTGATCAATGGTCCACCGGAATTGCCCGGCGAAATCGCCGCATCGGTCTGATACCACAAACTGTATTCGCTATGCCCCGGCAAATAGCGGCGGGCGCAGGATATGATGCCAATGGATATGGAGCGGTTCAATCCCCACGGTGCGCCCAGCGCCATTACGAACTCGCCCTCGGAGGGTGCTGCATCAGCAAATTCTGCACAATATAACAACTTATCCGGCGGCAATTTGAGCTTGAGCAACGCCAAATCAGTATCTTTATCGCTGCCGATAAGCTCTGCGTCAAAGGCCCGTCCATCATTGAGCAAACACCTTATGGATACAGCTTTATCGATCACATGCCAATTGGTGACGATTTCTCCTTCCGCCGAAATGATCACTCCGCTGCCGCTGGAAGATGCACTGCTTTGACGTCCGCTGCCCAGATTTTCCTGCACGACCTTTATATAAACCAGAGCCGGAAAAACCTTTCTGCCCGCCTGTTGGACGATATTCTGGAAAGGCGCTTTAGCGCTGACAATATTTTTATCTGTATAACTCCGGCAGCCGCTGACGGTCAACAACAGCCCCAGCAATCCGGCAGAAAATAAGCTTGTTTTTTTCATATCACACCCCAATTTTTCTATCAGGAATAGATCACTCCGCTGGTTCCGGAGTTCCGGTCAGCGCCGGACAAAGTTTGCGGAAACGGCATTTGCCGCAATTATTCTGATTCATAAAATTCCATTGTCCGAGTTGCGCCGCCTGCTGTTGACTGACCAGATAATCCCGCCACATGGCCGCCTCCTGCATAAAAATATCGAACAATTCAGTAAAATCCTCGCCCGGGGTTTCATCTCTGATTACCACACCACTGGCAGGATCATAAAAATTTACTTGCACGGCTTCCGGCGGGATCCGCATAAAGCGCCAGCAGTAAACTTTGCTTAAAGTTGTTGCCCGGGAGCGTTCCTGATCCCATAAATAGCTGTTCATATCCAATATCTGCAGCGTGTTGCCAAACTTCCATACCAACTCCGGCATTTGATTGAATATCACCCCGCCCAGCTGCCATGACCACATGGGTTCTTCGCAATAAAAATCCAGCCATGGTATGCGGGTAAGCTCCCCATAAAGATCTGAGTTCAAAAACTTTCCGGTCAACTCATGCAGTTCCCACAGCATCCGTTCGTAGAACTTTTGGCTGTTGAAGATCCGCTCTTCCAATTCAATGACCGCCGGAACCACTTTGGGATCATCTTCAAAGGCCCGGCTTTCCAATAAAGCAAATTTATGTTCAAAGCTCCGACGCAGAAAATCTTCCAGCTTGCCGCGGCGGAAATTTCTGCCCGGCCGGTAAAAATCTCTTATCCCCTGCCGGAACAACATCTTCAGAAAACTTGTCCACGGCAGGGCATGTTTGGCACAATAAAGGCCGTAGCGCCAGGAATCTGCGTGTTCAGCATAGCCATCACGCCCCGGCACATGATAGAGATAATACCCGACCGGACAAAATGCAAAACGCCGCCGCCGTGCCAGAGAACTGTACAGCAGCTTCCAGTCGGGAGCTTCAAACTCACGCACTTACAGCTGAACTTTCAGATCATTGCGCATGGTCATAACTTGTTCTACGGCCTTTTCCACCGATTCGCAGCGGGCCAGCAATACGCCCATGCGGCGGTGACCGCCGGTTTCCGGCTTGCCGAAAATACGCATGGCAGTATTGGGCTGCGCAAGCACCTTTTCCAGATTGCCGAACTTGACTTCGTGGCTGCTGCCTTCGACCACTACCGCCTTGGAGGCTGACGGACCGTGGAAAGCAATATTCGGTATGGGCATACCCAAAATCGCCCGGGCGTGCAGCGCAAATTCCGAAAGATCCTGCGAAATCAGCGTCACCATCCCCGTATCGTGCGGGCGCGGCGATACTTCGCTGAAGATCACTTCGTCGCCCTTGATAAACAATTCCACGCCAAAGATACCTCTGCCGCCCAGTGCCGAGGTGATCGCTCCGGCGATCCGCTGCGCTTCTTTGATAGCCGCTTCGCTCATTGCCTGCGGCTGCCAGGATTCCTGATAATCGCCGTTGACCTGGTGGTGGCCAATGGGTTCCAGATAGCTGGTACCATCCACATGCCGAACGGTCAGCAGCGTGATTTCGTAATCAAAATCCACAAAACCTTCCACGATCACCCGACCGGCACCGGCCCGGCCGCCGGTTTGCGACATATCCCAGGCTTTATCCACATCTTCAGCACTGCGGATGGTACTCTGGCCGTGGCCGGAGGAACTCATGATCGGCTTGACTACGCAGGGAATACCGATCTTCTGGACGGCTTCTTTAAATTCGCCGTAAGTCGAAGCAAAGCAATAAGGCGAAGTTTTGAGGCCCAACTCTTCGGCGGCCAATTTGCGGATGCCTTCCCGGTTCATGGTCAGATTGGTAGCCCGGGCGGTGGGAATTACCGTAAAACCTTCTTTTTCTGCTTCCAGCAATACGGATGTGGCGATCGCTTCCACTTCCGGCACGATATAGTGGGGCTGTTCGCGCTTGATCAGCGTGCGCAGCGCATCTTCATCCAACATGTTTATAACGTGGAAACGATGCGCAACCTGCATGGCCGGTGCATTGGCATAGCGGTCAACCGCCACGACTTCCGCTCCCAAACGCATCAATTCAATGGCTACTTCCTTGCCCAATTCGCCGGAACCCAGCAACATTACTTTAGTGGCGCTGGGACTCAACGGAGTTCCGATCATAGTCATAATAAATTTCCTTTCCTTGGTAGTTGGGTTACTTAACTAACCTGAGTTATTTTTATATTCTGATAAATTTTTTCGGCCTGCAGCGGATCAAATTCGCCGCACTTCATGCTCAGGCAATTGGCCGATGCCGCCGCCAACGCCCGGGCAAAAGCCACTTCCGGAGCCGTTTGATTCAATAATTCACTTAATAATACCGCCGAAGCCGTATCCCCGGAACCGACCGGATTGACTATTTGCGGCAATTGCGGTATGGCAAAGCTGAAAATTTCTCCGCTGCGCAGCGCCAATTTGGCCTCACCGGGGCCATTGGTGACTGCCAGCGCAGTCAATCGGCTATTTTGCAGCAAACAGCGCAGTGCATCCAAAACATTTTCTATGCCGGTAAGCGCAGCAAGTTCATCGGTGTTGATCTTCAGCACCGCATCGACAGCTTTTTCCAGCACCGGAGCGATATTTTTCCACGCATCGATCAGCAGCATTTTACCGCTCGCAGCAGCCATAGCCGCACATTGACAATAAAAATCCACATCCATGCCCGCTGGCAATTGGCCGCACAGGGCAACTGCATCAAATTGCGCCAGCTTACTTTGAAAAAACTTCAACGCCTCCGCTTGCGTTTCCCTCCCCGGCGCCGGAGATGGCTCAATAAGTTCCGTCATCGAGTTATCAGCTGCACTTAAACAGGTTATGCAGCAGCGGCTGGGCACATCGGAAACAAAACTTTTGACCAGCAGCTGCTCCCGTTCCAGATCCTCCAGCAGCAGCTTGCCGTTGTCGCCGCCGACAAATTGCAAAAGTTGGATTTCAGCTGCGTTCCAACAGCGTCCGGCCCGGGTGAAATTCACTCCTTTGCCGGAAGCAAAACTCCAAAGCGCCGCCGCCCGGTTGACTTGATTATGCTGCAGATTCTCGAATTGCAGCACTTTCTGCCAGGCCGGATTGGCGCCGATGGCCAATATTGATGGTTTTTTATTACTCATAACGTGCCGCCTTACCATGTTTCCTGCAACAGTTGTTTCAACTCCGCATCCGATAACTCCCGCGGATTGGCCCGCATACTGCCGGAACGGGAATTTTTAACGATCCACTCCACTGCTTCCGGCTGCAAACCGTATGCACTCAAACGGCGTTGGATATTGAATTTTTCCAGTAAAAACTCAATGCGTTCAATGAGTTTTTCGCCGTTTGAATAATTGCAGTATTGCGCCAGAGCATCGAGTTTTTCCCGGCAGCACGGCAGATTCCACTTCAGCACCACCGGCAGCAATATGCCGCAAACCAAACCGTGCGGCAAATGCAGTCGGGCTCCCACCGGATGCGCCAGACCATGTACTGCGCCCAGACCGCTGACAGCAAACGCCATGCCGCCCAGCATAGTACCTTCGCTCATATCGCTGCGGAAATCCCGGCTGCTGCCATCGGTTACAGCTCCTTCGATCGCCCGATCGATAAGCTTTACACTCTGCGCCGCCCACGCCATCGTTGCGTGATTGGCCTTGTTGGAAATGTAAGATTCAATGCCCTGAGTCAGGGCATCCAGCCCGCTGGCGGCAGTAACCTCCGGCGGACAATTGACCGTCAACGCCGGATCGACCAGCGCCAGTGACGGCAGGATCGTGCCGCCGCGGATCGATTGCTTTATGCCGCTGATTTTATCAGTAAACACACCATTGGGCGTAACTTCCGCCCCGGTTCCGGCCGTAGTGGGCACAGCTGCCATAAAAAAGCCTTTTTCCGGCATCATGGCGCGGTTATAAAAAAACTCCGCCGTGGGTATTTCGCTGCTTCCGGCAGCCGCAACAACTTTGCCAACATCCATGGCACTGCCGCCGCCGACTGCTGCAACTGCGGTACACTTTTTTTCCCGGAAGATCCGGCGCAGTTCATCAAGCTGCTGGATCGACGGCTCCGGTTCCACCTGACAAAAAACTTCAACTTCCCGTGGCGAAAGCAAATCGACAACTTTGCCGATCACGCCATTGCGTTGAGCGCTTTTCCCGGAAATGACCATAACTTTCACGTCGGCTGGAAACAACGTTCCGAGCTTTTGCAGTGCGTCCCAGCCGAACACGACTTGCTCAGGAATCTGCAGCTTGTACATTCAACCTATCCTCCATACGTCCGACTTTGAATCCGAAATCCAACACGCTGGCGTCGCTCTGCGCTATCAATTTGAGCATATCCGCAGCAGCAGCAAACTCCGCCAGCCGTCTGGCTCCGCCCTGCCCGACAGCCCGTTTATCAAGCATGGTAACTTCTACCGTGTAAACCGGACTGTGTTCCGGACCATTGACACTCAAAACTTTATAAATCGGCGGATGCCCATATTTGTGCTGAGTATATTCCTGCAAAGTACCTTTGGGGTTCAATCCAGGCAGCAGCCGGTGCGGAGCCGGAAAGTCGGATATGATCAAATCAAGCACCCAGTGCCGGGAAAATTCCATGCCTTTATCCAGATAACACGCCCCCAGCAAGGCTTCAAACAAATCACACAGCGTGGAATCCCGGTCAGCGCCGCCGGAACTCATTTCGCCGTTGCCAATATACATATAGCTGCCCAAATCAAGTTTCCGGGCCAGCGCTGCGATCGTATCCTGCCGGGCCAAAGCGGAACGCATCTTGGTCATCACGCCTTCATCGGCTTCCGGATAAAGATGATACAGATAATCGGTCAGAATTATTTCCAAAACCGCATCGCCTAAAAATTCCAGCCGCTGATTATCATACGACAATTTATTTTCCACTGCGTATGAGCGGTGGGTCAAAGCCTCTTTGAGCAGCGTTGAATCGTCAAAAATGATCCCCAGCTGTTTTTTTAATTTTTCTATATCTCCGGGCATAAACGCTCCCCTTATTTGGCTTCAAATTCATGATGCCGGTTCCACGCCTCGGTGGAATATTTGATTTGCCCCAGCTCTTCAGCATGCAGCAAAACCTCCTGCGCCGGCTGCCAGTCCTGAAATTCAATATCAAATTTTATTTTCAGCGACTCCAGCAATTCCGCACACAATTTATCCCAATCGCCGCCGGCTGCCTCCAGTTTGATACTCCCCTGATGCAATATGCCGCAGCGGGTACGCCGCTGGGCTGCGCCCGCATATTTGCTGCCGGAAGGTGCCACTAAATCAAAACGGCTCGGCGATACAAAGCACTGCATGGTAGAACGGTCAACATGATCAGTACCGTGACTTTCCAAAAGTGCTTCCACGCCGTCTTCTTGCATTTTTATCAGCAATGCCTCGTGGAAGATCTTATAACTTTCCATCCGGTCAAGCTGCATGATCTTATGCTCCGGCGGCACCACTACCGTATAAGTCAGATCCACATCATGATAGACTACTCCGCCACCGGTCGGACGCCGCACCAAAGTGTATTTATCAGCTAACTCTTCAGGCATGATCTGCGCACTGCCGAACGATACCGACGGCCGATCCCAACGATAAACGCGCACCAGCACCTGATTCTGCTGCAGCGCCGAATTGGCCAGCAGCACTTCATCCATTGCCATATTAAAGTAGGGATCGTGGATGCCATCCATCCAGCACAACCATTGTTCTTTACTCATAAACCGCTCACCTTAAAAATGAACATCCGGCAGAAAATCTGCCAGTTTTTTCCGGAAATTTGCATCCGTATAATAATTTTTACCGCCGCACTGACTGTAAGCATCGCACCACTGCCGGGCCAGGCTCACTACTTCCGGCCGGGGCAAAGCCGGATCTTTTTGCGGCCAGGACAGCCAGCTGGAAGATACCACTCTGGACAGTTCCCGGGCCCGCACCCGATCCGAACACGCCGATGAATGCTTCACACAGCCATCCAGATCAAACACCCCGAATCGGAAAGTTCCATCTATTTGCCTGACTGCCATCAAATTGCACAATTTCAGATCTCCATGTTCAATGCCGTTATCGTGCATTTTCAATACAATCGCACTCAACTGCTGTACAGCATCCTGCCACTGCAGCGGACTGGCGATGATCTCAGAGAGATTGTCTCTGAAAGTCATGCTGCCGGGTATATACTCAGTAATCAGATAACTTGCCGCCGGCAAAAACCACGCTCCGGTCGCCAGCGCCATATAGACTTTCGGGGTATATATGCCCAATTTTTCCAACTCTCCAGCCATGCGCATGTTGCGCACCGACCGGGGCATACGGCCGATCCGGCGTATCCGTTCAGATAAACGCCCTACATTGCTGCGTTTGATAAAAAATCGCTGATCATTAACGACAAAAATCCCGGCCGTAGTCGACCGGGAATTTTTGATCAATTCCGACTGCGCAAGCAATCCTTCGGCATCCAGAAAAGCATTGCGCAGTTCTTCGGATATGTCATCAGCAAAGGCGTAAGTCTTGAACCGGGTCTTCCACACCGGGTTGACCGGACAACTGACAGTTGTATTCAAGTAAACTGCGCCTTGCATCAAAAACGTTTTTTTACAGGTTATCGATCACCAGCTGACCGACTTCGGTCGTGGAGTAACCCATCTTGCCCGCCGCCATGCTTTCGAGCTTGTTGCCGGTAACGTAGGCAACGGACTTTTCGATGGCTGCCGCAGCTTCTTTTTCGCCAAGGAAGTCCAACAACATGGCACCGGCGCAAACTGCCGCCAGCGGATTGATGACGTTCAAACCGGTGTACTTGGGAGCCGAACCGCCGATCGGTTCAAACATGCTCACGCCGCCCGGAGTAGGATTGAGGTTACCACCGGCAGCAATACCCATACCGCCCTGCGTCATAGCACCCAAGTCGGTGATGATATCGCCGAAGATATTATTGGTCACGATAACGTCGAACCATTCCGGATTCTTGACCATCCACATAGTTGTGGCGTCAACGTGGCAGTAAGCGGTTTTGACTTCCGGAAATTCTTCTGCGACCTGATAGAACACCCGTTCCCACAGATCGAAGACATAGGTCAGCACGTTGGTCTTGCCGCACAAAGTCAGCTGGGCAGTCTTGCCGGCAGCGATATCTTCGGCGGTGAGGCCGCGCCACGGATTTTCTTTGCTGTGGCGTTTTCTGGCCAATTCAAAAGCGTAACGGATGCAGCGTTCGACCTGATGATAGTTATATACTTCGCTCTGGACAGCGACTTCCTGCCTGGTGCCTTTCATGGATACACCGCCGATACCAGTGTAAATACCGCCGGTATTTTCGCGCACCACAACATAGTCGATATCTTCGGGCTTTTTATTGGCCAGCGGAGTTTCCACCCCCGGGAACAACTTGATCGGACGCAGATTGATATACTGATCAAGTTCAAAACGCAGCTTGAGCAAAATGCCCTTTTCCAGAATACCCGGTTTGACTTTGGGGTGACCGATGGCCCCCAGGAACACGGCATCAAATTTCTGGAGCTGTTCCACGGCATCTTCCGGCAGGATCTCGCCGGTGGCCAGATAGTGTTCGCCACCCCAGTTGAAGGTGGTTTCGCTGAAATCAAAACCAAATTTTTTGGCCGCAGCGCGCATAACTTTCAAGCCTTCGGCCACCACTTCCGGACCGGTTCCATCGCCGGGCAGAACAGCAATCTTGTAATTTCTGGACATAATAGTGATCTCCTATTTAAATTAAAAGTAAAAATTGTTTATCAGGTAATTTACATCCCCTTGCTGAAAATTCAAGAGTTATTTCAAAAAAGTTGCCGCAAATCCCGTACTTTTGCTGCAATATCGCCGGCCTGGGTGATTTCTGTAACCATAGCAATGCGTTTGGCTCCGGCTTTCCGCAGCTGCGGTATGTGCCAGGATTTGATTCCGCCCATGACGGTAAAAGGACAATTTATGCAGCTGCTGATTTCAGCAATAGCCTCCACGCCCAATGCTCCGCAAGGCACACTTTTGGTCTGCGTAGCATAAATTGGACCAATGTTCAAATAGTCACAATGATCCTGACACGCCGCCTGCGCCTCGGGTATATTATGCGTTGAACAGCCGACAATCAACTCCGGAGCGATTTTTTTGGCTGCCGCCACCGGCAAGTCGTCCTGCCCCAGATGCACACCGTCTGCGCCGCAAGCCAACGCCACATCAGTGTGATCATCAAGAATAAAAAGCATCCCGAATTCATCAGCGATCCTGCGGGCCTCCAAGCCCAGCAGATACAACTCTTTAAGCGAACAATCCTTTTCCCGCAGCTGGAAGATCTTTGCTCCGCCCTCGCCGACTGCTCTGATCACCTCCAGCACCGGACGACCGGCGCAGAATTGACTGCTGATCACCGGATAAATATCGACTTTTCCGGCAAAAACTTCCATCCGTTCACTCAGTGACTTGAAACTCATAAATTTTCCTCCTGTACTTTTAAGATCACATCCAATATCCCCGGAGCATTTTCGGCTTGATCAAAATCGATCCTGCCGGAGAGTATCCGCCGGATGCCCGGCAGCTGACCGCCAGCACCGGCGGCTGCGTAAGCAGATATGGCCAGCGTATACTCCTTGCGCTCCTGATCAAAAACAATATCCTGCAGTCGGCTTCCGGCGGTCATGATCCTGAACCCGGCCGTTGCGATAAACTGTTGGCGTTTATGGGCAAACGCTGTATATTCACGCACAATATGCATAACTTCCCGCCCCGACAACCTGACGGTTATCACCGGATCAAAATAGGGAAACACCTTAAAGCAGTCAGCTCTGCTTTTTTGCTTATTTTGCAGCAGTCTTTGCAGTTTATCTGCGGAGCTTACTGCATAGAGTGCAAGGTCGCTGCCGGTGAACTTTTTCATGCACAATGCGGGCATGTTCAACCCCTGAAGAGGCCACGCTTTTAAAATCGCTTTATCCTGCTCCGACTCCGGTTCCGGCAGCTGCTCCAAAGGTATGATCCCGGTTTCGATCTGCGTCAGGCGGCGGTTTTTATCGTCAAAAACAAGCACCGCCTTGACCACGCCGCTGCCGTGGGCGGGCGGCTGCACATACCAGCTGTTGCCAACTTTACTGCCGCCATCGGCAATGTGACTGTGCGCACCGATGACCAGATCGACTTCCGGAGTATTTTTCAACAGCGTATTCAGATTTTCTTTGCCGCCATATTTGCCCACATGCCGCAGCAGCACGATCGCATCAGCCCCGGCCTCCCGGGCCGCTTTGACCGTCCGGCGCAGCACCGGCTGGCCGCCCAGTGTCTGAAAATGTCCGGCCGGGATCGGGAAACAGTTGTTCATATCTCTGAGCATCAAACCGATAAAAGCTATCTTGTAACCGCCCAGCTCCCGCAGCACATAAGGCTGCACCAGTTCCCGCAGTGTCATGGAGTGCAAATTGGCAGCCAGCGTCGTCCCATGGAACTCCTGCAGCAGGTTCCGGAAAGCGTTGAATCCAAATTCCAACTCGTGATTTCCGGGCACCCACAGCTGACAACCCGCAGCGTAAAGCAGCGGCAGCATACCTGCGCCCCGTTTCTGCTGTATGGCCAAAGTACCTTGCACTGTATCGCCAACATCAACATAAATAAAACTATCGCCATGCTGCCGGTGCAGTTGACCGATCAAAGGTGCAATACGCTGCTGGAACTGCTGAGCGCAGCCGTGCAAATCAGCAGTAGCAGCGATCACTACTTCTGCGCCCGTCAACCGGGTGCATGACCAAACGGCCAATACTCCGGCCAATATTGCCGCCCAACGGGGCAGGAGTTTGCCAAGCAGCCGCTCAAATACCATTTTATGCCTTAAAATCATAAAAAAATCAAAAAAAAACCTTATCAAAACTTGAATATTTTAAAATATAGGCCATATTATACAAATGTACAAACTTGAGAAGTAAATTTTTCAATATTTTAACCATATAACAATTGAGGTGCAACAATGTCTCAGCATGCGAGTCTTCGCGTTGGCGGTAAAATCCGCAAAAAACGCAATGTCATGAAGCGTTTCGAACGGCTGAACGTGCTCCGTGCCGAAGGCCGGATCGCGGAAGAAAAGGTCTATGGTCTGCCCAAGACCAAGCCGATTGATTGATCGGAAAAACGTTGCATTAACGGCGGAAGCGCGGTAATTTACACGCCTTTCCGCCGTTTTTGTGTTTATTGCAGAGAAGTAAAATGGATTCAGCAAGTCAGTTTTGGGATCTGGAAGTTCTGACCGGATTGTTTCAGCAGGCCGGAGCGATCGCATGGCGTTATTTTGATGCTCCGCCAACCGAGTTGAAAAGTGACCGAACAGTAGTGACTGTTGCAGATCGGGAAATCGAAGCATGTTTTGCCCGGGTACTGGATCAGCCCGACCGGGATCGCTACCTTATTGGCGAAGAAACGGTGGATAACAAACCTGTTGACTATATCCAACAGGCGTTGAACGCACCGTGCTGCTGGGTGCTGGATCCGATCGACGGAACTGCGCCATATTCAGCCCACATGGATTTTTGGGGTGTATCGCTGGGCTTGCTGGAAAACGGGCGCTTGACCAACGGTGCAGTCTATCTGCCATGTTTTGATATTTTGCTGGCCACCAACGGCGATCAGGTTGTGTACCGGCATTTGAAAAAACTCGGCCCGTGGCAGCTCTTTACAGCTCAACCGGGCAATCTGGGAACCGATGGGCACATTCTGCTGGGGCAGATGCCAGCGCACCAGTGGGGGTACAGCAAACGCAACACGCTCTTTGCCATCTGCAGCTGCGTAGCATCGTTTTATCTGCTATTTTGCGGAAAAGCCGAAGCCTATTGCGGCACCTTCAAGTTGTGGGATATAGCCGGGATCCTGCCGATAGCTCAACGGCTCAACTGTCAGATCCTCTCTACAGATGACGTCACCCGGCAGCTCTCCGGAGATCTTGCACAGCAAATGTTTGAATTGAGCGATCCCGCCAAGATGTGGCAGGTCAAAAATCCGGTCATCGCCGCGTTCAATAAGAATACAGCTTTGGCAATGCTGAAAAATTTTCACCCCATTCAACCACTTACGGGAACAGGATCATGAAGTACCGCCGTTCTGAAAGAATCACCGCCCAGGGAGTGTATCTGGTCAGTCTGGGCTGTCCGAAAAATCTGGTGGACAGCGAAGTTATTGCCGGATTGCTGGTCACTAATGGTATCCCGCTGAACTTTGATAAAAAGTCGGCGGCATACTATCTTATCAACACTTGTGCTTTTCTGCCCGGCGCGCGCCAGGAGTGCTGCCATGCCATCGAAGAAGGCATCCGCTGGAAAAACAAAGCTCCGGAAGTACGCAAACTCATCGTAGCCGGATGCCTTATCCAGCAGGATAAAGAGCGCAAGATCATCCGCAATTATCCCGAAGTCGATGCGTGGAGCGGCGTCGATGGCGTCGGCGATATAATCAATACTTTTGAAAATGCCGCCAATGGTTATATTACCGGCAATGCCGAACTGCCCTGCTACCTTTATGATGAAAAAACGCCCCGGCTGCAGCTGACGCTGCCGCATACGGCCTATTTGAAAATCGCCGACGGCTGCAACAACTGCTGCAGCTACTGCAGTATTCCGCTGATCCGGGGACGGCTGCGGAGCCGCTCCATAGAGTCGGTATTGCAGGAGGCACGCAACCTGATCGCTGCCGGCGTAAAAGAGCTTATCCTTATTGCGCAGGATGTGACCGCCTACGGTGCCGACCGCAGCGACGGAGCCACTCTGGCCGGGTTGCTGCATGAACTGGATAAATTGGAAGGCGAATTTTTCCTGCGTTTGCTTTACACCCATCCCGCCCACTACACAGAGGAGTTTTTTGCCGAATACAAGGTCAACAAACACCTGCTGCCCTATCTGGATATACCCTTGCAGCACATCAATGACCGAATATTGAGCAAAATGGGGCGCAAAGTCAACCGGGCCCGGATCGAAGAAGTATTGCACAATATCCGTACGGCCCGTCCGGAAAGTATTATCCGTACTACTTTTATCACCGGATTGCCCGGCGAAGGCGACGCTGAATTTGCCGAATTGGAAGAGTTTATCCAAGCACAGAAGTTCTCCCGGCTGGGAGTTTTCAGCTACTCCCCGGAACCGGGAACTCCGGCAGCCGGTTTTCCTGACCGGCCCGATCTGGCCACGGCCGAAGCCCGGGCGGAAAAACTCATGCAGATACAACAGACTATATCGCTGGAATTAAATCAACAACTGCTGGGCAAAACCGTTACAGTCATCTGCGATCAAGCCGATGGACGCAACGGCATCGGGCGCACGCTGGGCGATGCTCCGGAAATCGACAACACGGTATATTTTACCGGCAACCGGCGGCTGCAGCCCGGCGAAATCTGTCAAGTTTGCATTACTGAGGTAAAAACATTTGATTTATACGGTAAAGTGTGCTAAATTAATAGCATCGCAATGCAATAAACCAATTATTTTTAAGGAAAAAGACAAATGCCTTTTAATTTGCCCAACATCCTGACGGTGGCCCGGATCGTGCTGATCTTTATAGCATTGGTGCTGGCAACCAATTCCGGCATCCCCGGCGGGGTCAAGATCAAGTCTGACGATATAGAAATGATCTTGCGCTACATAGCCTGTATTCTGGCGATCGTGGCCGCAGTAACTGACTTGGTCGATGGTTATCTGGCCAGAAAATGGAATCAGGTCACTGAGTTCGGGGCCCTGATGGATCCGCTGGCCGACAAGATCTTTGTTACTACAGTTATGCTCATACTGGTGGAATTTCAGCTGCTGGCGGCCTGGGTGGCAGCCGTGGTCATCTGCCGGGAGTTTATGGTCACCGGGCTGCGGCTGCTGGCGGTCAAACAGGGCAAAGTCATCAGCGCAGATAAGTTCGGCAAGCTCAAAACCTTCCTGCAAATGGTCATGCTGTTTATCGGCGGCATGGTCTGGATACATGTTTTGGATCTGGATATGAAAATCTGTCAGGCTGTGACTTTGCGCCACCTCTGGAGCGTGCTGCTCTGGGGTATCGTGGTGATCACGGTCGGCTCCGGACTCAATTACTTTATCAAGAACCGGGAGCTGCTGACGGCTGCTCCGGAAAAGTGATCAGCCTGCATCCGGCAGCTCAAGCTGAGTGTTACAGGTTTGGCGATGGATGGTGCACCCTTTAACAATTTTCCGGGCCTCCGGCTGAACACCCTGCAGACTGAGGGATCGGGTTCCGCCGCCAAGTTGGAACGGCAAATCTTTATAGACTTTCATACCCATTACGCAAGTTGCGCTCCACTGCCGGTACCGCCGGAGGTCTGGCGGGTCATTTCCACTCCGCTGAGCGATATAAATCAGCTCATGCCGCCGGGAACCATACAAACTCTGGAGCTGCATCCGTGGTCAGGAGCAGCGTGGAGTCCGGAGTTTGAGCAAGCCGCCAGCCTGGAACGATTTTCCGGGATCGGCGAAGTCGGACTTGACCGGCTGCGGGGCAAGCGGCCGCTGGATGAACAGCTTAAAATATTGGCCCAAGCGTGCAATTTGGCTGAAAAGCTGCAAAAAACGTTAACCATCCACTGCGTAAAATGTTTTTCGGAACTGCTGGCGCTCTACAAAGAACTGCGCTGGCAGGTACCGACGATCATACACTATTTCCGGGGCAATCTGCCGCTGGCTCAACAGCTTTGGGAACATACCCATTTTACGCTGTCGCTGCCGCCGGCAGCTTTGAGTCAGCAGCAGCTGATGGAATTTTTGCGCAACCATCCGGAGTATATCCGGCGCATCGTGCTGGAAACCGACGATCCGCAGCACGGCGATATACAAAAACATTATCAGCAGTGTGCCGGAAAATGGTCAATACCCCTGACGGAACTGCAGCAAATCATGAGTAAACAGCTGGAGAAATTATACTATGTCAACAAGTAAAACCCACTGGCTGCAGCGCAGCAAAATACTTTTGGGGCAAGCAGCCATCGAAAACTTGCAGCACAGTCACGTCCTGCTGGCCGGTGCCGGAGGCGTGGGCGGTTATGCAGCCGAAGCGCTGGCCCGCTCCGGGCTGGGAGCATTGACGGTTTTTGACCCCGATAAAGTGCATATAACCAATCTCAACCGGCAGATATTGGCCTTGCACTCCACGCTTGATGAATACAAAACCGGAGTGCTGCGCCAACGTCTGCTGGATATAAATCCCGATATAAGAGTAAATGCCTGTGCCGAAGCGCTGACTGCCAATAATATAGAAAAAATATTACAGGACAACTGCTTTGATTACATAGTCGATGCGATCGATTCAGTAAATGACAAGTGTTGCCTGCTGGCAACGGCCCACCGTATGCAAATACCGGTCATTTCGGCCATGGGAGCAGGCCGCAGGCTGGATCCGACCGCCTTGCAGTATGCCGACATAAGCAAAACTTACAACTGCAAGCTGGCCAAAGTCGTGCGCAGCAAATTAAAAAAAGAGTACGATATAGTCAAAGGCATTGAGTGTGTATTTTCCAGCGAGCCGTCACTCCCGCCAGCTGATAATTCAACTCCGGAAGATAATTCAATAATTGGCAGCTGCAGTTGGCTGCCGGGAATTTCCGGCTTGTATCTGGCCGCCCGGGTGATTCAAGTTCTGGGTAAAAAAAACTGCTGCAAAACCGTATGATTATGCAGCAGTTTTCAGTTGCCAAGCTCACCCGGCGATGCATCGCCAGACGGTAAATTCTCCGGACAGATCCCGGCAAATATTTACACTGCTTATGGTGTAATATTCTCCGGCCAGCGTGATCCGGTCGCCCGGTGCGGGCCGCCCGATTGCGCCCGACAGCAGAAATATCAGTTGAGCTCCGGCGGTGGCACTGACAGAGCTGCCCGACTGCTGCAAGCGCAGAGAAATCATCCGGCACTTTTCCGCTGCGGCGTAGCCCTGCACCCCGGAACGCAGCTGCTTTTCGGCCCGCATCAATTCGCACTCCACCGCCAGCGGTGACTCAAAAAGCTCCGCCCAACTGCAGGTAAAAAAATCACTCATTTTTACTCTCCTGAACTGATATTTTCTTCGATCTCGTCAAAAATCAACTGCTGGCGTTCCGGAGCTATTTTCTGATAACGCCCCAACAAAGTTACGGCCGCCTTGGCCACCTCTTTTTGAAACTCCTTGCCGCTATTGATCGACTTAAGCTCCAGCAAACTGGCCACCGATTTCTGCAGATCGATGATGGAAAAATCCCGGTTGTAAGCAATACTCGGCAGCGGCAAACTGCCATCATAGCGCTGCATAAGCTGCCATACGCTGCTCTCGGCCTGCTCCAGCAGATCGACCCGATTAAGCAGAAATTGACAGATTTGCTGGTGATCCCATGCTTTGGATTCGGCACTCTGCATTTCACGCGTTTCCCGGACGATGGTCAGCCCAACGACATCAAAAAGTTCAGCTTTGAGGCTTTCATTTTCGCTGCGGATGGCGGCGGTTTCGGCTCCATGCGGCGAGATATAGCGGCTGATACCGGATTCTTCACTGGATTCCCAGATGGCGGCCGAGCGGGCCAGCACATGACTGAATTTGGCGCTGCTGTCGGAACGGTTCTGCTGCTGGGGACGGCTGCCCCGGGCAAAATTTTCGGAAATGACCAGCAAACCGAACATCTGCTTGATAACATTCATCTGCGCTTCGGATTCATTGTTCAATATAGCATCAGAAATGCGCACCACATCCTCAAACCAGTGTCCGGCATCCATACCGTACCCGTCGATTTCTTCAACAGTAACTACCGGCACCACGCCCAGAGCATGTTCACTTTGCGCTACTAATTTGACCTCTGAATCGATATTTTCAAAGAGCTGCCAATCATTTTTTGTCCACAGCCGGCGACGGCGGTGCAGCTGCGGCTCAGCAAAGACATTGCTGTTATCCATGCTGTTTTCTTCGATCAGCACCCAGTTCAAACTGCCGTCATCGGCCGTTGACCAGTCCACCACATCCAGTGGCGACAATGGCACTGCATACGGATAAATACGCTCCTGACGACGGCGCGCCGGAGTAACCTGCCCGCTGAATGCGGGCATTTCCACCAGCATCCAGGCTTTTCCGTAAACGTTCAGCAGCGTGGAAAACTGCCGCATGACCTCATTAACATGCAAATTACTGTGCGAAAAATCTTCCACCAACAGCGGCTCCGCCCCCATACGCATCGGATCACCGGATAGGATATACTGGGTTATGATCCGGGCAATCTTTCGCGGATAGTTAAAATAATAGGCCCGATCCCGCCGCTCCAGAAATTCCAGATCCACTTCCGACACATGCTGTACCAAAGCCCGTTTTATGTACTCACTGCCTCCGGCATAAGCACTCCGGCTGCGTTCCCAATTTTCCCGGTGACGGCGGTAAAACGGATGCTGGCGGCGAAATATGTAACTGTAATCCATAAACTCTCCTTGTTTTTATGCTTGGATAGAGGGAATAAAAAAAGTCCTCATACAACGTAATAACTTTGTCAATATCAGCCTCAAGCCCACCGCCGGAAATTTACTGCTGCAGTACCCCGGCCGGTTGCATTACCTGATAAAAAGTGTTAAACTCGCCCCATTTCCCAAAACTCCATTTCAGGCATATAACAGTGTTCTGGACTCCAAAAGAAAAATTATTTGGCAAAAAATGCCCGGCAACGCAGATAAAAACTTGCAAAAAAAACAAAAAAAGCTATAAGTATATAGTGTGTATATTTTGGAGTGCAAGATATTTTTGGGTAAAAAAATAACACAGCTCCATAAAAAAATCTCAGAAAGGAAGAGATTATGGCCGAAGCCAAAAAAGAGTTCCGTTTCGTTACAGAAGTACCGAAAAATGTGTGGGGACCGGATTTTGACGACATTTTCGTCTATCCTGTCTACGACGAAGGCAAAGTCGCCATGGAGATCACCGTGCCCAAAGGGTGCGAAAAGATCGCCTGGGAAGTGCTGGACAAAGGCAAGGTGATCGCCTCCGGCAGTTCCACTGACTTCAAAGCCGGCAAAGTGTTCAAAACCAGCGAAGCTATCAAAAACTTCAAGCCCTGGAACGTCAACACCCCCTATCTTTACACCTTCAAGACCACGCTTACGGTCAAAGGCGCCGAAGAAAGCTGTTCCATCCGCTTTGGTATGCGCAAATACTCGGTGACTACCGATTCCTTCTATCTGAATAACGAAAATTTGTTCCTGCGCGGCGTTATCCGCGGCCGTGAAGCTCACGACCACCCGGATCTGGCCAATTTGGGCATGTATGAATACTATGCCAAATATATGCGTATGATGAAGCTTTACGGCTTCAACTTCATCCGCTTCCACAGCTTTGTGCCGCCGATCGAATGCTTTGAAGCAGCCGACGAACTGGGGATCCTCATCCACGTTGAAATGCGTAAATACTACGGCAAATATCAGAAGGAACGCTCCCGCATGGACAGCCAGGGCCGTCTGATGAATCCGGATGAATGGATCGAAATGCTCAAGCGTCTGCGCAACTGCACCAGCTTGATGGTTTACTGCATGGGTAACGAAATCGATCATCCCGGCCGGAATCCGATCTGCCAGGAATTCTACGAAATGACCCACAAATATGACCCCACCCGCTTCTTCCTGGATACCTGCAGCCGCGGCGAATTTGACCGTAACAGCGTGGACCTGGATGTGCAGCACATGAGCTACTTCTATCCCTGGGGCCACAGCTACAACATGTTTGAAAATCCCCAGAACTGGATCATTTCCGGTTCCGCATCCGGTATTCCGATGATCGAAAAGAATGCCGAAGATGACGAAGATTGGAAGATTGCCCGCAAGGTACCCAGCCGCCGTCCGGTGCTGGCGCACGAAATCTGCCACTACGCCGGTCTGCGTGACCTCGACAGTCTGGAAGCCAAGTTCGACAAGTATTGCCCGGAATCCAAACCCTGGTGGATCGGCGAACTCAAGAAGCTGATCAAGCTCAAGGGCTACAGCAAAAAAGATTATGAACTTATGAAGAAGGCCTCTGACCGCTTCCAGTTCCTGAGCTGGAAACTTGGTCTGGAAGCCTCCCGCCGCAGCAAGATCCTCAGCGGCTTCCACTTCCTGCAGTTCTGCGATACTGACCGCTACGAAAACAGCAACGGTATCGTTGACTGCTTTGACGACAAAAAGGGCATCGACGATGTCGCTTTCCGGAAGTTCAACGGCGATACCGTGGTGCTGGCCGATATGCCCAAGCGGGTCTTCTTTGAAGGCGAAAAGGTGTTGATCCCGGCGATGGTGTCGCACTTCTCGGCCGAACTTTCCGGCGAAATGGTCTTCCGCTTTGCGCTCAAGAACAGCAAGGATGAAGTGGTCTTTGAAGGCACCATGCCCAACATCAGCCTGACCGAACGCGGCCGTCACGAAATCTGCGAAGTCACCCTCAAGTTCCCCAAGACCGGCAAGCCGCAGGCCTACAGTCTGGTCTTTGAACTGATCAACGACAAAAACGAAGTCGTGGTCGACAACGCCTGGAACCTCTGGAGCTTCCCGGATAACGCCGCAGCATTGCCGAAGATGGCGGTCAATATGGAACTCGACGAAGTCGCTCCGACCGTCCGTTACCCGCAGCTCACCCAGAGCGATGATGCCAAGCTCATGATCGTCAACCGTTTCAGCAAAAAGGTCATCGACCATGTTGCCAACGGCGGCGATGCCTGGGTCATGTACCGTGT
Source organism: Lentisphaerota bacterium (assembly GCA_015061575.1). Classification (GTDB taxonomy): domain Bacteria; phylum Verrucomicrobiota; class Lentisphaeria; order Victivallales; family Victivallaceae; genus SIG78. Next base: position 66,759 of record SUWF01000005.1, read on the forward strand.
GCCGGTCACCCGTGACCGCAAAAAGCCAGCTGCCAAAGAAAAGTACTATCTGCCGGCAGTGTGGGAACGCTTCAAGGCGATCATTTGGGACCGCGGTCACAACTCGGGTGCTTTCATGCGCAAATCCGGTGCTCTGGCCGGCTTCCCCAACGATGGCTTTGTAGATATGCAGTTCAGCCACCTGATCAACGACTCCGACAAGATCATCCTCGATGACTTCCCGGTCAAGGTCGCTCCGATCATGGAAGGTGTTGACCGTGCGGTGCGTGACCGCTTTGACGTTTACAACTTCCACCTCTCCGAACTGCAGCCGGCTTACACCATGCGTAAGTTTGCTTACATCATGGAACTCAAGGTCGGCAAGGGCCGTCTGTTTGTCACAGCGTTCAACTTCACCGGTTTGAACAATAACGATCCGGAAACTGTCGGTATGTTTGAATCGATCATGCGCTATCTGGCCAGCAGCAAGTTTGCGCCCAAGGCGGAAATTTCGGCCAAGGCTCTCTCCAGCTATCTGCTGGCCAAGGGCAAGGGCCCGATCGTCAAGGAACGCCGCATGACGCAGTATTGGCAGTTGGACGAAGAGCCGCTGGAATCCCGCAAGTATTGGGACGAAGCACTCAAGTACATCGGCGAAGAAGTCAAAGAAGAAGATATCTGGATGAAAGCCCAGGCCAATAAGCTGTCTGTGGACAAAAAGTAATCCGATATTTTAGTACGGCATTGCAGAACGCTTGAGCGATCAAAAGTTCTGCGATGCTGACGGTGCTCCGCAGCAGTGCGGAGTACCGGTTCGGAGCGATTGAGGATTTTCTCAGTCGCTCCGAACCGGTATAAGAACAAGGTGATTGCCAACTCCTTAAATATGAAAGCGGTGGATTTTATGCGTTTTCGCCCCTGCATAGATTTACACAACAATCAGGTCAAACAGATCGTCGGCGGTTCGCTGCGGGATGACGGCAGCGGTTTGCAGACCAATTTTGAGTCGGAATATGACTCCGCATATTATGCAAAAATGTATCAGCGCGACCGCCTTACCGGCGGGCATGTGATCATGCTCGGTCCCGGCAACGAAGAAGCGGCATTGCTGGCCCTGCAAAGTTATCCCGGCGGTCTGCAGCTGGGCGGCGGGATCAATCCCGGCAATGCCCGCAAATATCTGGATGCCGGAGCAGCCCAAGTGATCGTAACCAGCTACATGATCGAAGATGGCGATGTATCGCAGCGGCGGCTGGATGCCCTGATGAAGGTGCTTAAACCGCAAGAGCTGGTCATCGACCTCAGCTGCCGCAAAACAGTACACGGTCACTATGTGGTCGTATATGACCGCTGGCAGAAATTCACCACCTGTCAGCTGACTGCTGCAACGCTGCAGATGCTCAGCAAATATTGCTGTGAATTTCTGATCCACGCCGTAGATATGGAAGGCAAGATGTCCGGAGTGGATGCCGGACTGGTCAAATTTTTAGCCGATAATTCTCCCCTGCCTTGCGTATATGCCGGCGGCATCAGCAGCTATGAAGATATTGAATTGATCCGCCGCAACGGCAGCGGCAAGATCGACTACACCGTAGGCAGTGCGCTGGATATTTTTGGCGGCCATTTGAGTTATCAAAAGCTGACTGCTGACGAATTTAACTGCTGAGCTGTTCAGGGGCCTTGCGCATGTGCTACTCCGGAACATGGCAAATCGAACTGCTGCTGGCGTTTATTGTAGTTGTACTGCAATTAGCAGCTATCGGGCATATTCTGATCACCAAACACACCAATCCATCGCAATCGGTATTCTGGCTGCTGCTGGTGTTATTGCTGCCCGGGGTGGGGTTATTGAGCTATCTCGTTTTTGGCATCAACCGTTATGAGCATGTGCGCAGCCGGATCATTCAGATCCGCCGGTCACTGAACGGTCAGCACTCCACAACCGCCAGACAGCTGGGAGCGCTGCAGCGGCAAATGAACCAATTTCAAATAAAAGGCCGTCAGGCAGCTCTGCCCCGCATGATCATGCTGGATCGGCTTTTTCCGGAGCATCCGGCGCTGAGCGGCAATCAGCTGGAAAAGTTGGAAGATGGCGTGGCAGCGTACCCCCGGATGCTGGCCGATATAAAGAATGCCCAAAGTTCCATCCGGCTGCAATCATACATTCTCAACAGCGATAAAATCGGCAAAAAATTCATTGCTGCGCTGGCGGAGCGGGCCGCCGCCGGAGTGGATGTAAAAATACTGTTCGACAGTGTGGGGAGCTTCAGAAGTTATTTTTCGCAATATTTCCGCAAAGAGCTGCGGAAAAACCGGCGAAACTTCCGGATCAAGGCATTTTCACCGATAAACTTGCTGGCACCGTGGAAGTTTCAGCTGCGCAACCACCGTAAACTGCTGGTCGTGGACGGACAAATCGCCTACGTTGGCGGAATCAATATAGCCGACGGCAATATGCGTTTCAAGTATCTGCCGCCCTCCCGCTACATACACGATCTGCATTGCCGGATCACCGGCCCGGCGGCGGCACAATTCAATTTGAGTTTTCTGGCGGATTATCTTTACACCTGCCGACACAGCAAACGCCCGCTGGAACTCTCAGACGGGGATCATGCCCGACTGGTTCCGGCCGGCAATTCCATTGTGCGGGTGATTCCCGGCGGCCCGGGCAGCACCCGGGAAGCCACCCGCAAATTGTTTTTTGCAGCGGCTATGCTGGCCGAAAAGGAGTTGTGGATATTGACGCCCTACTTTGTGCCGGGCCGGGATTATGTGGATGCCTTGTGCATGGCAGCCGCCCGGGGGGTGGATGTGCGGATCGTGGTTCCGGCAGTCAGCGATCACTTTTACACAGCGTGGGCCGCCAAAAACTTTTTTGACAAGCTGCACGATGCGGGGGTAACGATCTACGAAAAACTGGGGTATTTTTCGCACAGCAAAGCGCTGCTGGTGGATTCTGAATGGGGTTTTATGGGCTCAAGCAACTGCGACAGCCGGAGTTTTTATCTGAATTTTGAATTGGATTTCTGCTTTGAAGGCGGCACTTTTACCAGCGATATGGTCGCTCAATTCCAAAAAGAATTTGCCGGCGGTCGCAAGCTGACCGGCTACCGGCTGAAGCACACCGGCAAAGCCCGGCAGCTGCTCTACAGCACGGCTGCCCTTTTTACGCCCATACTCTGAATCCGGCGGCAAAGCGGAATATTGCAGCGCCCCGCCCCGGAAAAAAGTTCTTACTCGTAGCGCAAAGCTTCGATCGGGTCAAGCTTGGAAGCTTTCCAGGCCGGATAAAAGCCGAAAAGTATACCTACTGAGGCCGAAACCAACACCGCCGCCACTACCGCCTCCGGACTGCTGCCGATGGGCCAGCGGGCGACTTTTTCGATCAGAAGCGACATTCCGTGACCAAGCAGTATACCGATGATCCCGCCGGAAAGGCACAACACCACCGATTCGATCAAAAACTGCTTGAGTATATCCCGGGATCTGGCGCCCACGGCCATGCGCAAACCGATTTCCCGGGTGCGTTCCGTTACCGAAACGAGCATGATATTCATGATCCCCACTCCTCCGACCAGCAAACTGAGCAGCGCCACGCCCAGCAGCAGATTGGTCATCAAAGTCGAAGTCTGGTTGAGCATATTCATAAAATCCGATGAATTGAACACCCGGAAATCATCTTCCTGATCGACTTTGAGCCGGTGCCGTTTGCGCAACAGCTGCGATACTTCCCGGGTGGCATCGGGGATTTTTTCGACCGAGACCGCCGAAAATATGATCTGGTTGAGCTGCGTATGCTTTGAATAAAACAAATGATCCCGGGTGATCCGGCTGTCCGGTTCCGGATAAAGCGCCAGCCCGCTGATGGCAAACTTGCTGCCGGGCGAATCGGCGATCGTGCTGGAGGTGTTGCTGGCTGAACCGTATTTAAGCCCGGTGACCCGCATCCGCAGCGTGGTCCACGGCGTAAAGACGCAATCATCCTCATCCATACCCATCATATTGGCGCCCTTACTGTTAAGCACGCCAACAACTTCAAAAGTCACCTCTCCGATGCGCAGTTCACAGCCCAGCGGCGACATGCCGCCAAACACTTCCTTAACAATCGTTGACCCGACCAGACAGACCCGGGCATTGGCATCGACTTCGGCATTGGTAAAGGCCCGCCCCTCGGCAATGCTCCAGGCACGGATATCCAGATAAGCCGGGGCGATCCCGTAAATATTTCCCGGTTCCCAGTCCACATTACCGAACACCACATGTATACCGTTGCCCCGCACCACCGGCGAGTAAGCACCCACGCTCGGACACTCGCTGCCAATAGCGTCAGCATCCGCCGGAATCAGCGATACTGCATTACCGGCCCCGACTCTGGCTCCGCCGGGCGGCCGCATGGAGCCGGGCATGACCATAACGGAGTTGGCGCCCATTTTTTCGATGGAATTGCGGATCGAAGTTTTGGATCCGTTGCCGATTTCCATCATGGTTATAACTGCCGCAATACCGATGATGATCCCCAGCATGGTCAGCATGGTTCGGGTGGGATTGCGCTTCAACGATATAAGCGACATGCGCAAAGTTGTAGTCGTCCGCATAAATCACACTCCTTTACTTTTGAATGCCCCGGAAACCACCTGCCCGTCGCTGACGTGGATGACCCTTTTGGCATAGTTGGCGATTTCTTCGGAGTGCGTGACCAATATGACCGTGATACCTTCGGCATTGAGGCGGCTGAACATTTCCATAACCTCCACGCTGGTATGTGAATCCAGATTCCCGGTCGGTTCATCGGCAAAGAGCAGCGGCGGACGGTTGATCAAAGCCCGGGCGATCGCCACCCGCTGCTGCTGCCCGCCGGAAAGCTGCGCCGGATGATGTCCGGCCCGGTCAGCGATCCCGACCTGCTCCAGCGCCGCCAATCCCCGCTTGCGGCATTCGCTGCGGGATAACGACTCATTGGTGTAATTCAGCGGCATGATCACATTTTCCAACGCACTTGTCCGGGGCAACAGGTTGAAATTCTGAAAAACAAATCCGATCTTATGATTGCGGATAAGCGCCCGTCGATCCCCGGAGGCCCGGCCGACTTCCTCGCCTTCCAGCAGATAATCACCGGTCGTGGGGCGGTCAAGGCAGCCGAGAATATTCATCAGGGTGCTTTTGCCGGAGCCGGATGCGCCCATCAAAGCCACATATTCCCCGTGTTCAATATCCAGCGTGATACCTTTGAGTACCGGCACATCGATTTCGCCCAGAAAATAGGTTTTGGTTATATCTTTTAATTCAATAAGTTTTGGCATGATACCCTCTTTTCTCCGAAGCTCAGCTGGCATTCTGTCCTGCCCGTTCAGCGGCCCGTTCCCGCTGACCTGCGCTGCCCCGGGCCCGGCGTTTGGGCATGTTGGGCATAAAGGGGTTGCGGGTGGAACCATTGCTCAGCTTGCCGGATTTACTTTGAGCTTGCTGGATGCCGGTAACGATTTCCATGCCATCTTTGATCTCGCTGCTGTAAACGGCAGTAACGATGTTATTGCTCAAGCCGATACGCACTTTGACCGGCCTGGCCTTGCCGTCAGCCTCCGGCACCCACAATACGCCTTCGCGCCGCTTGAGTTCCGGTGCCGGGGCGCTCTGCAGCGCTTCCGGCGGTGTAAAGCGCAGCGCATTGGCCGGAACTGTCAGCACATTTAACTCCTCGGCCCGGACAAATTTGACATTGGCCGTCAAATATGGTATAAGCTTGCCGCTTTGATTATCGGCATTGACTTCCACGATGTAAGTAACCACGTTGCTGGAAAGCGTGGCATTGAGCCGCAAACGATGCACCGTTCCGACAAATTCAGTATTGGGGAAAGCGTCGCAGGAAAAGATGACTTTCATATCTTTTTTGATCGCTCCGATATCGGCTTCGTTGACCGAAACCCACACCTGCATTTTCTTAAAATCCCTGGCCACCAAAAAGATGCTCGATGCCGTCTGATTGGAAACCACCGTCTGGCCCACACTGACCCGCCGATCGATGACCACCCCATCCACCGGCGAAATGATCGTGCAGTATTCCAGATTGCGCCGGGCTTTGACCAGTGCAGCTTCGGCAATGGATTTTTGCGCCCTGGCCTGCGCCAGCGACGATTTGGCTTTGGCGCTGGCGGCCCGGGAAATAAAGAAACTGGTCTGATATGATTCATAATCACTCAGCGTCATGGAACCTTGCTTGTAAAGCCGCTGCGCCCGTTCCCAATTACTGGTGGCGAGTTTTTCGTTGGCGTCCGCTTCCGAAATCGCCGCTTCGGCACTCATGATCGCCGCATTGGCCTGTTCCAGCTGCGCCTCTTTTTCCTGCAATTCAGCTTTATAGGTCACATCATCGATTTGAGCAAGGATCATACCTTTAGTTACTTTGGAGCCGTAATCAACGCTTTTGCCGTCGGCATCTTTGCCGAAGCTCATGATCTTGCCGTTGACCTGCGCACCAACGTTGATCAATTCTTCGGGTTCTACAGTACCGGTAGCGGAAATCGTGCGCCGGACATCGTTTTGCGCAACTGTATCCAACTTGAATTCAAAACCCGGTTTTTCTTCAGCCGGTTTCTTGAAGAACCAAAACGCCCCCGCCCCGACGGCGGCCAGCACGGCAATAATAATGATCCATTTGAGTAATTTCATAATAAAACCTTTCCTGTTGACAAATTATTTTCCGGCAGCGGCAGTTACCGGAGTAAACGTATAAACAGCCGCTTCGAGCTGAGCCCGGGTGTTGGCAATGTTGACCAGAGCCGAAGCCAGATTGTTTTGCGCCTGCACCAGATCCCGTTCTGCTTCATTCAAACGGGTAACCAATGCGGTACCTTCGTTGTATTCATTTTCCACCAGATTACGGGTTTCCCGGGTCAAGTCGCAAATCTCTTTGGATAATTGCGCCTGTTTGATACTGGATTTATAATTTGCGTAAGCAGTCCTTACATCGGTAACGATCCCCAGCCAAACCTGATAGAGCATATAATCAGCGGCCGAAACTTCTGACTGCGCAGCTTTGATGCTGAAATAATCGGCAAAACCATTGAACAAATTCCAGCTTATATTGAATCCGTAGCTGAAATTTCCGCTGCTTGACCAGTCATGCCGACTGCCGGTACGGTCGTGCGAAATACTGCGGCTGTGTCCGTAGCCCAACTGATAGTCCGCAGTGGCCGTGGGGCCGAATTTGCTCAGCGTACCATAAAAACCGTAGCGCAAAGCTTCCAGCCGTTCCCGGGCCGCCTTGAGGTCAGGCCGGTTGGCCAATGCCTGATCCAGATAGACATCCAGCGAAGCAGTATAGCGGCCTTCATCCATGGTAATAGCCGGAAATTTAACACTGTCTGGTATCGTGCCGTCGGTCAATCCCAAATAACCGGCCAGCACATATAAATTGGCTTTGATCGTATAATTGATCTTGATCAAGTCCAACTGAGCATTGCGCAGAGTAACTTTGAAGTTCAGCACATCACTTTTGAGGGCAGTACCGGCTTTGAATTTGCGTTCAGCATCTTTGAGCATGGTCTGGCTGTAATCGATCTGCGCTAAAATGATCTCCTTTTGCGCAAAAGCCAGCTGCACATCGTTATAAGCGTAAGCCACCGCCCGCAGCAGCAAACGTTTGGCATCTTCCACATTGGCCTGCGTCTGACGCAGCTCATGCCGGGCGCTGAGCAGATTCATTTCGCGCCCCAAGCTGTCAAAAATAAGCCATTGCCCGGAAAGCGCTGGTGCATAGCGGTCGTTTTGCGTGCGGGGATAAAGGTGGTTCTCTGCCGCATAGATCTTGCTGAAACTCTGCGATATACTCATGCTGGCGTTCAGCGTGGGCGCATAGTTGGAAAATTGCTGATAATAGCGGGCCCGGGCCGAATCGATCGAAAATTTTATACTCAAAAAATCCGGATTATTCGCCAGCGCCAGCTCCTGCGCCTGCGGCAGCGTCAGGGCTTTAAGCTGTTCCGGCAGCAGTTGTTTTTCTTTTTGCTGCAGCGCACTGTAAGTTGACTGATCCACGGCCAGCGGCGGCCGCTGATAATTAAGACAACCGCCCAGCACACTTCCCAGCAGCCCGGCAGCCAGCCAGACACTTTTTTGACAAAGAGTTTTCACAAAATACCCCTTCCACAAATTTATATTGAAATTATGCGGCAGCCGACCACAATTCCAAGGTTATCGCTGCCGCTGTTTTATCTGAGCAAAATAATGCTTATTCAAGCCGATTTATTGCTTAAAAACAGTAAAAAAACTTATTTTTTTACCATCAAAGTGCTCTCCCAAGCCAATCCAGCCGTCAGGCAATAAGCCGCCCACTGCTTTTGAAGGATTTTTGATTACCGCTGTTCAAAAAAAATGGGACCATTGCATGCTTTATATTGGCAACAGTCCCGAATATTTTAATTTCCTGAAGCTTATTTCATCAATGCGGAAACATTTTTGACAAAAGCCAGCGGATCCGGCAGCGGGCTGCCTTCGGTCAGCAGCGCCTCGCCATACAGCAGTTCGGTATACTGAGCAAGTTTTTCCGAAGCCGGATCTTCGTCGATCAGCTTTTGCATGACCTGCACCACCGGATGATTGGGGTTGAGTTCCAACACCCGTTTGCTTTCCGGTGCCGCCTGATTCATCGCTTTGAGCAAACGTTCAAGCTGCGGACTGATGCTGTTGGTATCGCCCACCAGGCAGCAGGCACTGTCGGTCAAACGCCGGGTCAGGCGCACTGCCGAAAGTTTATCCTGCAGCTTATCAAAGATAAAATCCAGCAGCTTCTGATATTGCGCCGTAGCTTCTTTGAGGGCATTTTCTTCAGCATCAGGATCTTTTTCGATTTCCAGCTCGCCTTTATTGGCGCTCTTGAGGTACTTTTTGTCGTACTGCATCATGCTCTGCATGATAAATTCATCCACCGGATCGGTCATCAGCAATACGTCAAAACCCTTGCTCCGGAAAATTTCCAATGCGGGGCTGGCCATCGCCAGCTGACGGCTTTCGGCAATGATGTAATAGATGTGTTCCTGTTCCGGCGGCATGGCGTTGATATACTCCTTAAGCGTAACAAGTTCGCCGGCTTTTCCATTCATGGTTTCATACAGCACCAGATCTTTGATCTTTTCCTGATTGGCCGGATCAACGTGGATACCTTCTTTAAGGATCTTGCCGAACTCCTTGAAGAACTGCTTGTATTTATCCGGATCGCGTTCCAGCATCTTTTTAAGCTCGCCCAGCACCTTGCTGGTCACGGCCCGTTTGATCTTGCCCAGCAGCGGATTTTCCTGCAGGATCTCCCGCGATACATTCAGCGGCAGATCGCTGGAATCCACCACCCCCCGCAGAAAACGCAGATAATCCGGCACCAGCGCTTCGCAGTTATCGGTGATAAATACCCGCTTGACATAAAGCTGCAAACCTTTTTTCTGCAGATCCGGCATGAACAGATTGAACGGAGTTTCTTCAGGTATATAAATAAGTGCCTTGAACTCATTGGTACCTTCGGCGTTGATATTGATCGTAGTCAGGGGCTTGCCGCCGTGCGCCAGATGGGCAAAAAATGCTTCGTGTTCTTCGGCAGTGACTTCCGAGGCCGGACGCAGCCAGATAGCTTTCTGACTGTTGAGGGTACGATCTTCCACGCTGGTGGTCTTATCCTCATTGGTCTTAACAAACGGCAGGATGATCGGATATTCGATAAAATCAGAATATTTACGCACGATTTCCGAAATCTTCCAATTTTCCAGATACACATCTTTATCCGCCTTGATGTGCAGCGTTACAGTTGTACCGCTTTCGCTGCGCTCGGTTTCTTCGATGGTATACTCATCGTTGCCGTTGGAACTCCAGCGTACAGCCGGAGCATCGACTCCGGCGCGGCGGCTTTCGATAGTAACTTCATCGGCCACCATGAACGCCGCATAAAACCCCACCCCGAACTGACCGATCAGCTCCGGAGTTCCGGCAGCCTGCGCATTTTTAAGGTTTTCCAGAAAAGCCCGGGTGCCGGACTTGGCAATAGTACCGATATTTTCTTTGACTTCCTCAGCGGTCATACCAATACCGTTATCGGTAATGCTCAACGTGCGTTTGTCTTTATCCAGCGCCAGACGGATCTGCCAGTCGCGCGTGAGTTTATCATCGGTCAACGCCGCAAAACGGGCCTTGTCGATAGCGTCCGCAGCGTTGGCGATCAGTTCCCGCAGAAAAATATCCGGATTGCTGTACAGTGAATGGATCACCAGATCCAGAAGTTGTTTAACTTCAGCTTTGAATTGCATGGTTTCAGCCATAATTACCTCTTTGGTTCAGATTGTTGAAATATTCAGCATACAAAATAACCTGTTTTTGCCATATTTCAAGCTTTTGACCGCAAAAAAATGCAGAATGTCTTTTTAAATTTAAAAAATGACCCGTTAAATCGCTTTGCAGGATTTGCCAAAATGCTTTCAAGCGTGTAAAGTATCGGCAAGATAAAAATAACCTGGAGTGAAAAAAACTATGTGGCTGGAACGAATCCGCTTGAAACGCCAACTGGCCAGTGACGATGCCGCCGTGCGCGTCCGGGCCATCGCCGCTTTGCATCTTGAAAATGACCGACCTCTGCTCATCGAACTGGCCGGTAATGATACTAATGCTTCCGTCCGGGCTGCCGCCATCCGCCGTTTTGCTGATCCGCAGCTGCTCGACAGTATACGCAGCCGGGAACAGGATCCCGCCGTGCTGGCATTGCTCGCTGAACGCATCGATCAGCTTTACGGCGAACAAGCCTTGCAGGCGTGTGCCGAAGAACGCGAGTGCGACGCCTTTGACCGGATCCAGAACCATCAGACGCTGATTGATGTGGCGCTGCGTTCCAATTCACCGGCGCTGGTGCTGGCCGCCGGAGCCCGGCTTTCCGCCCGGCAAACCGATTGGCTGCAGCTCATGCTGCAGCTGGCCGATGACAAACTGGCAATGGAACTTTATGAACGCAACATGCCCGATCCCTACTCCGAAGTGGCTGCGGCGTTGCTGCAGACCGCCCGCAGTCAGGCAGTGCGCAACGCCATCGCTGCCGAACGGCAGCGCCGCCAGCGGCAGACGCAAGCTTATGCGCAGGAGCTGGCGCTGGTCGAAGCGGCCGAAAATTGCGCCGAACAGCCGGATGACGGTCGTTTTGAACAGCTTTATATGCAGTACCGACAGCTGCCGATGCACACGGAAGCGCTCAAAGAACGCTTTATGGCTGCCCGCTACCGCTTTTTCCGTACTCAGGAAGAACTGCTGGCCAGACAGGAAACGCTGGCCCGGGAGGCTAATCTGGCCGCAGCGCTGCTGCAGCAGCTGGAGCAGCAATCCAGCCAGGGAAGCTGGAAAATCATCCGCCAGATCATCGACAGCTGGAACCGCTCCAACTTGAACGATTCTCCGGGCGCCCTCGCCTGCCGTGACCGCTTCAATGCGCTGGCCAATGAGTTGACTGTGCGGGCACAAAAGCAGCAGCAAATGACCAATCAAGTCATAGCGCAGGCGCAAACACTGCTGAATGAATATATGGCTATATTCAACGATCAGAACAGTTCGATTCCGCCGCTGGAAAAACGCCAGGAGCTGTTGAATACGCTTGACGGACTCGTTGCCGCCCTGCCGGAAATGCCCGACGAACTGATTTCGATCCGCGAAAAAATCCTGCTCTGCGAACGGGAACTGCGCCGCCGGGCCCGGCAGGAAGCGCAGGAACGGGATCTGGCCCGCTGGGAACACTACACGCTGAAAATGGATATTTGTTCTGAATTGGAAAAGCTCTCGCAAGTGCCGGACAGCGAATTGGGCAATATTGCCAAAACTTTCCGCACCCTGCGGGAACGCTGGAACAATATCGGCGCTGTTCCAAACGAAAAATTCGCCGAACTGCGGGAGCGTTATCATGCAGTGTGTTCGCTGCTGCACAATCGTCTGGAGCAATTTTTCACTGAACGGCAAGCCAGGCAGCAGCAAATTCTGGAACAGAAAAAAGCGCTGCTTGCGGAAGCAGAAAATCTTTCCGGCTCCGATGATTGGAGCCAAACTTCCAACCGGCTCAAAGAACTGCAGAGTTTGTGGAAAAATGCCGGTTCCGCCGGAGCAGCGGCCGACCGGGAACTTTTTGAACGTTTTCACGCTGCGTGCGATGCATTTTTTGTCCGGCGCAACGCCGTCTGGGAAGAACGCAAACGCAGTGCACTGGCTGCAGCCAAACGCAAACAGGAACTCTGTCTGGCCGCTGAAGCATTGAAAGATAAACCCTTTATGCAGGCTAAAAACGAAGTAGCTGCGCTGCGGGAAGCGTGGAAACTCATCCCCTCGGCCGGCAAAGATGACCGCCTGCTTTATATGCAGTTCAACCGGGCGATTGATTCGATTTTTACCGCCCACCGGGAAGCCGGTGATGCCGCCCGCCAGCGTTCTGAGATCATTTGCACTGAATTGCAGGAAATACTCGACCAGGCCCGCGGCGGAACGCTGCCGATCCAAGATATCGAACGTGCCGTGCAGAATAATCAACGCGCCTGGGATGAATTGGATTTCCGCCCCCCGGCCGATGCCGCCCAACGGCGGGATAAAATCGCCGATGAGCTGCAAGTCGTATTGTGCGCACTGCATCACCAGCAGTCCATGCACAAATTGGACAACGCCGAACAACTCGAATCGGTCATGGATCCCGGCGATGACAACGATAAACTCATCGATCATCTGGGGCGGCGCTTGAAAGTATGCGGCGAACTCGAAGAACGCTTGCGGGAGTGCCGGATCATTGCCGGCGGAGGCGATCTGGCCGGTGAACTTCAGCAGGCCATTACCGGAAATTTCGGCGGCGACAGTTACAAACTCACTATCGCCGAACTGGATGAATTTCTGCAGCGCTTTGTGGCCGTCGGAGCAGTGCCCCCCGATGCCAGAAGTGCTGTTTTTGAGCAGTTCAAATCGCTCTATAACCGGGCATTGACCGAGCTGCAAAAGAACGAAGATCCTGCGGAGTAATCACCATGGAGCGTACCACCGTAATAATCTTGCGCAAAACCCTGATCCGGGAAGCAGATATAATCGCCACCGGCGTCAGCCCGGACTGGGGCGCAATGGAACTGATCTGCTACGGAGCGCAAAGCGTATCCGGCAAAAAATTTCCGGTCGTGGATTGTTTCAATGAGTTGGAAATCGGCTTTGAACCTGCCGATAAATCCCCGCTGAAGCTGCTGGATGCCGAACTGATCACTTCGTTTGCGCCGATCGCCGACCGGCTGGATATATTCCGTCTGGCCGGAAAAATCGGCTCGTTTGTGCTGAAAAATTCAGCTCCTGAACTGCCCATGGCCATCGTCTACGATACGTTGCGCCATGTACTGGGCAATCTGGCGCTCAACGCCGCCAACGGCTCGGCATTATGGAGTCCGGAAGCGTGCGGAGCAGTTATCAAATTAGCTTGTCTGCAGGAAAATGGTCTGCTGCCGGAATTTGAAAATGAACAGATCGTCAATTTCTTTGATGCAGTGATCGAAGCTGGTATGGAAGGTGCGCCGCTGCCGCAATGCGCTCCGGGTTATTGGCGGCAGCTCACGTTGTATTTGAACACGCTGCTGCCTCCGGAAAATAAATAGCAATCAGCGGATAAAAAGCGCCCCCAGCAGAGCTGCCGCCGCAATTATATAAATAACATTGAGCTTGAAACGGCCAATGGCCACAGCTCCCGCCACAGCGATCAGCAGCGGCACCCAACGGACCCCGAACGCCCCGATATCCTCATTACCCATGATCCAGCAGCGGACATTACTCACCGTTACCGGCACCGAAAAAATCGATATATTTGCAAAAATCAACACCGCTGAAATGATCAATCCCAATGCCGCCGGGCGCATGCCGTAAAGCAAACCCTGCCCGATCGGGCTTTTTTCGCACCGCTTGAAATAATACGCCGCCAATATGACCAATACCACTGCCGGAGTCAGCAACCCGGCCGTGGCAATTATTCCGCCGGCAATGCCAAAAGTCTTGTACCCGACATAAGTAGCGGTATTTATGCCGATCGGGCCGGGCGTCATCTGCGCAATAGCCAGCAGATTGGCAAATTCGCTGCTGGAAATCAACTGATATTTTTCCACCAGATCGTGGATAAAGAGCGTCACCAGCACATAGCCGCCGCCAAAACTCAGCAGACCGTACTTTATAAACAGCAAATATAAATAGAATATATTCATAACGGCCTCTACTTGGTTTTATTAGCAGCAGCTTCTGACTCAGCTTTGACCGACAGGCGGTAAATAACTCCGGCCACGGCCCCGAACAGGATTATCCAGCCGGGTGCAACCGCCCCACTTATTGATGCTGCCACTGCCGCCAGTGCAATGAACAATGTAAAAATATTTTTGATATTTTTACGCACCATCCGCACTGCTGTCATGGCAATAAGTCCGGTGATCGCCGCTTGCGCTCCCACAAAAGCGCCCTGGATAACAGGAGTATCCAAATTGACATTATGCAGAAACATCGCAATCAAAAGTATGATCACAGTCGAAGGCGTCGCCACTCCCAGCAGCGCCGACAATGCTCCGGCTATACCAGCACTGCGGTAACCCATATAAAGTGCAGCATTACCGGCAATGATCCCCGGCAAAGACTGAATAATCGCCATCATATCCAGCAATTCAGTTTCGGTAAGCAATTTTTTGCGGTGGACAAATTCATTTTCTGCCGCCGGCACGATGGCGTAGCCGCCGCCGACCACCAAGGCTGCGATCTTGAAAAACCCCCAGAAAAGCATCCGGCATCTGGCGAATTTGCCGACTTGAGCTGCTTCGTTCATTTTTGAGCAGAACTTTCTGCCGGAACAAATTCAATATAATCGACTTCGGCAATGGTATTGCTGCGGGTGTACTGGCTGTTGCCGATGATACTTAAGGCAAAAGCTTTTGGTACTACGCCATAAATGCGTTGAAAATCCTCCGCCACGTTGCGGGATTCAGTCACCCACTCGCCCACCGGAGTCGTGCGGTCACGCAAAGTAATAAAATGCACGCTCAATATCTTGGCATAAGTAGTCATACCTTCATAGCCTTTTGGGGTAAGATATTCCCAACGGTAAGCTACGGATTTTTTGGACACCATACCATCAGCCATCCCCACATAGACCGCCACCGGCTGATCATCTGTTTTGGGGTTGCGGCCATCGCCGTTGACCGGATAACTCAATACCCGCCACCGCCACCGCATCACCGGGGTTTTGGTCAAATCAATGGCTTTGGCATCAAAAATGATCCCACCGGTGGATTTATCGCATTTTATTTGCAGAACGGTTTTATCTTCGTTATCGGAACTGTCTTTTTGGATTGAACAGACTGTCTTGGGCACCCCCCATTTGAAGCCTTCAGTTTTCCAGCCCTGCGGCACGCCATTTTTGCCAGCACGGGCAAAATCTTCCCGAAAACTCGCCGGAGCGGCATACAGCTGGGCAGACAAAAACATCAACAAACAAAATGCAATCAATTTCGACATAATACGATTCATCCAAAAACTTTCATCACAGCTTGTTTTTTTTATTTTGTTCAGATTCCTTACAATAACGCTGATAGCGTTTCATAATATTTTTAACATATTTTTTGGTACTGGCAATGGTTATATTATCGATCACCGGAGCCTTTTTATCTTTGGGCTTCCAATTATTCGCCCGAGTCATTCCGGCGTTATAGCGGGCCAGCGCCAGCTCGATACCATGTTCATAATCCCGGAACTTTTTCAACCCATCGCTCAAATACCAGCAGCCGATCTCCAGATTGATCCGGGGCGAAAACAATACGCCCCGTTCCGGACACGGTACCTTATGGATCCTGGCCCAATCCACAGCGGACTTATTGGGCATGACCTGCATCAGCCCGACCTCGCCGGCCCGGCCGATCGCTCCCGGACGGAAACGGCTTTCCTCATAGACCACGGCCCGCACCAGCCGGCTGTCGATATTGTGCCGGGCGGCAGCCTCTTTGATTTCGGCGGCAAAAAGCGTATCATCCACGGCAAACCGGCGATATTCCAACAGGTAGTATCCGGCACTTGCCAACATTCCCAGCCAGGAGATCAAAAGCAATATCCGCCGGAAAGTGAATATTTTTTTACGCTTCAATGTGGTCATTCCATAGCTGTTTACTGGTTATTTTGCTCCGTTATTCAGCTCCACCGGCTTACCGACGGATTGATTTCTGCCCGACGATGGCCGGTTGGCCGGATTGGCCAGATATTTTTCGATCCGCAGCAGCGTATTATAACTGATGCGGTAACTTACAAACATCTCTTCTTTTTTAGTTTTGACCTTCAGTGCGCCTGCCAGTTCCATAGCCAGCTTATCATCATTGCCAAACACCAGCCCCACCAGTCCGGGGAACATCAGCTGTATTTGCATGGCCAGCTGCGACGCGGCATTTTTATCTTTGAAAACACCGTGCAGCTCCAACTCAAAAGACAGATTTTCCACCTTGTCGCCCGCAAGCCTGAGTACGCCTTTAACCTGCGAACACTGATCGTTGCCGGCTGCTGCAGCCACATCGATCAACATCGCCGCCACAGCACTGCGGTCGATTTGTTTGAGCAGAGCATTGGCTGATTTGCCGTTGAACTGCTGCACAAACTCCTCGCTGAGCACAGCGGCTTTACACAACAAAACAACATCTTCTGCCAGATAAGCCAGCGCACTGGCTTCAGCAGTTTTCTGCTGATTCCGCCGCACTGGTGTGGAGATGTAAAAGGTCTTGCCCGCCAGCACTTTTTTGCTCAAAACAAATTTTTTATCAGTTTGAGCTGCGTTAAGACTCTGAGCAAGTTTAGCTTCCGTCACCGGAGTTTTGAACAAAAATACACTGCCGTTCTTTTGATCAAAATTGCCATCCGGAATAGTTATCCAGGCGTTGCCGACGATGAGTTTGTGCCACGGCACGCCAAAAGCTTTCTGCAATTCGGCAGCTCCCTGCGCAAACTTTTCATTTGCCTCGGCCTTGGCAAGAACATTTTTCATCCACGGTTTGGCCAGCAGATCTCCGACATTGATCCGGACGATCGCCGGAGCAGTGGCCGGAATAAACTGTTCGGGGTCAGCGGCACGCAGCACCGCCGTTCCGCAGCACAACAAGCCAAGCAGCACAACGGCAAATATCTTTTTCATCAGCAACTCCTTTGAATGAGTACACATACTGCTGCGGCAGAATATACGTTCAGCCGCAGCAGCGGGTTATTTATTGTTTATTTTCGGCAGCGGCGAGCTTATCCTGCTCGCGCTTGGGCAGCACGACCTGCAAATGCAGTTCCCGCAGCTGCTTGAGCGAAACCGGCGCCGGAGCGTTCATCATCAGATCCTGCGCCTGCTGATTGAACGGGAACGCAATGATTTCGCGGATATTCGGCTCATCAGCCAGCAGCATGACCGTGCGGTCCACGCCCGGAGCAATACCGCCGTGCGGCGGGGCGCCGTGCTTGAAAGCGTTGATCATACCGCCAAACTTGTCATCGACCACCGAGCGGTCATAACCGGCGATTTCAAACGCTTTGTACATGATTTCCGGCCGGTGGTTACGGATGGCGCCGCTGGAGAGTTCGATACCATTGCAGACAATGTCGTACTGATAGGCCAGAATATCCAGCGGATCTTTGTTCAGCAAAGCATCCATGCCGCCCTGCGGCATCGAGAAGGGGTTGTGGCTGAAGATGACCTGATTGGTTTCTTCATCCAGTTCAAACATCGGGAAGTCCACGATCCAGCAGAACTTGAAGACATTCGGATCAATAAGTTCCAGCCGTTTACCCAGTTCGGGGATCACGGCACCGCCGGTTTTGATAACATTCTTTTCGCTGTCGGCCAGGAAGAAAAGCGCATCGCCTTCCTGAATATCGCCGGCAGCTTTGAGTCCGGCCAGGATTTCCGGATTGAGGAACTTGACGATGGGGCTCTTTTCGCCTTCAGCCGTCCAGATGATGTACGCCATACCTTTGGCGCCATTTTCCTGCGCAAAACCGATCATATCATCAAAGAACTTGCGGGGCTTGCCGGCAACCTGCGGAGCTTTCATGGCCCGCACCACGCCGCCGTTGGCCACGGTGGAGGCAAATGCCTTGAATTCGCAATCCCGGAAAAGCTCAGTAACATCGATCATTTCAATGGGGTTGCGCAGATCGGGCTTATCGGAACCAAAGCGGCGCATAGCTTCCCGGTAGGGAATACGCACAAAGGGCGGCTTGGAGTAATCTTTGGTCGAAAACTTGCTGAAGACCGCATCGAACATGCCTTCGATGACCGCAAAAATATCTTCCTGATTGACAAAGCTCATTTCCACGTCCAGCTGATAAAATTCACCGGGGCTGCGGTCAGCACGGGCATCTTCATCGCGGAAGCAGGGAGCAATCTGGAAATAGCGGTCAAAACCGGACACCATCAGCAGCTGCTTGAACTGCTGCGGAGCCTGCGGCAGAGCGTAGAACTGACCGGGATGCAGACGCGACGGCACCAGATAGTCACGGGCACCTTCCGGGCTGCTGGCAGTCAGGATCGGAGTCTGAAATTCATGGAACCCCTGCGAGTGCATGTATTCACGCATGGCGGCGATGACTTCGCTGCGCAAGATGATATTTTTGTGCAGTTTTTCCCGGCGCAAATCCAAAAAGCGGTACTTCAGGCGCAACGCTTCCGGAGCGCTGTCATCTTTGGCCACCTGGAAGGGCAGGATTTCACATTCGCCCAAAACTTCCATAGCTTCGGCCACGACTTCGATTTCGCCGGTGGCCAGTTTGCTGTTGACCGTTTCGGGGGTACGGGCCACGACCTTACCGGTAAACGCCAGCACGCTTTCCACCCGCCAGCGTTCCAGCTCCTGATAAAAATCCTTTTCCGGGTCAATGACCACCTGCGTCAGACCGTAGTGGTCACGCAAGTCAATAAAAATCACGCCGCCGTGGTCACGGACGCTATGCACCCAGCCAGCAATTTTGACGGTCTGGCCGACTTCGGTTTTGCGGAGAGCACCGCAAGTGTGTGTACGAAACTGTTCCATAATGCTTATTATACCTCTTTTTAAGCTTATTTGTTCAATGCCAGATCACGCGCCATAGCCATGATCTTATATTTGGCGACCAGCTGACTGCGCTGACCGGCGGGTTCTTTGCCGGTGGCCATCATGTTCAAAAATTCATCCCGGACAATGGCAAAGTGGAATTCGTGACCATCGACCATGCTGGACGGCGGAGTAACCAGCAGCCGGCCATCAGCTTGCACAGTTACCGTTGAATCGTTGTAGCCCAGTTCAGCCAGACGTTTTGCGATAATTTCTTTCATGGCTTCAGCGCTCATGGTCAACGGCTTGACCAGCACCAGCGCCTTGAAGTTGGTATCCGGGCCCTGCTCCACAAAAAGATCCGCCAGCGTACCGCGGGCGATCTGGTGGTGCATATCGCCGCCGCCGACCGGAGCTTCCAGATTCCACTGGGTATGCACCCGGACAGTCACGCCGTTGTATGCTACATCCAGCACACCGTTGCAGGCCAGATCCAAAACGTTATCTTTGACGCGATCGGCCAGCTCGGCGGGGAACGCTCTGGTGTTGGTGATAAGTTCAAACTTATCGGCCGGAACCTGCGTGCTGCTCAAAGTGGCATCCAGCAGTTTGACATCATTTTCAAAATCGATAGCTTTATCGCCATAAAGCATCCACTGGGCGTTGTCGATCAAGTGGGTGGTCACATCGCACAGACCGCTGCCCTGCTTGTTGACATCAAAATACCAGGCGGGACGCACCAGCGGCGCACCGTTGACAGTTTTATAAAGGTGGTGAACGGTGCCATTTTCGATCATCGGTTCATCGCCCTGACGGAATTCGCCGAAGATCTCTTTGGTCAGCATCAAATCTTTGAGCAATCTGGCCGGGGGTTCCTGACGGCCGGTCATGATATCGACGATGGGCTGACCGCCGGAAGCGACAGTTCTTTCCAGCACTGCAGCACCTTCGCTGTTGATCGTAATGGGTTTATCGGTCAAGATGGCGCAACCGGCCTTGTGCATGGCTTCGAGGTAATATACCTTCTGGTCATTGCGTCCGGCAAAAACCGCAATATCCACGGTTTTGGCTTCAGCGGCAGCCACAGCTTTTTCCAGAAAATCGCTGCCGGTGTAAACATGATAGACCCAGTCAGTCGGTTCTTCAGCGCGTTCATTAAAAGCGTTGACCAGCTTCATATAGTTATCCAGATCCGGCCCGGCTTCCGAAAAGATATAGACATCACGGCTGATATCCGCATGGCGGCGGCGCAAGATCAATCCGGCATGAAAATGCCCGGGATTGACGATCACAAGAGTATGCATAAAAAATTCTCCTTGATTATTTTGTTTGCATCCTGCATTTTTATGACAATATATATCAAAAGATAATTTACCACCTCAAGGGCACTAAAACAAGTTTGAAAACAATTTTTTATCGTTTTTTTATAAAAAAACCTCCACAACTCTCTATTCTGCGGACTACATCTGCATTATGCAGAACGCTCAACCACTTTATTTGCGGCTTTTTCAATAGTTTTTGTCAAATATTTTGCACTGCAAAGTTGCAAGTACGGCAGTTTGAGGTTATATTAGGCGTGTGTGTATGTTTATGTAATTTAATATAAGTGTTCAGGAAAGGATTTTTTATCATGAGCAGCGTCAATCTCAACCGTCAGAAAAAGATCAACGATCAAATGAAAGAAGTCATGGATGATTTCGATCGTTTTGAATATTTCTTTGCTTCGCACTGGAAGCATATCGTCATGGCCGCCGTGGCAGTAGTCGTGGTCGTGGCTGTAATCGTCACTGCCAAATATGTGATCAACAAAAATAAACTTGAAGCCGCCCAGGCATTCGGCAAAGCCACTGACATAGCTCAGTTTGAAGCCGCTTTCGCCCAATACAGCTCGGCTCCGGCAACGGCGTATCTGCAGCTGGCCAAGCTCTATTCAGACAAAAAAGAATTCGCCAAGGCCCGCAAACAGCTGGTCACTGCCGCCGGTTTGACCGATACTCCGGAAGTACAGTGGCGTGCCCGGCTCAATCTGGCCTATCTGGATGAAATGGAAGGCAAATTTGCCGACGGTGCCAAAGCTTTTGCAGATATAGCCAAAACGCTCCGGGCGCCCGGCAGTGCCGGTTATGCGGCGGAAGCTTATTATGGCGCCGGCCGCCTTTACATGCTGGCCAAGCAAAATAATGAAGCCCGCACGATCCTGGATGCCGGCCGCAACTATATCAAAGGCTTGAGTGCAGAAGACCGTCAATCCGCAGCCGACTTTGCTGGAATGATCAATTCCGCATTGGCCGCCTGCAAATAAAGCTGAACGGTTTTTCAGCTGCGCCCCGCAGGAGTATATCATGCAAATCGAACTTACCCGCCGCATGGAACGGCAATTTGCTGAACTGCAATCCCGCCACGGACGCAAAAAAAGCGAGTTTTGTCTTTGTGAGGGCGTCCGCAGTTGCGGAGAATTGCTGATGTCACCGCTGGTCGAAGCGATCGAGCTGGTGGTCATCAGCGATAAATTCCATGCCGCAATGCCCGGTCTGGAAAAATTGCCTGTCGTCAAAGTCAACGACGATAAACTGCAGAAATTGTCCGGTACAGTAACCAGTCAGGGCATATTGATACTGCTCAAGCGCCCCAGCACCGCCCCCGAAAGTTTTCCGCCGCCGCAAGACCCCTTTATCATTGCGGTGGATAAATTGGGCGATCCGGGCAACTTCGGCACGATCCTGCGCACCGCCCGGGCAGCCGGACTGCGGGAATTCTGGTTCACCTCCGGTTCGGCCGATGCTTACCAGAGCAAGGTAATACGTTCATCACTGGCGGCCCAATTTTCCATGAATCTGCGGGAATTTGCGGATCTTGAAGCGTTGCGCAAGTTTGCTTGCCAACAAGGTTACGATAAAATATTTTTGACCGATCCGCATCAGGGCGAAAGCTGCTTTGATTGTCAGGAACTTTTCCAGCGCAGTGTGGTCGTTATCGGCAGCGAGGCTCACGGCATTGATAACGATGTTGCCGGAAAAAGAGTTACCATCCCCATGCCGGGCAACTTTGAATCGCTCAATGCAGCGCAGGCCGCAACGATCGTTTTATTTGAACATGTGCGCAGAATTACCGCCGGAGGAGAAGCGTAATGCACTGTTTTTTTCTGAAAAACATCCCCGAACCGGGTACCGTGACCCAGCTGGAAAAGCGGGAACGGGATCATCTGTTCAAAACGCTCCGCTGCCGCCCCGGCGAACTGCTTAAATTGTGCGACGGCAACGGCGTGACCGCCACGGCCGAAGCCGCCGCCGATCACACTGTCAGGATCCTGACCAGAGGCGTGGCCGAACGTGACCGCATTGAAGTACATCTTTTTGCGGCGCTGCCCAAAAACGCCAAACTTGACGCATTGCTCAAACCGGCGACCGAAGCGGGAGTCACCAGCATCACACCGCTGAAATGCCGCTATTCGGTTGCCGAAAAAAGCTCCATCCCGGAGCGCTGGTACACGCTGCTGGAAGAAGCCTGCAAGCAATCCGGCAATCCCTTTATGCCGCAGCTCAACGAAGCAGTGAGCGTCAGCGAGGCATTGGGATATTGCCAGGCAAACAACTTTCAGGTATTTTTCGGCGCCCAACACGGCGACTACCTTATGCCGCAAGACTTTGCCGATGCACCTGCCCCGCAAAAGCTGGCCTACATGGTCGGCCCGGAGGGCGGTTTTGACGAAAATGAACTGCAAATGCTGGAAAATGCCGCCCGGGGAATCACCTTAGGCAAATATATTTTCCGGCTGGAAAACGCCGCCTTGGCCGGTATATCGTATCTGTACACCACAGCCCGGGCCGGAGCTGTGCTGCGGGAGAAAAATTTATGAATTTACTGAAATGCGCTATTCTGGCCGTAGCAGCGATTGTTTTGTTCTCAGCGTGTTCACCCGGCGATGAACGCCGCCACCCGCTGTTTATCAAAGGCGTAAAAGCCCAAAACAACGGCAACGGCGCCGAAGCTGCAGATTGTTTCCGGGAATTGATCAAACGCCGCCCCCAAAGCGTTTATGTGCATTTGAAGCTCGCCGGTGTCTATGACGAAATGCTCAACGACCCATTAAGCGCACTGCTGCACTACCGGCTCTATCTGGAAGCTATGCCCGGTGCCGCCGATGCCGAAGAGGTCAAAGCCTGGATCACCCAAGCCGAAAAACGCAGCTATGAATTGCTCAAAGAACGCTTTGAACCTGCGCCGATGCCGTCGGCAGCAGTAACTCCGCAAGCTGCAGCAGCCTCGGTGCCGGAAGCCGCAGCTCTCGTTCAGGAAAACTCCGCCGTTCCGATCCCGGAAGCCCCGCTTGCCCCCCCCAACACCGCCCCCGCAGTGGATGCAGGTGAATACGCAAAACTCCAAAAACAACTGGCACAATATCAGGCCCGTCACCGCTATATGCTTGCAGAATTGCAGCGTTTGCGCAAAAAACACAATGTGCAGCTGCCCAACCATGTTCCGGAAAGTACCCCCCCGGCAGCCGGTTCTTCCGGTTCCGGCGTGCGTACCTATAAAGTACAGCCCGGCGATACGCCCGGCAAGATCGCCCGTAAACTTTACGGCAAAAGTTCGCTGTATAAAGTGATCCTGCAAGCCAATCCGGCGGTCAATGAACGTAGTCTTAAACCCGGTATGATATTGAATATACCCGATAAACCGTCACGCTGACAGAAAGGTTGAGTGCGTATTATGGGCAAAAATCAGCAATGGCTGGCAGCTGCAGTTTGTGCAGTTGTATTTTTGATTTCAAGCGGCTGTGTTCTGACCTCCCGAACCCAACATACAGTGAATAACTTTGACCTCAGTGCACCGGCGCAAATACATTTGCAGGATCAATTCACGATCTCCTCTTTCCGCAACTTTTCGCCGTCCCGCACCCGGATGTTTTACCGGCAGAGTTCCAACCGGATCGTGCAGGATGAATACAACTGCTGGATCCAATCCCCCGAAGCAATGCTGCAGCGGATATTTACACTGACTTTTCCGCTCAATGCCCGGAAAAACGCAGAAAATTTGTCTGAATTGCGTGTGGATATATTGGCGTTTGAATTTGATCTGAAAACTCAGGAAGCTTATCTGGCATTGAACTATACCCTCAAAAACCCGGATTCCCGGCAGACCGGAGCAGTAAGCATCCGGGAAAAAGCCGCCAACGCCACCGCTCCGGCATTTGCCGAAGCCATGAATCAGGCGGCTGCAAAGGCCACTCAGCAAATCTGGAAAATAATCCAAACAGCAAAGTAACTCCATGTGCGGGATCATCGGCATATACAACTCCAACACACCGGCAGCTGACCACATCACTGCCGCCCTCATGGCCAATTCGATTGCCCGCCGCGGCCCGGATGCTCAAGGGGTGATGCAGCTGGATAACACCACGTTTGCGCACCGGCGACTGGCCATTATCGATCTTGACAGCAGTGCCAATCAACCGCTGTGCGATGTTTCCGGCAAGGTGATGATCACTTTCAACGGCGAAATCTACAACTATCGCCAGCTCCGGCAGGAACTGCTGCAGCAGGGAGCAAAATTCCGCACCGCCAGCGATACTGAAGTTATTCTGCAGCTGTACATACAATATGGCGCCGATGCGCTCAGCAAATTGGATGGCATGTTTGCCTTTGCTCTCTACGATTCCCGCAGCCGGGAACTGCTGCTCATGCGTGACCGTCTGGGCAAAAAACCGCTCTATTACTTCAGCAGCGGTTCCGCCATGATATTTGCCAGCACTTTGCAGGCGCTGAAAAAGCACCCGCTCTGGCAAGGCGAAATCGATGCGCACGCCATCGAAGATTTTTTAGCTTATGAATACATTCCACAGCCCGGCAGCGTATATAAAAACGTCTGTCAGCTGCCGGCAGCCTCGCTCATGCGCTGCCGGTTCGATGGTCAGAAAACCATACAACGATATTGGCAGTTGGATTTCCGGAAAAAGCTCGATCTATCGCTGCCGGATGCAGCGGAATTGCTGCGGGAAAAACTTTTTTCCGCCACTGCCAAACGTTTGATCGCCGATGTACCTTGCGGTATTTACCTCTCCGGCGGCGTGGATTCCGCCATCACCGCCATGCTGGCTGCCAGACAAAGCAAAGAACAACTGCAGGCGTTCACCATCGGCTTTGAGGAAAGCGCTTACGACGAACGGCAGCTGGCAGCTTTGACCGCCAATTTTATCAATCAACAGACCCCGTGCGGTATTCAACATAATTGCCATGTGGTCAATTGCCGCAGCTTTGAAACTTTGCAGAAAACGGTACAGATATTTGGCGAACCATTTGCGGATTTTTCGCTGCTGCCCTGCACTTTTCTCAGCGAATTTGCCGCCAGCAAAGTCAAACTGGTGCTTTCCGGTGATGGTGCAGATGAACTCTTTGGCGGCTACGAACGCTATCAGGCCATGCAATATTGTGCGCAGCTGGATAAACTCCTGCCGGGTGCCGCCCGACGCTTGCTGGCCTTTGCCGCCAGAACCATTCTGCCGGATCGCAGCAAACGCTCCCGGGCCGCCAGATTACGCCGTTTTCTGCAGCTGGCAGCCGCTCCCAGGCATCAACGCTACCTGCAGTTGATGACTCAAAACAGTGCGGCTTTCCGGCAAGCGCTGTACGGCGAACGGTTGCGCAATGTTGCGCCCTCCCCGTGCGGAGATTATATCAATGAAGTACTGCGCCAGGCCACTTCGCCGGATTTGGCCGAACGCTGTTCAGAGTGCGACATAACAACTTATCTGCAAGGCGATATACTGGTCAAAGTCGACCGCACCAGCATGGCTAATTCGCTGGAAGTCCGGTCGCCATTTCTGGATACCGGGGTCGTGGAGCTGTCTGCGGCATTGCCTTTCAGCTATAAACAATTCCACGGCGAGCGCAAACGTATCCTGAAAATGGCCGCTGACGGTCTGATCGATCCTCAAGTGGCCAACGGCCGTAAAAAGGGGTTCGCGGTGCCGTTGGCATATTGGTTCCGCAATCAGTGGAAAGATCTGCTGCAAGCTCATTTACTGACAGGTTTGCTGGTCAGGGATGGATGGTTTGACCGGAATGCGTTGCACAATTTGCTGCAGCAGCACTTTTCCTGCCGCTGCGACCACAGCGAACTGCTGGGCGCATTGCTGATGCTGGAACTCTTTTTAAGCAGCGAAAAAAACTGATCCATTCTATCTTTTGAGCATGATTCCTTCGTAAAACCGGCACGCAAACTTGCCGCTGCAGCAACAAACAAAAAACGCAGCCTCTATGAAGCTGCGTTTTTTGTTCCCATCTGAATGTTTTCAGAGGTCAATATCCGGATCGCCTTCGCCTCCGGGGCCGCCGGATGCACCTTGAGCAACATCGCAAACCAGACGGCTTTCGACGTCCTCAATGGCCGGAGCCATGTAAAGTTCTTTCTTTTCCATTTTATCTATCTCCTTTTAAGTTAGGTTGCTTACGCCAATTTGCTGAAAGCCAGCACTTTCTTGCCGTCTTCGCTCTTGAGTTCCAGTTCATAGCTGGCACTGGCCCACTTGCTCACGCCGTCGAAGGTCAGAGTTTCGCTGCCAACCGTTACGCTGGCCAGATCTTCGATACCGCTGAAGAGTTTGTCGCTGCCGCTGATCAGATCGCAGCTGCTGTCGCTCCAGTCGCCGAGGTCGATGTTCAGCGTATCACCGGCAAAATCGTTGCCGAAGGTACCGGTAAGTTCGCTGCCGGCTTCGATTTCCCAACTCTTGATGTCAGCCAGATTGCCCTTGGTCAGGTTCACGGCCGAATCGCCGGCGATGACCAGCGTTTCAAAGCCGCGGATCTTGGCCGCAAAGTCACCGGTGAACGCATCAAAGGTGAAGGTTCTGCTGCCGGTGATCTGGGTCTGGAAGGTGCGGTCGGCA
>SUWF01000050.1 GCA_015061575.1 Lentisphaerota bacterium
TACAACTATTTTGTTATCAACCAGGCTGCTGCAGTGGCACGCAAACGCTTCGGCGAAGAACAGTATGCCCGTATATTGATCACCCGCGACCGCCCCGAAAACAGTTTGGTTTTTGATGCATTTCCCTACCGCGGCAGTGTGGTCAAAACTTCTGCTCACGGCGACATGGCAAATATCCTGCGTCTGGGCGGCGATGTAAATTCGTACAACATCAAACCCGCCGCCAGTGCTTCCAGCATCTGGAACTGGATCGGCGAATTTATGGATGGAATTGAGCTTTAAAAATGAAAAATATTTCTGTAAAATTTTTATTGGCAAGCTGCTGCACCAGCCTGGCTTTGAGCAGCTTTGCTGCCGAAAAAGTTTTTCCCCAGTTGGCAAAAGCGCCGAAAATCGACGGCAAAGTTTCTGCTGCTGAGTGGCAAGGTGCTGCAACTTATCAACTTAAAGCCATGGGCAGAACCACCGGCAAAGTTGACCCCACAACTGTCTATTTCGGCACCAACGGCGGCAAACTTTATGCTGCATTTGTTTGCTATGACCGGGATATGACAAAGGTTGTCCGTTCATGGCGCACCCCTGAAGAACGGGATAGTGCCATTTGGACAGACGACTTTGTGGAACTGCGGTTCGATCCGTGGAATGCCGGTCAGAACGCTTCCACCCAACGGCAGATCATCATCAACGCCAACGGTATTGTTTACGATGCCATTAATGGCGATAAATCGGTGGATTTTACCACCGATGTGCAGAGTTTCAGCAACGATAAATTCTGGAGTGTGGAAGTCAGTATACCGCTTGCAGAGCTTACCGATTACACCTCGCAAGGCGCGGAACTCTGGCGAATCATGCTGGGTAGATTTGTTACCCGCAATCGTCAGGCTTCCAGCATTACCGGCGGCAAGGGCAACGGATTTGGTCACAGCGACCATTTTGCAACTTTCCGCAGCGGCAAGATCACTACCGATAAACCCTTTACCATTGTGGGCATTGAGGAAGGCAAACTTGTATGGCGGAGCGAAAACCCGGCAAAAACTCTGCAAGGCAAACTTGAGCAGCTGCGGTTTGACGGCAGAATCGTCAACCGCCCGCAGATAAGTACACTTAAAGGCGATAAAACTGAAGATGCGCTGGCTTTGAAACTGCACCGCAACGCCAAACTCATCCGCTTTACGGTCAATAATTTGTATAAGTACGAGTGGCAGGCTCCGCAGCAGAGTGAACAATCCCGCACGGTGAAAATCACCGAAAAACCGCTTTATAAAGAGCTTTTCAGCAATAAAGGCCCCGGCTGGGCTCGTTATGGTTCCATGAGCTGGAGCCACGGTTTCCTGCCCAATATGATTTCCAAATGTATGGAATTGGGTATGCCGTGGGATCAGCGGGAAACTCTGGCCCACGCCCACCGTTATCAACTGCTGCTGCACGGCGGCGCAGGTTTAATGTCAAAAGAGTGGCATAACTTTGCGGAATTGGCTCCGGAAGGTGCCAAGTTTGTCGCCACAACCCAATACTATGGTTATGAAAGTTTGAAGATCCCCAAAGCTCAAGGAAACAGACCCATACTTTTTGATCCGCAGGCCCGTGAACGTTATTTGCAAAATGCGGTAAAATTTTTCAAACCCTATGAAAAGTTCTTCAGCCGGATGAGTTTTGGTGATGAAGTTACCGAACACGAGAGTGAACGCTATCTTGAACTTGCCGCAAAGCATCTGGGCAAAGGTACTTACCCCTACATTGACCAGGTCAACGAAATCATCAAAAATAAATACGGTTACGGCAAATTCGGTATACCTGAATCTGTTGGCGATAGTAATGTTTACCGCTGGATAGCATTCCGCAATTTTGTTGCCGATGAATCCATAAAACTGCATAAGGAGCTCAAGCAGACCATCAATAAAAATATACCGGGTATGCTGATCATGTCCGACGACCCCATGGATGGTCAGGGCAGAATTTACGATTACACCGATTTTACGCCCGATGTTTGCGATATTATGACCAATCAGCTTTATCCGCACAACCACGCCGATATTGCGGATTTCAGCTTTACCAGCAAATATTTGCGGGATTTGATCCAAGTCGATGAACTGCACCCCTGTTTCCATACCGAAAATTACGGCGCAACTTATACTCCGCTGGAAATGCTGGAAAAAGTTTCTCAAGGATTTCGGGGTGGCGCCAACGGCTTGCACTGGTATCCGGCAGATACCCGGGGCAACCGGGATAAACGCTCGCTGGAAAGCGAACGCTATGGTGCCCCCGAACGTTGGCAGCTGGCAATGGCTTTGCAGGATACGGTCCGCACCATGCCGCAGCTGAAGTTCCCTGCAGCTGATTGCGGCGTGTTTGTGCCGGTAACGACCGCCCGCAGTTATGTGGGGGCCAACAACCGCCCGGTCAAAGCTCAAATGCTCCACTCGCTTCTGGAACTGCAATCGGGGGCGTGGTTCAAATACTTCAACGAAAGCAGCCTGGCTAAAAATCTTGTAGATATAAGTAAGTATAAAGCCATCTTTGTACCCGATGGTAAATATTGTGATGCTGAATCGCTGAAAAAACTTGCCGATTATGTGAAAAACGGCGGAACATTGGTCATTCTGGATTGCGAAGCATTCAGCTTTGATGCCGCTGCCAATAAGCTTGACCGGACTCTGCTCCCCGGTTTGGCCAATGCGGTCAAACGCTCCGGCGACCGGATGGTCAAGAACGGCAGCGAAATTTTTCAGTTGAACCGCACTCCCAGTTTTGATCTGGCAGCACCCGCCGGAGCCCAAACGCTCCTCGCTTATGCCGATGGTAAGCCAGCTGCGATCGAAAGTGCTCTGGGCAAAGGTAAAGTTATCGTTTTCGGCGTAAACTTTGCCCAGCGGGAACTTGTTACGCAGAAATCGTGGCAGAATTACAGTAAAGAACTGGTCAAAAAGTTGCAGATAAAAACCAATCACGCCATCTGGCGTTTCCGCTTCCCCAAGGATTTGATCGCTCCGGAAAAGGTCGTTACCGGTCGGTGCATCAGCGGCAACCATATCTTTTTCAAGAACTTTCTGGCTTACTATGGAGCCAACGAAAAGGTTGCTCCGCAAGCGGCTTACATCTGTACCCCTGCCCCGGATGCTCCGGCAGAAAAAATGCCTGCCAAATTCAGCAGCGGCAAACTATTTGACCGCCGCACCGCCTATCGTTCCGGCAATGTCGATGGGGTGAAAACCACTCTCAACGACCGGATAATCGGCTGGCAGACCAATGACAAGATCACCATTGTTTTTGATCTGGCCAAGCAAGAAAGTTTTGACCGCATGGAACTCTTTTACGCCGGAGCAATGCGTGATGCAACGATTTACACTTCCAGCGACGGCAAAACCTTTGTCAAACAGAAAAGCTTTGCCGCCGAAAGCAAAGATGATGTAAAATATGGCGTCAGACAAAAGACCCTCCAACTGGATAAAACTGTTGCCGACACATTAAAAATCAAGCTGGAACTTGCCCCTGCCCGTATTCCCGGAGCCATCGAAAAAGGCGAAATGGGCAAGATTTACAGCCGCGATAAAAATTTGAATAAACTGCCGTGGCAAAAAGCTAACTTTATGCTTGTAGAAGTTGAATTGTGGAAAAAACAATAACCATAAAAAAATAAGGAAAGACTATGAAAAAGTTTACTTTGATCGAACTTTTGGTGGTTATCGCCATCATCGCCATTTTAGCGGCAATGCTGCTGCCCGCATTATCAGCGGCACGGGAGCGGGCTAAAGCCGCCAACTGCACCAGCAATGTCCGGCAGATAACCCAGGCTATGCTGGCGTATGCCATGGATAACGATGAGTGTATCCAGCCCTACTACTACACTGGCAAAAGTGTTTTTGAAAGCAATAAAGTATTCTGGATGGAAACACTGGAGCCTTATCTGGGCAGTTCTGCTGAAGGAATAAAAAATATCGGCGCCGGTGCAGTTGGCAATAATGTTTTTTATTGCCCGAGCTGCGTTAAAATTTCCAATTCTTCCAGTGGTGTATCTTACGGGTACAACGGTTCTTTTGGCGGTACCGGTCCCAGCGAATATAATACCAAGCCCCGTTATACCTTGAAATCGGTAAAAAATCCCAGCAACACTTTTTTGCTGCTGGATATTGGCGATGACTCCTCATCTTTCCCCAAAGGAACCATGGCTGGCAAAGTGCAAGTCATCCCTTATGGAGCCCGTCTGACCCGGGGCAACAGCCTTGAATGTATAGCTTATCCGCACAGCAACGGCTTGAATGCGGGTATGGCTGATGGGCATGTGGAACACTGCAATATGCCCGCCGAAGGTAAAGTTCCGGAGTTTGAAGGTGTAAAAGCCAACGATACTACCTGGAATGTATTGTTCTGACAGATAGTTCCATTAAAAAATCATAATCATACCGTGTTGCGACAGATAGAAAAACTGCCGCAGCACAGAGTTTCAACATACTTTTTCGAGAAAAAAAATGAATACCGAACAAGATAAATTTTCCGTTTTCTGGTACAACGATGAAGAAATCAACCGTTGGAGCGAAAAAGACTTTGATGCCAAGGCTGCCGATTTTGCCGCCGCCGGTGTAAATATAGTAATGACTTTCAGCTGCACCCACTTCCGCTGGAACTATTACCCCTACCGGGCAACGATCAACGCCGCACTCAAGCGTTTGGTCGCTGCCTGCCACAAGCACAATATCCGGGTGGTGGAACACCACAGCAGCCATCTGACTTTTGCACCGCTGTCCCGGCGGGATTGGGATTTTTTGAAAACCAAGATGGCCATTCGCAAAGGTGCAATAGATATGTTCCCCAATTTAGTGGAGCATCTGGCAATGGGTGACCCGGAGATCGCCCCCGAGGTCTATCTCTCGGACTGCCGCCAGATCGACGGCCGCACCGGCAGATATGTTTACACCCCTTACAAAGGCTATGCCCATTGCTTCAACAATCCCCACTTCCGGCAGGCTTTTTTCAAAACGCTTGAAGATGTGTACGCTACCGGTGTGGACGGCATTATGACCGACGATGTGGCATATTTCGGTGAAGGCCATGGCTGCAGTTGTAAGTATTGCCGGGAAAAATTCCAAGCTGAAACCGGTTATACTTTGCCTGCTCCGGCAGAGTGGAACAAGTTTTACGGCAATTATCAGAATAAAGTTTTTCTGGAATTTTTGCGTTTCCGGCAGCGTTCCACCGAAGAATTCCACCGCAGCGTAAACGCTCATTTTACCAGTCTTGGCCTCAAACTTCTGCGTCCCAATTACACAACTACTACTTTCAGCAACAATTATACTGCTAATCCTTTTGAAACAGCGGGGGATCTGTGGACGCATGTTTTTCAGGAAAATATGTTCTCAAGCGTACTGCAAACGGCGTGGCTCTCCTGGAGCAGCGATGCCATGCACCGCAGTTCCATGGCACGCAAATATTCCATTGATCCCATGAGCATGTTTTACCCCACAAGATACGACAACTACTACTTTTCGTGGGCACTTTCCCGGGCGTGGGAACACCTTTTGATGGCAACCCCTGAAGGGGGCGACCTCAATGATGTGGAGTTGAAGTTTGCCTCTTACGAGCAAAACCACCCCCGGTTGGCCGGAAAAGCCGACTGTCTGGCCGAAGTGGCGTTCCTTGAACCCCGCAGCTCGCTGGATTTTACAGAAGATGCTTTGGAATCCACCTGCCGCCCCCTCCAAGTCTGGATGCAGGCAGCCACTTTGACCAACCGCCGGGGAACGGTGCTTTTTGAAAGCGATCCGCTGGAAAAATGGCTGCAATACTCCGCCGTAGTGGTCGCCGGAGCTGCCATGCTTTCCGATGATCAGCTGGAACTTATGAAGCAATATTGCCAAGCCGGGGGCAAACTCCTGATTTTCGGCAAATTCGGCATTTATACCCCCGATGGCTCAGGACGGGAACACCCGGAAAAAATCTTCAACTTCACCTTTGATCTGCAAGACCTTGCTCCGGCCGAAGCGGGCAAATTTACCTATCAAAACCAAACCGTGGAGCTGGAAGCAGTCAAAGAAAATCTTGCAATGTCCAATCTGGCCGGAGAATACAAAATTGCCGCCCAAGGCAATGACGGCACTGTTTACGGCGTTTCGGCCATGAGCGATAAAGTGCTGTTTTTAACTGGCGGCGTGACCGCCCGGCGACCGCTGGCGGTGCATTATGGAGTGCTGATCTCCCGCTGGACAAACGATCCCGACCGGGCAGTACCGGCCCCGGATTATGCGGCCGATTATCTGCAGAGAGTTCCGGGAAAGATACTGGAAGCATTCCTGAATACCACGCCCCGGATCAAAGTCACTGCTCCGGATTATCTGGCCACCGCCTATAAAAACGGCGATCGGGAGTATTATCTGCATTTGGTCAACACGGCCAATATTCTGCAGAAGCCCCCGGCTATGGTCAGCCACGCATTTAACTTCAAAAACTTTGAAGAAAATGCTCCATGCAACAGTGAAAGTTTTACAGTGGAACTCAAACTTGCCGACCATGAAACCGTCAAGCAAGTCCAGGGCTTTTCGCCGGAGTTTGAAGGCTGTAAAATGTTGGTCGGTAAGCAAAACGGCAGCATATTGCAAATAACGGTACCCGCCGGATGCTTTGCCGGATATTTGCACATAAAAGCAACGCTCTTTTAACCAGGCAAACTACGCTTGCAGTCAACGCTTGCATATCCATATTATGCAAGCGTTTTTTATGCTTTAAAAACAAAAAAACTGTTGCTTTTTACTCTTGCAACAGTTTTTTACAATATTTTTCAGTTGGCTGTCAGCCTTTGAGCTGCCGTTCCAGCACCGCCACAGCCCGGCGGAGTTCTTCATCTTTTTCGCACAATTCCGGAACTTTTGTCCACGCATTCATGATCGTGGCGTGGTTGCGTCCGAAGGCACTTCCGATCTGCGGGAAGCTGCTGTCCGTAAGCTTTCTTGCCAGATACATAGCCACCATCCGCGGTTCCGCAATACTCTTGGGACGTTTGTTGCTCAGCAGATCGCTTATACGCAAATTAAAATACTCGGCAACCCGTTTTTGAATATCATCGACCGTGATCAGCTTGCTGGTAAATTCTTCTTCAAAAACATTATGCAGAATACTTTCCACCCGCTCCAGCGTCAGCGGCGTTTTCCGGTCAATCGATACTCTGGTCAACAGCTGCATAAGCGCTCCCCGCAAACGGCGCACATTGCTGGATACCCGCAACGCAATAAATTCCAGTATTTCTTCGCTGAACTGGAAAGTAAAATCCCGCTGCATATTGCGCAGGATCGCCAGACGTACTTCAAAACCGGGGGCGTAAATTTCGGTAGTCACCCCCTGCTCAAAGCGGGATATCAAACGGGCCTCCAAACCGGCGATTTCCGCCGGGCGTTTATCGGAAGTCAGGATGATCTGCTTATTTTCGGAGTAAAGCGCATTAAAAGCATTGAAAAACTGTTCCTGCAGCTGGCCTTTGCTGCCCAAAACGTGAATATCATCCACCAACAGCATATCCACATCCCGCAGCTGCGAGCGGAAAGCTCCGTAGCGGTGACTCTGCAATGACTCCACAAAACTGTTGAGGATCTCTTCGCAGGTGGCATAACGCACGACCAGGCGGGGATTATTTTTCTGGGTTTCATGCACCACAGCGTGCAGCAAGTGGGTCTTGCCGATCCCGGTGTTGCCGTAAATATAGAG
This sequence comes from Lentisphaerota bacterium, assembly GCA_015061575.1. Taxonomy (GTDB): domain Bacteria; phylum Verrucomicrobiota; class Lentisphaeria; order Victivallales; family Victivallaceae; genus SIG78. The sequence continues at coordinate 7,690 of SUWF01000050.1, forward strand.
CGGATTGAACACGCCGGGGTTTTCGGCAGCCCGACGGGCAGCAGTGTAGGCATAGCGGTTTTCTTCGCCGACTACAAAATTTTCAAACGTATATTTGCCGTTGACCGTTACCGAACGCAGATTGCTGCTGTCAAGGAGCATATCATCGCCCGCTGCGGCCGGGGATGCAACCGGGCTGCTGGCGGCAACAGCAACAGCCGGACTTGCCGCAGCACTTTCCTGAACATCAGCAACACTGCTGACATTATCCGCAGCAGGTTCAGTTTCGGCAATATCTTCTTCCGGGAGCTGTTCCAGACGATAAGTATAATCTGCTCCGGCAATACCGCACAATGCCTCTGCGATCTGGCTGCCGTATGACGATTCCACCCACTCGCCCAAAAAATCATTAGCCACACCCAGAACCAGACAGGCATCATCCAGATAGAGCGGCTTCAGGTTGGCGATCCACTGTTCATACAGATTCTCGGAAACCATGCCGCTTAATCTTACTGCGGCGATCTTCCAGATTTCCGCAGCGAATGTTTCTCCTATACGCATTTTAATACCTGTTTTTCACCTTCACTGGAAAAAAAACTGCCAGTTCCGGATCTTGATTATATAAATTCTTTTTAATACGTTTCTGTATTATAAACCCGTTGAGTTATTCACAACTCATTGAACTTACCGCAGACTAAAGCTTTTTTACGGCTTCAGACTCCCCCCGGGGAAACGCACACTGGCTTTTCCTGCAACCTCACACTCAACAGTGTTTTACAGCTTTTTTGAGCTCAAACAAGCTCAAAATTGCCTTTTGCAGCATCGTTTTGCGGTGGTCCGCTGCGCCAAATATTGTGTAAACTTGCCTTTCTCTATAGGATAATGGCAACTTACAACAAATTTTGCCAAGTTACACGCAAGTTATTAACAAGTTATTAACAACCTCGTCCAACTTTCGCTTGCGGCGAACAATTATCAATTTACTTGCTTTTGTCAATATTTCAAATCAAAAATCAAAAGTTTTTGAGAAAAAAAGTTGAAATTTTTATCAAAACAGGGCTTGACATTTTCACATATTGGGTATATAAGGGGAGCGCAAATTTTTCAAAACTTATCTTAAGTTGTTTTAAACAGCTGTCGGAATATTTTATGAAGCTTTTGTAAAGTTACATCTTTTCTGAAAAAAAATCTTTTGAAATGGCATGATAACTTTGCTTTTTTGACAAATTCTGTTAAATTAAGTATCAGTAGAAATATGACGAAGAAGATTACAGGATATTATTGTATGAGTCAAAAAAAACGGATCAGACGCCTTTATATGGCCGGTTACTGTCTGACCCCGCAGCAGCGGATCGATCACTGTGCAGTGCTTTGTGAAAACCGCCGGATCCTGGCTGTAGGCGGCGCATCTGCTTTTAATATGGATGCCGAGTTGGAAGTTTACAAACTGCCAGATGCCTACATCATGCCCGGGTTCATCGATACGCATATCCACGGCGGCGGCGGTTTTGATGCCTCCCGGGCCAGCAGCGGCGATGTATCGATTCAGGCTATGAGTGCCTTGCTGGCCTCCCGCGGAATAACCGGCTTTGTGCCTACAGTGGTCAGTTTGAATCCGCAGAATATGCTCCAGCAGATCAGCGCCCTGGCAGCTATGTTTGATAACAACATGCCCGGCGCTGAACCAGTGGGGATCCATCTGGAAGGACCTTTTATCAATCCCCAGAAGCGGGGGGCACAGGACTCCAGCTCCATACGCACGATCGATATGGGATTTGCCCGGGAACTTATTGCCGCCGGTCAGGGCCGCATCCGTCGGGTGACTTTTGCTCCGGAACTGCAGCAGGCAGAGCAGCTGGTGGAACTGCTTTGCGAAAATGATATTCAGCCTTCCATGGGCCACTCCATTGCCGACGAAGCTGAAACGCTCCGGGCCATTGATGCCGGAGCCCGCTGCTGTACCCACCTTTTTAACGGTATGCCGCCATTGGAGCAGCGCAATATATCGATAACCGCAGTGGCGCTGACCGATGACCGGGTCACGACTGAACTGATCATTGACGGGCGGCATTTGCATCCGCGCATGATCGAACTGGCCTGCCGCTGCAAACCATCCTCCAAACTGGTAGCTATCAGCGATGCGACCATGGCTTCGGGGATGCCCGACGGCAACTACTGGATCGGAGATTCGCCGATCGTGGTGGAAAATGGTTTTTCGCACACCAACGAAGGCCGCCTGGCCGGCACTACAACTTTGCTCGATAACGGTTGGCACAGTTTGATGAACTATGCCAATACCGACGAAACCTACGCTGCCGGCAGTGTCAGCTTGAACCCGGCCCTGTCTATGAATCTGCATGACCGCGGCATCCTGCGGCCCGGCACCCGGGCCGACCTGGCTATTTTTGAACAGGGCACCAACCGGCTGCTGATGACCGTCTGCCGGGGCGATATAGTTTATCAGGCTGATGGCATAAAACCGCAGCAATCCCCCAACGAAAATTTGGAGAACGCATGAAAAACTCTGCCAATATCATGGAATATAAATTACTGGATACCGGCAACTTCCGCAAACTCGAACAAGTCGGACCATGGAAGCTTATCCGTCCGGCCTTGAATGCATGCTGGGAACCTAAACTTACCCAAAACCAGTGGCAAAGTGCCGATGCGGAATTTTTGCGCGACAGTACCGGCCACGGCAAGTGGAAAACGCTGAACCGCCAGCTGCCGGAACAATGGCAGATGCGCTGGGGCAACTTTAATTTGCACATCAAACCGACCAGCTTCGGGCATCTGGGATTTTTTGCCGAACAGTACCGCAACTGGAAGTTTTTTGAAGAAATTATCCCCTCTTTGGGCAAAGATGTCAAAACGCTGAATCTTTTTGCTTACTCCGGTATCGGTTCCATGGCCATGGCCCGGGCGGGAGCGCAAGTAGCGCATCTGGATGCCTCCAAAGGTATGGTCGAATGGGGCAGGATCAATCAATCCATGAATGATGATGTGCCAGACCGGATCCGCTGGATCGTTGACGATGTAAATAAATTCTGCAAGCGTGAACTGCGCCGCGGCAACCGCTATCGGGGCATTGCTCTGGATCCGCCCAGTTTCGGCCGGGGCAGCGCCGGGCAGCTCTGGAAGATCGATGATCAGATCATTGAACTGCTGGTCATGTGCCGGGAACTGCTGGAAAAAGATGGCGGTGCATTTGTAACTTTAAGCTGCCATTCGCCGGGCTTTACGCCGCTGGGGCTGGAACGTCTGCTGGAGTCGGTTCTGGGCCCCGGCTCCATCGAAAGCAGCGAAATGACCATTCCGGAAACCACCGGACGGGTGCTGCCGGCGGGGATCACCGCCACCTGGCTGCGCCGCTGAAAGTTATTGTTCCAGCGGCAAACTGTGCAAACGCTGCCAAAAGCCGTCCAGCATTTTCCGCACCCGTTCAACTCCGGGGTAATTACTGAAAAAGAACGCATACTCATGCAAGTTTTGATAACGCTGCATGAGTTCTTTTTCGCCCGTTTTGCCCAATATGGCCCGATCGATGCCGATTATCAGCGGAAAATCCCGATGCTGCTGCAGAAAGCTCAGCCGCTCCTCCAGATTGCTTTGGTAATAACGGTGAAACAGCTCCACATGCACAACAGCCTCCTCCGCTGAAGCATGTACAAAGGAAAAATCCGGGAATACCGGCCCAGCTCCGGCGATTTGCGGCCATGGCGCTTCCGGAGCTTCCCGCCACATCTGCGACTGCTCCCGGAAGGCCTTAACAAACAACGCCACTTCTTCCGGTAAACAAACGCTCCAACGCCGCAGCGGACTTTTAAGATCGCATTTGCGGTCAGAAAGATTCAGCGTTTCTGCCTGTTCATCGGAACGCAAATAAAGTTTGGCCCGCAGTTTCCAATTTTTCAACAGCAATATGACCGGAAAAAACGACGCCAGCTGCAAACCGTATTTGCGTTTTTCGCCCAATACCGATGCCGGGCCGCTCAAAGTGAGTTTTACTTCATGCGCTGAAATTTTATGCACTTCGGCCAATAACCGGTAAAATTTCAACCGGCGCATGAATTTGCGCAGCGCCATAGCATCAGTATCAAACAAATGCAGCTCCAACTCTCCGGCATACAGCAATAAGCCCTGCACCAGTGCAGTATTGTACATATTACACAGTTCCCAGGCGTTCCACTCCGGAACCTTTTTCAGCACATCAAACTCCGGCAGATCGCCGTAGATATCTTCCCGGAGCAAATCGTGCTGACCAAGTTTCTGCCACACCATTTGCCGGTAACAAGCAGCGTCAGCGGGGGGATTTTTCAGCACTTCGGCGGCTTGCCGGAAAAGCTGTTCCCGATAGCTGACAACATCCATCTCTTCCAGAAAAGCAGTAAATTCACAATGATCCTGAATAAGTTTATTCATGCCGCTCAGCAGCTTGCTTTGCGCTGCACCTTTAATCAGCGGCTCCAGATTTTCCTCCAGATCCGATCTTTTCCACTGCTCAGCACACGCCTGACGGTAAATACCCAACAGCATATCCGCCAAGTCCAGTTCCGCTTGAGTAATTGCTATAAAACGGCAGCTTATCCGGCCGCCATTGCGGCTGAACTGCAGCAAATCTTTATTCAACATCCTGCAGCACCTCCGACCTTGCTGGAATATGCCCGATGCTCCCGACGCCGGGCCAAAACATTCAATTCGCTGGTCTGCGAGTTGACCAATTCATACAACACCGCCCGCTTGCCGGGTTTGGCGCGCAAGATCCGGCCCAACCGCTGAACGTGCTCACGCACGCTGCCGCCGCCGGAAACGATGATCCCGATATTAGCTTCCGGAACGTCCACGCCCTCGTTGAGAACTTTGCTGGAAACCAGCACCGGACAGGCACCGGTACGGAAATTTTCCAACATAATTTTGCGCTCTGCACTTTTGGTGTGATGCGTCAGCACCGGCAGCAGATAACGCCGCCCCAATTCATACGCCGTGGCATTGTCAGCAGTAAAAATAATGATCCGCTCCCCGGCGTGCAAACGTAAAAGCTCCCAAACTTTTTCCAACTTGCCCTGCCCGCCCCGGGCCAGATTTTTCTGGCGCAGATAAGCATCAAATGCCCGGCGACCGGCCGCTCCGGAACGCACGACTTCCATAATAAAATTACGCCAGGCCCGCACCGAATTCATGATCACATGATGCTGATGCAGAAAATCAATATAGATTTTACGGTTGGCCAGATACTCTGCTTGCTCTCCGGCAGTCAGACTCAACTCAATGGTTTTGACATCGTAATCCGACAATATGCCTTTGTCCAGTTCATCGATCTGGATGCGGCAGCAAACCGGTCCCATGAGTTCCGCCAGCAGCGCATCCCGCTGCGGATCGCTTTCCGGCGTGGCACTCAAGCCCAGACGATAAGGCGCAATCGACCAGACCGCCGCCAGCTGATTGACTGCCCCCGGCAGATGATGGCACTCGTCCGCCACCAGAAAAGCAAACCGGTTGCCGTAAAATTCCATTTTCAGCACAGCGGAGTTGTAGGTCGATACAGTTATATCGCAAGTAGTGTTGCTGCCGCCGCCCCACATACCGATTGGCACAGCAAAAAAGCGTTCCAGCACCGCCGTCCACTGCGCCAGCAGATCAATCGTCGGCACCAGCACCAGCGTCGGCCGCTTGAGCCGGGCGATCGCCATCACTGCCAAAATAGTTTTGCCGCTGCCGGTCGGCAACGCCGCTACCGCCCGGTAAGCACTGCGCCGCCAGGCGTCAAAAGCAATCTGCTGGTGGGTGCGGGGAATCAACGTCTGATTCAAAGCCAAATTTTCCAGCGGCGCAAAAGCTGCGGCCTGATCGTCCAGCGGCAGCTGCAGTTCCCGGCAGCGCCGCACCGCTTCGGCATAATCGCAGCCCCGGGAACGGAACGCATTGACCCGGCTGTCAAATTTGAAAAGCCCGGGAGCGTGTGCCACCAGCTGCGCCAGCTCTTCGCCGCGCCAGAGCAATGTACCGTTTTCAAATTTCAGCTCAATCAAGACTTCACCATGCCGTTCAAATTTTTTATTGTTAAAAGAACTCAAAACGATTAGCTTTTTTTCATTTTTGAGTTACAGTAAACTACACCGGCAATGTACAATTTGCCAGTTTGAAACGCAAAAAAACGGAGATTTAACTGCTATGAAATACTTTGGAGCCCATGTCAGTGCCGCCGGCGGTGTTGCCAACGCCCCGTTGAACGCCGCAGCCATCAACGCCGATACCTTTGCTTTGTTTACCAAAAACCAGCGTCAATGGAGCGCACCTCCGCTGAAAAAATCCGACATTGAGCAGTTTCAGGTTAACTGCCGTCAACATAATTTTGCGCTGGATATGATCCTGCCTCACGACAGTTATCTGATCAACCTCGGCCAGCCCGACGATACCAAAGCCGCCGCCGCTCACGCCGCCTTTACCGAAGAAATGAAACGCTGTGAAGCTCTGGGCCTTGCCCGGTTGAATTTTCACCCTGGCAGTCACCTTAAACTTATATCAATGGATGATTGTCTGCGCAGGATCGCTGAGGACATTAAAAGCGCATTATCAGCCACACAAGGCGTGAGTGCAGTTATTGAAAATACCGCCGGGCAAGGCAGTAATGTGGGGTTTGAGCTGGAACAGCTGGCCAGGATCATTGAATTTTGCAATGGCAATGAGCGGGTGAAAGTTTGTATAGATACCTGCCACGCCTACGCTGCCGGATATGACTTAAAAACTCCGGAGGGCTATAAAAACTTCTGGCAGCAATTTGCCGACCTGATCGGCTTTGACCGGTTGGGCGGGATCCACCTCAATGACGCCAAAGCGCCTTTGGGCAGCAAGCTTGACCGCCATGATTCGCTGGGCAGTGGAACGCTGGGTTGGGAGGTTTTTGAGCGCATAGCTGCCGATCCAGCTCTGGACAATATACCAATAATTCTGGAAACGCCCCAACCGGAATTGTGGGCCGGAGAGATCGCCCGGTTGAAAGCAGCCGCTCAAAAAGGCTGACCGTAAAAAAATCCAGCACAAAAAAAACGCACCGCCAGATAAAAGCGGTGCGTTTTTTGCTGCTTGCGCAAACTTATTCGTTGACCACGGCGATCTTGATTCCGGCCATCGTCACGTTCGCTTCCAGAGCATCCTTGATCTGCGACAGCGGGAAGTGGTGCGTCACAAGTTTTTCCACCGGCAGACCGATCCCGGCCGCCCGCTTGAGGAACGCAAAGGTCGTGGGATAATCCTGCGGCGAGTAAACCCAGGAACCGACCGCTGTAACTTCTTTGTTGCAAAGGTCAAAGTGGTGGTTGATCGAGCAGTTGCCGCCATCCATAAAGAAGCCGACTTCGCACAAACCGCCGCCGCGACGGATCATTTTCCAGGCATTGGCACCAGCTTGCGCCACTCCGGTGCACTGGAAGACAAAATCGGCCCCCAGACCATCGGTGACTTCTTTGATATCTTTAAGCATGGAATCCAGATCCGGATACTTGGTAAAGTTGAATCCATGACTTGCGCCCATGCTCTTGGCGATTTCCAGACGGTTGTCGTTGCCATCGACCGCAATGAGGTTTTCGATACCCAGCGTGCGCAGCACCGCCATCACCAGCAGACCGATCGGACCGGCGCCCTGCACCAGAACTTTGCTGTTGAAGTTCAAAAGTCCGGTACTCTTGGCCCGTTCCACACAATGCACAGCCACGGCCGAGGGTTCCACCAGCAGCCGCTGATCCAGAGTCATATCCGAAACGTTGAAAAAGGTCGAGCCTTTGCGGATCTTCATGTGCGTGGCAAAGTAGCCGTTCAGATGCACATCATCATCCGGGAACAATCCGTAAACACCGCATTTTTCGCAAAGGTTGGTACGGGCTGGAGTATTTTTGCAGGCGCTGCATTCGCCGCAGGGAATGATGCACGTTACGATGCTGTCTCCCACTTTCAAGGGCTTGCCGGCAGAGTCGCAAGTAATATTTTTGCCCAGCTTGATGATCTCGCCGGAACCTTCGTGGCCCAGCACCACCGGGCACAGACCAAACGGGTCGCGCTTGTATTCGTGACCATCGGTACCGCAAACACCGCAGCCCTGAACTTTGATGATCATTTCATCGTCATTGATTTCCGGAATCGGATATTCACGGAATTCAAACACTCCCGGCGCAGTCAGCACCGCCGCTTTTGCCATTTCTGCCATGTTACACCTCTTTAACGGTTCAGTTAAGTATTTTTATATTGATAAAAAAATATCTATCTAAACAATATACCATAAATCTATTTTTTTTCAAGTAAAATATGTTGATATAATTGCATTTTCTCCATTTCTGTGATATTTTATTTGTATAGTCTTCGCCATTGGCGGAGTTTTGTCCTGGGGAGTCCGTGCTACGGGCTGAGAGGAAGCTGTCAGCTTCGACCCATTAAACCTGATTCGGATCATGCCGACGTAGGGAGTTTACTGCATTAAAGTCAATGCCTTTCTGCTGCCAGCATATTCGGATTTCCAAACCAGGGAGAAAGAATATGTCCAACACCCAAGTTGCCGCCGCCCGGCGCGGCCAAATCACCCCCGCCATGCGTACAGTTGCGCAAAAAGAACGCCGAACCGAGGAATTTATCCGCCGGCAGGTCGCCGATGGATTGATCGTCATTCCGGCCAATAAAAACCACCATAATCTTGATTTTATGGGTATTGGCCGGGAACTCTACACCAAGATCAACGCCAATATCGGCAACTCTTCACTCAGCGGAACGGTGCAGGAAGAATTGCAGAAACTCCACTCTGTGCAGCAATACGGCGCTGACACAGTTATGGATCTGAGTACCGGCGGCGATATTGCAGTGATCCGGCAATCGATCATTGCCAATTCCCGCATCCCGGTGGGAACCGTACCAGCCTACGAAATCGTGGCCCGGTATGGCCGGAAAAATATCACAGAAAAAAATATTCTGCAAATCATCCTTGAACAAGCTCAGCAAGGCGTTGATTATATGACTATCCACGCCGGTTTGCTGCAAAAACACCTGCCGGCGGCCTTGCGGCGTAAACTGGGCATTGTCAGCCGGGGCGGAGCATTGATCGCTGCTTACATGGTCGAAAATCATTGCGAAAATCCTTTTTACAGCGCCTTTGATAAGATTCTGGAGATCTGCCGGGAATACGATGTAACTATCTCGCTGGGCGACGGGCTGCGCCCGGGATGTCTGGCCGACGCCTCCGATGAAGCGCAATTTGCCGAATTATCGATTCTGGGCGAATTGACCAAACGTTGTCAGGCAGCCGAAGTTCAAGTTATGGTCGAAGGCCCCGGCCATATTCCGCTGGATCAAATCAAAATGAATATGATCAAAGAACAAAGTTTGTGCAATAACGCACCTTTTTATATTCTGGGCCCCATTGTCACAGACTGCGCTCCCGGTTACGACCACCTTGTTGGCGCCATGGGCGGAATGATGGGAGCTTTTTACGGTGCAGCCATGCTCTGCTATGTCACCCCTAAAGAACACATCGGGTTACCCAAC
>SUWF01000006.1 GCA_015061575.1 Lentisphaerota bacterium
TTTGAAGCGCACTATGCGACTTCGTTGTTCTTGGATTAACATAAATCCGTTTTTATCAAGAGGCAAACCACTTTTTGTTTTCAGTGCAAAAAATGAGAGACCTCTTGTGTCTCTCATAATATCTTTGATTTCAAGGATTCACGTTCATCTTTGCGTAAATCATCCGGTAGATTTCGGCGTCGGAGTCGGAGAAGCAGCAGAAAATTACTTTTTCGATGGGGGCGTTAAGGTTGCTCAAAACTGTTTCAAGGGCAATTTGTGCGGCTTGTTCTTTCGGGAAATGGTACACTCCGGTCGAAATGCACGGGAATGCGATTGTTTTGCAGTTGTTCTCTTTTGCCAGAGCAATTGAGTTTATATAGCAGTTTTTCAAGAGTTCGGCTTCGTTGCAGTTGCCGCCGTACCAGACCGGGCCGGGCGTGTGGATGACAAACTTGGCCGGAAGTCTGAATCCGGGAGTAATGCGGGCTTCGCCGGTTTTGCAACCGTTGAATTTGCGGCAGGCTTCGAGCAACTCCCCGCCTGCCGCCCGGTGGATCGCTCCATCCACGCCACCACCACCCAAAAGCGAACAATTAGCGGCATTGACAATGGCATCAACTTCCAGTTTGGTGATATCGGCGGTTATTATTTCAATCATATTGCACTCCTGTTTTTTTGATTCCGTTGAAAAATAATATGCTTTTTATACAAAATCAAGTTCAGAGGTGGAATAATTCCGCAAAAATGCGGAACAATTTCAAATTACTTTGATATTATAATCACACCCTTAAAATGGATGGTCAGAATTGCTGTGTACTCTTGCCCGGTTTGAGGAACGGGTTTTATCTGCAAGATAAATCAGTACATCTGGAACTATTTGATCCATTTACTGGCGGAAAGAATTTGAAAAAATAAAGCTCCCAGCCACTTCAGCAGCAGCCGGGAACCTGGCGCAAATGGCTAAACCTTTATCAGGTACCTCTATTGAGGTATGCCGGTAATGGTCCCTTACAGGACTTGAGCAAACCATCAGCTCAGCTGGTGATCTTGATCGTCCTCCTGCAGAACAAAAAATATATTATAAGCCCCCCAAAGCCTCTCATAATATATTTTTCTGCTTGGACGTCAGACTATGGCCAGCAGCTCTACGTCAAAGATCAATGCTGCATCCGGCGGGATCGCCTGACCGGCGCCACGGGAACCGTACCCCAGCTTGGCCGGGATAAACAGACGGTATTTGCTGCCCACACTCATAAGCTGCAAACCTTCCGTCCAACCCGCAATCACCTGCGTAAGCATAAATTCCAATGGTTCACCGCGCTGGATGGAACTGTCAAAAACTTCGCCGTTGAGCAAACTGCCCTGATAATGCACCCGCACTTTGCTGTTCATAGCCGGTTTGGGGCCGTTGCCTTCCTGAATAACCTTGTACTGCAATCCGCTGGCAGTTACCTGCACGCCTTCGGCCTTGGCATTTTCGGCCATAAATTTGGCTTCGGCTTCCCGGTTGGCGGCACTGACGGCTTCCAGTTCCTTTTCGCCGGCGGCCCGCATAAGTTCCTGCAGCTTCTGCATGGCTTCCTGATATTCATTCGGGTCAAGTTTGGTGTTGCCGCCCAGATAATCCGCCAGACCGGCAGCTACCAATTTGCCATCCATTTTGACGGCCATCTGCTCGACGTATTCGCCCATATTCATGCCCACGGCATAGGCAAATTTTTCCATGTCGCTTTTGAAATCACTCATTTTTATATCCTTAACATTTATATTTGGAGCAAACTGCTCCGGTTTACAACTCTTCGTCAAACAAAAATCCGGCCAGTTCGCTTTCTCCGGCCATGATGCCGCGTTCCGATCCCCGGATAAATTTCACAAAATGTTCCACTTCCGGTGTCATGGGTTCGCTTTCGATCTCCGTCAGCGCATTGCTGCCGTTCAAATCCTTAAAGAAGTAGGTTTTGATCGCTTTGCGGATCGCCAGCCGCGCCTCGGATTCCAACCCGGCCCGCCGCATACCGATGACGTTGGGGCCGCAAACCCGGCAGTTTTCCGCCAGCATACAGTATGGCGGCACATCCTGCGTAAGGATCGTTCTGCCGCCGATCATGGCCAGCTTGCCGATGCGGCAGAATTGATGGATCAATACATAACCGCTCAAAACCGCCCCGTCTTCGATGATCACATGCCCGGAAACCGCCGTTTGATTAGCTACAGTAACATAATTGCCGATCTGCGCATCGTGCCCGATATGCACAAACGCCATCAGCAAAGTTCCGTCGCCGACCCGGGTAACTTTATCTTCAAAGGGCGACCGGTGGATCGTTACATACTCCCGGATGACCGCATTTTTGCCGATTTCTGTATAGCTGCGGATGCCCGGCACAAAGCGGTGATCCTGCGGCTCCGTACCGACCAATGCCCCAAAATAAATGCGGGTACCTTCGCCAACGGTGGTGAATTCACACACTTTGGCGTGAGCATCGATCCAGCAATTATCGCCGATCACACAATTATTTTCGACCACGGCGTAGGGGCCGATCTCGACATTTTTGCCGATTTTCGCCCCCGGTGCCACTGCTGCAGTGGGATGAATGGCCATTTAGCGCACCACCGTTCCCGCCGAAGTATCGCCGGAAACCACCCGCTCCAGGCTGCCGGCTTCAAAGAAATTGAACACCACAATGGGCAGATCGTGTTCACGGCAGAGCGAAAACGCCGCTGCATCCATGACTTTAAGCTGCCGGCTCAAAGCTTCTTCGTAGCTCAAAACCTTGTAGCGCACTGCATTGGGATCCTTGAAAGGGTCAGCAGTGTAAATACCGTCAACCTTGGTGGCTTTGAGCACGGCATCACACTGAGTTTCCAACGCCCGCAAAGCGGCAGTGGTATCGGTCGTAAAGAACGGGCTGCCGGTACCTCCGGCAAAGATCACCACTTTTCCAGCTTCCAGATCCCGCATGGCCCTGGCCCGGTCAAACTGCGGTATGGCAGTACCAAAAGCGGTGGAGCCGTAAACCTCAGCACTCAAACCGTTGGCATTGCAGTATTCTTTGAGGCACAGACCGTTCATCATAGTTCCCAGCATCCCCATGTAGTCGCAGGAAACCGGATCCATGCCGGTATTGGCACCCATCACGCCCCGCCAGATGTTGCCGGCGCCGACTACAATGGCTACTTCAAGCCCCTGATCGACCAGCGGCTTGATCCGGGCGACGACCGCACGGACCGCATCGGCATCATAGCCATGATCAAATTTACCCTTGAGAGTTTCTCCGCTAAGCTTGAGCAGAACACGATTGTAGACAAAATTACCGGACATAACGGGCACCTTTCGTTAGTTTTTGCATTAATACTTTGTAAATATAACCCGGAATTTGATTTCTTGCAAGAAAAAACTTGGAGTTTTGGCAAATAGTGGCTATATTATTATTAAAATCAACAACAATTACCTAACGGAAAGAGGAAAAAGATGGAAAATCCGGAAAAATCCCGTAAACTTAAAGTCGGGGTCATTGGCGTTGGAGCGTTGGGCAGACATCACGCCCGACTCTATAACCTCAGCGAAAATGCCGAAGTCGTGGGCATCTTTGACACCACCAGTGCCACAGCCCGGGCGGTCGGCGAAGAGTTCGGTCTGAAAGTTTATGACACCTGGCAGAAGCTGGCCGCCGAGTGCGATGCTCTTTCAGTGGCAGTACCGGCGACTTTTCACCACACCATGACCATTCCGCTTTTGGAAATGAAAAAACATGTGCTGGTGGAAAAACCCATTGCCGCTTCTGTCGAAGAAGCCGAAGCCATGGTCGCCGCCGCCAAAGCCAACAATGTAGTGCTGGCCGTCGGCCATGTGGAACGCTTTAATCCGGCAATGGATTTTCTGGAAAAATACAAAGCCAACACCCGCTTTATCGAAGCACACCGCCTGGCGAATTATCCGCCGCCGCGCCCGGGCAGCTATCGCCGGGGAACAGAAGTAAGCGTGGCACTGGATCTGATGATCCACGATATCGATTTGGTGCTGACCATGGTCGACAGCGAAGTGGAACACTTTGACGCAGTAGGTATTCCGGTCATGGGCGACACCGAAGATATCGTCAGCGTACGCATCAAATTCAAAAACGGTTCGGTCGCCAACATGACCGCCAGCCGGGTCAGTCAGGAACCCATGCGCCGTTTCCGGGTGTTTCAGGATGACTGCTACCTTTCCATGGACTACGGCAAACACTCCGGCGTGGTGCTCAAGCGCAACCGCATCGGGCTGGCCCGCAAAGATATTGCGCTCAACGAAAAGAATGCGCTGGCGGCAGAACTCGAAGATTTTATCGCCGCAGTCAAAGCCACGCAGGATTCCGGCAGCGTGGTGCAGGCCAAAGTTTCCGGCGAAGCCGGTCTGAAGGCCCTCAAGCTGGCTACGGATATAGAAAAAGAGATCCGCAGCTACAACGAACGTTACGGCTTCAAGTTCCGTACTCCGCCGGCGGTGGAAGATTGCTGAAAACGTGCTGATAGCTCAAGTCATCGTTGAACTTTCGCTGGATCGGAAATTTGATTATCTGATCCCGGAGGAGCTATCCGCTGCGGTACGGCCGGGCGTGCGGGTGGAGGTGCCTTTCGGCAAATCCACCCGGGTCGGCTGTGTCTTGAGCGTAAGCGAAGTGGAAAACTTTTCCGGGCGCTTTGAACTTAAACCGGTGCTGGCGGTCAAAAGCAACTCGCCGCAGCTCCCGGAAAAGCTGCTTCAGCTCGGCAGCTGGATGGCCGATTATTATTGCTGCAGCTACGAACAGGCGGTCAAGGCCCTGCTCCCCGGAGCGGTGCGCCGGGCCAAAAGCAATCGCGGCAAAAGGCGTTTTGCGCTCAACGATCTGGCGGCGGCAGATGAATTTATCCGGCAAAACAGCAGCAAAAAAACTGCCGCCAAACGTATAGCTGTCCTGCAAACACTTATGCAGGAAGATGATTTGACTGCCGATGAAATAGAATTGCGCTGCGGCGCCACTGCTTCGGTGATCAAAGGCTTGCTGGAGTTGGAACTTCTGGTCATCAGCTCAGTAGATGCGCTCAAACGCCGGAAACATCGCAAATTTGCCGTCGCCCCCGACAAACCCCGCACACCTACAGCTGAGCAGCAAGCTGCGCTGGATGGCATCTGCCAGCTGCTTGATCACCCCGAATGGGATGTACGCACCGGCTTATTGTTCGGCGTGACCGGTTCCGGTAAAACCGAAGTATATTTGCAAAGCATCGCCCATGCGCTCAAGCTGGGCAAAAGTGCGATCGTGCTGGTGCCGGAAATATCGCTTACTCCGCAGACCGTGCGCCGCTTCCGGGCCCGCTTTGGCGATGCGCTGGCCGTGCTGCACAGCCGTCTGAGCGATGCCGAACGCCGGGAAGAGTGGCAAAAAATCTACAACGGTCAGGCTCAAATCGCTATCGGAGCAAGATCGGCACTTTTTGCGCCGCTGGCCAATCTGGGGCTGATCGTGGTCGATGAAGAACACGAAAATTCCTACAAACAAGCCGAAGCCCCCCGCTACTCAGCCCGGGATGTGGCAGTAATGCGGGGAAAAATCGAAAATGCCGCCGTGGTGTTGGGCAGTGCGACCCCGGCTTTGGAAACTTATTACAACGCCTTGAACGGCAAATATAAACTCTGGAAACTCGAACACCGGGCCGAAGATTCTCCACTGCCGGAAGTGCGGGTCGTGGATCTGGCTCTGGCCCGGGAACACGCTAAAGAGCATCCCGGTGCAGGCAGCACACTGTTTACTCCGGAACTTATCAGTGCCATCAAAAGCCGCCTGCATTGCCGTGAACAGGTGATATTGTTTTTAAACCGCCGGGGGTATGCCCGGGAGCTGGCCTGTCCGGAGGAACTATGCACCTGGGTGGCGGAGTGTCCGGATTGCTCCAAATCATACATTTATCACCGTTCCCGGCAGATGCTTTCGTGCGGGTTGTGCGGCCGGATCGTCCCGGCGCCGGTGCATTGTCCGGTCTGCAACGCTGAAGTGCTGCGCACCCGGGGCGTGGGGACGGAGCGGATCGAAGATATTGCCCGGCGCATCTTTCCGCATGCCCGGATCGAACGCATGGATTCTGATACCATGCGGGGGGCCGACGCCCACGAAATTACGCTGGAAAAATTCCGCCGGGGCGAACTTGATATACTCATTGGCACACAGATGATCGCCAAAGGGCTGGACTTCCCCAACGTTACACTGGTGGGAGTCATCAACGCTGACTCCGGCTTGAACATTCCCGACATCCGGGCTTCAGAGCGGACTTTTCAGCTGTTGACCCAGGTTGCGGGACGGGCCGGACGGGGCGATAAACATGGCGAAGTGATCATCCAGACTTTCAGCCCTTACAACGATGTTATCCGCTACGCCGTGGCGCAGGATTTTCCGGCCTTTTACGAATACGATGCGGCGGTGCGGCAAGTTTTGAATTATCCGCCGTTCGGCCACCTCATAGCCTTGTACGCCCGGGGCGAAAACGAAAGCGAAGTATCTGAAGTGATCAATGCAGTTTTTCTGAAAGCCAAAAGTTTCTGCCATGCCAGCGTCATTGCCGTGGAACCGGCTCCGGCGCCGCTGGCCCGGGTCAAAGGCAAATACCGTTATCTGGCGACTTTCCGGGGCGAAAAAATTTCCAGCGTGCGCCGGGCTCTGCGGCAGATGGTGCTGCATGAAGTATGGAAAAACTCCGTCGAATTATATCTGGATATGGACGCTCAGACTTTGATCTGAAGCAGCTTATTTGAGTACCGCCAAAGCCGTATGGACATTCCCGAACGGCGCACTGACCTGCACCCCGGCTACCGCATGACGGATGGAATCGATACATTCCCGGGCAATGGCAATGCCCGCCGCTTTCTGCGCATCTTTATCCACAAAACTGCCCATGCGCTGCATGATCGAATCCGGCACTACCACGCCGGGCACTTCTGTACGCATGAATTCAGCGTTGCGCAGACTCGCCAGCGGCCAGACTCCGGCGATCACCGGCAAGTGCAAATGCCCGATGCGCTGAAGGAAACTGAGCAATTTTTCCGGATCAAACACCGGCTGGGTAACAATAAAATCTGCTCCGGCTTCCACTTTCTGGCAGATCCGGCGGTATTCCCGTTCCTGATCGATGGCGTTGGGATCCAGCCCCACCCCGATCACGGCGGCGGTCTGCATTTTCAGCGATTGGCCGCCCAGATCGATACCGCAGTTGAGTTTTTTCTGCATTTCGGTCAAACCGATGGCATCCACGTCAAAAACGCCGCTGCTGGCCGGAAAATTGCCCAATTTGGGCGGATCGCCGGTAATAAAAAGCAGATTGCGGATCTTTTCGCAGGCACAGCCCAAAAGTTCGCTCTGCAGTCCCAGCAGACTGCGGTCACGGGCGCAGATGTGCAGAGTTGTTTCAATATCCACATTGCGTTCGATCTCTATGGCCGTGATCATCGAAGCGATCCGGCTGCTGGCCCGGGGGCCGTCCGGCAGATTGATTATATCCACTCCGGCGGCGGCGCAGATGCGGGATTTTTCGATCACACCCGAAAGATCAAACCCCGGCGGCGGCGTGATCTCCACACACGTTATCCACTCTTTATTGGCCAGTTTGCGCCCCAGGCGGGAGCGTTCAGCAAGCGGCACTTCCGCCATAGCCTCAACTCCGGCAGCGATTTCGATCACCGGCTTGGCACTGGCGGCGTTGCCCTTGGCCAGCGGTCTTACCGAGCGGGCCATTTCGGCGATCTCCGCCGGGCCGATGCCGCAGCAGCCGCCGATACCTTGGGCGCCCAGATTGGCGTAACGGATGGCATAAGTAGTAAAATACTCCGGACTGTTCATGTACATGGTGCGGTTGTCGATCTTGCGCGGTTCACCGGCGTTGGGCTGGACGACCCAGGGCAGATTGGCAAGATTCCGCACTTTTTCAAAACAGCTTAAAGTCGCTTCCGGCCCGTTGCCGCAATTCAATCCCAGCGCCGCCGGCGGATTACTTGTATTCATCAGCGCAGACAGCAAATCAGTAAAGGCGATCCGGCTGTTGATGCCGCAGCCGTTTTCGTCCAGCGCCATACTTACTATGTAGGGTACATCCAGCTGCAGCGACAGTTCCGCCACAGCACGGGCATCTTCCAGAGTTTCCAACGATTCAAAAATGATAAAATCAGCTCCGGCCCGGGCCATGATCTGCGCCGGGGCGGCCAGTAATTGAGTACGGTCACAATTTTTATACGCTTCCGTAAGTTCTCCGGCAGGGCCGACCGAACCGGCAATGAGCGTATCGCTGTGAGCGCATTTTCTGGCGAGTTTCACAGCCGCAGTGCAGATATTTTCCAGCTGATCGGCCAAACCATGGCGCGAAAGCTTGTTGGCGTTAGCGCTGAAAGTGTTGCATGTAAGTACATCACAGCCGCTGTCGATGTAGCTCTGGTGGATGCTCTGCACCACATCCGGCGCCGTCAGCACCAGATTTTCAAAGCAGACATTGACAAAGAAATTTTTCCGGTAAAGTTCCGTGCCGGTTGCGCCGTCAAAAATCAACAGCCCGTTGTTCAAACGTTCGCTTAAAACAGATGTACCCATTTTTATTGCCTTTTATTGCAGCTTGGCGTTCAATATTTCGCTGACCAGCTTGGGGTTGGCCTTGCCGCGCGAAAGCTTCATGACCTGTCCGACCAGGAACTGCAGCACTTTGGGGTTGCCGGCCTTGAACTGTTCGACCTGAGTCGGGTTGGCAGCGATCGCCTGATCCACAAAGCCTTCGACTGCTCCGGCATCGCTGACCTGCGCCAGACCTTTTTCTTTGATGATGTCGTTGGCACCTTTGCCGGTGGCGAACATTTCGCTCAAAACATCTTTGCCGATCTTGCCGGAAATCGTGCCGCCGTCTACGGCGTTGACCAATTCCGCAAAGGCCGCCGGAGTTACCGGCGATTCAGTAATATCCAAACTGGCGGCCGCAAGTTCCCGCAAAAGTTCCGAAATGATCCAGTTGGCCAATATCTTGGGATTTTTCACCGCTGTGGCCGCTTCATCGAACCACTTGGCCAGATGGCGGTCAGCGGTGATGACCGATGCGTCATACTCAGTCAGACCGTTGCTGACCAAACGGCTGCGCATGGCAGCAGGCAATTCCGGCAGATGGGCTTTGAACTCATCGATCTCTTCGTCTGTAAAAGTCACCGGCATCAAGTCCGGATCCGGGAAGTAACGGTAGTCGTGCGCCTGCTCCTTGGTACGCATCAGATAGCTTTCGCCGCTGTCATCGTTCCAGCCCCGGGTTTCCTGCCGCAGCGTGTGTCCGGCATCGAGTTCCTGCGCCTGCCGCCAGATCTCATATTCCAAAGCCCGGTGGACGGCCCGGAAACTGTTGAGGTTTTTAAGTTCGATCTTGGTACCGAAGGGTTCGTTGGGACCTTTGCGCAAAGATATATTCACATCGCAGCGCATCTGGCCCTTTTCCATATCGCAATCGCTGATGCCGCCATACTGCATGATCTCTTTGAGTGCGGTCAAATATGCGTAAGCTTCGTCCGGCGTGCGCATATCCGGCTCCGACACCGTTTCCATCAGCGGCACTCCGGCGCGGTTGTAGTCCACACCGCTGGCACCGTGCTGGTGGTTGAGTTTGGCGACGTCTTCTTCCAGATGGATGCGGGTGATACCGATATATTTTTCGGGCAGCGGTTCACCGGAAAAACCTTTGACATTTTCGCCGCCGATGCGGATGCGTCCGGCACTGCAGAACGGCAGATCATACTGGCTGATCTGGTAGTTCTTGGGCATATCCGGATAAAAATAGCTTTTGCGGTCAAATTTGCTGAAACGGGCGATTTCGCACTCCGTAAGCAGTCCGGCGATGACCGTCTTGCGGATCGCTTCCTGATTGGGTACCGGCAGCACCCCGGGATAGCCCATGCAGACGGGACAGACTTTGGTATTGGGTTCAGCGCCGAAAGTATTGGCGCAGGAACAAAACATCTTGCTGGCAGTGCGCACCTGGACATGCACTTCCAAACCGATCACAGCTTCGTAATTAGCCATAAAAAAGTCCTTACATGTTGAATTAGTCTAATATTAATCACCAGTAATATATCACAACAGAGCTGTTTTTGCCACTTTGAAAACCGGATTATTTTAACAATCATTCCCGGATGCTGTCAACTTGCCGCTTACTGTTTTTTTTGCAAATAAATACGCCGGGAGCGACACTTGGAATTTGACGCAGCCGCTGCGGCGTGTTATATTATATACAAGTATATAATTTTTACAGCTAATGAAAGGTACTGCGCATTATGAGTAAAAGCGATTTCCGCAGCGGTGCGATCGACTCCGTGGCCAAACTGCATACCCCGGCGGGGGTGGCGGCTGCGCCGGTTGGTATGGAATATTTTTCTGAAGATGTTTTCAACGATCAGGCTATGCGCAAGTATCTGCCCGAAGCGGTGGCCGCCAAATTGCTGGCTACGGTCAACGATGGTGCAGCTCTGGATCCGGCGATCGCCGCTGATGTGGCACACGCTATGAAACATTGGGCTATGGATCGGGGCGCAACGCACTTTACCCACTGGTTTCTGCCGCTGAACGGTTCGACGGCGGAAAAACATGACTCGTTTCTGGAGATCCAGAACGGTCAGGCGATCATGGCGTTTTCCGGCAAAAATCTGATCATGAGCGAACCGGATGCCTCCAGTTTCCCCTCCGGCGGGCTGCGCAGCACTTTTGAAGCCCGCGGCTACACGGCCTGGGACCCCACCAGTCCGGCTTTTATCAAACGCCACAGCAACGGGGCCACGTTGTGTATTCCCACAGCCTTCTGCAGCTACACTGGAGAAACGCTGGATAAGAAAACCCCGCTGCTGCGCTCCAATCAAGCTCTGACCAAGGCGGTCAAACGCCTGATGAAGTGCTTTGATCTGCCCGATGCCAAAGTGGATATCACGCTGGGGGCCGAACAGGAATATTTTTTGATCGACAAGCACTTTTATCTGCACCGGCCCGACCTGCTGCAGACCGGACGCACGCTTTTTGGTGCCCCGCCGGCTAAACATCAGCAGCTGGAAGACCACTATTTCGGTTCGATCAAGAGCCGGGTGCTGAGCTTTATGACCGAGGTGGAAAGCGAACTCTGGAAACTGGGGATCCCCGCCAAAACCCGGCACAACGAAGGGGCTCCGGCGCAGTTTGAGCTGGCTCCCATCTTTGAAAAAGTCAATCTGGCAGTCGATCACAACATGCTGGTCATGGAAGTTCTGCGGCAGGTGGCCGACCGGCATTCGCTGGTCTGTCTGCTGCACGAAAAACCCTTTGCCGGAGTCAACGGATCCGGCAAACACAATAACTGGAGCGTCAGCTACGGCGATTTGAATCTGCTCAAGCCGGGCAAAGATCCGGAACAGAATGCGATCTTTCTGACCGTGTTGTGCGGGATCATCCAGGCGGTCGATCTGCACAGCGATATATTGCGGGCCACGGTTGCCGGAGCCGGCAACGATCACCGTTTGGGAGCCAACGAAGCTCCGCCGGCGATCATTTCCATCTACGTTGGCGATCAGCTCAACGAGGTGATCGAACAGTTGGAAAGCGGTACCCGCAAAGTGGGCAAAAAACTGGGCAAAATGCAAATCGGCGTCGATACGCTGCCGCTGCTGCCCCGGGATGCCACTGACCGCAACCGTACCAGTCCTTTTGCCTTTACCGGCAATAAGTTTGAATTCCGGGCTCCGGGTTCCAGCCAGTGCTGCGCCGGGCCGATGATGATACTTAATACGATCGTGGCGGATGCGCTGGACAAGATCGCTGCCGAGCTGGAAAACTTTGACCGCAAAGATTTTAATAATCAACTGCAAAAACTGCTGCAGCGGATCATCAAAACCCACAAACGGGTGATTTTCAACGGCGACAACTACACCGCCAGCTGGCGCAAAGAAGCCGCCAAACGCGGTTTGCCCAATGCCGAAAGTACGCTGGAAGCGTTGGAAGCGTTCAGCAATCCGGAAAATATCGAACTGTTTGCCCGTCACGGCGTATTTACCGCCAAAGAAATGGAGTCCCGGCACGAGATTTTCGGCGAAGAATACCGCCGCAAGATCTGCATCGAAGGTCAGGTGGCTCTGGAAATCGTCCGGAGCATGATCCTCCCGGCGGTGACGGCGGATTTCAACGATGCCCTGGCCGCACTCAACGGAGCCAGAAATTCCGGTGTGACTGCCGGTTGCGCCGGGCTGCGCCGGACTGCCGACAAGCTGGGCGAAGGTATCGACGAATTGGTCAAACGTTCGGAACGTTTGAGCGATGCCTTTACCGGTGACGGCAGCGATATATTGCCGGCATTGGGGGCCTTGCGGGAAACGGTCGATACGCTGGAAGGCATCGTTTCGGACAGCCGCTGGCCGCTGCCCAAGTACCGGGAAATGCTGTTCATCTACTGAGGAACTTGTAATTCAATTTCCGGAAAATCTTATTTATTTACCATGCTTTTTCCCCGGTTGGCATCTGTGATGTCAGCCGGGTATTTCAGATTGGAGTCATATTGTTTTTATGAAACTGTACAAAAGTGATTTTTTGGCCAATGACGGCAGTTTGCTTAATGTACTGCGGGTTGCGCTGCCGCTGATTTTATCCAGTTCCTGCCATGCGGTGAATATGTTTATGGACCGTTTGATGCTGACCCGTTATTCCCAACCCAGCGCGGCGGCGGCGTTGACCAGCGGCTTGACCAGTTTTACATTGCAGTGCTTTTTTGTGGGAGCCGTGGGCTATGCCGGAACTTTTGTGGCGCAATATTCCGGAGCCAATCAATCCCGCCGGGTGGGAACTGCGGTCTGGCAGGGGATTTTTATGGCTTTGGCCGGGGCAGTGTTTATGGCGTTCTGCTGTTTGTGGGTACCGTATTTGTTTGCTGCGTTGGGGCATGAACCGGCCGTGGAGGAGCAGGAAAATATCTATTTCAGGTATCTGGCACTGGGGGCCGCAGTATTTCTACTGCAGCAGGCACTTTCCTGTTTTTGGAGCGGCCGGGGCAAAACTACTATGGTGCTGATGGTTTCCATATTTGTAACCTTGCTTAATTTGCCCTTGAACTACATGTTTATTTACGGCAAATGGGGTGCGCCGGAAATGGGCACGGCCGGAGCAGCATTGGGTACGATTCTGGCGGCATTGGGCGGGTTGATCATCTACGCAGTCGGATTTTTTGCGCTGAAAAGCTCCCGGCGGCACTTTGGCACCTGCAGCAATATCTGGGATTGGGAGATGCTCTGCCGGATGCTCAAATACAGTTCGCCCAACGGCGCACAGCTGCTGATGGATCTGGCGGCATTCAATGTGTTTATTCTGGTGCTGTCGCTTTACGGAGTCAAGGTGCAGGAGGCCAGCAGTATCGTATTCGGGATCAACAACCTCTCGTTTTGTCCGATCATGGGTATCGGCATGACTGCCAGTATTCTGGTGGGTCAGGCGGTCGGTGCCAAAGATATACCGCACGCCAAAAAATCGGTGCGCAATGCAAGGACTTTGATGCTTATATATATGTCACTGATGATGGCGCTGTTCATCTTCTGGCCGGAAATCGTGCTGGACCCCTTTGTGCGTACCGGCGATGCTGAGCAAGTGGAAGTCATCCGCCTGGCCAAAGTGATGCTGCTGTTTGTGGCGGCGTATCTGTTCGGCGACGGATTGGTATTGGTCTACAGCAATGCCGTGCGGGGTGCGGGTGATACCAAATACATCATGAATCTGACCATCATTATGGCCTGGGGTGTTTTTGCCATTCCCTGCATTATAATGCGGCTGCTGGGGTGTTCGGTCTGGTATCTGTGGGGATGTATGTCCTTTTATGTGCTGCTGTTCGGATTGTTCTGCTATCTGCGCTACCGGGGCGGCAAGTGGACTAAGATGAAAGTCATCGAAGATGTTGATTAAAGCAGCCGTCTGATCAATATTTTTGCTGATAATTTTGTTCAGCTTCGTCCAGAATTTTTTTGACCTTCCCCGGCAGCACTGCCGGCGGCGCACTGCCCTCCAGACTGAATCGGTATTCATAAAGCAGCGGCGTGCGTTCTTTTTCGTGCCGGATCAGCATTTTTTCCACCTGCTCAAGCTTGCTGATCTTGGCTTCCAACAGCTGCAAAGAACTTTTGATCCCGTCTTTAAGAGCAGCGGCGGGCCGCAAAGATATATCGCTAAGCAAGGTAGCCAGATTGAATATATCGCTGCGCAGCTGCAAGGGGGCAATAGCGGCCAATTCGTTGAATTGCTGCAGTTTTATCCGGGGCAAATTGAGGCAGCTGTCATATTTTTCCACCAGCTCCGGCAGATCCGAAAGCGCCGCCTGCATTTCAAAACTGCCCCGTGAATGGGTGTAATTTACTTGCTTGATCGGCTCCAAACGCTTCCTGATACCCGCTGCTGACATTGGCACATAATTGGAAAAAAGCGAACGCATCGCCAGCAAACTTAACGCTTTATAACTCAGCTGCGCTTCTGTCACTTTCCGGTCAGACTGCCAGCTGCCCGGCATCATCCGCTTGCGGGCAGCGGCGCCGAACGATTTAACAAAACACTCCGGAACGGGCAGTTTGCCGCCCATGATCAAAAAACAATAGTCTTTGATCGGGTAATTGCGGTTGCTGCTGCCCAGCGAGCGGGCAACTTCCAGCATCAGCTGCGCCCGTTCACAATACAGCGTCCACTCCGCTGACCCCGGTCGGATCCTGGGAGGAGCTTGCAAGGTTTGGCTGCTCAGATAAATATCGTCGCCCAGCTCCGCAACATTGCGCAAACCCGGCAGCCAGGTAAAGCGCAAAATCCGCTGGCCGGCTCTTTCGCGCTGCACAAATTCGGCCCACAATCCATCGGCGATCCATAACAGCGGCTCCGGCAGCGGCTGCAGCGGCGGATTGCCCAGACGGCTTTGCAGCACTGCACTGCTCAAACGCCGTCCCAAAACCGGATCATTCAGCCAGCTGCGATAGTCGGCAGGGAGCGTGAGTACGGCCGTCTTGCGCTGGAGTGTAAATTTATCCGGCGCCAGCGTCTGTTCGCCGGGTGCAGTCAGCTCCAGCCGCAAATCGGAGGCAGCTGCGGAGTTTTCCAGCCGGCCAACCTGCCGGACGATCCGCTCGTAGCGGCGCAAAAACTCCAGCAGCGGCGTCTGATGTCCGGCGGCATCCGGGATCGCCGCCGAGATATTCCCGACTACTTGCACGATGTGTTTTTCTGCACTGTACATCGGGCAGATGATCCAGCCCAGCAGTATAGATGTAAAAAAGATACGGCCCAAATTCATTTTTTATCCTCAATTTGTTATAATATTTATCCGCAATCGCAGAAATGCAAATTATTTTGCCGAAAAGCTTGATTTGAGATTAGTTTTTTTGTCTTTTCCGGATTATATTGTATGATGTATAAAAAGAAAGGTCGATGAATTGAAAAAACAACAAGAAGAGTTTTATCCCGTGGCTTTGACCATTGCCGGCAGTGATTCCGGCGGCGGAGCCGGTATTCAGGCGGATCTGCGGACATTCAATGCCGCCGGGGTTTACGGCTGCTCGGTGATCACGGCAGTCACGGCGCAGAATCCCCGTCAGGTGGCGGCGATCCGGGTCATGGATCCGGAAATAGTTCAGGCGCAGATCGAAAGCGTGCTTTCTGCGCTGGCCGTCAAGGCAATAAAAACCGGTATGCTGGGCAACGCCCCGGTCGTCAAGGCCGTCAGCACTGCGCTGAAAAAATATAAATTGCCGCTGATCGTCGATCCGGTGATGATCTCCAGCAGCGGCAGCAAGCTGCTGGACGAAGCCGGTTTGCAGGCCATGATCGAAGATCTGCTGCCGCTGGCGGATTTGATAACGCCCAATTTGCCGGAAGCAGAATTTTTGCTGGGCAAAAAACTGGCCGATCCAACTGAATATGCGGTAGCAACCCAGGCTTTGGCCGAAAAGTTCCAGTGCAATTGTCTGCTCAAAACCGGTCACGCCCTCAGCGGCGATAAGGTCAGCGATATAGCTGTGCTGGATGGCAAAGTTCTGCTGCTTACTTCTCCCCGGGTGCATGATTTGGAGGCAGTGGCCACCCACGGAACCGGCTGTACGCTTTCCAGTGCCATAACAGCCATGACCGCCACCGGCAGCAGTTGGCGGGATGCACTTTACGCCGCCAAGGCCTACGTTTACGGTTCGTTGTGCGAAACCGCCCATATCGGCAAAAATCTGGATGGGATGTATCCGCCGCTGGAAGATTACAGCAAGCTTGTTTCGCTGCGCAGTTATCAACCTGCCGGGAGCAGAAAGGGCAAACGCAATGCCTGACAAGCTGCTGATCACCATTTTGTGCAGTATCCTGCTGTTCTGCACAGCATTTACCCACGTTCTGCCGGCAGCACCGTTCAAAGACAGTACCGGATTCACCTGCGAATATGTGTCAGGACGCAAATATTACCGGGCGTATGATATAGCCCGTCACATGCGGCTGCGGATCGTTAAACAAAACAAACGCTACGAGCTTTATGGAGCGGCCGGAAAAATGGTTTTCAACCCCGATAAACGCTACGGCAGCTTCAATAATGTGGTGATCAATTTTAATTTTGCTCCGGTGGAAAAATATGGGCAGTTGTATATAAGTTCGAGTGATTTTTTCAGCCATGTGCAAGTATTGTTCAATCCCCGGAGTCTGCGTCCGGTCGGCGTGCGCACTATCCTGATCGATCCGGGGCACGGCGGCAGCGACCGGGGGGCCGCCGGACAGCGCTACACCGAAAAAGCTTTGACTTTACAAGTGGCCAAACGTCTGCAGCGTATCTTGAGCAAGATGGGCTACCGGGTGCTGATGACCCGGGTAAATGACCGGCGCATTGAACTCAGCGACCGGGCCCGTGCCAGCAACAATGCCAGGGCCGATTTGTTTATATCCATCCACATGAATGCAGCGTCAAACCGTTCAGTCAGCGGTATCGAAACCTTTGCTTTGACCGTGCCGGGAGCGCCCTCCAGCGGCGGCAGCAAAGTACAATACACACAATACCCCGGCAATGCGGCGGTCAACAACTCCATGTCTTTGGCCTGGAACGTACAGCACGAACTTGTCCGCAACCTCCGGGGCAATGACCGGGGCGTAAAACAGGCCCGTTTTGTGGTCTTGCGGGAAACCCGCTGCCCGGCAATATTAGTGGAGTGCGGATTTATTTCCAACCGCAAAGAAGAAAACAAATTGGGCAATGCCTCATATCAGGAAAATCTGGCCGTGGCCATTGCCCGGGGGGTATATAACTATCACCGCAATCTGCGCATCAGACAATAAAATAAGCTGTCTGCACCGGGAAAAATCCCGGGCGGCAGCTTAAAATTTGCTGTATCCTGTCAACCGCCGTTTTATCTTCCGGCAGCCGCACAGGTTATTTTTTACTTGCCGACCGACTTCAGTACAAGATTGCTCAGCTGCAAACCGCCGGGATTCACTCCGCTTACGGCAATACGCATCAAGCTGGCATCCGCCAGATCGCTGTTGATCCGGGCGACTTCCTTATTGTTCCAGCTTACGACATAAAGCGACTTGGTGCGGGTAACGCGCAACACCCCTTTGGCGGGGGCTTTTACGGTAACGGGAGTGCTTTTCAGCAGCTGGCTCTGATGGCCCTGACGGCCGGAAACCTTGAATTTTTTACCGTCTTCACTGCCGGCAAGATTCACCCGGAAAAAGCTTTCGCCATTGGCGTTGGATACTGATATAGTGTAGCCGCCGGAAATTTCGCCCTTGCCGGAAAGATACTGAACATTGCAGGTAAATTCCAAATCGCCGCCGATTTCGCCAATGAACCGGTCATAGGAGGCGTTGGCCCCGGCTTTAGCGTTTTTCAAGCCATTGATCGTCAGAGTGTTGTTTTTCACTGTGCTGTCAATAGTATCGCACTTTTCCTGCCAGAAGATCTGCCACTCGTCAGCCAGTTTGCTGCCGTTGAATTTTTCGACAAACTCCGCACTCCCAACGCTGCCGGCAGCAGCGGCCAGCAGCGTTACTGCGCTGAATATAAATTTATTCATTCAGCACTCCCTTCCAAGCGGAACAGCAGACCGCCGCCGGGCGGCAGATCGACTTTGACCTTGGAGGAACCCAGCTTGCTCCAAGTGCCTTTGAGCGCATCAAAGCGTTCCAGATTGCCCGGCGCAGTCAAAGTGGTGGAAACCGCATCTTTGTAGTCAATATTGACCACCAGCACATGAGTAGCTTTATTGTTTTTGCCGAAGTAACCAAGTACATAACCGGTGATACGGGGCAGCACTTTGGAGGCGTTGTTGGCAATATTGTTGTCGTAGCTCGGAGCAACGGTACCCTGAGGTTTATTTTCCAGTTTAGGTTCCAGCTGGAAGATGCCGTTTTCGGGCAAAACTTCCACACCGAAGGGGATCGTGCCGGTGTGATAGGCAGCAATGGACTTCAAATCCATAAGTTCAGTAGCGATCGCCACAAATGCCCGGTTGAGCGTTTTGGCTTCTTCGTACAAATGAGTGGTTTTCTGCGTAGCATAGTCACGCATACCGCCCCGGTGCCCCCGCCAGCTGTAGACATAGCAGCTCAAGCCCTGTGAGCCGTAAGCCAGCGACGAGTAAGCCAGATAGCGGTACTCTGCCGCCGTCGGGATGCGGTGGATCGGCCGCCAACTGCAAGCCTGCACAATGTTCATGGAAGGAATGTTGCGCTGCAATGCCGCTTTGCGGATGACCGCCTGATTGTTGAAGAAGTTGGCACTGTCGCCATTGACCCGCAAGTGGTAGGCATCGTAGCTCAACAGCTGGGGAGTCAAACGGGTGCAATAATCTTCGATGTGCGCAGCATAGGCTTCCATCTTATCCAGACCACGGTTTTCGCCGAAAAACTGCATATTGCTGGCGCCCATGGGGTACATATTGTTGAAATGCAGCACTTCCGGAGCATTTTCTTTCATAAAATTGACCCGGGCCTGCGCCTTCAGCATCCGCTTGCCGTAGCCGGGTTCGTCACCACAGCTTACGCCCAGCAACGCCGGGTGGAACCGTACACTTTCCAGCCAGCACTTGAGCTTGACCGCATCCGCCGGCTTGCGGGGATCGCCGGGCATCCAGAGCATCCCCCGGATACCATATTTGTGCATGATATCCAAATCAAACATATTTTTGCCGAAAGCCACATTGAATCCGGCGGCGGCCAGTTCTTTGGCAAATTCTTCGCTCATATCCGGCCCGGCCCAGTACCAGATGATCGGCTTGGTGTGTTTCCAGGTGGTGCGGGCTGGCTTGCGGGGGGGCGGCAGCGGAGCAACTCCGGGACAGAAAGCGATTTCCCGGATGTAAACATTTATTTCGTGCGCCGGCGGGATATTTTTCTTGGCATTCCCGGCATAACCTCTTTTGCTGTAGATCAGCCGCAGCGCTGCGGCCGGAGCATCGGACCCTTTGCCGACGATAAACTTCCAATCCCGTATCCGGACGGTATATTCGCCGTTGCGCCGTTCAATAAGCAGCTTGCCTCCAGCTTTGAACGGCATGGCAAACATGGTTTTGGCCCGTTCTTCGCCAATGCTGCCCAGCGCCTGCGCAGCTCCGGCGACCCAGGTATCATGCAGACCGCCTTCGACCAACACTTTGCCGTTGTTGTCCAGAACCTGCAGCACAACTTCGCCCATGGCGGCTTTACTGATTTGATCCCAATCCATATCAATTGCGGCGGTAAAATCGCCGCTGCAAGGTTCAAGCTTGCGCTCCATAACAACTTCTGCAGCACCGACTTTTTGGGGCGTCCCCGTAAAACCTTCGATCGCCAGAACGCCGTTCTGGAATTTGCTGTTCAAACCGCTGGCGCCGGAAACACTGACCATCCGCCAATCATTCCAGAAGTTGTCAGCAGCCTTAGCGCTGACTTTTGCCGCCCGGTCAAAGGTTTTGATCTGAACATTTTTGACCTCAAAAGTACCAAAATGGCTGGGGGGCAGTTTATCGTTGCCTTTGTAGCGGCTGTGCTGGAACTGCAACCGGAATTTGGTGATCGTATCCGCATCAGCCAGAAAATCATACATCACACTGCCATTGCAGCTGAATGTATACTTATTGCCGCTGCGTTCCATGGCAAATACCGCTTCGCCCGAATTTTTCAATCGGTTTTTGCCCTTGCGCTTGGTTTTGGGCGTAGGCTTGACAACGCCGTATGCCAGTGCGCCCTGCGCAATCCAGCTGTCCAGCAAGCCGCATTCAGCAATAACTTTATTGTCATCGCCCAATGCCTGCAGCGATACGATCCCCATGAAAGCGGCATCTTTGAGGTCAAAATTCAGCGTAAAACCGGCCGCAAAATCGCCGCTGATATTTTCAACTTTGCGCTCATAGCTTACGATATTGATTTTCTTGAGATTTTCGGCTGTAAAACCGGAAATTTTAACCCCGCCGGAGGGATTTTCCGCAAAAGCCAGATCCTTTGCGCCCAGCGCAACGATTTTCTGCCAATCGCCGGAAAACTTTCCGCCGGTAAAATTATCAGACACCTCCAATGCCGACACCCCTGCAGCACCTAACAGTGCAGCAGCCAACAACCAACTTTTTTTCATTAACGAGATCCTTTCATTTGATAAAAAATCCTCTAAATACTTTTATTCACTTAAACCCTGGCGGAACGGCTTGTTATTATTTTTGTTGATCTGATCGGTGGAAATCACATCCACATGGCCGTCAACAAAACAAGCAGGAACCGCTTTTTTATCGCCGTGATAAATATTCAATGCATTATCTCCATCCCAGTCCATACTGCCGCGGGAAGCAGTAGCACTGCTGGTTTTAGTATCATTCATCTTGCAGCAGACATGGGCCAGCATCTCAGACGGGGTTTCAATACTTGCCAGCGTCCGGGGTTTATAAGTAGCATTTACCCAGGAGTACCCCAGCCAGACATTCTGGGCATAATTGCATCCCTGCAGACCGAATTGGCCGCGATTATAAAAATCACTGGCCTCCGGTACAGGCGGTGCCCAGGTTTCGGCCGGGCAGCGGAAATTGTACATTGCATCGTTTTCGTTACCATTGATGGAGCCCTTTTTCCGGTAAGCAAAACTATTTCCCTCATAAGTGTAGCCCAGATACCCGCCGATAAAGTTCGGATACCAACGGCCGTTGCCTTTTTCCGTATCCCGGGCCGAATAACACCATTCGGCATTGTCTGAACTGTAAAGCGGAATACAGTTGCCGATGGATTTGAGCTGAGAAATACAACTGGCTGTCTTGGCCCGTTCGCGCGCCGCCGAAAGCGCCGGCAGCAGCATTGCCGCCAGAATCGCAATAATGGCAATTACAACCAAAAGTTCAATAAGGGTAAAGCGTGCTTTACCCTGCCCATGGGCAGGATTTTTGCGGCCGCAGCAGAGCTGTGCCTGTTTCACCGGAATTTCACTCAACATCTCTGCGGTAAAATACTTTGACTTAACATTAACTCCCAGCTGGATACAACTTTCACAAAAAAACCCCATAAAAATGCCCTTTTTTTTAGGTTTATAGTTTAACAGCGCCTAACAGCATATAATACATTATAACATAAAACCATCACTTTGTCAAGAGTACCAACGTCAAAAATCCGAAAAAAATCCGCCGGCAGCTTGACACAGTTTATATCCGGAATTAAATTATTTACCGCAGATAAAACATAGTATTCACCGTTTAAAATACAGGAAAAATCAACCATGGCCGTTAATGAAACTCTTTGACAAATACTTCCAGCCTTATGCGGAATACTGTTTGCGGACAACTTTTTCGGAAGATGAATTGAAAGAAGCTCTTGCCAAAGAATGTCCGGCAACATCGGATATTCTCTCGTGGCAGGCTTTTAAAGCCGCAATGGGTTTGAGCAAGACAATTGTGTTTTCCTGCAACCCGGATGATCCGCTGCATTTGCATCCGATCAAAGCATACCGTAACACTTCCCGGGGAGATATATTCATCCGGTGCAAAAAAGCATCGGACGAAGAAACGATTTTGCATATTTCAATCGCTCAAAGCGGAAAATACAAATACCTGTTGTACGGAATTTGTATCTTTGCCCTGTTCTGGGGGATTGGTGCATCGTTTGTTATTTGGTGGGGAATATTTCTTTCTGTAATTTTTATCGGACTTGTTTTCATCATCTTGGAGTCTTGCCACGCTATGGCGATGGATGAAGTTCCGCAAATCCGGCAGGACTTTGAATACATGTTGCGAATGTTGGAAAGAAAAGATCGTTGAGCTTTTTACATAATGACAGATTTGAGCAAAGCAAATTGCTTAAAAACTAACCGCTGACTGTGGATTTTCTGCCCGCCATTTTATCCTTCTGCAGCTGAACTGCCAAGCCGGACGATGGACGCATACTCCAAAGTCATATTGTCCAGTTTTTTATTAAAATATTTATTGCATACCCGGATGTTGAGGAGTATATTATAATCGTTTGATCGATTTTACATATAATAAGGATGGTTGATGTTGAAGATAAACTGCCGCCAGTTGCCGAAAAACGGAATAAACAGATTTCTGTTCAAACTGGGGATCGTAATTATCATATTATCCATGTTGCCTGCTCTGCTGATGGCCGCTGCTGACCGCAGCGTGACTGCCGCCGGAGCTGCCGACAGTCAGCTTAAACATCAAAAAGAAAGTGTGAAAACTCCGATGAAAAAAATCCGGATCCTGCTGCGGGACTTCCGCAAAGTTGTCAAAGATGGCCAAGTGGTCAACTTTAATATCGGCACCACCGCCCACGGCCCGGGGGCGATCACGGTGCTGGAAAAGTTTGTGCCGGAGTGTGAAGTTATTGTCTGGGCTACGGCTCCGCTTTCGGAACCCATGCAGCGGATGATGCAGCGGCGTTTTCCGGAAGTTAAAATCGTTTACGGCCGTCTGGACGAAGGAACTCCGGCGGTGGAAGCGGCGGCCCGCTGGTGCGACTTGCTGCTGATCGGGCCGGGTACCGGTATTGCGGTGCATCGGGATGTGGAGGCGTTTACCCGTTTTTGCGACAAACCTTACGCCGCTGCCGGGATCGGCTTTGCCGCCAAAGATGTGGCAAAAATGCGCCGGAGCGATTTTATATTTTTACGGGATACGGTTGCGCTGGCGGCGGCAGAAAAAGCGGAACTGGGCGTGCCCACAGCGTTCGTACCCGATGGAGCTTTTCTCTTTGATGCTGCCGACGATACCGGAGCGGCGGAATTTATGCGGCGGCACGGTTTGGAAAATGGCAAATTCGTCTGCTGTCTGCCCCGCTACCGCTATACGCCAACGTGGGAATTTTGCCCGGGCGAAACTTATCCGGAAGATCGCATAGCTTACAATAAAAGCATGGTCAGGCAGGATATGGAACCACTGGTGAAAGCCGCCTGCCGTGTGGTGCGGGAAAAAGGTTGGAAGGTGCTGCTTTCGCCCGAAACTGAACCGGCGATCCGGCTTTGTAAAAATGAACTTTTGAGCATGTTTCCAGCGGATGTCAAACCCTTTATCGTAGTGCCGGATCATTTTTGGGAAGCCGATCTGGCGTTGGGTGTATACAAGCAAAGCCGGGGCTTGTTCGGCATAGAAATGCACTCGCAAGTCATGGCCGTCGGCAACGGTATACCGGCCATGGTCTGCCGCACCAAAGAATTTGGCAGCAAAAGCCAAATGTGGGTCGATATCGGTCTGAAGGATTGGCTCTTTGACTTTGATCTGCCCGGCGACCGGGAGCGTTTTCCCGAAGCAGTCATGCAAATGCTGAATAATGAAGAAGATTCGGCAAAACAAATAAAACACGCCCAAAGTATATTGCAGGAGCGGTTTGAATTTTTCGGCAACTTTATGCGTGAGCATTACGGCAAATGATGCTGCAGCCGGGTAAAGATTTTTTCCGGAGGTCATGACTATGGATTACTTCAAAGATTTACAGTTTATTCAAGGTGCCAATTTGCCTGACCGCCGGTCGTATCACGCCTTGCGGACGTTTGATAATTACTACACGATCCACTATTGTCATGCCGGAGAGTTTTTTCTGCAAGTCGATGACAGTGCCGAACTTGCCAGCAGTATGCCATGTGCATTTCTGGCCTTTCCCGGAGCAAAATTCACTTATGGCAATCCGCATGAGCCTTATCACCATCTTTACGTCTGCTTCCGGGGGGAGCTGGCGGAAACGTGGCGGGCCGGAGGGCTTTTGCGCTGTCTGCGTAAAGATATGCTGATACCGATTTTCAACTCGGCGGATTTTTTCAATAAATTCGCCCGGCTGATCCAGCTTTTGCAGTCGCCGCACCGCAACCGCAGCCATGCCCGGGCGGTACTGCTGCTGGCGGAACTTTTGCTGCAGATGGCCGAACAACAGCAGCAGCACTTCAACCGCAGCAATCCCTTTGCGCCAAAAATGAACGATTTGATAAAGAAAATCCACCGGACTCCGGAACAGGAGTGGGATTTCCGGCACGAAGCAAAGCAAATGAATATTTCTTACTCATATTTCCGCAAAGTCTTTGAAGAACTCTACCAGGAACCGCCCCACCACTATCTGCTGCAATGCCGTTTGCAAAAAGCAGAATATTTATTGATAGACAACGAGTTGACAATATACGAAGTTGCGTTGGCTTGTGGTTTTCAGGACGAATTTTATTTTTCAAGACTGTTCCGGAAAAACTATGGTGTTTCGCCTCTGAAATACCGCAAAGAACGCCTGATCGAACTGTAAAAAAATCCGGAACCAGCACCGCATTGATCCTGTTGCTGACCGATGCTCAATATGTTGATTTATAAGGATGTTATACTGTAAAAAGTTATTTTGTCCATATTTTTATTAAATTATACATTGTACATTGCCGGAATTTTGAGTATATTTGCAGCAAACGAATATGAAGATGATAAAGGAAGATGGGTTTTATGAAAAAGTCGCTCCTCTGCGCATTGTTTATGCTGGCTGCTGCCGCAACAGCCTGGGCCGACGCCCCCAGTGCCGGCAATAAAAAAGTGCTTATGATCCTGCTGGACGGAGTGCGGGCGGATGCTGTGCTGCATGGTGATATGCCCACCTTGCACAGTTTGATCAATGGCTCTTGGCAGAAAGAATACAAAGCCGCCTCCACCGATGCCGGAATGGTAGTGCAGGATGCGCCGCCGCATAGTGCCCCCAATCATGTTTCCATGGCTACGGGAGTCACTGCGGTCAAACATCGGGTTTTTACTAATGGAATGACTCAAAAGGGCAAATACAAAAGATATCCGCATTTTCTTGGCCGCTTGGCTAATGCTTTTCCGGAGTTCAAATGCGGGTATTTTTATGTCTGGAAACACGCCGCTAATATATTGAGCTTCAATGACAGAGTAATATACAAACGGGCCGGTGATCCTAAAATGATCAATGAGGCCTGCGAATTTCTCAAAAATGGTGATGCAGCGGCAGTTTCCATCAATCAGCCTGATTATTATGGACATAAAGCGCAATATTACCCCCGCAATCCAAGTTATATGATGGGGTTGGCGTCGGTTGACCGCTATATCAAACAGCTGCTTGATACGATTGTTAAACGGCCCAATTTTGCCCAAGAAGATTGGCTGATAACTATTGCTGCTGATCACGGCGGATACCACTACCGGCACGGCGGCAGACCCGACAGCGGCAACATGACCACCATCCCGATCGTGATCGTTGGCAAAAATGTCAAGCAGGGAATGATCAAAGGTACTGCATATCCGCAGGATATAGCTGTGACTATTCTTAAGTACTTCGGGATCAATACAAGAAAGCTCGATGGACGCAAACTCGGTGATGAAGTGCAAAATATTTCCTGCAAGCCACTCAAAGATGATTTGGCATTCTACTTTGATTTTGACAAAAATGCGCCAGAATTCAACCAGAAAACTCTGATTCGGGAAACTTTGAGCGGTTTTTCTGTTTCCATGACCATCAAACAAGGCGTCTGGCAGATTCCGGGGTCTGAAAAACTCAAGCTGGCCAATGGCAACAATTTTACGCTTACATTCTGGGCTAAGATCCCCAAAGAACTGCCGGCAGAGGCTATCATTATCGGCAATAAGGATATGAAAAATCCCGCCAATCCCGGTTTGGCGGTCATTGCTTCGCGAGTGGGTGATGAACAGAAGGACAAAACAGCCCCCGGTATCTGTCTTTCGATCGGCTGTCAGGATGGCAAATCCATTGAATTTGGTCAGTTTGACCGCACTGATGGCTGGAATTTTTATGCCGTTACCATCAACGAAAACGGTACGATGTATTTCTGCAACGGCGCCGAAAGCGGTTACTTCTATCACATGGCGTTTGACGGCAGCAAAGCTGTTATTGACAGCAAACTGCCTTTCTTTATCGGGCAGGACGGCACCGGAAAACATCCGGCGGCGTTCTCCGGGGAAATCGACGATGTTGCATTTTGGAACCGGGGCATGAGCCGGGCTGAACTGCAGAAAATCTTTGAAGCCGGCCGCAAAGGTAAAGATATTGCCCGCAGCCTTGCTGAAGATTGAAAAATATTATTGTCTGTTCCGGATAACGTTTAAGAATATAAAAAACAAATAACCAAGGAGATATAAATATGAAAAACAGCAAAAAATCTTTTACTTTAATTGAACTGCTCGTGGTAATTGCCATCATTGCGATTCTGGCAGCTATGCTTTTGCCGGCACTTTCTTCGGCAAGAGAAAGCGCCCGCAACAGCAGTTGCTTGAACAACCTCAAAAGCTGGCACATTATGTACCGGCTTTACTGCGATGATAACAATGAGTGGGCACCTTATCCGCATACCAGCAAAGTGCCGCCCAATCCCCCTGAAGGCAACCCCATGCGTTATGTGTGGACGCTGTATCTTTACGACCTTTACTATCAGGAAATTGAAAACCGGGCTAAAACGGTGAACAGTCTTGAATGTCCAAACTACCGGGAAGATGTGGGCGGTAACAGCATGAACTATAACGGGTACAGCTGTCATCTCTGGTTGTTTACGAGGTCCCAAACGGAAGTATGTTTCCCGGATAAAACTCCTATTCTCATCGAAACCTACCAGAAGAGCTGCTACGACTATGAAGTAGCTACTTCCAGAAGCAAGAAAAATATCTATCCGAATCATGCCCGTAAATACGGTGCCGGGGAAGGACAGCACATGGTCTTTTCGCACAACGACCGCAACAACCAGGTTTATGTGGATGGTCACGCCGAAGGCCGCACCTATCAGGAAGTACCCAACGATATATCCCGCTGTTGCTTCTTTTATTACCTTGACCGCGATTATTGATAAAATGTAACATAGGAAAGAATAAGATTTTATGAAGAAATTATTTGTTGCGGCAATGCTTTTGGCATTTGCTATATTCCCCGCTGCGGCCGAAAATAAATTGGAAGTGCTGGAAATCAAGGCGCCCAAAGAGGTCGCTCCCGGTCAGCAGGTAGCCGCTCACATTACGCTGAAAGTATTGGAATTTGAGGGCAAACCCCATCTGCGCCCCGGCGGTTATTACAACTTTGCCCAAAGTAAACACAATGGCAACATACCACGCACCCAGACTACTCCGTGGCGGCTGAAGGATTTCAAGGTGGGCGATATTCTTAAATACACGGCCAAGATTACGGTACCCGAAAATGTTATCGCCGGCGAAAAAGGTATGATCGCTTTCCGGATGTCCCAGCCGGGAGCCAAAAAATTTATCAAGCTCGTTGGTTCCAACAAGGCTAATTTTACGGTAAAAGCTCCCGAAAAGGTGGATTTGTCCAGCCCGGTGACACTTACTGATATTCCGGTGGCGTGCGTGCCGTTTACCGATGAAGTTATTACTATTGACGGCAAATGCGATGATCCGGCGTGGAAAAAAGCCGCCATTCTGCCCGTAAATCTCAACAGTGCCAGCGGCAAAAAAGCTGACCGCAGTGCAGAACTTAAAATCACTGCTGACGGCAAATATATCTACGTGGCAATGGTTGCTGATGCGCCGGATGCGGCCAAACTTGAAGTGCGCAAATTCCCCATGCACGACAGCAAAGTCTGGCTCAATGACTCCCTGGAGTGTTTCTTTGTGCCCGATATATATTTGAATGAATACAAGCACTTTATTACGGATATGGCCGGGCAGCATTTCGATGATGATAACGGCGATTATCACGGCTTCAACCCGGTGTGGAAAACCGCTTCCAGCCGCAGCAGCAACAGCTGGACGATCGAAGCCGCTATTCCGGTCGATGCCATTACGCAAAACAAAATCACTGCCGGAACGCTCTGGCGGGGCGGATTTTTCCGCTACAGCGAACGGGCGCACAACAACAGCGGCTGGACTGCTGCCATGGGCAGTCACAACAGTGTATCCCGCTACGGATATATCTTTTTCGGCACGCTCGGCGATGTGCTGGATAAACAAAGTGAATTTATCAAAAGCGTAAATGATAAATCCTCTCCGGAACTCATTAAACTTGCCAAAGAAGTAAAGGCTCTCTGCAACGGTTCTGCCCGGAAAAATGCCGGAGAACTGCCGGGAGTTTTGAACCAGCTTACTGAAATGCGGAAGCAGTTTGAAAAATTGGAATTTTCTGAACGCTTTGCCAAGTCCAAACTGCCGCTGATCATTCAGAATGTATTCCCCTACAGTAACAACGTTGCCCCTGACAGCAAGCTGCAAGTTTCCGCAGTGCAGCAGAGCTTTTTCCCCGGCGAAGTGCAGGATTTGGCATGGAATCTTACTAATGTAAGCAATAAAACCATCACCATCCACGCCGGTTTGTTTGGGGTGGAAGCCGATAAATTTGCTCATAACCGCAAATCACGGGATTTTTTGCTGCAAGGTATCCCCGGATTCCCGGCCCAAATGTTTGCTCCCGCTCCGGTGGCGGCGTTTGACGGCAGATGTGTTTACGATGTATTGGCTCCCAATCCTGCCGGGGTGTGGCGCATTGCCCCGCAGGAAACAGTACAGATATATTTGCGTGTCCAAGCCGATGGCAGCAGCAAAAGCGGAGTCGGTTCGCTGGTTATTGAAGGTATCGACAATGGTGCGATGACCGTAACCGCACTGCCGGTGCGCTTTGACTTGGTAGGCGATACCACCTTGAGCCAAGTAACCAAACCCTTTGTGTTCGGTTGGGATTATATACCCGAAAAGTTCGCATCCCAGCGGCCGGAACTGGTTCGCAATCAGTATAAAATGCTGCGGGAATACGGCTTTAATGCAGTCATGCTGTCCGGACTGCGGCAATTCCCCCGGCCCCAAGCCGATAAGCAGGGCAAATTGCGTGAAAAATTGGATTTTACACTGCTTAATAATCATTTGAACCGTATCGGAAAAGATTTTGATTACATTTATTGGGATTTGGCGATTTGGGAAAAGAAGGTGTTGCGTAAAGACCTTTTCGGGCTGGATTTTTACTCGGATGCTTACGAAAAAGCTTTTAAAAGCTGGTTCAAAGCTTGTGCCGATGCGCTGCAGGCTGCCGGTGTACCCAACGAAAAAGTGCTGGTCTGCCCCATTGACGAGTGCAGCGATAAACGGGCCGAACGGATCGCCCGCTGGATCAAAGAATGCCGCCCCGAAAGCCGGGTGATTCTGGATTCATCCCGCACCGATATGGTGCAAGTCAAGAGCATCGACCGTTATGTGGATGTATGGATGCCCAACATTCGCACGCTGCATCAGGATGCGCTGCAGGAGTTTCATGAATTTCTGAATAAAAAAGGTGCTATGAAACTGCTCTATTATTACAGTTCCGGCGGCAACGAAAAGCTCAAAAGTCCTTATACTGATTACATGCTTAAATTCCATGCGGCCTTTGCCCGGGATTTCAGCGGAATCGGTTTTTGGGCCGCCGGGCAGTACTACGGTTCGCCGTGGTATCGGCGCGCCTATGAACGGGTTTACGATACTGCTTTGGTATATACGGTGGAAAACGGTACCATCCCCTCCCGTCGGCTGGCGGCGTGGCACCGGGGCGTGCAGGATCTGTGGCTGCTGCGGGAAACCGCCTTGCGCTATCAGGATAATACAGAAATCCAGGCCAAATTGCGTAAAGCCGCCCAGAGTGCAGTCGATTACCCCAACGATCACCAGCGCACTGAAGCGTTGCGCAAGTATTGCCGGGAACTTTTGGCCTCCGCTCAAAAAAAAATGATTTCACCGGAAAAAAACAGGTGATGAAAAAGCTGGTTCTGCTGGCCGGGCAATCCAATATGTCCGGTCGGGGTTATCTGACAGAAAATGATGTAAGTAAATTGCCGGGGATCACCGCTTTGCGGTGGGACAAAGTGTGGATCCCCGCTGTTGATCCATTCAACTACGACCGGATCAACCAGTTGGGCTTGAATGAGTCCCAAGATCCCTTTGAAGAAAAAGCTCTGGATGTAAACAACCAGCGCCGCTGCGGTGTCGGCCCGGGCCGGACTTTTGCCAAACTTTTGCAGGAAAAATTCCCCGGTTCAGAAATCGGTTTGATTCCGGTGGCGGTCGGCGGTACGCCCATAGCCGCATGGATGCCCGGTGGAGCAGATAAATACAGCGACCGCCACCCTTATGATGACGCTTTAGATATGGCCCGCCATGCCATGCAGTTCGGGCAAATCGAAGTGATCTTGTGGCATC
The DNA here is from genome assembly GCA_015061575.1 of Lentisphaerota bacterium. Classification (GTDB taxonomy): domain Bacteria; phylum Verrucomicrobiota; class Lentisphaeria; order Victivallales; family Victivallaceae; genus SIG78. The sequence goes on from SUWF01000006.1 coordinate 30,554, forward strand.
AGGGCGAAAGCGACGCCAAATTCAAAACCCCTGATTATAAAGAAAAACTTATTACCGTAATAAACAATTTCCGGCGGGATCTATCGCTGGAGAACGTGCCGGTGATTCTGGGCGAAATCGGGCATTTTCTGGATGAAAAACGTTTTGCCGTAAAGGAATATAACGAATATATCCGTCAGGCGGCAGCTGAACTCTCCCTCGCCGGAGTCGTTTCCGCTGCAGAACTGACTGACCGGGGCGACAGAGTACATTTTAATACCACCAGCCAATATGAGTTGGGCAAACGCTATTTTAAAGAGTATTGCCGGTTGACCGGACAGTAACACTCCTGCAATAGCGCGAATTAAAAATCGGATTTTTGCGCTCCCTGATAAATCCGGATCAGGCCAGATCTTTGAGGTAACTTTCGCTCTGCTTTAATCTGGTCAGCATCCGCTCGCGCACGGATTTGGCCCGTTCCGGAAAATCCGGATCGCAGATCCAGCGTTCACACTCGCTCATCAAATCATTAAAGTTGATGTCGCTCTGATTGTTGAATACCGGCAACCCAAACATGCTCAAGCAGTTGGCTATCTTGCTTGAATTAGCGATCCCGATCCCCGGCACCAGCGAGTTCAATGCCATGATCGTCAGCTGCAGACGGCCGCTGATCAACAGACTGCAGACGCTGATCGCCTGCTGGATCTCGTCGGGTTCAGTACAATCCAGCAGCAGTTTGTTGTCGGCATCCGGCAGCTTTTCGTACAACGCAAGCATCAACTGCCGGTCGCTGCCGGTCATGGGAATAAAAACCAAACGGACATTGAGTTTTTGCTGGAGCATTTGCAGAAAGTCCAACGCCTGCTGGAATTTGCGCTTGTTGAGTTTTTCGGCAATACATATACCAACTGAACGGCGCCCGGCGGCATCCGGAGTCAACACAGTCCGCTCGGAACTCTTTTGCAACACCACGGAGTCAGCTCCGTAAAGTGCCGCCGGAAATTCGCCGGATGTGTGCAGTTCGATTAAACTGGGCTGATCACGCAAAATGACCAGATCACAGCGGCTTACACATACTTGCAGCCGTTCGCGCATTCTTTTTTCCAGTATTTTTTCCCAATAGCGGGTGATGCCCAGCAAATCGGCGATTTTTTGTTTGCGCCCGTGCAGCTGAAAGTGATCCGGGTTGAGTTCTCGATTCATGCCTACCTGCCAAATCACCGTTTTCAGCCCCAGCTTCTGAGCGTTTTCCAGCAAACTTGCCCCGATGTGCGGATAGTCCGAAAGTCCGCATCCTCCTGCCCAGACAAACATGTCAAAACCCCGGGCAGCCCGCCGGAAATCACGCATAGTCAAGTTGCTGTCAAAGCCGAATGGCGGCAGGGTGTTGACCTGATATTTCTGACGGGTGAGCTCGCCGGCAGCAGTGGCAACGGTCAATTCCGCATCCGGGAAATTGCGCCGGAAAATACCGATTACGCAGTTGAGGATGGCTTCGTCACCAATGTTGCCTTTCCCGAAAGGCACTCCGCCAAGCAGGATCTTCATAACAATAAACCTCTACTCTCCGACAACGCAGCGGAACCCTACATCCGAAAGATTGGAGGCGTAGGCATGAGCCGCCGCCCGGGCAAAACGCTGCGACAGATTGAAACTCGACCCCTTTACCGTATAATACTGCCAGGAGCCGGGATTGGTCACCAATTCCCGGGCGTTGCCGGTCAAATCATACACCCCGTAAACCGAACAATCGGTCGGATAACTGCCGATATCAGACGGCAGATTACCCGGTGCCGCCTGATCCAACTGATTGATGCAGGCGTAGTTGGGGTAGTAATCATTCCCCCAGACATATTCCCGTCCATCGACTCCCCGGGCAGCTTTTTCCCACTCCAATGCTGTGGGGAGGCGGTATTTGAAATTGGTCTTCTGGCTCATGTAACGGCAATAATCTTCCATCGCCGCCGCCGTGATACCGATAACGGGCATCTTGCCGGAATACGGCACTAAAATATTGCCTTTATCGTCCCACAGCGGCATCAATTTACGGCCCTGATTGGCCGTATCGTCCACATAGGCCCGGTAGCGTTCACGCAGTTCCGGCGAAGCGATATTTTTCCAATACTGCAGATATTCGGCAATGGTCACTTCGTGGCGGCTGATAAAAAATCCCGGCAGATAGGTGCGGACAAATTGATCGTCAAAAGTACGGTCGCCAAAAACAAATGTCCCGCCGGGGATGTAGGTCATCCCTTCCGGATAGCGTTCCGGCAGCTCAACTTCCACCGTTTCAAGCAAATTGCGGTGGACGGATACCGGAAAACGCACCTCCCGCCGTCCCGGCATGGAAACGGTCAGCAAATAGCAGCCCGCTTTGAGCTTGTTGCTGCCTTTTTGAAGCTGGAAAATCACATTTTCCTGCAGATCATTTTCCTGCCCAGTTTCTCCGGAGCGGTGATCCGGCTGCCGGAGCGCACTTATCTTTACATCGGGCTGCTGACATTTGATCAGCAATTCGCCCATATTCTGCTTGAGCATAGCCATCTCGCTGGCCAGCTGCGGGGATTTGCTGTAAACTTTTGTGCGAATATTTTCCGGCAGCAGCTGCAGCCGGTCACCGACCTGCGTAAGCATAGCATCGTTGCCAACTGCCAGCGCAAACTTCAGCTGCCCGGTCAGCAGTTCGGCCAGCATCTGGCTGGCGGCTTCAGCGTTGGTATCAAGCTGCAGAAAGTGCATCAAATGATCCCAGATGTTGTTGCAGGCTAAAGTAAATTCGTTGCTGTAGCGCAAGTAACGACTGCGCAGTGCCATGCCGCTGCCCACGGTTTCGGTCTTGCCGGTCTGAGTGTAAAGCTCGTGCAGTTTGTTGCGGGTGCTGATCGCAGTATTGCGGGCACTGTTGCAGTCGTTCTGCAAATTATTGATCACGCTCATCAGCGAAGTGGATTCCATGTAATTGCTCAATGCTGCTGTTCCCCGCCATATACCCAGCGTCATCAACGCCGCCAGCAGCGTCACCGGCACCAGCGGCCGCCGCCGGATAAATTTGTACAGCCGGTAGAGCGGCTGCGGAGAATAGGCCGATACCGGGTATTTGGCCATATAGTTACGCACATCCGCCAGCAGCGAGATCACGGAGTCGTAACGCTGCTTTTTATCGCTCTGCATGGCTTTGAGAGTGATCGCCTCCAGCTCGTAAGGTATCTTGCGGCGGGGCGCCCGGCGGCGGGGGCGCAGATACTTGCGGCTCACAACGTTGCGCATGACTTGCGTTACTGTGGAAGCGCCTTCAAAGGGCGACTGTTCCCAAGTCAATATCGAATAGAGGATCGTACCCAGTGCATAAACGTCGGTTTGACAATCAAGCTGGTCATCCTGCCCGGTGACTTGTTCCGGAGCCATAAAAGCGGGAGTGCCGCTGACTTTTTTGCTGCGGCCGCTTTCGGAAACTTCTTCCTTAATATCCGGCAGTTCACCCAATTCGATCTTGCGGCGGCTCTGGGAGTTATCGTCTTTTTCGCGGTAGAGGGCGATCCCCCAGTCGGCAATAAACACCTCCCCGTAGTTCCCGACCATGATGTTGGCCGGTTTCAAATCCCGGTGGATGATACCTTTGCTGTGGGCAAAAGCCACGCCGTTGCAAATAGATATAAAAATTTCCAACAACCGCTGCCGGGTGTAAGTTGCGATCATTCCGGCATCGTTTTCTTTAAGTTTACGCAAGATATACGCCAAAGTCACGCCTTCGACCCGCTTCATGGTAAAGTAAGTCCCGGCGTCCTCAAAGACCCCCAGCCGGTGTACCGGTATGACGTTGGGGTGGTCGATCTGGGCAGTGATACGCGCTTCCCGGATAAAACTGGTCACATAATTGAGCTGGTTGCGGTAGGCCGGTCGCAGGATCTTGATGGCGATTTCCCGGTGCAGCACCGGGTCGTGGGCCGAAAACACCGTTCCGATGCCGCCCATGCCGATGTTGGTCATATTCTGCAGACAGCCGATGGTCGGTTCGCTGGCGGCGCCGACCAATTCGTTCAATTCTTCGTTGGATATTTCGTTGCCCTGACTGTCCGCCAGCGGCCCCGCCAGCTGAGTATGCTCAGTAGTACCACTGATCATGCTGTCAGCATCGTCACAATTCCCGTGGGTCGGAAATCCCCACTGCTCATTTTTGGTATTGCAAATCAAAGTCATTGCTCCATGTTTTGGGCAGTTATGTTGATTCAGCTGCTTTAACGGCGGCGTTTTTTGGCATCCAGCGGCACGGCCTGTTCGAGCCAGAAGTTGAGTTTTTCGCTGAACTGCCGGTAATCGCTCTGGCCGGCGGGCTTGGTCAGACCTATCTGCTGGAGTTTTGCAACATCCGGCAACTCGTTAAAGACAAAGCAGCGGGCCTCCTGCTGACGGCCGAAATCATACTCTTCAAGCGCCACTACGATCGCCGCCAGCTCGCCCTGCTTGGTCAGCACCAGATCGCCGACTTCGGCTTTGAGTTCACTGGAAACTCTGGCGCCGTTGCGGATGTACAAATAGTCATCTTCGGATTCAAAACTCATGGAACAGCGGCTGTCCAGAATGGTGCTGTCCTTACCGAAATTATTGATCTTGAACAAATAAAGATCGTGGATCCCCCGCTGTTTGAGTTCTTTTTTGGTCAACAGATTCAACGGCTGCACATCTTTGCCGGGAACTTCCACAAGTGCCACTCGGCAGTCGTTGCTGCTTACATAGATCGGCCCCATCAACCGCGCTACCGGCGATTTGCTGCTGCCGTCGGGCTTGGAAACCAGATACTGCAGCTCCACAACCTCACTCAGCGGCGAGCTGTTCTGCCGGGATCCGGCAATGGCCCGCAAGGCCGAAATCAGATAGTTTTTGCCATTGACCGCCACCGTCGGCAGATAAAACTCGTTGTGTTCATCCCGATCCCGCAGCAGCCGTTTTTCCCGGATATGCAGCCGCAGTTTGCGGGCGGATCTTTCGTAGCGGGTCAGCACATCGCTGCGCAGTTTGTTTTCGGCATTCTGCAGCTTGGTGCTGACGGCGTTGTAATCGCCCTTGAGCTTGGCCAATTGCGATTGCGCCTGTTCACGGCGGGCGCTTTCGCCGGCCAGCTGCTGCCGGGTTGCGGAGAGGTCGCTGACGGCATTTTTCAGCACATTCTGCATATTTTCCAACCGGGTTTGAGCCGAGGCCAGTTCGATTTCCCGGGCTTTGATGCTCTTTTCGCTGGCCAGCAGCCGGTCACGGGTGGAGGCCAGTTCTTTTTCCATAGCGTTGGCCCGGCCCCGCAGATAAGCCAGATCGTTTTCGGCGCTGCCCAGCTGTTTGCGGTAAGTATTGGCGCTGTTTTCGGCATTGCTCAACGCCCGCCGGACGCTGCCCAGATCGGCCCGCTGGCGGTTGAGTTCCGCTTCCCGGGCGGTGATGCGTTCGTTGAGTTTGGCCACTTCGCCCACGGCGTTGGAAAGCTTCTGCTGGGCGTTTTCCAGCGAAGCCGCCCGGTTGGCCAACTCTTTGAGGGCTGCGGAGTGCTGCTGCTGGAGCTTGTTCAGATTCACATCATTGCGCCGGAGATTTTCCTGCGAGGCAGCCAATTCGGAACGCATTTGTTCATATTTGGCCACGGCCTGATTCTTTTTGCGGATCTCCTCTTCCAGCTCTTTCTGCAATTCAGTCGGTTTCAACGGTCCGGCGTTCTGGCGGTTGAGCCGGGCGCGCCGTTCCATAAATTCCAACTTGCTGCGGGTGTTGGCCAGTTCGCCGGAAATACGGTCAAGTTCCTGCTGCCGGGCAGTATTCCGGCGCTCGTTGGCGGCTTGTTCCAAAAGTTTTTTGCGGGCGGCTTCCAACTCAATGCGCTGATTTTCCAGCTCGGCAATGATCACATCCACCGTGGAGCGGTCGACTGTTGCCCCGCCGCCATCCTGAAAAGGCGACTCGATCGCCGAAAATCCACCGTTAAGGTAGATCATCGACGTGATGATAAAGTCGCATATAACAATAAGAATAGAGCGATTCACTTGCAATTACTCCTGCACTTGGTTGGCTTTGCCGGATGTCTGCGAAATAAGTTTGGACTTCAACGGATACATCAAAAATACCCGCAAACAGGTACAGAAGATGATCCCGATCAGCGTCGAAGAATAGGCGATCAGCTGGCCGCTGCTGGAGCTGAAGCTCATGACCATAAAGCTGGATACCGAACCAAACAAGCCGATGTAAAGCGGCAGATCCAGAAAGATATCCGCATTGGCCAGTCTGGCCAGCTTGACTTCGGCACTGTCACCGGACTTGCGGATCCCCCGGTAGACTGCCACGGCCACAAACAGCACCAGTATCTGCACGATGATGATCCCGGTAAAGATGTACAAAGCCACGATCCCGGCCCGTTCACTGCGCATACTCAAAGATTGCGCAATATTGGTTTTGCCCAGCACCTCGGTACCGCCGGGGCCGAACAGCGCCTTGAATTCGGTGCAATTTTTGTAGCAGTAAAAACATCCGGCCGCCACCGCAGCGGATATGATCAGAAAGAGAATGATATTGAGTGTTGCGATCAAAAACTTTTTCATTATAAAACTCCCTGTTTTGGTTCCTTGACAAAATTAGTTGTACTGTAGTAATGTAATATCAGTTTGGTGAATATTCAAACCCGGAAAGCCCCTGAGAGTGCATTTTGTTGCAAAAAAAAGCTTTTTCAGCAAAGGTAAAGTTTGCCAAAAGCCCTTTTGACGTGTATAATATACAGTGTGAGTTAATTTCAGGATTTCTAAAAAGCCGCTGGCGGCATAAGCTTTGAACAGGTGTTGTCCGGCACAAACAAGGACAATAAGCGGGAAAAATAAATATATATGTGGACTCTTAACCGATACATCACAAGGGATTTTCTGATTGTCTTTTCGATGGCGATCGGCATCCTGACTTTTGGTATGCTGGGCGCCCGGCTGGGCGAAGTGCTGGAGCTGCTTTCCCGGGGGATCCCGGTGGAAAACTTTTTCAAATTCATCTTTTACACCATGCCGGTGATTTTGATCTACACGATCCCCTGGTCGGTACTGGTGGCCACGATGGTGGTGTTCGGGCGGTTATCGGCGGATTCGGAGGTAACGGCCATGCGGGCGTGCGGAGTATCGCTGCTGCAAATAGTTGCGCCGCTGCTTTTGTTTGTTATCGGCATGACGGCAATCTGTTTTTATCTGCAGGTCTACGCCGGTCCGCCGATGCTCGGCAAGGCCCGGGCTTTGATGCGCAACACCGCTGCCACTCAGCCCATGGCGATCTTTGAGCCGGGCCAGCAGATCGAATTTGAGGGCGCCGTCATTTATATTGACGACAAAGTAGGCACCGATGAATTGCGGGGCGTGCAGATCTTTATGTTTGACGACAAACTCAATCTGACGCAGGATATTTTTGCCGAAAAAGCCAAACTTACCGTCAAAGAAGATTCCATGCTCTTGAATATCAAGCTGTTCAAATGCGTTATCGGTTCTTACGGCAGCGACAACTCCAAACAGACTTTGTTCAACGATGAACTGGAATTCAACTTTGATTACGGCAAAGCCATCAACGAAGCCAAAGTCGGCGTACGGGCCAAATTCATGCCCGCTGACCAGCTGCTGGCCCGCATCAAGATCGAACGCAAACGCGGAGCCAGTGCCGAAGATATGTGCGAACTGGAAGTCGAACTCAATCAGCGCATTGCTCTGGCGCTTTCGCCGATAGCGTTTTTGCTGCTGGGGCTGCCGCTGGCGATCCGTACCTCGCGGCGGGAAACTTCCGTGGGACTGTTTCTGAGCGTGATCCTCGGCGGAGTATTTTTCCTCTCGATCATTGTCTTTGAATCACTTACAAGTTTTCCGAAGCTTTATCCCCAATACCTTATCTGGCTGCCTAATCTGGTCTTTCAGGCGTTAGGCGCAACGATGCTTTACCGGGTATCGCAGCAATAAAGGTTCAAGGTTATGAACAGACGAAGCCGTTGGGAAACAGCCTTGCTGGCACTTTTGATCGCTGCGGTGGTATTTTTTGGCATAAGCATAACCAATGCACTGGATCGAAACCGATTGGAAATGCTTAAATTGCAAAAACTTTTGGAACAACGCAGGTTGCCCGCAGCAGCCAGCTGCCAGCCCGCCGCCGCTGTTATCGAAAACACTGCTCCTGCGGGCAATGCCAAATACTTTGACCGGCACGCCCAGTTTGGCGGAGTCATGCGGCGGGCCATTGCTGCCGATGTCGGATCGCTCAATCCGGTCATCAGTATGGAAGCAACGGCCAACAGCATCATTGGCATGTGTACTTCAACATTGGGCACCAGAGATTTGGAACATCCGGAAAAGTTCGTGCCGCTGCTGGCCGAATCCTGGCAGCAGTCGCCGGACGGACGCCGGATAAATATCAAATTGCGCAAAAATGTGTTGTGGCAGGACTTTGTGGATCCGGAAAGTAATAAATATGTTCCGGAGCGGCCGGTTACGGCGCATGATGTGGTATTTTATGTGGATGTGATCCGCAATCCGCAGGTCAACGCCGGAGCGTTGCGGGGCTACTTCAAGGATCTGGATACGATCAAAGCCATTTCGGATCACGAGCTGGTTCTGGAGTGGAAAAACGAGTACTTCCGCTCGCTGGAAATGAGTCTGGGGTTGATCCCGCTGCCCCGGCACTTCTACTGTCCGGACAACAGCAAATTCGATCCGCTCAAATTCAACGATGACTTCAAACGCAACGGCATGATCGTAGGATGCGGCCCGTACAAACTGATCGAACATGTGCGTGACCAACGCTTTGTGCTGAAACGGTTTGATAAATATTTCGGCAACGCTTTGAATATCGCTCCCCCGCTGGAAAAACACGTTCTGGAAATCGTCAAGGCCGAAAATACCCGCTTGCAGATGCTGCTTTCTGGCGAACTTGACGAATTGTCGCTTTCGGCCGAGCAGTGGGAAAAAATCACCGGCGGCAAAGAGTTTTCCCGCAAGGTGCTGACCACCGGCGAAAGTTCCAAAGATTTTCCGCTGCAGCCCGGCGAAAGTTTGCGCCGGGTCAAGTATCTGGACAGCGCCTACAGCTACATCGGATACAATCTGCGCATGGAACTTTTTGCCGACCGCCGGGTGCGGCAGGCACTGACCATGCTCTGCAACCGGGAACGGATCCGCAACGATATATCCCGGGGACACGGCCAGATCATCAGCGGGCCGTTTTATTACAACAGCCCCTACTACGATCGTACTATAACCCCATGGCCATACGACCCGGAACGGGCCAAAAAACTGCTGGCCGAAGCCGGTTGGCGCGACAGCGACGGCGATGGCATATTGGATAAAAACGGCAAAAAATTCGTCTTTACCGCTTTGCAGGTAGCCGGCAGCACCACGCAGGAGCGGATGCTGTCGATCTTCAAAGAGGATCTGGCCCGGGCCAATATCGATATGAAAATAGCTGTCGTGGAGTGGCCTATTTACATCAACAAGCTGGATAAACGTGATTTTGAAGTTTGTTCGCTGGGCTGGCAGCTGCCTTACGAAAGTGACCCCTATCAGGTGTGGCATTCCTCGCAGGCAAGCTCGCCGAACGGCAGCAACCATATAGGTTTTGTCAATCCGGAAGCTGACCGTTTGATCGAAGAGATCCGCAAAACCTTTGATGTAGAAAAGCGCATCAAGTTGTGTCACCAGTTCCACAAACTTATCCACGAAGAACAGCCGTATACTTTTCTGATGGTGCCGGAGGCGTTGCGGATACTATCCGGCAAGCTGGAAAATGTGCGTTGTTTTCCGTTGGGTTTGAACAGCGAAGTTTTCTGGCTGCGGCAAAAATAACTTTGATGGATGCAGCCGGTCAAACGTCAACTTCAAGCCAGTATCAGGCGGGAATTGGCGTTGCCGCCGGACAGCTCGGTCAAAGCCCAGACCAAAGCATCCAGCCGATCCGGACTTTTCTGGCTGCCGGGCTGATAACTGCACATTTGATCTTCCAGCTCCGGAAAAATCCCCACATGATGAACCCGGTTGGCTTCGTATAAAGCAGCGATCGGTTCCGCCCGCAAATATTTTCCCCGCAGGGCCCGCACCGCCTTGAAAGGCAGCTCCGGAGCAGCATTGTGCAAAGCCATCGCAATCAAATCGCCGCCCTGATTGACTTCGCCCACCACCCGGTCGGCGTTGAAGCGGTAAAACAGATCCCGGACGGCATTGGCCCATTGCAGCGGCGTACCGTGCATCGTATGGTCAGCTAAAACGTAAAAGCGATTGTGTTCGTCCCGCCCCGCCGCCACGATGCCGGTCTGGTCGGAAGCGGAAGAGGCAGTTACGGCCGGGTCTACACCGATAACTATCCGCTGCAGCTCCGGCAAAGCTCCAGACAGCCGGTTGCGGTCGATCATTGCATAGTTCCATAAACCGCTGTTTATATCGTCCAGCCAAATACCTTCCATAAACCGCTGCTGCTGGCGGCGGCTCAAACTGCCCAGCGTTTCTTCGATGTATCCAGGCGGCAGATTGGCTTGATTATCAGCCGGGTTCATCAACATGCAGGCGTAATTTTCCGGATGTTTCAGCGGCAGACGGTTCTCCGGTTCGATCTTTTCGACAAAAAGTTTATAGCTCCAATGCGACTTTCCCGCCGGGTTGCAGTCGTAATAGGCCCGGTTGCGCAAAGTGGTATTCTGCGCCAGCCGGGTCAAAGCGGTGGTGATCCCCGAATAAGGTATTTCGGAACACTCGTTAAAGTAGATCGTGGCAAATTCCCGGCCCAGGATCCGGTCGGCCCGTTCGTCGGCATCCAGCCCGCCCAGCCAGATCTCGGAGGCGTTGGGCAGCCGGAAAAAATTATCGCTCTTGATGTACTCTATACGCAAGTCAGGGAAAGCCAGCCGCACCACTTTGGGCAAAGTGTCGAACCCGACTGCATATCTGGCTCCATTGCCGTGAAAACGCAGTATGGCGTGCCGGCTGCCCGGCGCCTTTAACGCCCGCACCAGCAGAGCATATATGAGAATAAAAGTTTTACCCGACCGGGAACCGCCGAATAGCAGAATGTGCCGGGCGGGTGACTGCAGCAATTCAATGGCCCGCTGCTGAGCCGGAGTCTTTTCAAATCTTTTCATAAACAAAAATATACTTGGAAGGTTTCTTTGAGCAGCCTGAGAGCTGCCTCATAGTGATAACTATTGATTTTTTGTCAATATAAAGTTGTAAAAAGCTGCCGGAAAGGCTATATTATATGTGATAGGTTGTTTTTAAATAAAGTAAATCTTTATATTGAAAGGAAATTTTATATGAGCAAGATCAACGTTCCCCACATCTTTACCTCGGAATCCGTTTCTGAAGGGCACCCGGATAAAGTCTGCGATCAGATCTCTGACGCCATCTTGGACGCCTGTCTGGCCGATGACCCCAACAGCCGGGTGGCGTGCGAAACGCTGGCCACGACCGATTTGATCGTTATTTCCGGCGAAATCACCACCCAGAGCAAAGTCAACTGGCAGGAAGTCGCCCTCAAAGTTGTGCGTGAAATCGGTTATGTGGATGCCAATGTCGGTTTTTCGGCCGACAATGCCAAAGTTATGGTCGCCATCCACAAGCAGTCCCCGGATATTTCTCAGGGCGTGACCGAAGGCGAAGGCATGTTCTCCGAACAGGGCGCCGGTGACCAGGGTATGATGTTCGGCTATGCCAGCAACGAAACTCCGGAATTGATGCCCGCAACCATCCACTATTCGCACCGGATCGTGGAAGAACTCGCCCGGCTGCGCCACACCGAACCGGCCAAGTACAGCTACTTGCGCCCCGACAGCAAAAGTCAGGTTTCCATTGCCTACGAAAACGGCAAGCCGGTCGCAGTCGAAACGGTGGTCGTGTCGCATCAGCATACGCCCGATATGGTGCGCGCTGATCTGGAAGCGCTGGTCAGGGAAGTCGTCGAACGGGTGATCCCTGCTGAATTGCGCAAAAAGGAAATCAAATACTTTGTCAACCCCACCGGCAAATTTGAAGTCGGCGGCCCCCACGGCGATACCGGTTTGACCGGCCGCAAGATCATTGTGGATACCTACGGCGGCGTCGGTTCGCACGGCGGCGGCGCATTTTCCGGCAAAGACCCGAGCAAAGTTGACCGCTCCGCAGCTTACATGTGCCGCTACATTGCCAAAAACATCGTGGCTGCCGGTCTGGCTGACAAGTGCGAGATCCAGGTGGCCTACGCCATCGGCGTAGCCGAACCGCTGAGCATCAACGTTGCCACTTACGGCACCGGCAAGCTGGCCGATGACAAGCTGGAACAAGTTGTGCGCGAAGTCTTTGACATGCGTCCGGCAGCGATCATCGAAACCTTGCAGCTCAAGTATCCGGCCAAAAACAACTGGAGCTATCGCGATACCGCCGCTTACGGCCACTTCGGCCGCAGCTGCTTCCCGTGGGAAAAGACCGACAAGATCGCTGATCTGCAGGCCGCAGCCAAAAAGTTCTGCTGAAAATGAGTACGCAGTTTTCGGTAATCGGAGTCGGATCGCCGATCATAGATCTGATCGCTCAGGTCGATGAAAACTTCCTGAGCAAGATCTCCGGCGATAAAGGCGGCATGGTGATGATCGACAGCGGGGAGTTGACCCGGATATTGTCCATGCTGGAACCCGGCAGCGTCAAACGCTCGCCCGGCGGCTCAGCGGCCAATACGCTCTTTGATCTGGCGCATTTTGGCGTCCGTACCGCTTTGCTGGGTACTGCCGGCGAGGACGAAGCGGGAGCTTTTTACCGGAGCGAACTGCAAAAAGCCGGCGGCAGTATCCATGCGCTGCGCAGCAGCGTGCAAGGCACGCCGACCGGCCACTGCATCTGTCTGGTCACGCCGGATGCCGAACGCACCATGCGCCCGGCGCTGGCGGCGGCGCTGGAATTCGATCCGGCGCAGGTGACTGCCGATGACTTTGCAGATTACACGCTGGCCCATCTGGAAGGGTATTTGCTGGCGCACAGCGAAGAAAAACTGCGTTTTTTGATGAGTACAGCCCAAGCTGCCGGATGCAAAATAAGTCTGGATCTGGCCAGTTTTGAGGTCGTCAACGCATTCCGGCCCGCCATACTGCGGCTGCTGGAAGAATTTGTGGATATAGTTTTTGCCAACTCCGATGAAGCCGATGCCCTGCTGGGCAGAATCCCGCCGGAAGAACAGCTTGCCCAACTGCGCAAACTCTGTCCGGCGGCGGTGGTCAAACTCGGCGAACATGGCGCATGGGCCGATTGCGGAGCCGGAGCCAGATTCATTCCGGCCAATAAGGTCAACGCCGTGGATACGACTGCGGCCGGCGATTCGTTTGCAGCCGGATTTCTCTACGGATATTTATCCGGTAAAGATGCCGAATTTTGCGGACGGCTGGGAGCGGCACTGGCGGCGGAAACGGTACAGGTTTTCGGCGCATCGCTGCCGGAAAGCAGCTGGAAAAAACTACTGAAAATGGTGTGATGATATTTTATGGCTTTTACAAGCGAATATTTGTTGATCAATATAGTATTGTTTGTCATTGGTGTGACGGTTTTGGTCAAAGGCAGTGACTGGTTTGTGGATGCAGCAGCGTCACTGGCCAGAAGTTTTGGCGTGCCGGAGCTGGTCATCGGGCTGACCCTGGTGAGTATCGGTACGAGTCTGCCGGAACTGGCATCAAGTTTGTGTGCGGCATTTTATAATGAGCCGAACTTTATCATCGGCAATATCGTCGGCAGCAATACGGCCAATATCGCATTGATCCTCGGCGCCGGACTGCTGCTGGGCGGCGGGTTGAATTTTGACCGCAAAGTGGCGTGGCGCGATATGCCGCTGCTGCTGGCGCTGGGCATCGGTTTGATGCTCTGGTACTACTGGGGCGGCGATGCTCCGGCAGGCGCTGAACATGGTTTCGGACGTATCGGCGGAGTGATTCTGCTGGTGATTTGTGCAGTCTACAGCGTGATCCTGGCCAGCAGCGGGCAGGATAATGACGGCAAAACTGCTGAAGCCAATGATGCCGCTGAAGCTCCGGAAGCAGTTATGAGCCGGAGCAAAGCCTTCGGTCTGGCCGTGCTGGCGTTGATCATGATCACACTGGGCGCCAAACTGATGGTCGATACGGTGGTGTGGACGGCAGAACGTATGCAGGTGAATCCGCTGCTGATTTCGCTGACGGTCGTAGCTATCGGAACGAGTCTGCCGGAGCTGGCAGTAACGGTCGCCGGGGTGCTGAAAAAGCGTGATGACATTGCCTTGGGCAATATTATCGGCAGCGGGATCTACAACATTGTGTTGATCATTGGCTGCTGCTCGGTGGTCACGCCGCTGACCGGCGATACTCAAAACAGCATTATGTCCATGATCATTATGAATCTGGTGGCGGCAGTGCTGTGGGTATTTTTGCTGACCAATAAAAAACTCTATCGCTGGCAGGGAGTGATCTTTCTGCTGGGCTATGCGGCTTTTACGTTGTGGAGTATATGCTGCGTAAAATAACCTCAAAACAGGAATTGATATGACCTGGGTTGCGTTTATCTTGATCCTGGCATCGGTGCTGATGCACAGCATGTGGCATTTTTTGTGCAAAAGCAGCGGCAAATCCTCGATGGCGTTTTTTGCGTTGTTTTCCACGTCGCTTTTTTTGACGATGCTGCCTTTTGCGCTCTTTTCGGGGGTGCTTGGTCAGCTGCCGTGGCGGGTGTTGGGCTTTGCGCTGCTGGGCAGCGTGTTTGCCGGCATGGGTGATCTGGGGTTGATGCTCGCATATAAATACTCGGATATATCGTTAGCTTATCCGCTGGCCCGGGCGCTGCCGGTCTTTTTGACCATGCTGTTTACAGCTGTTTTCGGCTGGGGAAAGAGTTTGAGCATAGCTGCGCAGCTGGGCATGATGATAATTTTTGCCGGATGTCTGATGATGGCATTTTCCAACCACTCCGGCCGATTGTCGTGGCAGGAAAAGATGCAGTATATCCGCAAAGGTCTGGTCGGCATAATATTAGCGGCGCTGGCGACAACATTTTATACGATCGTGGACAGCTTCGGCATCCGTTCGATCATTGCGGAATTTCCGGAGCAGAACAAGCTGTTGCTTTCCGGAACCTATTCCTGCTGCCGGGAGTTTCCGGTGATGATAACAATGTGGGCGGCCGCCGGAGTGCGTGCTTATCAGAAGCGTGATCAGGGGTTGCTGAGCAGTTTGAGCAAAATGTGGCACCCGTATGCCGCCGGAGTATGTGCAGCGTTGGCCTATGTGCTGATATTGCTGTCTATGAATTATGTAAATAATGTAAGTTTTGTGCAGTCGTTCCGGCAGTTGAGTTTGCCGGTAAGCGCACTGCTGGGCGCAGTTATTCTGCACGAAAAGTGTTCGCTGCTGCGCTGGAGTGCCTTGCTGGTGATCATGCTGGGCTTGATCATGAGTGTTTATTAATATGGAAGGTGTGATTTTATGAGTAACAAGATGGATTTGTATTGCAATCCGGTGCCGCTGCCGGATCTGCCGCCGGGGATGGATCGGATCTACCCGGGACGCTGCGCAACCGGATATACCGGCAAAAATTGTGATTACCGGGAAGTTGCTGACCCGGAAGTGCTCTGTTTTGAAGGCAAATATTACGCCTATTTATCCTGCCGTCAGGTGTATGTCTCCAGCGACCTTATCCATTGGGAATACTCGCCGATCGAGTTGGATGCGCCCATCGGGTACGCTCCGGCCGTGACCTGCTGCCGGGGCAATATCTATTTGACCAGCAGTATTTGCTATGCCGAAAAACAGGGCCGCATCTATGCTGCAAAGCACCCGCTGGGGCCGTTTCATACCGTGGGGGTGCCGCAAGATAAAAACGGTCAGGTGATCGGAGATTTTCTGGATCCGGCACTTTTTACTGATGATGACGGACGGCTTTATCTCTATTGGGGATACGCTCCGCTGGGCGGCGGTATTTTCGGTATGGAAGTTGATCCGGAACGCCCGAACTGCGGTATATCGGATATCTTCAAACTTATTGACTTTGATCCCAACAACGAGTGGGAACACTTCGGCGAACATGGCGACGTGCTGGATTTCGGCTGGGATGAAGGCGCCTCCATGTATAAATACAACGGCAAATACTATCTGCAGTATGCATCGTGCGGGACCCGTTTTCCTAATTACTCCATTGGCGTATACATGGGCGATTCGCCGCTGGGGCCGTTCAAAAAACCGGCAACCAAGCTCATCGGCAACCGCCATGGCATTGTCTGCGGCACCGGTCACGGCGGCATGTTCACCGGTCCGGACGGGCGGCCGTGGCAGGCGTACAGCGTGCTGGTGCATCGGCTGCACAACTTTGAACGGCGCATGGGTATCGACCCGGTGACTTTTGACGAGAACGGCGTTCCCACCGTTAAAGTAAGCGATGTACCGCAGTCAGTAAGTTCCGGCGATGTGGGTCTGGTCAATGCTGCGGCGTGGAAAATTGCCAAGGTATCCAGCTATATGCCCAACTGCAACGCCATGTACGCTTTTGACGAGTGCCCGCACACGGCGTGGGTACCGGATATTGCGGAAAGTGAACCGACGCTCCGGATCAATCTGGAACGTGAATTTGCCGTACAGGCCATCCGGATAATCTGGGCCGAACAGAATATCGACCGGGCGAACGGGATCGATTTTGTGCCGGTAAAATATCAGGTCAGATTCTTTGACAGCCAGCAGCAGGAACTGGATTTTATGCTGGATATGAGCAATAATGAACAGGATCTGAACATCGACTTCCGCAGTTTTGCGCCGGTCAATGCGCAATATCTTGAGCTTAAAATATTGCGTGGAAATGCCCCGCAGCATTACGGCGTGACCGATTTTGCTGTGTTTGCCCCGCCCCGGAAGATATACTCCTGAAAAAATTGCCGGAGAAAAAATAATGACCTTGTGGATGTTTATTGAAAATATACTGCCAGTTATCAAAGAGATACTGCGGGTAACTACGGAGTTTCTGCTGATAGCATTTGTTATCTACAAGACTCTCTATTATCTGCGGGGCACCCGTGCGGCTAACGTGCTGGCCGGTTTGATCGTATCGCTGCTGCTGCTCTATCTGGCCGCCGAAGGACTCCAATTCAAGGTGATCAGCTGGCTGCTGCAGAAATCACTGGAACTGCTGGCGTTTGCCCTGATCGTGATCTTTCAGCCGGAGCTGCGGCGTTCCTTTGCCCAGATCGGCAGCTGGTTTTCGCTGCGCAGCCGCAAGCGGGAAACGATCTCGGATCTGGTCAGCGCCATCAACAGCATGGCCGGCAGAAAATGCGGGGCGATCGTGGTGATCGAACGGCGCATTGGTATGCGGGCCATTGTGGAAGATGCGGTCAAACTTGACTGCAAACTCAATGCGCTGCTGCTGCAATCCATATTTTATCCCAATTCGCCGCTGCATGACGGAGCGGTGATCATCCGGGAGGACCGGATCGTAGCGGCCCGGGCGATCTTGCCGCTCTCCCGGGATGCGAATTTATCCCGTACCATGGGTACCCGCCACCGGGCAGCGTTGGGCATCACCGAAGAAACAGATGCCGCCGTAGTAGTCGTCAGCGAAGAAACCGGCGATATAAGCATCGCCTGTCAGGGCGAGATCATGCGTGGTTTAAGCGAAAACGCTCTGGTCAATGAACTGAACAAATTGCTCATGGGCAACGGCCAGAACCACGAACCGCTGACCGATATATTTGACACCTCCGATGAACAGGAAGGCGATGTAAACTTCCATGGCGATGAAGACCCTGCAAGCAACGACCCCAAGCCGGAGGCAAAGTAACAGTATGCAAAAAAGATCAAAATGGCAATTTATCGTTGATTTTATCAAACGAGACTGGCTGCGCAAAGTCATAGCGTTGTTTCTGACCCTGCTGCTCTATGGGGCGATCATGCCCAAAGCGCAGGAAAAAAAGGATACCCTGCCCTATATTCCCATCAATGTAGAGCTGCCGCCCGGTTGGATGTTGAGCAAAAAAATAGATATCCACCCCTCGTTGAAGGTCGTGGCGCATCCCAGCGTGATGAAAAAAACCAAATCCAACAATGTCACGATCAACCACAAGATCCAGCTGGAAAATATCGTTCCGGGCGAACCTTACCGTCTGCAGCTGAATAATGCTGATGTGCAGGGACTCGACAAAAATATACGCGTGGAAGAGATCTCGCCGGATACCATACTCGTGCATCTGGAAAAAGTCCTCAGCAAGGAATTGCCGGTAAAACATCCCTACGGCCCGGCCGATATGGTTTCTGGCGACTACGAGATCAAATCGATCAAATTTGTGCCGGAAACAGTCACGGTAAGCGGTTCGGAACGGCTGTTGTCCTCGCTGGACAGCATCAATATAAGCTATATTCCGCTGGGTGGACGGCTCCGGGGCAACTTTTCTTATGAGTGCGATTTGGATATACCTGCCGGGATCCAGTGCAATCAAAATAAAGTCACCGCCCAGGTGGAAGTAAACAAAGTGATGACCAGCAGGAATTTTCAGGCAGTGCCGCTGCTGATAACCCAGAACGCCGAACACACCCGGAAGTTTCAGGTGGCTAAAGTTGAGCCGGAAACCATTTCCGTAAGCGCCGGCGGCACCTGGAGTACGCTCAAACAGCTGCAAAGTCAGGATTTCAATGCCTCGATCAAGCTCGATAAAGTCGATAAACCCGGCCAGTACGAATTGCCGGTGACTGTCAGCACACCAGCGGCGGTAAGCAACATAAAGATCAAAAATTTCCATCCCAAAACCGCCCGGATAACGGTGGCGCAGGAGTAAGCATGAAAAAAAATCCCCCCGCCGGAGAGCTGACCGATAAACGGCTGTATACCCAACTGAAAAATTTACGCAATATTTTTGACCGGGCTATTTATATGGTCATGGTGGAAAAACGGGCGCTGGATCGGTTTTTGAGCGGATATTGGCGGGAAAACCGCTGTTTCGGCTCCCGTGACCGCCGCTTGTTCAGCGAAAGCATCTTTGCATTTTTCCGCTTTTACGGCTGGCTCAAACAGCTGCTGGATGACCATGAATTAAAACTGCTGGAATCCGGCGAAAGCCGCCAGCTTGCCGGGCGCAGTACAGCCATGCTGCTGTGGACGGCGTGGCTGCTGGAGGGCTTGCCGCCCGAACCGGCGCACCAGCTGTTGTGCCGGGAATTTGAGCTGGTGAAATATTCAGAACAATTATTACAAATGGATATTCAGCAACGATTTGCGTTTTTAATGCAGCAGTACACCCAGCAAGCCGCGCCACTGCCGGAGTTTGCCAATTTGCAGAGTCTTTGGAGTCGGGAATTTTTGCAGGAAATGCCCGATATGAACGCATATTACGCCGCCCTGGCCCAACGTCCGCCGCTCTGGCTGCGGGTGCAGAATGCGCCGGTGGAAGCTGTGCAAAAAGAGTTATCCGCCGCCGGTTTGACCGTCAAACGCCATGCTAAATTGAGCAATGCGCTGGCCGTGACCGCCGGTTCGGTAAATTTATATACTCTGGAAGCCTACCGGTCGGGCCGGGTGGAAGTGCAGGATCTGGCCTCGCAGGTGATCGCTGCCGTGTGCGCCCCCCGGCGCGGCGAACGCTGGTGGGACTGCTGTGCCGGTGCCGGCGGCAAAACCCTGGCCTTGGCTGAACTTATGCAGCGTACCGGCAAAGTCGTAGCCGGCGATATACGCACCTACAAACTTGAAGATCTCAAACGCCGGGCCCGGCGCAGCGGTTTTCCCAATATCGAAACCCGCCCGTGGGACGGCAACAAAGTTCCTCCCCGCAAAAGCAGCAGTTTTGACGGCATATTGATCGATGCGCCCTGCAGCTGTTCGGGTGTATGGCGCCGCAATCCGGACGGACGCTGGAACAGCTCTCCGGAGGAAGTAACTAAGGTCAACGCTATTCAGCGCACTGTATTGGAAAATGTACTCAATGCGCTCCGGCCCAACGGAGTGCTGGTTTACGCCACCTGTTCGGTATTTGAAGCCGAAAACCGGGCGATGGTCAAGGATTTTTTGAGCCGTCACCCGGAATTTGAGCTGGAAGACTTTGCCAATCCCCTGACGGGCGAACCCACCGGCGGGATGCTGATCATAACCGGAGCCAGCGAAAACTGCGACTCCATGTTCGCCGCCCGGATGCGCAAACGCAGACCCAACCAGCTGCCATAAAATACCTGCCCGGAAAAATGGCAGCTGGTTTTACGGATGAGCAATAGATTTTTGCAGCATATATCTACTTATCCCGGCCGAAAAACTGCGTTTATCTATATATTTGCAGCAAAAAAAAGTTTCTGACGCTTGAAAACTTATTCATTCTACATTATACTTATTGCTGAAAAAGTCGAGCTATCCCGGCCGAAAGTGCCGGGAAGCCCCAGAATTTCAGGGGAGTATTCCGTTTATGGGTAAAGGTTTTCAGCTGGATCGCAGCACAGAAGCTGATTCCATCCATCAACAGCTGGTGGATGGTTTGAGCGCTGAATTTGCACTTTTGCCGCCCGGGGATCCGCTGCCGGGAGCTAAAGAATTACAACAGCGCTTCGGTGTGGCTTATATGACCATCACCCGGGCATTGGATGAATTAGTGCTGCGCAACGAAATCGTGCGGTTCCGGGGCAAAGGCAGTTTTACGGCCAGCAGCCGGGTACGCAAAATCTACTATCTGCAAATAGCTCCGGATGAAATAAAACCGTATTTTTCGCCCGAGCTGGAAGGTGCTTGTGAACAGGCCCGGATCAGCGGCATAAAAATACAGAACTTCCCCATTGCCAATTACGATACAGTAGGCCTGGTGGATTGGGATTTGATGAAAAAGCTGCCGCTGCATGTGCCGGTGGTGATCAGTTCGCTTTCCAACTTTCACGGCGTGTTGGATTTTTTGCTGGAACGGCAGTGTCAGCTGGTGGTGCTGAACGATTTGACTGACCGCTGCCGTTTTGATGCCGAACGGATCAAACATTGTCATCAGGTAGTACGCAACCGCTTCAAGCAAATTATCAAAGCAGTGTCGATCCTTGCCGACAGCAACTGCAAAAAGATCTTGCTGATCCATGAAGGCCCCACCGTGTTCAATCCGATAAGAAGCGGCTACCAGGCTGGATTGCAGGAAAACCATCTGCAATATGATCCGGAATTGGAATTGTTCTGCCAGGATAACTACGCAGTGACCAAAAACCGCTTTGAAGTTGTGATGCAGATGCGGCCGGATATCGATGCGATCATCACCACCTATGCCTCGCAAGCTCTGGCAGTATATAATGTACTGCAAAAGCTCCGGCGCAGTGTTCCGCAGCAAATATCGCTGCTGACGCTGGAAGACTCTGCAGCGCTGGCGATGAATCAGCAAGGGATCACCAGTGTAAACATTGACCGTCACTGCATGGGCAAACTGGCAGTGCAGCTGCTGGCGGGGAATCACCCCCAGCCAGTTTGCCGGGAAGTACCCATAGTCGTAAATTACCGGGAAACTGTCAAAGTAAAAATATAATAAAAGCAACCTGATATTTAAATGGGAGAAAAATCATGCAAAAATCAAAATCCACCACTGCAAAGTCAAAAATTCTGAGCTTCACCCTCATTGAACTCCTGGTTGTGATCGCCATCATTGCAATATTAGCGGCGATGCTGCTGCCGGCGCTTTCGGCCGCCCGGGAGCGGGCCCGGCAGAGCAACTGCGTAAATAAACTCAAGCAGATCGGGTTGGCTGCAATGATGTATGCCGAAGACTATGACGGCTGTCTGCCGGTACATGCCCTGCACAAAAATTGTACTGCCAGCTGCCAAAAATGTGTGGCCATCAGCGGTTGGAGCATTACCGGCGGAGTCAGCAACGGCGGCTCGCAGCCGCAAACCAAGTTGATTTATGGCGGATATTTCGGCGAACTGGCCAACGATATTCTCGATAAAGTGCAAAAGTTCCAGTGTCCCAGCGATACGCAGTATTTTGATATAAGCCAAAGCAAATGTTCTTACCTTATGCTGATCCGCAGTCACGGTAGCTGCAAAGCCTGGACTTTGAGATCGGATCGTCCGCTGGGGCCCCGTATGATCATCGGCCGGGATGACCCGATGGCTTCTTTTGCTATGGATATGGCGCCGTGGAGCGGTCAGACGATCCCCTCCGGCGGTACTCCGACAATGATCCACCCCGGCGTGGTCAACACGCTGCGGCTGGGCGGTCACGTTACAGCAGTAAATGCCCAGGAAAGCAAAATAAAGGCTGTTATATTCCAGACGGGTATTTACACTTTGATTGAGCCGGATGTTTCCAGCAACTACAACCGCTGATAAATACAGGTGATTTATGACAATATTCAAAAGTACAACTGCTCTGCTGCTGACTGCTGCAGCGATGCTGCTCAACGCTTCCGGCGTGTTTGAAGTCCGGAAAAACGGTAATGATTTTGCGGTGCTTTACAAAGGCCAAACACTGATCAAATCCCTGACCAGCAGCGCCTTGAACCAAGCTGGCGATCCGGAGGTAAAGTCCACCTTTCAGACCTTGCAGGACGGCTCCAAAGTCTGGAACCTCTGGCGGGAAGATACAGATAACTGCATCCGGCAGGAGATCGTACTCAGCAGTGATGCTGCGCAGCTGGAAATTTCCATGAAAGGCGAAGCCCGCCCCAATCCCCGGCAGCCGGATCGCATCATGACGCTGCAAATACCCATGCAGCTGATCGACGGCATGGCATACCGGGGCTTGAAAGTCAACACCCGTTCCTGGAACCCCGGTCAGGGCATCTTCAGCAGCCAAAAAACTCCGCAGGGTGCGCTGGATAAGGTAACGTGGCGCTATCTGACGATCAGCGACAATAAGGATTTCAACGTGGTTTTTGACCTCAATCCCATCGGCCCCGGCGAATATATGTCGCAATACAACCGGGGCGTTATCCGGGGGGTGTGGGACGTGGTGCGCAACCAGCAATTTCTGACGCTCCGGGGCGGATCGAATCTGGCCGGGCTGGGCGGGATGACCGGGTGCAAGATCGTTATCCGGGAAGGCGTTATGGATAAGGATTATCCGGCACATCACGCATTGAGCCACTACCATGAAATTCGGGCGCTGCAGGTCAATAACGCCTTCAGCTTCGGTTCGCTCAAGCATGGCAAAAACTTTACAACGGTGGATGATGCGCCATTCGATCCGGCTAAAAAATACGGCTGGCTGCCGGGCGCCAAACTCCGGCGCAATGTGGATTCGCCGGAAGGTATATATTACAGCTCCATGGCGGGCAAAAATGCGGTATTCCGGTTTTCCGGATTGTATCCCGGGGTACATATTTTTACGGTCAGTGCCGGAAACTTTGGCGGTCATGCCAATAAATTCACGGTGTCAGTCAACGGCCGGACGATGGTCAAAGATCTGAAGGTGAAAAAAGCGCAGCTGGCGGTGGTGTCGATGGCAGTATGGGTCGGCAAAGATGGCGTGGCGGATATTAAATTTGACGGTGATTTTCTGCTTTCGGGCATTGCGTCACAGTTTTTGCTGGCGGAAGCGGAGGACTTCAGCTTCCGGCGGGGATTCTGGGTGACCGATGGCTTTGAAGCATCAATAATGTTTCAGAACCAACACTATAAACCGGAAGCAGAACTGCCTCCGGCACTGGATCTTATCAATATGCCGATCCCCGGCAGGGAAGCTGCCGGCAAGCTCCGGACAGTGGAAAAACCCATTGCGCTGCCGCCGCCGGATGCGCCGGAACTGCACTGGCGCTGGAACGCCAACAGCTATCACCTCGGCGGTAATACGGCAACCTTGGATGAATGTCGGGATCCGGCAGATATGAAAGCGGTCTTTGACGAACTGCAGCGCGATGGAGCGCAGGCAGTTATGATCAACGGCATGATGAGCCGCCACACCTATCCGGCCCACCTTGACCGCAGCGTGGAAATGATTGGCAAATTGGCTCGGGAAGCCCATAAACGGGGCATGAAAGTCATTGACCACCAGGATGTGATCCTGCTGTGGAACACCGACAGCGGTTTCCGGGTGATGGCCAAACGTTTGGGCGAAACTGTGCGCAGCATGGTTTCCATGACGCCCAACGGCCAGATGTGTTTGATGAATCCGGAACTCAAACGGCAGTATTTTGACTATGCGCTGCGCACGGTCAAAGCCGGGATCGATGGTCTGCAGGCCGATGAAGCGACCTTTATGTTTGAAATCTGCGGCTGCAGTCATTGCCGCAATAAGTTTTACCGCGATACCAACTGGCAGCTGCCGTTGAACGAGCTGGATAAGCGCATCGAAAACCGCAACGATCCCTTGTGGAAGCAGTTTTTGGAATGGCGTAAGATCATGGTGGCCAACTGGTGGGTGGATTTCCGGCGCGAAGCCGATAAGATCAACCCCAATCTGGCAATCTGCATGTACAACACTCACTGGGGATTTATGAGCCGGGCATCGTCGCTGGCGATCGGCGGCGATCTGACGCAGGAAGCCCGGGCGATCAACTACTTTGGTACCGAAATCATGAGCCGCAACTGCCTGCAGAGTTTGCGCCCGCTGCTGCCGCTGCGCAGAATGGTCAATCTGCTGAATGTGGCGTTTAATACCCCGATCTGGAGCTGGGTCTATGGCGGGTTGGACGGCGAAAAAATGTACGAAGCTTTTTACGCCGGTTGGGCCGTCTGCAACATGACCAACCAGACCGCTATGACCCGCTGGGGATATCCGCCCAAGCGGCCCAAGACGTTCAAACACTTTGAATCATCGCCGGATAACATGGATCGGTCAGTGGCCCGTCCGGTGGCGGAACTGGCGCTGCTCTTTTCGGCCTCCAGCCGGGATTGGAACAAAGATTATCACGTCTACCCGCACATGCTGGGCCTGGCGCAGACGCTGGAAACCATGCACATACCCTACGAAATCATCGGCGAAATGAGCCTGAAACCGGAAGTGCTCAAAAAATACAAGAGTCTTTCCATCAACGTCAACGGCTGTTTGAGCGATGAGCAGGTCAAGGTCATCAAAGATTTTGCCCGGCAGGGCGGCACGGTGCATCTGGCCGGAGTGGCCGGTATGCAGGATGCCATGGGCAATCTGCGCAAAAACTGGGCCTTTGCGGATGTGTTCAACTTTACGGTCAAAAGCCCCACCCGGCGCAACATCATCACCAGTATAAGTCCCGCTCCCGACCGCCGCCAACTGCAAACTTTGCAGGGCAAAAGCATGTGGTACCGCCTCAGCAAGCCGTTCCCCAAAAAGTCACTGCTCTGGGGCTTGAACGAAAATAATAAACTGCTGCCGGTGTTTGCCGAAGCAGCATACGGCAAAGGACGTTTTTACTACGAAATCATTCCGCTGGCCCAGCTGTTGTTCTTCGACGAAGGCCGGATATTGGAGCCGTGGAGAAATCAGCTGGACGAAAAACTGGCCGCCCAATATGCACAGGCCTTGCGGAAGATCTTCAGCAACGCATTGTATTGGCAGACCGATGCCCCGCAGAAGGTATACAGCAGCATTTACCGGCAGGATAAAGCGCTGGCCGTGCATTTTCTCAACGGCATGGGCGCCCATCTGAAAAAAGGCGAACCTTTGCCGATGAGTCTGCCCAAAGTGCCGTTTCCGCCGCTGAAAAAGGATATCACATTCACAATTCCGGCGGAAAATGTGCAGAGTGTTTACGCTGTATCGCCCGACTTTGACGGACGCAAACCATTGAGTTTCAAAGCTAACTCCGACCAGACCGTCACAATTGTTCTGCCGAAGGATTTGCTGAAAGCCTACACGATAGTCTGGATCAAATAGTCTGAGTAAAATCCCCGTTCCGGCGTTACAGCTGCCGACAGCCGGAACGGGCCAATTAGCGGCAGTTTGAATCACTGAGTTTTTATGAGCGAACCTGTCAATCCGGCACCCGGAAACACTGACAATCCAAGCATTTACCGTTGCGGAACCTTGCAATACACCTTCAAGGGTTTGATCTATTTATTTGTCTGGCTGTTGTGGGGCGATTTTTGTTACACCATGATGGAACTGCTGATCCCGACGCTGCTGCCGGTGGTACTGCGTCAGCATCAGGCCAGCAACACTTTGATCGGGCTGCTGGTCGGCAGTCTGCCGGCGGCGTTGAACTTTATCATCAACCCGATCGTCAGCACTTCCAGCGACCGCACCCGCACCAAGTGGGGACGGCGGCGTCCTTATTTGCTTTTTGCCACGCCCTTTGTGGTGGTATTTCTGATTCTGGTGGGCTGGTCAGATGTTATCGGCCGCTGGCTTTATGATCTGGCGTGGAACGATAACGGCAATCCGGCCACTGTCATTATTACCTTGATGGCTATTTTTGCGGTGGGGTTCCAGACTTTCAACTGGTTTGTGCAGTCGGTCTTTTTTTACATCTTTGCGGATGTGGTGCCCAAGCCGCTGGTGGGGCGTTTTCTGGCGCTGTTCCGGGTGGTGGGGACTACAGCGGGGATCATATTTTCCAAATACATTCTGCCGTTGGCGGATCAGCGTCAGATGGTGCCGTGGATCTTCACCGGGGTGGCGCTGGTCTATTTGTTCGGCTTCAGCTCAATGTGCTGGCGGGTAAAAGAAGGGGAATATCCGCCGCCGGAAAAAATCACCAAAGTGTCGGTTTTCGGAATGGTCAGCAAATATGCCCGGGAGTGCTTCAGCATACCGTTTTTTCTCTGTCTGTTCATCGGGCTGGCGATCAATACCACCAGCAACGCCTGCCGGGTCATGTTCAACTTGCTCTTTGCCAAAGAGGAATTGGGCCTGACTATTGAGCAGTACGGGCATATCACGGCCACGGCATCGCTGCTGATGCTTTTTGCCTATGTGCCGCTGGGGTGGATCGTCGATAAACTGCATCCGCTGCGGGTGTTTATCTGCGGCGGGATATTGATCATTCTGACCAATGTGTTCGGCTTTTTTTACTGCAGAGATTACAATTCATTCTTTATTGTATCGCTCATGATCGCAGCAACTTATGTATTGCAGTCGGCCAGCAGTCTGCCGCTGGCGGTACGGCTCTACCCGCGCGAAAAATACGGACAATTCAGTTCGGCCAATGCCATGATCGGAGCGATCACGCTGATCGTAGCCAACGCTGGCGGTGGAGTATTTATCGATTACTTCGGCTACCGTTACATATTTGTCTGGGACTTTATCTTTACGGTCATATCTGTAACGCTGCTGCTGGTCGTTTACTGCATGTGGAAAAAATATGGCGGCGATAAAAATTATGTGCCGCCGGTAAAAAATATTGCCTTGTGAAACTACCCTGCACTCTGCAGTATAAGTTACCGGGGACTGCGGCTTACTTTTTTTAAGGTAAATCATTTTTAAGATTGCTGGCGGCGGCTCTTGACAACACTCAAGAAATGTAGTACAATAATTACAGTTGGTAATATTGTGGAGTTGCCGTATGCCTGTGAACGTCAAATATCAGCAGATTTGCGCTGAACTCAAGCAGCGTATAGCCGATGGGTGTTACACCGACCGGCTGCCGCCGCGGCGTCAGCTTATGCAGGAATTTGCCGTATCCAGCCGCACTTTGCACAAAGTTTTTACTGAATTGAAAAACTGCGGCTGTATCGAGCCGGATAATCAGGGTACCCGGTTGAGCGCCATGGCTTTGAGCCGTTCCAACCGTCCGGTGCGGATCGTGCTGGTAAGTGCGCATATAGAAACTATCTACACCGTTGACCCCATAATCCAGCCGCTGGTGCAAAGCATCAGAGATGCCGGTTTTGAACTGCGTTTATGCGATCCGCTGCAGAGCAATGTACTGGAGTGCTTCCAGCAGGCGGATCTTTCGGGCGATGATGGAGTTATATTTATTTACAGCTCGTTTTCCACTGCGGCCGTGGAGTATTTGCAAAAGCGCCATATCCCCTTTGTCAGCACCAACCGTCCGCCGGATGATGTGCGGATAAACTGGGTGGATTGGGATCACATAGAACTGTTCAACGAATTTATCGGCAATCTGGTCATGCAGGGGATGCGTTCGCTGGATATATTCTGGAGTTTCAAGAGCTGTCTGGAGCGGGACAACCACGCCTCGATCATAGCGGAATTCCGGGCAGTCAAGCGCAGTTATTCACTTTTCAATTCTGAATTGGATAATTTTCCGCTTAAAGATTGCGGCAATATCGAAAAATATGTGGAACATCTCTGCAGCTTGAAAAAACTGCCGGAAGTGGTCTGGGTGGTGGATGATTCCCGCAAAAAACTGGTGGAGGAATTCAATAAACGGGGCATCTACGATACGGGTTTTCTGATCACTCACGACCGCAGCCGGGCGCAGGAAAATTCAGTGGCAGTTTACAGTACGCAAGCGTACCGGCATCTGGCTGACAAAGCGTGGAATCTGCTCTGTCACGTCCGGCGGCATCCCGACGGCGCCCCCCGGGGGATCAAGCAGCGGTGCGTGGTAAAATTCTGCGATTTCAGTGACCGGCGGAAAAACAACAAAAGTATTCAACATAAATAAACATAAATATAACCCAGAAAGAGGAAGAATCATGAAAAAGCAACACACTTTCACGCTGATCGAACTGCTCGTTGTGATCGCCATCATCGCCATTCTGGCGGCGATGCTGCTGCCGGCCTTGAGTGCCGCCCGGGAACGGGCCAGAAGTGCAAACTGCATTGGCAAACTCAAACAAATCGGGCTGGCTGTACACATGTATGCCGGAAACAACAAAGATTTTCTGGTAATCAGCGAAAAATCTCCGACCGCTGAAAAAGTAAATGACCGGAGCGGCGGTGGAGCTTCCGATACTCCCTGGTGGCTGCTCTATCGGGATGGCTACTTCCCCGAAAACATGGTCAATAAAAATGTTACCGAAAATTATGCTAATATGAAGCCGTATTACCAGTGTCCTTCCGACAGCAATAATTATGCGATAAGCGGCAGCAATGTTATGACCAGCTATTGGTACAACTTCAGCAGATATGCCAGTTTGGATGCCAAATATCACCGCTGGATGATCACCCATGAACCGGGCAACGCCATTGCTTTTGACTGCTATCCATTCAAGGTCAACAGCTCAGTGCCGGATAATCACCCGGATGCGATCAATGTGCTGAAAATAGGCGGCGAAGTCAAGACCGGCTCCGTGAAAGGTTTCCGCAGTACCGCCCGCAATTACAGTTGGGAAGCTGCTGATTTTGATTATTTTGATGGACTTTGAACCTGAATTTTCCGAAAGATGATATTGTAAAGATGAAATCGTTCCGTTTGACAGTTATTGCGGCGCTGACTTTGAGTGCCTTATCAACATTGGCTGCACCGTGGAATTTTCCGGCCCGCAAAGGCGTGGAATTCCGGAATATCCCCGATTGGGGCAAAGCCGGTTTTACGCTGGAAGTGTGGGCCAAACCGGCCGCTGATGATTGCGGATATGCCGTGCTGATGCGGGGGAGCTTCGGCTATCCGAATATCCGCAAAGCAAAAAACATTGACTGCTATTTGGTCAATTCCGGCAAGAAAAATTCCGCCGGCCGGGTCTACACGGCATTGGCTCCCGGCAAATATCACTACTATGTGCTGACCGGCGATCCGGAAAAAAGCATCGCTTACCGGGATGGCAAACTCATGCGCACCAACAAGGTTTCCGGTATACCGGTGTACAATGCCAAAAATACGCTGCATATCGGCCATTCGCTGGGCTGGGCCAACAATTTCAAGGGCGAAGTTGCAGTCGTGCGCATCCACAACCGGGCGCTGACTGCCGCGGAGATCAAAAATAATTACGCTGCGCTGCAGAACGATCAAGCTTTGCCGCAGGATAAATCTTTGATTTTCAACGAAGATCGCCGGGAACTTGCCAATAGCGCTTCAGCCGCCGAACCGGCCGCCGCTCCGGAGGCCGGAGAGTTGACGCTTAGCGGTGTGGAAAAGGCTCCCGCCCCGGATAATGCGTGGACTTTTCCCGCTAAAAAGGCCGTAAAATTCAACAACATCCCCAACTGGGGCAATGAGGGTTTTGCGCTGGAAGTGTATTGCCAACCGGATAAACTGCCCGGCGGATATGCAGTTTTAATGCGCGGCAGTTTCGGCTTCCCGAATTTTTACGGGGCAAAAAATATCGACTGCTACCTGATCAACAATGTCAGCAGCAAAAATGCCGCCGGACGGGTCTACACCGCCTTGACTCCCGGTAAATATCACTACTATGTGTTGACCGGCGATCCGGAAAAAAGCATCGCTTACCGTGACGGCAAAGCATTGCGTACCAACAATGAATCCGGGATCCCCAAATATGATCCCAACGGCGTGCTCAATATTGGCAACTCGCTGGGCTGGAACAAAAACTTTACCGGCAAGATCGCATTGGTGCGCATCCATAAAAAAATGCTGAGTGCCGAAGCGATCCGGCAAAATTGGCAAGCATTGCAGAACAATCAGCCGCTGGCAAACACTGAAAGTGTGATTTTTGCGCAAGACCGGCGGGTAACGGGCAATTTCTATAAGTTCACCCCCGAAAAGAGTGCGCAAGTAAAGAGAGTGCCCGCCAATACTCAGATATCGCTGCTGCTCAAGCCGGAAAAGTTACTGGACAGCAATATCCTCAGCTGGGGCAAACTCAATATCAGCTCCACTGCACAGGGCGATATAATCGTTAAATATGGTCAGGATAGCTTCACGGTCAAATCGCTGCTGAGCGCCAACAGCACCGTTACGCTCGCTTTTGCCTGGAACGGTACCGAAGCCGGACTTTTTGCCGATGGCAAAGCTGTCGGCAAATTGATCAAAACCACTTCTCCCGGCGGCAGTGCCGATTTAACGCTGGGCGGTAATTTTGCCGGGATCATCGGCAAGATCATGGTAAAAAAAAATGAAATAATGCCGCCAACTATCGGCAAAATGGTGAGCTGCCAACTGGATAACCGCTCTGCCGATAAAGTTGCTTATCCCCGCAGCCGTCACTTGTCCGGCAAGGTGGAAACTATCAAACCGCTGGTGACTTTTGATGATTTGACCAACTGGCAGATGAGCTACACTTCCGGCGCCGTCAAACCGGTCATCACCCGCAGCAAAGAAGAACCGCTCTGGAGCGATTATGTATTGAGGACTGAATTTGCCAAAGGTGATTACCCCAGCAAAGATGCCAAAGTAGTGCTCACGCCGCCGGAACCGATCAAAGTTACCGAAGACTTTGATACCGTGGCCATCTGGCGGTTCGCCACCGCTTACGGCCAGCCCCGTCCGGCTTTGAGTTACAGCATCCAGTACAAAGATGCCGCAGGCAAACTGCACTGCACCGGCAATATGGGCGGTATGCTGGAAAACGGCTGGGGCATCCACATGAAACCGCTGAAAAATATGGTCAAAGCTCCGGCGGAGATCGTTTCCATAACCTTCAGCGGCTTCAACGAAGACAGGCGTGTGACCTACTTCGACAGTCTGCACGTTTACAAACGCCCGGATGGTCCGCTGGAAGATTGCCGGGTGCTGAGCTATAAAAAGCTGGGCGTTCCCACCCGGGAGGAAACCATTCTGCCTACCGCCGGCGAACCTGCCCAAGTCACGCTGAGTGCCGATAAAAATTCCTGGCAATTTACCAGCGTAAGTGCTTCCGGCAAAAAATTGCTCTTCAAAGTCGAACCCAAGACCGGTACTTTGAGCGATATAAGTGCTGATTACAACGGTCAGAGCTTCAAGCCGATGAATGGCGGCGGCTTTTACTGGGCGCTGGATAATGTTTATCCGGTCAAAAGCGACAGTTTGCTCGCTCCCAACAGCTCCCGGGTCAAGGCCCGGCTGCAGAAAAGTCAGGTCAACGGCAAAAAACTGACGCTGGAGTGGCTTTACACCATCGACGGCCAAACGACCTATCCGGCCAGCTGGACATTGGAAGTGATCGACAACACCTTGATCGTTGACCTCAAAAGCCCGTCAGCAATGGTCGGCGAGTTTAAATTCGGCGCCATTACCGGGATTTCCGGAAAAGTTATCGAAATACCGTATTTGAATCTGGGCCGCTGGATCCATCCCAGCAATCCGCCGGGGATCTTTGCCGGAGAAAATATCTATATATCCAGTTTTGTGGATTGGTACAACAGCGATGCCTCCGGATTGTTCGGCGAATCCAGCAGCACCCCCGGCGGCAAATTTGTGCTCAACTTGGTGACCGCCGACCACCGCTGGGTGGCCGACCCCAATGCGGGGGATCCCTCCCGGATCGTCCGGGATGTGTCGGTCATCAACGGCGGCAGTTACTACTGGCCCAAAACTGACGGCAAGCGCAATCCCGCCCGGGACCGTATCATGGTCACGATCAGCGACAATATCGCAGCCGTGCTGCCCAATATACCCAACCCCAGGCGGGAATATCTGGCAACTACCGCCGAAGAAGTCTGGGCCACGCGCATGTGGTATTGCAAACTGCCTTATATGAGTTACTTTGATGAAGAATTTGCCCAGTGGCAGGAGGCCAAAGATTACGGCATGGAAAAACTCAACGTGCGGCTGCACGGCAATATCAACCGCATGTATCACCCACGGCGGGACGGCGGGCCGAGTACCTTTATCAAAAGTTTTACCGAACCGCAGATCGGCGGCGATGCCAAACTGGCGGAATTTTTTGAGCGGATGCGCAAACTTGATTACCGCATCGGTATTTACACCGACCACATGCTGCTGAATCCGGTGGCCCGGGATGCGTGGGATCCTGATATGCTCAATCTGGACAGCAACGGCAACTGGCTTTACAGCTCCGGCAACTGCAAACAAACCAAGATGAGCCGGATGGTCGATCTGCAGAAAAAATTCAACGCCCTGTACAAAGATATGTTCAAGCCCACCTGCGCCTATCTTGACCAGATAACCTGCCCGCCCTGTTGGCGTTACACTGACTACGATGCCCGCACGCCGGATGCCGGAAAATTTTCGGCGGCCTACCGGGTGATGGTCGAAAGTCTGCGGGCGGAAGAAGCCGATTTCGGCCCGGTGCTTTCCGAAGGCAAAACCCAGATGTTCTTTGCCGGACTCTGCGACAGCTACGCCCAGCCGCAGCGCATGTATATGAATGTGATACCCGATTTCAATTTGCGCAAACTGCACACCATGAGCAACGATTGCGGCTATGAACTCGGGTGGATCAACTACAAGGGCGCCAAGGGCGGCGAGCCGCAAAAGTGGTCTTACAAACTGTTGGCCTATCAATATGCCTACGGCAATACCGGACATATTTTCGGCAATTACCACGGAGCGCCGCTCTCGCCGCTGCCGGATTATTTTATCCGCAGCTACTTTCTGGTGCAACCGGCACAGAAATATTATGCGCTGACTCCGGTCAAGTCGATCCTTTACAACGTCAACGGTTTGCTCAAGCCGCTGGAAAGTGCCGTTGCGGCAGATACCCTTGACCGCAATCAGGTCAAGATCGTTTACGCCAACGGTCTGGAAGTGGCGGTCAATCTGAACGATAAAGAAAATTTCACCGTAACGCTGCACGGCAAAGAATACGTTTTGCCGCCGGAAGGCTTTGCGGCGTACCTGCCGGGCAAACTGGAGGCGTATTCGGCATTGAACAAAGCAGGCAAGCGCTCCGATTTGATGCAGGAAGGCAATCTGATCTATTGCGCCGGAATAACGGAACTTGAGCAGATCCAATCGCAATATGATTACACGCTGCGTACATTCGGCAAGACGCTGGAACTTACTCCGGCACCGTTCAAAAAGCCGGAAACCGTGACGCTCAAGCTGCCGTTTGACGGCAAAGCCGCAGTGACCGGAATCGATCGGCAGGGCAAACAGCTTACGCAGCAAATCATCACTGCGGATAACGGCAAATTGCAGCTGCCTGTTGATGGCAAAGTATTCCGCTATGTGATCAAAAAACATTAATTGAACCGGCCACTTCTCCTGAAGCGTCAAGTATCTCCCAAATATTTGACGCTTTTTTATAATTTTATTGCTGCAAATATTGCATTTTTATTTTCGCCGTGTTATATTTAGAACAGAATGCTGAAAACAGTTTATAAAGAAAGGGAGTTGTCATGATGAAGAAATCTTTGGTTTGTGCTTCGGGGAAATCTAATGTTCAGTGTTACCCTGCCCATGGGCAGGGTAAAGCATGCTTTACCCTCATTGAACTTTTAGTTGTGATCGCCATCATCGCCATATTGGCAGCAATGCTGCTGCCGGCCTTGAGCGCCGCCCGTGAACGTGGCCGGGCCGCCAATTGCATGAGCAACCTCAAAAACATGGGCTTGGCGATCCATGCTTACGGTACTGTTTCCAACGGTCCCTATTTTTACAGCCACAATAAGAAAACCTGGGGGGGCAAACTTATTGACGGCGGATTTTTGGAAAGGCAGGCAGTATTTTTCTGTCCCTCGCTCGATAGTCTGTCGGTATCGCAGCAGGTCGAACAGCCGCACTACTACAGTTATCCGGCACCTTACGGGACCAACGATACCAACAGCGTTTTTGCTTTGGATGGCCAGAATGTAACGGACTGGAACTGCAAAAGCCGTGACGTGGGCCCGGATGCGCTGGTGATCATGATGGATGGATTCAGTTTGAAGAGCAATAATACCTATCATCGGCTTACAACCGGCTTTTCTACCACAGAAGTATATTGCAGTGCTTTCTTTATCCACGGCGGAGTCTGCAACACGTTGTTTGCTGACGGACACGTTTCCGGCCTGCAGGTTCGGGAGCTGAAAAAGGTATTCCCGGTTCCGCCGGCGGTCCCTACCTACGTCAGCGGCAAAAGCCGCTACTATACGGGAGCCTTTACAGCTTATCTGGATCCCAATGATATGAGCACTTACAAGGAAATAGCTGATTTGCCGTAATGTGCCATATCCCGGTCAAATCGCCATAACATCAAAAGGGGTGTTGCCCAACCGCCAGGAAGGTTGCAATGCCCCTGTTTTTTTGGGCAAAAAAAATGGCAGCCGGGAATTTCCGGTTATTCTGAAACATATTTTATGCTTAAAAGCTCAGATTTTTGCCGGAAAATGAATTTTTTTCAATCATTTCACTTGCGCCGCTTGCCTTGCCATTGGCGGATATGTTGCATTAATTTCTCATCAGCTGAAGGATAGATTCCGGACCAACATTTCTGAAACAGTTCAAAAGTACAGCATTGACTCTTATTGGCAAACGCTCTTGGGTTGATTTTTTCTGCAAAACTGTCAAGTTTTGCAACATCCCCTTCAATTTACCTTCCAGCTGCCGGAAGCTGTTTTACGATCGATCGATCGGAGGATCACTTCGCTAATTTTTCATCTGCCCAGCCGACAAGGTTGCCTTTTTCGGAATCGAAGTTCACGCCCACAATGTAGATCTCACGCTTATCCAGCAGATACTTTTGGAAGTACTCTTTGGCTTTGATCTGTTCCAGAGCGGTGGGATCGTTGTCCAGCTTGAATTCAAAGATAAATATGGCATCAGATGTCTGCACAACTGCATCGATCCTGCCATCGTTGGTGGCTGATTCCGCCTCGATATACAACCCCAGCAAGCGAAATATGGAGAAAAAGATCGTCTGGAAAGTCGATTCCTGTTTCTTGTGGGAAGTATAAGGTATTCCGGCAAAAAACACTTCCATAATCTTGCGGAGTTTCTTCAAATCCTTGTTCAGCAGCGCAGTTGCGATCTCGGCAGTGAATTGCACCGAAGTTGTTTGTGTTTTACCGGCATAGCTGTTCAATATATAGGCACTGAACGCTCCCGCCACTTCACGGTTGGGGAAATCCAGAAAATACCAGGTCTGTTCAAACCGTTCTTCAGTATCTTTGATGGTAATGTAGCCGGTTTGCAGCAGCAAGGTCAAGGGGTCAATATTATCTATTTCAAAAGCACTGAACGCTACTTGCGGCACCGCATTTTTTAAGGCGGCTTCAAAATCAAAGTTTTTCTGCTTGGTCAGCTCCATCAAAAATGACGGAGTACCGGTAGAGAACCAATAATTATTGAATTTTCCACCGTTTTCAAAGAATTGTGCAAGAGACACCGGGTTATAAACCGTTTTGGCATTTTCCTCAAACCGGTATCCGTTGTACCATGCTTTTATCTTGGCTTTATAAGCAGTAATATCCGAATCTCCGGCAAGGGCTGCAATGCGGTCGCTGAAGTTGGCTTCCAGCTCATCTTGAGTATAACCGAACATGGTTGCGAACCTTGCATCCATGGTAATGTCGGTCAGATTGTTCAGGTCGGAAAAAAGCGAAACATGACAGAACTTGCTGACGCCGGTAATGAAAACAAAACGGAGCATA
Source organism: Lentisphaerota bacterium (assembly GCA_015061575.1). GTDB lineage: Bacteria > Verrucomicrobiota > Lentisphaeria > Victivallales > Victivallaceae > SIG78. The sequence goes on from SUWF01000006.1 coordinate 66,716, forward strand.
GCGTTTTTTTCTTTCAGAACCGAGTAAAATGTTCTTAATGCGTTAAGAAAATCAGAACGGTTTTCCCGGGTTATGTTATTGAGAATAGGTTTGTCATACTCATCCAGCAGTACGATAACATCACCATCTCTGTCATGCAATGCCTTTATCAAGGCATGAAACATCGTATCTGAAGCTGAAAGTTGCAGCTTTACATTATTGATACTCGCTTGTTCAAGAAGCATTTGCTGAAAACGCTCTTCCATTTTTTCAAGGGTACTGAAATCCCGCCCATTCATATCCAAATGAATAACCGGATATTTTTTCCAGTCATAGGGTTTGTCATAGATAGCAAGCCCTTTGAAAAGATCTTTATTCCCATCAAAAACGGCTTTAAGTGTAGAAATTGTCAACGATTTACCAAAGCGGCGCGGCCGTGACAAAAAATACATCCCTCTGGCTGGTCTTATCAACTGCCAGATGTATTCTGTTTTGTCAACATACTGGAAATTTCCCTGTATCAGATCTTCAAAGTTGTAAACGCTGCTGGTAATATCTTTCATGGTATATGCTCCTATTGGCGTAATATACACTGCACAGACAGCATTTTCAATTGTTTTATTTCATAAAAATCACAGAAATTTATGAAAATAGCATTTTCAGCAGAACTTTCAAATTCAGAAAGTTCTGCAATACAACTATGACCGACATAGATAATCAGAGAAAAGATTGCAGCCCTTGATGCTTTAACAAAAAAATTTGGAACAAAAATAACCACCAACGCAGATAAAACTGCTCTTCTGGATACAAAAAATCTGTTTTAATGCTGCTTTATAACAAAGTTATGAGATATTTGTGAAAAAGTTGGATTCTGCACTTGCAATATGTCTTTTGCGGGTTTATAGTAGCAGAATTTTAATTTGAAAAAATCGGAGGTCGATTTGAAAAGCCGCTCTGCGTTCGAAGAACGCCTGATAAATTATTCCAGCGAAGCTACGCTGAAAAATGCTAAAAACCTGCTTAAAAATAATCAGGTCAAAAGCGCTTTCCGGGATGCCAATGGCGTACTTCATGCGGTTTTTGAAGAAAAAAACTCCGTGAAAATACATACCCACTTGCAGCAGATCGATAATGTACGCTGTCAGTGCGATTGCGCCGATGCCAACAGCCGCAGCAATGACGAAACGCTTTGTATGCACGCTGTGGCATTGTGGATGTATGGAGCGCTGCACCGCCTGCCGGAGCAGCTGCCCAGTGAGGTCGATACCGAAAATGCTCAATATGTAGGATTGAAAAATGCCGGTCTGGAGGCGCTCGCCAAAGAGTGTACTGCGCCGGTTAATGCTGAAGTATATATCAATGCAGAATCCGCTTTTCCGCATGTGCCGAGCAAATGGGAAAATGCGGTTTTATCCGTCAGATTACGAGCCGGCAAGCGGGAGTATCTGGGCAATTTGAACAACTTGCGGCAATTATTTTTTGATAAGGTTTTAGCTGTGCAGCTCAAGCTCAGTGATTTTTCGCTGCAGGATCGGCAGATCATCCGTTTTCTGGCGATCAATGGCGAAGCCGAAAATTCCAACATCCTGCTCAACAGCGAATTGACCAGTGAATTTTTTCACTCGCTGGGGGATTTCAAACGTTTTTACCGCAACAACCGCCGGGTGATCATCCACAGTGATGCCGCGGCGCAGGCAGTCGTTTTGATGCAAAATAGCTCCCGGGGCCGGGAGTATTCGCCGGGGATCATTTACCGGGGAGCGCCGCTGGAGATCCATTCGGCCAAAGTCATTACCGGCAAGGCCGGATGCTGGATCGGCAAAAATGGTGAGTATTTTTATTTGAACGCTGATTGCGAAGTCGGTTTTTTGCGGAATTTTTTCCGGCTGGGCAAGTGGAACGCCGATATGCCCGGATGCAGTAATTTTTTGAAAAACATGCCCTTTGCTTTGATCAAAATGCAGGATAATTCTGTAGATATACGTCCGGCGGCAGTGGTGCTTGATGGCCGTATGCAAAACTCCGGTTTGCAGCTTAAACTGCAATTTGTTTATGATCAATGCAGTTTTCCGCCGGATGGCGGACGGCTGGCGCTCGACCGCAAGGGTCATTTCTTTTTGCGGCAGGAGATGCTGGAAGCCGAATTTACCTCGTCACTGAAGATGCTCAAAGTATCCGGCGATATACCCGGCGGACGCTTTGCGCTGGAAGATGAAGAATCCATTGGCATGTTTTTGGATCAGGTGCTGCCGGACTGGATGAAACGCTGCAAGACGCTGGCGCTGACCGGCAATCTGGCGCAGCTGGCCAATGGCGGCAATCAGCTCAATGATTTGACTTTGGAATGTGCCGGAGAGCTGTGCAAAAATCTTCATCAATGCTATACTTTAAGTTACCGCTGGCACGATCAGCACGCCGGCCGGACGAGCTGGAGCAAGGTCATGCAATGCGCCGCCGCCGGAAAAAAATTCATCCAGCTGGAAAACGGCAGATTCGCCCGGCTTTGCGGACACGCCGATCTGCTGAAACTCAATACTCTGATCCGGGAACTGGATGAAGAAAATTCCCGCTTTGAAATTCCCGCTGTGCAGCTGCATTACTTGCGCCATTTGCTGCGGCACTGGCCCGGAGCGCTGCCGCCATGTATGAGCAATCAGAGCGACGGTAATGAAGTGATAAACAGCGCCGTTGCAACAACGGCAGAGTTTCCGTTCAACGCTCAGCTGCGCAGTTATCAAAAGCAGGGTGTGGATTGGCTGCGTAAGATGCTGGTCAATGATTTCAACGTGATATTGGCCGATGAAATGGGGTTGGGCAAAACGGTGCAGACTCTGGCGGCATTCAACGGACTGCGAAAAAGTTTCCATGCGCCGTCGCTGGTCATTTGCCCGGCCAGTCTGGTGGAAAACTGGTCACGGGAATGTGATAAGTTTTTGAGCAGCTGCAAGGTCGGGATCATGTACGGAGCAAGCCGGACAAGCGTGGCCAAAAAACTGGGCGATTACGATTTGATCATCACCAGTTACACCATGGCCCGCCGGGAAAGCAGCAAACTGGCCAAACAGACCTTTGAGCTGCTGATATTGGATGAAGCACAACATATCAAAAATCCCGGCACAGCCAATGCGCACTCCTGCAAGGCGATCAAAGCCCGGCACAAATTGGTGCTGACCGGTACTCCGCTGGAAAATTCTCCGGAAGATCTGTGGAGCATTTTTGATTTTCTGCACCCGGGCTTGCTGGGGACTTTTGCTGCTTTCAAACGGGAATACGCCAACATTGTTGAGTCGGAAAGTCTGCGCAATGATCTGGCGGCCCGTACGGCGCCGTTCATCTTGCGCCGACTCAAAAGCGACGTGGCTCCGGAGCTGCCGCCCCGGGAAGATGTCAACTATTTCTGCACCATGGATGAGGCCCAGCAAGTGCTTTATGAGCAATTGCTTGCCGAAGGCCGGGAGTCGCTGGCCAGATTGGAGGCCGATGCCGGACGCCCGGTGCGGGGCAATATGGAAATATTGACTACCCTGCTGCGGCTGCGGCAGATCTGCTGCCACCCGGCGCTGCTGGGCGATGCAGAAAGCAGCCAGATTGCTTCATGCAAATTTGAATTGATGCAGGAGCTGCTGCTTGAACACATTGACAGCGGGCACAAAATACTTATATTCAGTCAATTCACATCGCTTCTGGCGATCATCCGCAACTATTTGGATGCCGAAAATATCCGCTATTGCTATCTGGACGGCGCCACCCGCAACCGGCAGGATGTAGTTGATTTGTTCAACAACGATCCCCAGATACCGGTGTTTTTGCTGAGCCTCAAAGCAGGCGGTACCGGCTTGAATCTGACTTCGGCAGATACAGTTATGATCTATGATCCGTGGTGGAATCCGGCGGCGGAACTGCAGGCTGCCGACCGGACTCACCGCATCGGGCAGACCCGGCCGGTACGGTCGATCAAGCTGCTGGTCAAAAATTCGATCGAAGAAAAGATCCTGGCTTTGCAGGAACGCAAACAGGAGCTTTTTGATTCGGTGGTGGAAAATCCCGCCATATCCGGCGAAAAGCTGTCGATTGAAGACCTCAAATATCTGCTGGCATAATTTTTGCAAAAAAATCCCCGGACAGAGTTTACTTTTGCCTGAAAACTGTTATTGTATATATGAAGCAGCTCAATACTATCAAACACAACAGGATATTCTGAACGTATGGGATTTAAGATCTACCGGGAACACAAACTGGAAAAACTGGCCGGAGAATTTGCCGACCGTGTGTATACCCAAGGCGGCGACAGCAGAAATTTGCTTGCGCCGCACATAGTGATCGTGCCCACCCGGGGCGTGGCGGAGTATCTCCGGCAATATCTGACCAGAGAATGTCAGCTGGCGGCCAACTTGCAAATGCCTTTCCCGGACAGTTTTATCAATACAGTCATGCGCCGGATCTATGGAGCTGATTACAGCGAAGCCGAACAGCGCAGCAAACCGGAGTATATCCGCAATCAGGTCATGAAACTGCTGAGCGGCAGTTATATTGCTGAGCAGCTGCCGGAGCTGAGCGGATACACAAAAGGCGAGAATCAGGAACTCCGGCGCTGGCAGCTGGCAGACAAGATAGCTGATGTTTTTGACCACTACCAGCTTTACAGAACCAAAGAGCTGGAAGCTATGTTCGGCAAATTCAAAGCTTCCGCCGGCTGGCAGAAAAAACTTTATGATCAACTTTTTGACTCAAAGCATCCGGGGCGGGATCACTTTTTCCGGCAATTCCTGCAGCAGGGGCTCAACGGGCGATCCGCAGCGCTGCTGCCGCCGATGATCAATATATTCGGCATGGGGGCGATGCCGCCGGTTTACTTGGATATTTTTGTAAAATTGTCGAAATATACGCAGGTGAATTTCTTTTATCTGGCGCCCTGTCTGGAATATTGGGAGTATCAGGAGTCACCTCGCAAATGCCCCAAACCCGCAGCGTGGGAGGAACCGGAATCCGGCAATCCGCTGATCCAGTCGCTGGGCAGGCAGGGCCGGAGCTTTTTTGCGGCCCTGATGAATCTGGATGAATGCAGCAGCGATCTGGAACCGCCGCTGGATAAAACCCCGGATGGCTATCCGCCGCAAAGCAGCATGTTGGAAATCATGCAGTACGATATGCTCTATTTATTCTGCCACCAGTTTGATCCCGCCCGGGATGACAAGCTTGCTTGTGATGGCTCCATAAGGATCCACAACTGCCACAGTCTGCGCCGGGAGCTGGAAGTATTGCAGGATGAATTGATAAGGATCATCCGCAACGGTACGCTGCCGCAGGATATTATTGTGATGATGCCGGATGTGGAGCGCAGTGCGCCGCTTATCCACGCTGTATTCGGCAACGGCGTGCTGAAAGATGTTTACAGCATTGCCGATCTGCCGCCGGATGATTCCCGGATGATCAACGAAGCCTTTCACCGGCTGCTGGCAACAGCGACCGGCCATCTGGAGTTTTCGGAAATAATCTCGCTGCTGGATTTGCAGGTATTTGCCAATTTGCTGCAGCTCAAAGAGGGCGATCTGAATAAGCTCGCCCAATATTTGCAGCAAGCCGATGTGCGCTGGGGCTTTGACCGGAATATGCGGCAGAAATTTTGCGGCAGCGCTTTTGATGAATACAGCTGGCAAAGTGCCTTCGACCGGCTTTTGACCGGCTATGCGTGCCGCGTGCAAAATGCGGACGATACACCGACGCTTCTGGGCGGCATAAACATATTGGAAGCGTTGGATACCAGCGAGATCGAAGTTTTTTCCCGGCTGGTGCTGTTTGTGCAGAATCTGGCCAAACTGGCCGATGATGTTGCCAAACGTCAGAGTATCAGAGAGTGGTGCCGGATCTTCAGCAATATGATCGGAAATTTTTTCAGCTTTGCAGATAATAATTTGATGCGGGCAGCCTTGATGCCGCTCTACCGGGCGATCGAAGATTTGAAAAAGCTTGATGACGACAATTGTACGCCCGGAGTTTATCCTTTGAATGCAGCATTGGCGATGCTGGATTCAATGTGGAAAATTTCCGGCGAAAACAGCCGTTTTCTGCATGGCAAGATAACCTTTTGCCGGATGACCCCCATGCGCAGTATTCCCATGCAGACCGTGGTGCTGATGGAACTTAACGAAGGTGAATACCCCCGGAAAAACCATCAAGTCGGGTTTGATCTGATCCCCATGGATCCCCATTTGGGCGACCGCAGCATATCAACGCAGGATCGTTATCTGCTGCTGGAAGCATTGCTGGCGGCACGCAAAAATCTGCTGCTCTTTTATCAGGGCCAGAATGCCAGAGATAATTCCGAACGGCCGCCCTGTGCTGCGCTGGGCGAAATAATGGATTATTTGCAGAAAGCTTTTGATTTGCGGGAGATCAAACACAAAGTATCCGGCATAAATGTCATGTATTATAAAGCCGACCAAAAATGTCTTTCTTTTGATCAGCAAAATTACGAGGCTTTACAGCTGCAGTGCCAGACTGGCAGCGCAGCTTATATCCGGGAAAGCACCGATGACAACGCAATGAGCAGCTATGAATTTTACGGCTTGCCCCGCAACCGGGAAATGGAACTGGATTCGCTGGTGGATTTTTTCAGCAATCCGGCCCGCTATATAGTATGCAATCAGCTGGGAGTAAATCTGCCCAAAGCTGAAGAAGAACTTTCGGATAATGAACCGTTTGCGTTGGATAATCTGAGCAAATGGCAGCTGGAAAATATGCTGCTGAACATGCGGCGCCAACAAATCAACGATACTCAAACCTATGAATATGCCCGCAGCGGCAATCTGCTGCCGCCGGGCCGCAGCGGCCGCCGGGAGTTTGAGCAGTGCAGCAGCCAATTGCCGCCACTGCCGCCGGAAATCGTGCAGATACTTGACTCGCTGCAGCGGATGCCTTTTACTGCTCAGCTGCAGTGGGATAATGCGGAAAATTGGACTTGCACTTTGCACGGCATGGTCAATATCAAAAACGATATGCGCACAGTCTGCGCCTACCGCTGGGGCAAATACGATGCCCGCACGGCTTTGCCGGCGGTTCTGGGTGTGTATCTGGCAGCGGCAGCTTCCGATCAGCCGATCGGCGGCGAAATATTCAACCTCGGCTCAGCGGGCTGCGAGCGGCGCTGCATATTGCCGGTTGCACCGGAAGCGGCCCGGCAAAAACTTAAAGCGTTGCTGGAATTGGCGTGGCAGGTGCATCTGGGAGCGTTGGAAATATTTCCGGGCAGTTCGCCCTGGGCGCATGATCCGGCACAGGCAGCCAAAAAGTTTTATTCTTCCGGAAAAAATTTTGCAGAGTATGGCGATGTAACTAATGTATATATACAGAAGTTTTTCCGGAAAGAAAACTGGAGCGAGGAAACTTTTCAGCAAAATTTCCTCCATTATGCCCAACTGCTTTACGGAGACATCATTGAACCGGCGGAAGGAACTGAATGTGAATAAGCAGACAACCAGTAATTACGAAGAACTTGATTCGGTAAAAGTTGAGTTGACCGGAACCGTTCTGATCGAAGCCGCCGCCGGAACCGGCAAGACATTCAACATCCAAACTCTGGCGGCCCGGATGCTGCTGGAAAAAAATCTGCCGGTCGATTCATTGGTGATCGTTACTTTTACGGAAAAAGCCGCCGCTGAATTATCCGAACGGCTGCGACTGATATTGGAAATGCTCAACCAAGTTTTGCATGACAAAACTTTACCCAAGGCCGAAGATAATGAACGCATCAATGCGCTGATCGAATTTATTGAGCAGCAAGGGGTAAGCCGTGATGAGCAGCAGCAGCGGCTGCAGCAGGCTTTGCGTGATTTTGACGATAACCGGGTATCGACCATCCACGGTTTTTGCGCCCGGGTGCTGAGCGAAAACGCTTTTGAAAGTTCCATAGCTTTCCGGGTGCGTCTGGAGCAGAATATCAAAGCCTATCAGGAAAAACTTCTGTGGGATTACTGCCGGATCCAGCGCTATTGCGATGATCCCCTGCCTGGAGCCGAATCGCTGAATGCAAATAATTTAATGAAAGATCTGAGCAACGTATTCCGCCCGGGGGAACTGAATTGGCAGTATGGCAGGAAAGTATTCAGCAGCAAAGATGAACTGCTCAATGAAATGCGCCGGATCATTGATACGCTCAAACTCAAAGGCGATTTGGCTGACGAAGTAAACCTGTTGAGCGGCACACTCAATAAAACCCGCAACCAGCCCGGTGATCAGCATTTGCAGCAATATGCCGACGAATTTGCGCAGCTGTGTACTCTGGATGGCTATGATCTGGATAAATGGTACAACGTACTGGATAATCTCACTTTGAAAGTTTTGCTGCCCAACCTCAAAGCCAAGCCCAAAAATCCCAACTGGGCAAACATCAGCAAGGCAGCAGTGGAGAGCTATTTGCTGAATAGCGAGGCATTTGCTGCAATCAACCGATTCTGTGAACTTTACAGCATCGATTCGATGCTTTTTCTTAAACTGCAGGCCCGGGAATTTGTTATCCGCAAGCTGGCGGAGTGGAAAGTCCAGGAGAACTTTCAGGACTACGATGACTTGATCATCAAAGTGGCCGAAGCGGTAAAGGATAAGCAATTCTGTCTGGCCTTGCAGAAAAAATTCAAAGCGGCGGTGATCGATGAGTTTCAGGATACAGATCCTTTGCAGTATTCGATTTTCAAGCGACTTTTTATCGAACGGCCGGATCCGATGTTCTTTATGGTCGGCGACCCCCGGCAGGCGATCTATTCGTTCCGGAACGGCGATCTGGCGACCTATCTTATGGCCCGTCAGGAGTGTCTGCAGAACCACGGCCGGGTGTACAGTTTGAACACCAATTACCGCAGCTCCGCCAAACTGATAGCGGCATTCAACGATTTTTTTGCGCATCCGGACTTTTTTGCTTCGCCGGATATAAGAATGAATGAAATCAAAAATCAGCCCCACCCCCAGGCGGGCATTCGTTATGATCAGCAGGAACTGGATAAGGTATTGATCATCGACCGGGACAATACTGCTGAGGAAGCTGATTCAGCCCGCAGCTGCGCAAATAATATAGCCCGGATGCTCAGCTGCCGGAAATACCAGATCCCGGCTGAAAACGGCAAGCTGAATCCGCTGGCGCCCGGCGATATTGCAGTGCTGGCCAGAGATAACCGGTTTTTGAATATGGTGCGCCGGGAGCTGGAAGCCTTGGGCATACCGGTAGTCGGAGATCGCAAAAGCGGTATCTGGGAGTCGGCAGAAGCGCAGGCGCTGGCGGTTTTTCTGCAGGCGGTGCTGGACAACAGCAACACCAGTTTGCTGCGGCAAGCTATGTTGACTTGTCTGGGCAATCAGCAGTGGAGTGATTTGGATGTTTACCGGCCGGATGCCGCGGATCGCCTGCTGGCCTGGCAGCAGCATTTCAGTGAATTTGAAAAGGCATTCCGGCAGCAGGGGATCGCCGGGATGCTGCAGAAAGTTTTTCATAAATTGAATGTCAAATGCAATTTGATCCGGCAGCCCGGCGGCGAACGCTCGCTGGCCAACATCACCCAACTGGGGGATCTGCTGGCATCTGCCGAACGGAACAGCCGGCTTTCTCCGCAGGGTGTCCTGAAATATCTGCTGGAACGCATCCGGCGGGCCGAATTTGACGAACAGAGTGCGGAAATGCTTGAATCTGACCGCTCAGCAGTCACGCTGATGACGATCCACGGCTCCAAAGGGCTGCAGTTTCCGGTGGTGTTTCTGCCGCATCTGGGGGCAGTACGCCACAAAAAAACAGACGGCTCATTCCAGGTCTATCACAATAACAACCAACTCTGCTGCAATCCGGATGGCGCGCTGAAAACCTCTTCGGCGCAAAGCGCTTTGGAAGATCTGCAGGAGCTGAACCGGCTGCTTTATGTGGCAGTTACCCGGGCGCAAATGTTTTGCTTTATAAGCTGGGGCAGAGTCAAAAGAGATTGGGAGCAGTCGGCGTTGGCATGGTTGTTCGGATTTAAGAATTTTACCGGCGAGTGGCCCGATAATGACTCGATGGCACTGGGTTTTCTGGACTTTGCCCCCAAGTACGATAAATTCAATGAATCGATTCCGGAATCCATGCAGTTGAACGCTGCCGAGGCCGAAAAATGGCTGGCCGCTCCGCTGGATTATCATGCTGACGATTCAGGAATACCTGCTCAGCTGCAGAAACCGGAAGCCGTGGCTGTAGTACACAATAATTTCCGCATGATCAGCTACTCCAGTTTGCCGCTGAGCGGAAACAATGAGCAAAATGCCAACTTGCAGCTGCCGGAAAGTGCCGACGGCGGGTCCGGCTGGGACGATGTCGATCAAATCGATATGACTGCGGCAGCTGACAATCAGTCGATCTTGACCGGCGGCATCTGGGATGTGCCGGGCAGCAATCTGCTGGGCAATGTGTGGCACAGTTTTCTGGAAAAAATCGATTTTACCCAGCCGCTGCCGGAAAAACGGCTCGCTGAAGCCATGCGCAGTGCCGGATTCACTCAAGTCGAACACCACGCTGCGGCGCTGGATATGTTCCAAAAGCTGCTGCTGCGGCCGCTGCCCTGCGGTCTGGCTCTGCAGGAACTGCCGTCAAGCTGCCGGGCCAACGAGTTTGAATTTATGCTGAATGTACCGCAAGGCTTTGCCATGGAGCAGCTTTGCGAAGCGGTCAATGAATATTATCTTCAGAAATTCGGCGTCAGTTATGCCGGAGATAAAAACTTTGTGATCGCTCAAGGTATGTTCAACGGTTTTATCGACATGATCTTTCAGTACAAAGATAAATTCTATATCGTAGACTGGAAGTCCAACAAACTCAACTGCTGCAAAGATACATTCACCAATAAAATGGAACTGCAGAAAGCAATGCACAAAAATAATTATCCCATGCAGTATTTGTGTTATCTGGCGGCATTGATGAGATTTTTGGAACAGCGCATGAACAAAGTGTTTGACGAAGATTTGTACGAAAAGTATGTGGGAGATGTATATTACATCTTTCTGCGGGGATGCTGCCTGCCGGAGGCGCAGAGCGGGATCTTTGCTGAGCATGTTCCGTTTAAGACGGTCAAAAAAGTGGCGGAAGTCATCAGTGTTTCGCCGGTACAGTAAAGGTAGCAAATAAGATGCTTGAAGTTAAGGATATACGCAATTTTATCCAGCAGACAAAATTGTTTGGCGCCGCAGAACAGGTGATGGCTGAGCAGGCCATAAGAGTGGCGCAAAGAGAGTCAGCAGAACTTTATCTGGCCATGCTTTTGACCATAAAAGCACTGCTTAAACAGCATGTGTGCATAAGATTGCCGGAGCAGAGCGGCCACTTATTGCAGGATCCGGAGAGCAATCGCACATTGATTCTGCCGGAATACACTTGCTGGCGCAGTGAATTGAAAAAGTGCGCTCCGGCAGTCGCCGTGCTGGAAAGCGATCAGCAAAATCTGCTGCCGGAAAGTATGCTGGTCGTGGATAAAGATGGCGGCTGCTATCTGCAGCGGCAGTGGAGTTTTGAGCTGTCGATCAAAAAAGCGCTGCTGGATCGCGCATCGGTAAACCGTCCACTGCCGGATTGGGAAGACAACACGCTTACAAAATTATGCAAACTCTTCAAGCCCAAAAAGGAACACCCTGCAACAGACTATCAGCAGCTGGCGGTGGCGGCGGCTTTGCAGAAAAAACTTTTGATCCTTTCCGGCGGCCCCGGCACCGGCAAAACCACCGTGGCGGCGGCGATTCTGGCCGCCAAACTGCTTTTGCAGCCCGATCTGAAAATCGCCCTGGCGGCTCCCACGGCCAAAGCCGCCAACCGTTTGCTGGAATCGCTGCAGGAAAATCTGGATAATTTGCAGATAAATTCCGGGGTCAGGCAAAGTATGGACTCCCTGCAGTGTTCCACTTTGCACCGGCTGCTGGGGGTACGCAGCCGCAGCCATGAATTCAAACACAATTTTCAAACGCAGCTGGATTGCGATCTGCTGCTGATCGACGAGTGTTCAATGGTGCCGCAGGATCTGATGGCCCGCACACTGGAGGCGCTGCCGGAAAAAGCGGATCTGCTGCTGCTGGGCGACCGCTATCAGCTTTCCAGCGTGGAAGCCGGTTCGGTCATGGCGGATCTTTGCGACAGCGCCCGGAGCAATCAGGTGAATACTGCTCTGGCAGAATTTTTTCACCGTCAGACGGGTTGGCTGCTTGCGCCGGCAACTGCCGACGAAATCGCCGGAACTCCGCTGAGCGGAACCGTGATCGAATTGACCGAAAATCACCGCTTTGCTGAGAAATCCAAACTACTGGGCGAGATCGCCGGAGCCATCCGCCAGATCAACAGCAGCACCGATTGCCGCTCGCTGGCAGCAGAAATCGCCTCCCGGCAGGGCGACGAATTTGCCATGCAGCAGCTCGAAAACGAAAAAATCAGCTTTTTTATTGCTCAAGAGTTCAAAAAAATCCGCAATATATCTGGCAATACCCCCCCGCTTGAACTCGCATTTTGCCAAATCCCTCAACTGGCTGCCAGCGGCAAGGAAGATAATTGGCAGCTGGCATTCAAGCTGCTGGCAACGCTGAAATTGCTGGCGCCCGGATATCAGGGACCGCGGGGGCTGGAACAGCTGAATAATATTTGCATGCGTTTGCTGAATCTGAACGAAGTTGGCGATGTGGGCACCGCATTGCAAATCACCCGGAACGACTACCGTTTGAACCTCTTCAACGGCGACATCGGCTTGGTGGTCAAAGATCCCCAGTCGGAAGAAAAGGTGGTGGTCTTTCAGGAGCATCCAAAGCGGCGGTTCAAACTCGTTGAACTGCCGGAATATGAGGTGGCTTTTGCCATAAGCGTACACAAATCGCAGGGTTCCGGATTTGACGACGTAATTTTTATCATGCCCGAAAAATCCGGCGAACTCTGCACCCGGGAAATGGTCTATACCGCCATGACCCGGGCCAAAAAACGTCTGATCTGCATCGGCAGCAGCCAGACTCTCAGCGAAGCATTAGCCAACCCCACCTGCCGGATCAGTAATTTAGCCGGCAAGCTCAGGAACGTTCCTGCAGCAGACAATATGCCTGACTGACCGTCATCCCGGAATCCGGAAAGATCCAATCCGGCGCAATTTGTGCCAGCGGTTCCAGCACAAACATGCGCTGCCGGGCCGCCGGATGCGGAACCGTCAGGCGGGGAGTATGGATGATCTGCCGACCGAAAATGATAATATCCATATCCAGCGTGCGGGATTCATGGAATCCATGCTGTTGCGGCCGCCCCAGCTCAACTTCAATACTCTGGGTAAGGTTCAACAGTTCTTCGGCACTGCCGTCAAAAGTCCCGGTCAAGGCTGAATTGGCAAAATCCGGTGTACCGGGCGGACAATCCACCGGCGCAGTAGTAATGATCGGGGCCATGGCCGTAACATTAAAGCCATTTGACTGCAAAAGTTTGCACGCCAAAGCAAAGGTTTCGGCCGCATTGCCGATGTTACTGCCCAAAGCCAGGGCAACTTTTTGAGTCAATATATTCATTTATAACGTTTTTGCTGTTGAAAAAAATACAAAACCAGTATATATTATCCAAACTGTAATTTTAAAATAACGTTATCTTGGCCGTTAAGCCAATTTAAAAATAAAAAAATCAGGATTTTTTACACTATGTTGCGTATATACATGCTTGGTTCCGGGCCGATCGCAGTGCCGGTGCTGGATAAATTGCTGGCGCTGGCTGAGGCCGGAGCGATCGAACTGTTGGGCGCAGGCACTCAGCCTGACCGCCCCGCCGGACGCAAACGGCAGCTTATGCCGACGCCGGTCGGAGCGTTTGCCGCCGGAAAAAATCTGGCGATCGATAAATTCGTTTCGCTCAACGACGGCACGGCGCAGGCCCGTCTGGAAGAGCTCAAACCGGATTTTCTGGTGGTCGTAAGCTATGGCCAGCTGCTCAAAAAACCGCTGCTGGAACTGCCCAGATACGGCTGTGTGAATGTTCATGCCTCGCTGCTGCCCCGTTATCGGGGAGCTTCGCCCATTGCCCACGCCATCGCCAACGGCGATGAAGCTACCGGCGTATGTTTTATGGATATGGAAGTCGGGTTGGATTGCGGCAAAGTTTACCGCACGCTGACCCGAAAGCTGGACGGCACGGAATATGCCGATACGCTGGAATTGGAACTGGGCGAACTGGCCGCCGGAGAACTGCTTGATACGCTGGAAAAAATCGCCGCCGGAGAATTGCCGGGCACGGTGCAGGATCCGGCTCTGGTCACCATGACCACCAAATTGAAAAAGCGTGACGGCGCCATCGACTGGAATTTGCCGGCAGCAGCCATCGAAGCCATGATCCGGGCCTACACGCCGTGGCCGGGCGCAACTTTTACGCTGGAACTCAACGGCGAAGTCAAAACTTTGATGCTGACCCGGGCTACTATATTGCCCAATACCACCGCCGCTACTCCCGGCACAGTCGTACAGGCTGACCGTAAAGGCTGGGTGGTCGCCTGCGGTCAGGATGCTTTGCAGCTTGACGAAGTGATCCCGCCGGGCAAAAAAGCCATGACCGGCAGCAACTATCTGAACGGATGCCGGGAATCGCTGACCGGCAAAATTCTGACAGGCGGGTGCGCATGATATTCAATCGCAAAATCGGCAAACAGTTGATCGTCAACTGCGAAAAACTCGAAACCAGCGTCGCTCTTTTAAGTAACGGCAAGCTGGAAGAATATCTTATGGAACGGCACAGCAGTGATCCGATGCCGGGAAATATTTATCTGGGCAAAATTGTCAATCTGGAGCAGAAACTGCAGGCGGCATTTGTAGATATCGGGTGCGAAAAGAACGCCTTTCTGCACTATTCAGATATGCTCACCGGTGCCGACGAAGCTTTGGAAAAGATCATTGAATCGCACCCCGTTGAAGCCGCCGCCCCGGCCGGTAAACGGAAAAAGCGCGGCCGCTCCAAAACTGAAACTTTGCTCGATACCGCTATCAAACTGCGCAAACGCAAATTGACGGTCAACGATATACCCGAAGTATTCAAGCCGGGCATGGAGCTGCTGGTGCAAGTGACCAAAGGCCCCATCGGCACCAAAGGGGCCCGGATCACGACCGATATATCCATTGCGGGGCGTTTTCTGGTGCTGATGCCCTACGCCGACAATCTGGGGCTTTCCAGCAAGATCGAAGGCGAGGTCGAACGTACCCGGCTGCGCAAAGTTCTGGAGTCGCTGGAACGGCCCGAAGGCATGGGGCTGATTTGCCGCACCGTGGGCGAAGGGCGTAAAAGCATCTACTTCAAGCACGATTTGGATATATTGCTGGATTATTGGGAAAAAATCGACGAAGCTCTGGAAAAAGGCATCAGCCCGGCGATGGTCTACCGGGAACCCAGCTTGCTGGAACGCACGATCCGGGATTTTATGACCGAAGATATCGACGAAATCGTGGTCGATAACAGCGAAGCTTATGAGCAGATCTATGCGGCGATCAAAAAATTCGGCGGCCGCAAACAGGCTGCTAAAGTTATCCGGCACAAGCCGACTCAGCCGATTTTTGAGGCTTATCAGATCACTGAACAGCTCAATATGGTCTTTCAGCGCAAAGTGCCGATCGCCGGCGGCGGCTATATATGTATTGATGAAACCGAAGCGTTGATCGCTATCGATGTCAACAGCGGCCGCTCCAAAGCGGGCAGTGATCAGGCGGAATTGATTTTTCAGACCAACTGCGCCGCCGCTGAGGAGATCGCCCGGCAGCTGCGGCTGCGCAATGTCGGCGGGCTGGTCGTGCTGGATTTTATTGATATGAAAAGTATGCACCACCGGGATGAACTCTATAAACTGATGAAAAAGCTGACCAAAAATGACCGGGCCAAAACCCGGGTGCTGCCGGTCAGCAAGCTCGGATTGATGGAAATGACCCGCCAGCGGGAACACGAAAGTATTCAGGATGCAGTGTACGTTTCGTGCCCGTATTGCCGGGGCAGCGGGCTGGTCAAATCCCCCGAAAGCATGAGTGTGGAGATCCAGCGCCGTCTGCTGGCGGTGCTGCGCAACCGCTCTTACCGCAAAACCCCCATCCGGGTAAGTATGCACCCGGAGGTGCTGCAGCGGCTCAAAAATGAAGATGCAGCTCTGCTGGAGGAATTGGAAGCTGAGTTCAAACACGAATTGAGTTTCCGGAGCGATGAAGAATTGCACATCGAAGAATTTCACATCTACAATGCCGACAGCGGCGTGGAACTTGTATGAGCAAAAAACGTATATATATTGGCAAATATCTGCTGATAACCGGCGTGGTTCTGCTGGCACTGGCAGCTTATTTGATTTGGAACCTTACGCAGGAACGGCGGGACGAAGTGCGCATCAAAAATCTTTTGTACACGCTGGCAGCGGATCTGAGCAAAACCTCCGATGAAAGTGCCGCTACTGCTTTGCTCAAAGTCAGGGGCGTTACCGGAGCTTTTGCCGACCCCATGCTCTTTGCCATGGATCATTACGCCCAGGGCAGCTATGACCGGGAACGGCTCCTGGCCAGCGTTACCCGCTACCGCACCACCATTGCGCAGGCGCAGGTAACTGCCGATGATGTGGTAATAAAAATCACCGCTCCGGAGGCGGCCAGCGGATACTTTTCCGGTAAATTTTCCGGCACGCTGAAAAACGGCATGAGCGATAAAATCATCAAAGATATTGACGTTGAATTTATCAAAATCGACGGCAAGTGGAAGATAAAATCCCTGAAATTCTCCAACGTTCTACACTAAGGCTTTTACATTATGATATTGCAGATCGATCCATCGAAAGTCGCCGGAACTGTTGCCGTCCCCGGCAGCAAATCCCACACCATCCGCGCGATTGCCGGAGCTTTGCTGGCTGACGGCAAAAGCATTGTCCGTTCGCCGCTGCTGAGCGACGATACTGCCAGCACCCTCAACGCCGCTATCGCGCTGGGGGCCCGGGTGGAAAAATTTGCCGACCGCTGGGAGATAACCGGCTGCGCCGGCAAGCTGCAGACGCCAGCGCAAGTGCTGGATATGGGCAACTCCGGAACCGGTTTGCGGATGCTGACCGCTGCCGCCGCATTAGCCGATGGCGAAGTGGCTTTTACCGGTGATGCGTCGCTCTGCAACCGGGGCATGAAGCCATTGCTGGAGGCGTTGCGGATCTTGAATGTGCAAGTTAAAGCCGCTCCGGGCGACCATGCTCCGCTGAGCGTGCAAGGCCCGCTCAATGGCGGCAAAACCTTTGTTGAAGCACTTTGCTCGCAATATTTGAGTGCGCTGTTGTTTGCGGCGCCCTGCATCAAATCCGGTTCGCTGGAAATCGTGGTCACGGAGCTTTCGGAAGAGCCCTATGTGGAAATAACGCTGAATTGGCTGCGCAAGCTGGGTGCAAAATTCACGGCCTCAGCGGATTTGAAACACTTTGTCATCCCCGCAGCGCAAACGCTGCAAAGCTTCGACAGTGTGATCCCGGCGGACTTTTCCACGGCGGCTTTTCCGTTGGGGGCGGGCATCATTGCCGGACAAACTGGCGGCGTAGTGATCAAAAATCTGGATTTTACTGACGCTCAGGGCGATAAAGCGGTTTTTGGCATGTTGGAAAAATTGGGCGCCCATCTGCAGTACAACAGCGATAATTCAGTTACGGTCTATCCGGGCAAATTGACTTCCGGCACTCTGGATCTGGGCCAGACTCCGGATGCGCTGCCGCTGCTGGCTGCCGTGGCCGCCGTCAGCGCAGGCTCCACTATCACGCTGGGCAACGCAGCGCAGGCCCGCAACAAAGAAACCGATCGCATTGCCTGCATGACTCGTGAATTGCGCAAAATGGGTGCGATCATCGAAGAAAAACCCGATGCCATGATCATTACCGGTACGCAGCTGCACGGCGCAACGGTGGACAGCTGCAAGGATCACCGGCTGGCCATGGCGTTGGCTGTAGCGGCCCTGGCGGCAGATTCGCCGACCAGAATATTGGATGCGGAATCCTGTGCGGTGACTTATCCGGACTTCATCCGGGACTTCCGGCAGTTGGGAGCGGCTTTCTGCATTCAGGATCAATGCTGATTACCCGGCACTATTTGATAAAAGCTGATGACGCCGGAAAGTTTTTCCGGCAGTTTTTCGTAATTGCGCTGCCGGAGCGCTCCGGGCGCAATATACCAGCAGCCTGACCATAAACGGCGGTTATCCGGCAGTTCAGCGCCGCAGAAAAAGCAATTCAAAAGCAATATATCGCTTTTATTGAACACCAGCTCCTGCAAAGATTTGCTGTAGCTTTGGAACGTACTCTTGCTCAACATCAAATGCAGTACGGCAATCAGCGGCCGGTCGGCGGGAAAGTCACCGGTCACTTTTTGCAGCGTATATTCTGTAGTTGGCATGGAACCGAGTTTGCCCAACTTGCCGGGAAACGGCAGCGGCAGATTTTTTTCCGCAAAAGTTTCGTCAGCACCGCTGATGACACTGTTCCGGTTGATCAGCAGCAGCGTGCGTTGTAACGATTGATCCTGCAAAGAATTACTGTAATATTCAGCCGCCTTCCCCTGACTGTTCCACAACACCGGATAACTGTCCCCGGCTGGATAGATGATCAGCGTGCCGGACGGAATTTTTTCCACCTCGGCCAACAGCGGATAATAATTGGGTAATTTCCACAACGGCAGCTGATAAACATAACTGCCCGCACTCAAAAGTATTGCCGCCAGCGTTATAATTTTGCGCTTACTGCCGCTGTTCGCCAAGCGGGCGTAAATTCCGGCAAAACCGATCGCCCCGTAAAACGCCGCCAGCACCGTCAAAGGCAGATAGACCCGGGCACCGCCGCCGTTGGTGAAACATGCCGAAAGAAAAATCAGCAGCAGCGCCGCCGCCAACCCCCAAGAGTTTTTGCGCTGACACCAAATGCCCCAAAGCGTAAACGGCAATACGCCGCCGGGCAGCACCCAATACAGCGTTTCGCCCAGCCAGCAGAAAAATTCCCGGCTGCCGGAAAGAGCTGTTCCCCACTTGCGGGCCGCCATCAAACCGTGGTAATTAAGCAGGATATAAAGCAAGGCCAGCACCCCGGCCAGCACGATCACGCCCGCTCCGGATACATTTTTCACTCCCCACTTTTTATAATTCCAAAGTATCAGCACAATACCCGCCAGATAGAGCGAACTGGTCGGCAGCGTGATCATGGCGCAACTGCTGCCCAACACGATCAGCAGCGAAAATATCCAGCGGCGTTTTTTACTTAAATCCTTTTCCTGCAAAGCAATTATGCCGTAAGCAAAAAGCAGCAGAAAAAATATTTGCAAACTGTATCCCCGGGCCTGCATACTGAACACGACCAACGGCGCATTGATGCTCATAAACACCATGCCCATCCATGCCGCCACCTGCCCGTAAAAGCGTTTGAGCATTATCCCCACCAGCGCAATACTGCCCAGATTGGCCAGCAGATTGGGCAGCCGGATAAATTCCACCGGCGGATCAAAACTGGCAATGAATTTGATCAAGATACTGTTCAGCGGGTGATTGTTGGGCAGCTCCAGATCAAACAGCAGCTGCCGGATCTTCAACGGTGCAAAATTGCTCAATGTCCAGATTTCGTCGTAAGCCAGCGAACTGAAAAATTCCGGCAATCGCAGCAGAAATGCCAGCAAAAATATGGCAATTACAATGCGGGAAGCTGAAATTTTTTCCATAATTTATTCCCAGACGGTGTTTTCCCGGATAAGCTTTTCCAATGCTTCAAAACCTGCGCTTTCGCTCAAAGTCGCCTCGATCTGCCCTTTGCGGAACAGCACAACTTTGCCATCGCCGCCGGCAATACCCAAATCGGCATCTTTAGCTTCGCCGGGGCCGTTGACCACACAGCCCATAACGGCGATTTTTTTCAGCTGGATGCGCCCCTTTTCGGCCTTGATACGGTTGATGAGAGCTTCGACCTTTTCGGCCAATTCCACCAGATTTATCCGGGTACGGCCGCAGGTGGGACAAGCCACCAGATCCGGCGCAGCGGAGCGCAGCCCCACGCTTTCCAATATCCGCAAAGCAGCAATCACCTCCTGCTCGGGATCCGCTGTAAGACTGACCCGGATAGTGTTGCCGATATTATCCAGCAGCAACGCTCCGATCCCGGCGGCACTTTTGACAATGCCCCGTGCGGGCGTACCGGCTTCGGTAACTCCCACATGCAGCGGATAATCCGCCCGGGCGGCAAATTTGCGGTACGCCTTGACCGTCGCCGGTACGCTGGAGGCTTTGAGCGATACTTTGATATTGCGCACGCCGTAATGTTCAAACGCCGCCGCCTGCTGCAGCACCGATTGCACCAACGCCTCGCTTAAAAGTTCATCGTGTTCAGCAGCACTGGCCGCATTGAGGTGATGGATAAACTCTTTGGGCAGACTGCCGGAATTGGCTCCCACCCGCACCGGCACATTGTATTGCAGCAGCGCTTCGGCCACGGCTTTAACTGCGTCGTCGCCCCCCAGATTGCCGGGGTTGACCCGCACTGCCGCGGCTCCGTTGGCAATGGCGGCGACCGCCAGACGGTGATCAAAGTGTATATCGGCGATCACCGGGATCGGTGATGCTTCGGTAATGGGCTTAAAAGCTTCTGCCGCCGCCATATCCGGTACGGCCAGCCGGATGATTTCGCACCCGGCCGCCGCCAGACGGTGGATCTGCTGCAAAGTTTGCTCAACATCCGCCGTTGGCGTATTGCACATGGACTGCACACTTACCGGCGCATTGCCGCCGACGGCCACGGATCCGATATTTATTACACGGGTAGTCATTTTTTTACTCAGGGGTTAGCTTTTTCGCTGCTGGGAGCTGGATCCTGAATTTTTTTGTGTACCGATTCCGGCAGCAGCCGCAGCACATCCATGTAAGTAACATAGAGCATCAGCAAGATCAAAGATGCCACAAAAATATAGCTCAGGATCTTAACAGCGATCACCGGGATCGGCCGCCGGAAGATCATTTCGATCAACGACATAAATACATGCCCGCCATCAAGCACCGGCAGCGGCAGCAAGTTGAAGATCGCCAGCGCAAAACTGATGATCACCACAAAGTAAAGTCCCATCGCCGGAGATAGCTGCACCGAACGGTAAAGCACCGCCGCCATACCAATAGGCCCGGACATGTTGCGTGCTGAAATATTGCTCTGTTTTTCGGTCATACCCAGCGTATTGCCCAATCTTACGGCCATGCTGCGGAGGCTTTTGGCGGTAAGTTCGATCAGACTGGTGAACTGCTGAAACGGATTGGGGTAGTCACGCAGCATGAATTTGACCCCGATCGAGCGGGGACGCACTGCTTTGGCGTGGGTTTCAAAGGTAAGTTCCTGACCGTTACGCAATACGGTAACGGTGAATTTTTCGCCCTTTTTGGCCTGCACGCTGTCGGCAAACTCCTGAAAAACCTTAACTGGTTTGCCGTCAAATTTGATGATTTTATCGTGCGGCAGCAAACCGGAATACTGCGCCGGAAAATCTTTGAAGATACCCACGATCTCCAACTGGGGCGTCAGCGATACACCTGTGTAATACTGGGTCAGAAAATCCAACTCATCCGGCAGATCCACTGCCTGCACTGTTACGGTGTATTCCTCGTTGTTTTCAGCCCGGCGCATCCGCAAGGTCAAAGGTTTATCGCCATAGTAATTGATGTAATTCTGCACCATAATGAAGTGTTCGCAGGCCATATCGTTGATCGCCAGCAGCTGATCGCCGGGCTTGATGCCGGCCTTTTCGGCCACCGAATTGCGTTCCGGGTGGAATTCGATCGGGATCCGGGGAGTGAAAAACGGATAGGCCGTCTTTTCCACCGCCATCATTTTGGGGTTGACTGCCGGCAGATATTTGATCTTTCTGACTTCGCCTTTGCGCTCAATTTCCAGCTCAACTTCGCCGATATTAGTCAGGATCTCCACCACAAAATCCTTCCACGCCAAATGGAAACTTTTGCCGTTGATCCGGGTGATACGGTCGCCAACCCGCAGACCGGCCCGGTATTCGGGACTGTCTTCTTCAATGGTCGCTACTTCCACACTCCGCATCTTGGGCGTATCCTGCGGAATACCCACGATCCACACCACGCAGCCCAGCAGCAAGCCGAAAATGATGTTGCAAATCGGCCCGGCCGCCGCTGTCAGCAACCGGTCAAGCGGTTTGGCAGGAGGTAATTCGGTACCGTCGGCAGCTTTGGGCTGTTCGGTGGCCACATCCACCTGCGGCAGTTCCACATAACCGCCCAGCGGCAGACAGCCGATGCGGTATTCCACGCCGTTGATCTTTTTGGCCCAGATCTTTTTGAACCCGATCGAAAAGGCATCCACATGCAAACCACGCCAGCGGGCCACCAGAAAATGCCCCAGCTCATGCACGAATATACACATGCCGAAAAAGAACACCACAAATACAACTGAGCCGATCACCCCCAAGGTATCCAGCACCCAGTTCAGCAAATACTCATAATCCATAAATTTATCTTCTCCTGTTGTCGGATCTTTATCAATTTGAGCCAGTTAAATTTTATTTTGACGGATAAATTCTTCCGCAGCGATCCGGGCTTCCCGATCGGCAGCCAATGCCGTTTCCAGCGAATCAAGTTTTACGGCATTGTGTTTATCCATAACCTGTTCCACGCAGCGCCAAATCTGCGGCAGCGTGATCGCTTCATTGCAAAACGCCTGCACAGCAACTTCGTTGGCCGCATTCATCACTGCAGGCATCGTACCTCCGGCGGCCAAGGCTGCAAATGCTATATCCAAACTGGGATATTTCTTCCGATCCGGCGGCAAAAAAGTCAGCTGCCCGATCTTGCGCCAATCCAAGCGCTCCAGATTGCCCTCGCAGCGTTCCGGATAAGTCATGGCGTATTGAATGGCAAAACGCATATCCGGCTGCGAAAGCTGCGCCATGATCGCCCCATCGCTGAACTCCACCATAGAGTGGATCAAACTCTGCGGATGGATGACTACTTCCAGCTGCTCATTGCGGACTTGAAAAAGCCGGCTGGCTTCCACGATTTCCAACGCTTTATTCATCAATGTGGCTGAATCGATCGTCACTTTGCTGCCCATCGACCACACCGGGTGAGCTAATGCGTCCTGCCAGGAGGCGGCGGCCATCTTTTCGCAGCTCCAATCCCGGAACGCTCCGCCGGAGGCAGTCAGGATGATCTTGCTGACTTCCGGATGACTTCCGCCTTTTAAACACTGAAATATCGCACTGTGTTCACTGTCTACCGGAATGATTTCGCCGTGGCCGCCGGATAATATTGCATTGACCAGATCGCCCGCCATGACCATAACTTCTTTGCTGGCCAACGCCACACGTTTATTGGCCTGCAATGCCGCCAGCACCGGCAGCAATCCACCGGTACCGACAATGGCGCAAACTACAATGTCCACATCTTCCTGCGTGACCATATCCACCAGCGCCTGCACGCCGCAGCGGCAAGTAAAATCCTCCGGCAACAGCGATTCCAGCTGCTGTTGAGCTGCGGCATCGGCCACCACCAGATTGCGGCATTTGAATTTTACCGCCTGTTCCGCCAACAGTTCCACGCTGTTTTTGACGGCCAGACCAGTTACTTCAAAACGGTCACTTAAAGTTTCCAGCACCCGCATCGTGTTCTTGCCGATCGAACCGGAAGAACCGAGCACTACAACCTTTTTCTTCATAGTCATTCAACAAATATCTGACAGTTATTACACACATCGAACCGGTCGGATCAGCAGCAGTGCCGATCCGGCTGGTTCGATAAACTCAATTGGATTTTTTATCTGACAGCATCCTGCCGCCAGTTTATTCTTCGACTACTTTGGCTTCGTCAAAGTTGGTATCGCTTTCCCGGATGCCAACAACTTTGCGGTGCCACAAAGCCACGATCGGGCTGGCAATAAAGACTGACGAATAAGTACCGATGATCACCCCAAGCAGCATCAGCAGCACAAAGTCACTGATCGCAACCCCGCCGAAAATCAGCAGCATCAGCACCGCCAACGCCGTGGTAATACTGGTCAGCAGTGTACGGTTGAGCGTCTGATTGATACTGCCGTTGATGATCGCAGCATAGCTCTTGCCGGACTTGGCACGCAAATCTTCCCGGATACGGTCAAAAATAACGATCGTATCGTTGATTGAGTAACCAATGGTGGTCAGCACCGCTGCAATGACCGCCAGCGAGATCTGGCGATCCAGCAGCAGGAAGATCCCCAACGCCACGATCACGTCATGCACCAGGGCAATGATCCCCGCCATAGCGTAGGCAAATTCGTAACGCAAAGATATGTAAAGCACCATGCCAATAACGCTGAACAACAGCGCTATCACAGCGGACTTGCTGAATTCAGCACCGATCAAACCGCCCACAGTATTTTCCTGCGCGCCGGAGAGCTGCAGCTTGCTGAATTTTTTATTGAGGATATTCTGAATACGGGCTCCCGGGGTAACGTTATTTTCGATCCCCGATTCCCGCACCATGATTTCCAGTTTGTTGCCGTCCGCACTGCCGGTACTGCTCTTGTAGGCAATACGGGCATTGACAAAACCGTTGGCGTTCAAGGTATCAGCCAGCTGCTGCTGCGGAACAGCTTCTTTGTAGTTGAATATAACCACCGAACCGCCCGACAGATCCACGCCGAACATATCTTTGTTCTTAACGCCCATCAAAACCAGACTGCCGATGATCAGCAATCCGGAAACTGCAAAGGCGATCTTGCGGCAGCCCAGGAAGTTGAAATCCGGATTTTTGAGCAGCTGGTGCATAGGCAGTTTCTTCAAGCCCAGACGCAGCAGATAATCAAAGATCAAACGGGTCACAAACAACGCCGTGAACAAACTCGTAAGAATACCCACGCAAAGCGTTACCGCAAAACCCTTGATCGCGCCGGTACCGGCCCAGTAGAGGATCAAACCGGTCAGAAGCGTGGTCAGGTTGGCATCCAGCACCGCACTCAAGGCCTTGCTGTAGCCGCTGTCCACGGCCGTAGCTAAAGTTTTGCCGTTGTTGAGTTCTTCCCGGATACGTTCAAAGACCAGCACGTTGGCGTCTACTGCCATACCGATGGTCAGCACTATCCCGGCAATACCCGGCAGAGTCAGCGTGGCATCAAACGCCGCCAGCGCACCCAGCACCAGGATCACGT
>SUWF01000051.1 GCA_015061575.1 Lentisphaerota bacterium
CCGATCTTTACAACCGCAGCAAGCTGGAAGTAAAAGGTTCGATCATTTTTTCTTACCGCAGTATCGCCGCTCCCACCAATCAGCCTATGCTTCAGGGGGGGAGAAATATGCTGAAAAAATTCTGGAACAACCGCTGAAAAAACTTGCATAATGTTGTAATCAATATTATATTAGCACGTTAAGTATCTTTATTCAGGAAGCGGCCGACATGAAAAAATTTTTCGGACTTGTTCTGCTGTTGTCTTTGATGACGACCGCAATATATGCCAATACCGGCAATGGAGCATTTTCCAGCCGGGATCTCAACCGTGTTCTGTATTTGAAGACCAATCCGTCGCGTTACCTGGTTTTGCAGAAAATCATGCCGGACGGTAAACTGCGCTGCCGTATTTATGCTACCCGCCAAATCGTATCCATCGAGAGTTACGATGCAGGAAAAACCATATTCTATGACTCAACCTCCCAGCTGGTGCTTTCGCAATACGCGCTTTATTACCGGGCGCACCGCCTGAAAAACAATCACGCCATGGATCTGTGGAAACAATCCGGAGACAGCACCGGCCGGTTGGAAGTACTGAATAAATTTGATGCTGAACTCAAACATTTCCGAGCCCAGCTGCAAAGCATCCGCAAAAAGAACCACAAAGTCGAAGATCCGGATGACCGACTGGATAATCTCCACGAGTTGCTTGATAAGTGCAAGCTGCCCGAAATCATATCCGGACAGTTTGAAACTAATGACTTTGCGCTGCTGATCGTTATGTATGCGGATTTCCATATCCTTATGCTGGAATTTGAAAAAATGGATCCGGAAAAAAGTTCGCTCTACGAAGCGGCCCGGACAATGCGTCAGGAATTGGCCAAGCAGCTGTGTGATGCTTTCAGCGAACATAATTCTTCGTCCGGGCAAACCGGACGGCGGGAAAAATTCCTCCGGATCTACCCCGATCATAAAGGCGCCCGCTGGCAAAAACCCTCACCGCAAACACCAACAGAGCTCACCAGGAGCTTTGACTCCTGTATGAAGTCATATTTTGCCTTGAACAACCTTTCCAGTATCACCGATCCGCAAGAGTGGAGTTCGGCGGTATTGGATGTATTAATGCTGACCGGCGGAGCAAAATGTACTGCCGGACTTGAGAAGGAACTGGACAATACGCTTGAGATGCTCGAGCAAAAAAATAAATAAAATTGAAGTTTTCTGTAAAAAATAATATTGTGCTGATTTATTGTACACACCAGTAAAAAAAATGAGTTTGGCAGCTGCAATAAACCGGAATAAATATGTTGTTGGTCAATCTCAATATGAGGATTTGCGGATAATGAATAAATATTATGTATATGTACAAAATACTGTAAGCGGCCCATTTACACTGGATGTAATCGTCAAAATGCTGATCGAAGGCAGCATCAGCAACAACACCCAGATCTCCTGCGGCAAAGGTACCCCCTGGCAACTGATTTCGGACCGGCCGGAAATCCTGCATGCAGTCAGTCAATGGCAGGCGCCAGCCTCCACCCAGGCGGAACAGCCCATAAAAGTCATCCCCGTCCAAGCAGTTGCCGCCCAAGCCCGGCAGCCGGTCCAACAAAACCCAACCAACCAGCAGATCCCGGTGGTCACAGTTCAAGCTGTACCGGTAAAAGCCCAGCCAGTTCAACTCCAGGAAGAAACTGCAGTGTTTTACTGCCCCCGCTGCAATCAGAAGTATGAAGGCGAATCATCCTGGCTGGGGCGCGATGTGATCTGCACTACCTGCAACGAAATATTTGTCGCCGGCTCGACCGAATTGAAACCTTCGCCGGATTCAGTAAGTGATGAACAGGAATATATCAGTTGGGAAAATTCCACCGGCGACATCATCTGCCCGCATTGCTGGCTGCACTTTGGCAGCGAACAGCTGCTTTACATTGCCAGTCACCCATCGCTGACCGGCGATCCGGTGCTGGGTTCATTGGCGCAGAAACGTTTTTCGCCGACCAACTTCAATGCGCTGGGTCAGGCGCTGGATGCAATGTCTTACGCCTGTACCGACGTGGCATGTCCGCGCTGCCACTTGAAAATACCGCAGACCCTGATCGAAGAAAAATCACTCTATTTTTCCATTGTCGGCACCCACTCCTGCGGCAAGTCGTACTATCTGGCAACTCTGATCCATCAGTTGCGGCATAAACTGGCCAACGAGTTTGCCTGCTCGCTGCTGGATGTTGATCCGGAAATGAATATGGTGATCGACAGCTACGAAGAAACATTGTTCAGGCCGGTAAAAGTCAACGAAGTGGCCGTACTGCCCAAAACCCAGCGTGAAGGCGAAAAATTTGTCAACACAGTCGTAATGGGCAACATGCCGGTCAACTTGCCCAAACCATTTGTGTTTGAACTTAAACACCAACAAAGGCAAGCCGGAGCCGAAGATTGCAATATCGTATTTTACGATAATGCCGGGGAACACTTCCAACCCGGCGGCGACGATGTTACCAACCCCGGAACCCGTCATCTGGCCTGTTCCAACGGGATTATTTTCATCTTTGACCCGGTCAATGATGCGGTGATGCGGCAAAATTGCAACGATCAGGATCCGCAGCTGGCCAGCGATGTGAATGTTTATGACCAATCCAAGCTGATGTCGGAAATGGTTTCGCGTATCCGCCGCCACTGTAATTTGAACACCAACGAAAAATGCACTATTCCGCTGGTGATCGGGGTCGGCAAATACGACACCTGGCGCCATCTGCTGTCGCGCGATATTGCCGATTTGGATACAATTTCGTACAACGATACAGATTTTTCAGCCGTCTGGAACCGGAATACGGTCATGGATGTATCGTTTGAGTTACGCAATCTGATGCTGCAATACGCACCGTCGCTGGTCAATACAGCCGAAGGGTTCTTTGAAAAAGTCTACTTTGTACCGTTCAGTAACTTCGGTTGTCTGGCCACACTGGACAGTACCGGTCAGGCCGGGGTGATCCCCAATCAAATCAAACCGCTGTGGCCCGAACAACTCTTCCTGACGCTGATGGCGGAAAACGGCAAACTCCCGGTAAGCACCACTGCCGGAGCGGCCAATCAAATGCCGACCAGAATCATTGATGATTTTATTGTTTTCACCCATCCGGGCAATAATTCGGTCGTCCGGCTGCCGTGGTTCTACTCCCAGTCGGTCATTACAGTTGACGGCCAGACCTGGCAGTTACCGGCGCACCCCAAAGCCATACAACAGCAGCAGCCGCAGCAAGCCGCTGATCCGGAACGTTTTATCAATGATGATCTCTGGAGCTGAAACCAATGCTTGAACTTATATATACCTCGGCTCCTCAAGGTTTACTGCCGGGCCGTTCCGGATTCTCCACGGTGGCCATCACCGCCGGGATGCCTCCCAATCTGATCGTACCGCTCGAAAACTTGAGCGGCTACAATTTTACCTATCAGGATAATCAGCTGCCGCCGGAACTCAACCCGGTTTGCTGTTACTATGTAAAGTTCCGTTACGGCAATCAGCAAATGCTGGTTGCGGGACGGGTGGCTCCCAACGGATTGGACTACAGCAAACGCAACAACAAAATTGCGCATAATATCAAGCTGGAGTCGCCTGATGAATTGAACTTTGCCGGCGGTGCGGCCGAACTGTTTACCCCGGCCGGTTATATCACCGAAAACAGCAGCAAGGTTTGCGGCGGGGTATTTGTGCATGATTTTCAACGTCCGCCCTGCGAGTTGGACGCCCGGCGTCTGCCCTCCGGAAGAGCCCCGGAGTATCTGACCGCCTCGACCTGGGATCGTTACACGGCCAACCCGGCGACGGCCGCCTTTATCG
The DNA here is from genome assembly GCA_015061575.1 of Lentisphaerota bacterium. Lineage (GTDB taxonomy): Bacteria > Verrucomicrobiota > Lentisphaeria > Victivallales > Victivallaceae > SIG78. The sequence continues at coordinate 3,819 of SUWF01000051.1, forward strand.
CATACCGTTTCCGGGAAAATCCCCACCAACCGCTGTATGTCAAGTTTGACCGTAATACACCGGTAGAGGATCTGCTGGCATTGACGGCCGAAGTGTGCCGCTTGCTGGAACCGCACGAAAAAGCTGATTTTACTTTCAGCACCTACTTCCACAGTGCCAGCGCTGCCATGGAGTGTTTTTTGCGCTTTATTCCGGATTTTTCGCCCCATCTGGGCAATTTGCAGCGTTTCCACCGCGATACTTTGATCGAATTGGGTACTGTGTTTGCCGGGGAACGTATGCAGCAATATCTTGACAGTGATTTGGCCATGTTGGCCGTCAACGGGTACATTCCGCAACCGGAAATAATTCAACATCCGGCAGAAATTCATAACCGGCCGGAAGTCACTGAACCGGCAGTAAAAATAGCGCTGAATCAACTTGATGCCGCCGGGGACGATGATCTTGATGCACCGCTCCCGCCGCAATCGCATCTGAAACTCTCTTTGCCGAAAAAACAATGTTCCAAGCGTGAAACTGCTCCCTCGATCGACATACAGCCGCTGCCTGAAAATAAACATCCGATGGCGCTGGTCGGATTACTGGTCTGTGTAGTGCTTCTGCTGCTGGCGATCGTATATTGCGTGCTGCCAACGCCGCAAGCCGAAGCCCCTCAAAACACAACCAATACTGCAACAGAAAAAACGGAAAACGCCGAAGCTCAATCCCCCGTCAGGCCAGATAGTTCTCCGGAAAAAAATGTTAAATCTGATGCGGCAAATGCAAGTGCAATCACAGCTAAAACCGAAACCGCAGGCGATAAGCAGAAAAAAACTCCAGCGGTTGAATCCGCCGGAACCGCGAAACCTGCCGCCGGAGGAGAGGAGAAAAAAGACCCCGAAAAACCCAAAACGGAAACGGCTCAAACTAAATCAAAAAATCCACTTCCGAGCAAAGCGCATAAATCTGTCAGGCTGCAAAAAGGCAAAGTAATCGTACATCCCGATGGCAGTTTGAAGTATGAGTTATCTGATGATGAAAAAAGAGAGCAAACTCAAATCAAAATAGGCGAACTTACGGTCGATGAATTCAATAGGATAGTACTGCCTTTCGAAGACTACAGATTACGGCTTGCTGCCAACGACAAATTCGGTGCCAGGGAAGTTAAGAAGCAGATCAATCAAAAGTTGAGAACTGTTTCCACCCAATTGGCAAACGACATAGAAATTGATGAAAACATAGTCAAAGATCCGTCAAAATTGAGCAGCGAAATCGAAAAATATGTCCAGCGGAAGACAACCAGATAAGAGGACAATATGAGTAAGATAGATACAGTCATTGAGGAGATACAAAACTATCTTGCGGGCGGCGATCACAGTGCCAATCCGCAAATCCGTAAAGCCGCCGAATTTTATGCCCGGGCCAGCCACGAAATCAACCGGCAATTGGCGGAATGTCAGAGTTTGATCGACAATGGACTGCTGATTGATGCGCAGAATATCAGCAACTCGATGACGCCGTCGCTGCTGGAGCGCGGCTTGAAACTCCGCGCAGCACTGCCGCCGGAACAATTCAATACGTTTTGTGAACTCTGCCGGATGTATAACTATCCGGTGCCGGCTGTGATCGACCCGGTAACGCTGGCGGCCTTGCGGGATGGAAAAAACGGTCAGGCCATGGATAACCTGATCTTGCGCTGGCGCAAGATCGCCCGCACTCATAACACCGCTGCCAAAGTAAAACTGCTGCGTGAAATACTGGCAACGCAACCGGCCGGCGAAAAGATGTGGCGCAGCAACCTTATGAATATCGAGCAGCAGTGGATAACTGAATTGATGGCCGAGGCCGATAAAGCATTAGCTGCCGGCGACGGCAATAAACTTATTGCCTACCATCAGGCGCTGACCGATCCGGCATTGCTGGCACCGCCCTCCGCTGCGGTGCTGAAAAAATTTGAAGGCTTGATCCAGGCCACTCATCAGCAGGCTTTTGATCAACAACTTGAAAATAAACGAAATGCAATATTTTCGGCTTACAGTATGGCTGATGATGCCGCCGCCAAAGCTCTGCTGCGGGAATACGATGCCATGCAAACTGATCCGCTGTACCGGAATGATGCCGATGCCGAACGGGCGGTGGATGAAGTCAGAACTTTTGTTGCCGACCGCGAAGCCCAGCGCAAGTTGGAACAGGAGTTCAAACGCCAGAACACTGCTCTGATCCAACTGCTTGACGATCACGGCGATTTTTCAGCCATAGAAACGCTCTATGAATCTTTGCGCCGCATGGATCTGCCCATTGATGAACGCTTGAGCATCCGGGTGAAAAACCGCCGGGAAGAGTATCAGGCCGAAATGCACCGCAAACATACCCGTAAATGCGTTTACAGCATTATGACTGTGATATTGCTGTTGATCCTGTTGGGCGGCGGATTTTTCTTTCTGCAGAGCTATCGGACTTACCGCAGCTATGTTGATGAAATGAACAGCTTGATGGAACAGAAAAACTATGCCGGGATCATCGATTTGCATAAAACGATCGAAGAAAAATCCCCCCACTTGCTGCGGTTCGGCCATTTGAGCGGCTTGAAAGCCGAAGCCGAAAAAAAGATCGCCGATCAGCAGGAATTGCACACCCGGATCGCCGATCTCTGTCAGGCGGCTGAAGCAGAGTGGGAAAAAGCAGACAAGTCCATGGAAACGATGCGCTTCTACAACAGCAAGATCCAGGAGCTGAAAAATGATGAGCTTACAGCCGAATTGAACAAAAGGTGCGACAGTATTGCTCAAAAAACGCAGCAAATGGAACTGGACTATAAAGAACAGTTGGAACAGGAGTTTGCCGACCGGATCGAACCGTCTTTGAATGAACTCAAAACCTGCGTCCGGCAATTGAGCGATACAGCCGATTTGGTAAAGATCCAATCGCGGATCGACCGGGCCATGCAAGCGGCGGAAAAATGTCTGCAATCGCCCGGCGAAGTTTCGCCGGAATTTGTCCAAAGCTACAAAGATTCTCTGGAAAGCATCCGGCAGAAAATCAATATCGACTTGCCGCGTTTTGCCAAACGTCAGGAAGTTCTGCGTATGCTTTACACCCCATCCGACAGTACTGAATATTTGAAAGCTCTGGCAGCATTGCCCACCACGCTGCCGGAACTGGCCGGCAACGCATGGGCCGAGGCGGTAAAAGATATTGATTTGACCCGGAGTCTGATCAACGCCGTTAAGATCCACCACACGCCCATACTTTCCCGCCGGGATCTGGAAGATCGCATCAAAGCGTTGAACATAACCAACTTGGAACAGAACACGATCATTGCCGACACCCGCCGGATGATTCCGGACGACCAACAGATGCTCAATACTTTGAGCAAAAAGATCATCGAACTGCAAAAACTGCAAAACGATTCCGATTATTACGAATTGATACTGCTGGATTCCCGGAACAATAAATACTGTTTTTATGCCGGCGAAGAACCTGTGATTTCCCGCCGGCAACTCAACAATGAGCTGTTGAGTATTTTGATCAAAGTCAAAAACAGTCCGAACGGCAGCGAACAGATCCTTACGCTGAAATACAACCGAAAGAAAAATAAATTCTTCCTGCAAAGCACACCGAAAGGTATTGAAATACCCAACGCTGAAGATGGTTTTACCATGCCGGCGGGGTACCAGCCGGGAGAAAAATCCAGACATAATTACTGGCTGGGTATCCTGGTCGAAACCTTACAGGACGACGTAAAAACTGCTGAAGACCTCGAAAAAATCACCCTCAGCGCCTGGGATAAAATACAAAAAGATGATTCGATAAATATCTATGCCAAAGCGATCCTGATCAAAAATCTGCTGGATCTGCTGGAAATCAGTTCCAATTTCTACACTCCGGTCAAAGATAAAACGACCCAAATGATCGACGACATTGCGCTGGCTTATCTGGATAACTGGTTCCAACCGGATATTGAAATTTCCAACGCGTCTGCGGTCAAACACTTATACAGCGCATTGCGGAAAACCGGACTGGATGATTTGAAAAACTGCAAACTGCAGAATCTGGAAATCTGTCAGAAAGCACTGAAACGGGAACTGCTCCCCGGGGGAATTGTACTCCGCAATCAGGGAGCGTATAAAGTTATCTTCTTTAAATACGAAAGCAACCACCCGCGGGAGTTGTGGTTTTATCTGCCAACCCAACAGGAAAACAGTTCCCGTCAGCAGTACGCCTGGTATATGATCCGCGGCAACGCACTCAAATCTGACGGAACTTTGAGCATCCCATTCCTGAAACTCCCGCACGGTGGAATGTTCTTTGTACCGAAGGATGACGAAGATACCGCTGTTCTGACCGGAAATTTCTACAAAAAATCATCCGGCTTGATACAATGGCCGCAAAGCTGGCCGATGAATGTACGGCCTTGAGAAAGGTAGTTTTATGGTAAAAAGATATTTTCTGCGCCGCAACAATACCACTACCGGTCCGTTCACTGAACCGCAACTGCGACAGATGCTGATTCAACAACAGCTGCTGCCGGGTGACGAGCTGTCCGAAGATAAAAGAAATTTTTTCAATGCCGGAGCCGTGCTGGGAACGGTAATATATCCGCCCCGTTGCAATGCAGCAACTCCCGGTCAGGTTCAATCACCCGCAGCACCCGCCGATGCAGTGGATGATGATCTGCCGGAAGCTCCGCCGGTGTGCAAAGCACCGGAGGCTCCCGCCCCGGTACAGCCGATAGTTTTGCAAACTCCAAATGCAGCACTCCCGGAAACAACTGTTCTGACGGCGGAAGCGCCGGAGAATATATATACTGACGCAAGAGAACGTCAGACCTGGCTGGTGGTAAGCTGTACTTATGCCTCGCTGTACAACGGCAGCAGCTATTTGCAGCGGCTGTGGCATTTGGGCAGCGGTAATATGTGCATTGCCGGGATCTTGAGTTTGTTCAACAGCATATTATTCACCTTGCTGGGCTGTGTTATTTTTGCGCATAAATACAGTTCCGTACCGGCGGCATTTTATTTGCGCAGTCTGATTTTTACATTGTGCTGCTGGTGTCTGTTATGGATTTTCAACTCACTGGTGCGCTTTCTGGCCGCGCCCACCATTCGTCCGGGCAGCGCGGAAGCCGATTTCCTCAGTGCTTCGCACGGCGCTATGTGCGTGGCTCTGACCGGAACAGTCATCAACGCGACGGTCAGCATTATTCTCCACAATTTAAGTAATCTCACTTCAGCAAGTATGATTTCGCTGCTGGCAATAACATTGCTGCTGCTCATGCTTATGTTCAGTAATATAATCGTTTCGCTGCGGATAAATTTTATGGACGGTACCCGGTTGGGTGCCGGCTTTGCCACATTCTGGGCTGTGATCGAATTGTGGGGCACGCTGCTGCTGGGGCTGCTGCTGCTGAAAAGTCTGTATGTTGTTCAATAAAAAAAAAGGAATCAAATATATGCAATTGTCTTACGCTAAAAATGACATTGAGCGGAAATTCGGTTTTTCCAGTAAAAAATTCACCATGGTCAATTATGTATTTACGTTCATTCTCGGCGCCTTGCTGGCATTGGCCGTTTATGGTGCAATGATGCCGTTTTACGGCAAAGGTATTGACTATATTGATATGTTTTTCCACGGCGGCAGCAAAAACCGTTCCAGTATTCCTTACTACACAGTGTTCCTTACCTGCTGGTCGCTGGCAATATTGTTTGTCAAGCGCTGCAAGCTGAAAAATCAGCGCAAGGCATTCAAGCTGGATATTCTGCCCGCAGATCCCAACTTTGTTCTGTCGCCCCGGACTGCGCGTGAGATCATGGACCGGATCTATCTGCAGGTGGATCAGCCGCGCTGTTATGTGTTGTTTGACCGGATCGATCTGGCTTTGAGCAATTTGAAAAATCTCGGCAATGCCAACGCTGTATCAGAATGTATGAACAGTCAGGCCGGCAATGACGAAGATTATCTTACCAGCAGTTACACCATTTTGAAAGGTTTTATCTGGGCGATCCCGGTGTTGGGTTTTATCGGGACTGTAGTCGGCTTGGCCGGTGCTGTCGGCGGCTTCGGCAATGTAGTGGCGCAAGGCGCAAGCATTGATGAACTGAAAACGGCGCTCGGCGGCGTTACCGGCGGCTTGGCCATTGCGTTTGAAACCACCTTGATCGCCTTGATCCTGGCTTTGATCGTTCAGCTGCTGGCCAAATTTGTACAGAGCGAAGAAGAGTTGTTTCTGGACGAATGTGCAGTCTACTGCAACCGCAATATTGTTGCAAAAATGAAAAAAACCAATCTCACCAGCGAAGAAAACGACTGATAAATGGCGCGTAAACAAAACGATGAATCAGCAATTTCGCTGTTCAGTTTTCAAGACATCATCACCTCGCTGACCGGGATCATGTTCCTGGTGGTGCTGCTGCTGGTGCTGGTTATGCTGACCAATAAAAAGCCGACGGCCGAAGAAGTGGTGGTCGACCCTCAATCGCAACAGCTTCAACAGCAAATTCAGCAGCTCAAAGCGGAACTGGCTGCTTTGCAGCAAGACCGTTCAACGTTGGATGAAGAACTGGAAAAACTCCGCCAACTCTCGCCGGAAGTTTTGGAAGCGCGTAAAAATGAACTTTACGAACAATTGCAGCAGACCCGGCAAGCAATAACCCAAGAAAAAGAAACTCTGACCCGGAACCAACAGCAATTGCAAGCGTGGCAACAGCTGCTTGCCGACACGCAGCAGGAATTGCAAAAACAGCTTCAGAAAAAAGATGAACAGCTTAAAAAGCAGAAAAAGGTTCAAAAACAAATCCAAAAACAGAAAGAAAAAAATCAGCAGCAATCTAAAGTGATGGCTTACACTATTGAACGGGATTCATTCAAATCACCGCTGTTGATGGAAGTATCTGCTGCTGGCATCCAGCTGTTGATCGTTGATAGTCAAGCATATCATGATTTCCGCAAGCCGGATAATTTTGAAAAATCGCTCAGCGATGCCTATGCTTTTTTGAGTACCCTTTCGTCATCATCTTATTATTTGACGGTGATCGTCAAACCGGAAGCCTTCGAATACAGTTCGAAAATCCGCTACGAGCTTAAACAGAAAGGTTTTTCCCGGGGGATGGAAATTATGCCGGATAATGCAACGTCGATTTTTGAGGAGCAAAAACCATGAGCAAACGATCCCGGCAAGAAGAAGAATCAAGTCTGGAGCTGTTGCTCGATACCATGTGCAACACCTTCGGAGGGGTAATGTTTATTGCCATATCGATTTTTGTCATTATTTCCGGCATGACCCAAATCGAACAGAAGCAGGAAAAAACAGAACCGGTCGTGGTCGATGCCGAAGCGCTGCAGCACGAACTGGTCGTTTTGCAACATGCGAAAGAACTGCAGAAAAAGATGGCTGTAAATACTGAAGAATTGCAAATGCGCCAGTCGATCAATGCGCAGAATAAGATCGAAGAGGTCGCCATGCTCGAAAAGGTATTAACAGAGCTGAAACAGCAGTTAAAAACCATGCAAACTGCCAACCGTACTGTCGAACACAGCCGGCTTCAGACCGACCAGGCGCTGAAATCACTGCAAATGCAGCTGCAAAATGTTGTTCAGCAGCGCGAAAAACTGGAAGCTGAAAATCTGCAACAGAGCAAGGAGCTGGCCAGATTGAAACAGCAGATCGTTCCGCAACACAAAATTGTATTCAAAACTCTGGAGCCCAGCAGCGCAGCACCGTTTTTCATCATGCTCCGGGGAGAATATGCTTATGCAGTAGGCCCGGATGAAAATTCAAACTCACCGGCTCCCCTTCCCCCGGTAAAATACAGTACACTCAACAATGGCCGGACCGTTGTCTGTGAACCAATTGAAGACAAAGGCGTAAAAGTGCTGCATGGGGACAAACTCTCATCGGAATTCCGGCAGTTGCTGAACAGTATCCCGACTCATCGAGTGCCGTCGTTCTTTATTCCGCCGGGCAGTGCCCGAACCGCCTACAAATTGCGCGAAGAACTGAAAAAACGCAATATCACCCATGGCTTTTCGACCACCGGCAAAGACAGCGATCCATTCACCTACGTTTATACGGATAATGTTGAATATGAATACTGACAATAACCGCTTTGATCCGAACAACGAGTTACAGGAATACCGGAAGCCGGCCCTGCATCCGGCTGTACCGATATTGGCAACTTGTTTTTTATGGATGTTGCTCATACTGTGGGCAATATTCAGCAACGGCTGTATAATGGAAAAAGAACCGGAAGCCCGGGAAGTTCTCACCGGAACTATCGGTGCCGGCGACCTGGACTCCACCGGCGGTTCCACGCCCGGCGGCGGCACCGGCAGCGGAGATTCAGGACAAGGAACCGGTGCCGGGGATCATGGTGATAACTCCGGCAAAAACGATTCGGCACAAGCTGCCAAAGGTACCGGCACGGATAACACCGCGCCCGGCAGCAGCACCCCGGATCAGGGCAAAAAAGATTCTGATGCGCCATCCGGCGAAAGCAAAGAAGCAGTTCCTCCTCCGCCGCCCCAGCCGGAACCTGCCGCAGCAATCAGTTTAGCATCCACCCGCCCCGCCACCCGATCCACGCCCAAGACCGGCGGCACAGTAGCCGGACGCAAAGGTTTTTACGGGGTGGAAGTAAAAGCGACCGGCAAGGTTATATTTATCATAGATATATCCGGCTCAATGAGTTCATCATCCAGCGAAATCAAGGGCAAAAGCCGTTTGGATGTTTTGAAGATGGAGCTTAAAAAAGCAGTTTTCGGCGGCGAAGCACCCAATGAGCAAACTTATAAGCGCAGCGGTGGATTCATCATTATACCATTCAGCGACAATGCGGTCCGTCATCCGGCAGAAAAACTCTACCGCTACCGCAAAAAAGATAATATGAAAGCGGCCAACGAATGTATTGACCAATTGGCCCCATGCGGCAGTACCAATATGAAATCTGCTTGGGAAATGGCTTTGCTGGCAGCCGAAAGAGAAAATATCAATGCCATATATTTCCTGACTGACGGCCAGCCCTCCGATGATTTTAATGCGGACTGGCTGCGTTCGCAACTCAATACGCCCAAACTGAAAAAACTCCAGATCCACACCATCGTACTCGGTCAGGATGCCAATTTCATGCAAGATATTTCCCAATCCACTCAAGGCAAGCATATTTGCATACCGTAATTACCGGCAGACCTGATACAAAACAAGCGGCAGCTGCAGAATAAAACTTGCAACTGCCGCTTGATTTTTACTTGTGATCAAATCATATAAAACAGACCACCGCCACCGAAGCCAGACAGAGCAGCAACGCAAACACCTGCAGCGGTTTACGTTTTTCTTTCAGCACCAGCACCGTGTAGAGTTCAAACGAAATGATCCCGGATGCAGTCATCAGCTGTGTGGCGATCGCCCCGATTTTGGAATCCGCCAGAGCATCCAGTCCCGGATACATAAAGCACACGCTGGTAAATATGACCACTATGTCGATCAGCAGCGCGTAGCCCCAGGTATATTTGTTTTTGAACATAGTTGCAGCATCTCCGCGCATTGCTCTGCTGCAGACGCTGGCAATAATGAACCCCAACAGCAACCCCACAAAGAAACCGAAAGTACGCCACAAGCTCGACACATCATCTGCGGCGGCCAGATTCGACGGTATATACTGCATACTCTGGCAAAGACAGGTGGAGAAAAACGAAAACAGTGCAAACATCAGCCAGTTGCCTTTGGAGCTGTTATCCGAAGTAACCGCAAACATCACCAGCGCCGCGATCACCAGAGCAATGGCGACCGCAAAGATCCAACTCATTTTTTCGCCGAAACAGATGATCCCCAACGCAAACGGTACAATAAACCCGGCCTGAACGATACTCCAGATGATCCCGTTGGGCCCGTATTTCATAGCTCTGCTCATAAACTGCAGCTGGGCAAAGTTAAAAATCCCCCCCAGCAGCACAAATCCCATGATGATCAAGCTGCCCGAGTTGGGAGCCGGCAAGATCGGATACAGTGCTTTATGCAATGCCACGCCCTGACAGTCCAGCAGATAAAACACTCCGCCGGCGCCCAGGCAGATCGCCATAGCCATCACCGCGCAAGCCGCAACGATCACGCCCATATTGAGATTGCGGCGCGGAGCTTTACCGGCCACATAACCCCATACGATCCAGCTGATGCCTTCCACAATCATGGCAATAATACCAAAAACCATACAAAAAAAAATCCTTTCTTTTAATAATATATTTTATGATTTGACAAAAAAAAACAGTTTTAAGAAATGTTTTCAGGAAAGACGCAAATAGCGGTAACATTGTCCCCGGCGCCGCGGCGCAGCGTATCCCGGATAAACCGGTCAGTAGCCTCACGCGGAGTTTTGGCTGACTGCATGACTTTGCCCAGTTCAGCATCGCTCCAGCAATAGCTCAAACCATCTGAACAAATCAGATAGCGGTCTTGAGCGCTGCGGAAATAGGTGTGCAGCTCGACTTTCATCGTTGGCCCGGAACCGACCGCGCGGGAAATGATGTGCGCCCCCGGCATACGCCCGGAATCGCACATCCCTTTTTCGCTCAACTCGTTTTGCAGAGTGTGATCGCAAGTCAGCTGCCGGCAGATATTGTTGCGCAGACAGTATACCCGGCTGTCCCCCACATGGGCCACAATCGCCATTTGCGGAGTAAAGACCGCCACTGCCGCCGTGGTACACATCGGGCGCTGATTCTTTTTTTCTTTTTCGTAGTTGGCAGCAAAAACATCCAGATTGGCCCGTTGCAGAGTATCGTGCAGCCAACAGCCCATCAAAGCGTCCGGCGGGGTGGGATTTTCGCTGAACAGCTTTTTCCAATCCAGAACCAGCCGGTGGCAGCAGAGATAACTGGCTACATCGCCGCCGGTGTGGCCGCCAACGCCGTCGCAGACAGCTGCCAGCAGATACCCCGGATAAAGCGATACATAACAAAAATTATCTTCGTTGCGCTCCCGAACGCATCCGCAATGACTCTCGCCGGCCGCACACAATGTCGGCATAAATGCTGAAGTCATGATTTTTCTCTCTGCCTTTCGATAAAAAACTCAAAAACGAGCCTGATTGACTGTTTTTTCACGAAACTGTTAATAAAATAGCACTTATTTTGCAATAATTCCATATTTTTGATTTGATTTTTTTAAAATACCCTGCTATTATGTCATAAAGCGAAACCCGTTGTGGTTTTATCAAGCGGGTTTTGTCCGGTGCAATCCGGCTGAAACGCTCCTTTTGCGAGTCTTCAACTGCCGGATGCGATCCCGGAAAGCTGTGTGGTAATTTTTTCAAAACCCGAAAACTGTGTCGGGCCCCGGAAAAAATATATCTGGAGACCGGCAGGGTTTTCCAATGCTCTTATAAGAAAGGAAGAACATGAAAAAGGCTGCTGAAATCCGCAATTTTGCCATCGCCGGTCACGCCGGCAGCGGTAAAACCACTCTTGCTGAAATGTTGGCGTTCAAGGGTAAAACCATTACCCGGCGCGGCACGGTCGAAAGCAAGAACACTATCTCTGACTTTACTCCTGAAGAACAGGAACGCGGCGGATCAATTTACAGCACCCAGCTTAATACCACTTGGAAAGATCACCAGTTCTTCTTTGCTGATACTCCCGGTTACGGCGAATTTCTGGGCGAAGTAACCGCCTCGTACGCCGCGGCTGACGCGGCATTGGTTATCATCGACTGCGTTGACGGCCCCCAGGTCGGTACAGCGCGAGCGTGGAAGTATGCCCGTCTGGCCGGCAAACCCCGTGCCGCATTCGTCAACCGCCTCGACCGCGACCGCGCCGACTTTGCGACCACGCTGGAAGCCATGCGCGGCAACCACGGCAAAAATGTGATCATTCCGCTCTACTACCCCGTAGGCGCCGAAGCCAATTTCAGCCGGGTAGTCAACGTTTTGTTCGATAAAGACATCCCCTCTGAAATCGCCGATCAGGTTGCCGAATGCCGCGCACTGTGGATGGATGTGATCGCCGAAACCGACGAAGAACTTATGATGCGTTATCTTGATGGCGAAGAACTTACCGATGAAGAAATCGCTAAAGGCCTGGTGACAGCTGTACACAACTGCAAGGCAATTCCGATTTTTGTCGGCAGCGTAGCCAAAGATATTGGTATTGACGAACTTATGGATGGAATCATCCAGCTCTTCCCCAATCCGCTCCAGCGCAAAGACATCAAAGATGTTGACGGCAATGTTCTGGAAATTTCCGAAGACGGCCCGGCCATCGGCCAGATCTTCAAGTCGATCAACGACTCGTTTATCGGCCAGCTGGCTTTTATGCGCGTCTTTTCCGGCGTATTCAAGTCCGACAGCGATGCGGTTAATCTGGCCACCCAGGGCAAGGAACGTATCGGCCAGATGCTCTTTATGAACGGCAAAAATTCCACCCAGACTGCCGAAGCCGGCCCCGGCTGCATTGTGGCGCTGCCCAAGCTCAAGGCTACTAAAACCAATCAAACGCTGGCCAGTTCGGCCGATGCCAAAGCGATTGCCGCGATCAACTTCCCCAAACCGGTAATGAGTTATGCCATCACGGCCGTCAAACCCGGTGAAGACGAAAAGATCGCCACCGGTCTGGCGAAGATCGCCGAATGTGATCCGACCGTAACGCTGGGCCGCAGCGACGAAACTCACGAACTGCTGCTCTCCGGCATGGGCGACCAGCATCTGGCCGTGGTCGGTAAAAAGTTGCGCGAACAGTACAAGGTGGAAGCCAACTTTGCCACCCCGCAGGTGCCTTATCGGGAAACCATCACCGGCAACGGCGATGCCAGCTACCGCCACAAGAAGCAGACCGGCGGTTCCGGTCAGTTTGCCGAAGTGCATCTGCGGATCGCGCCCTACGCCGATGGTTATGAATTTGCCAACGAAGTTGTCGGCGGCAACATTCCCAAAAACTTTATCCCGGCCGTGGAAAAAGGCGTTATGGAAATGCTCGCCCAAGGGCCGCTGGTCGGTTGCCCTGTGCAAAACGTTAAAGTTACCGTTTACGACGGCAAATATCACCCCGTAGACTCCAACGAAATGGCGTTCAAAATCGCCAGCCGTGCCGCATTCAAAGATGCCATGAAGATGGCCAAACCGGTGCTGCTGGAACCGATCATGGCGGTCAAGATCATCATTCCGGAATCATACACCGGCGATATTTCCGGCGACCTCAACCACAAACGCGGCCGCATTCTGGGGCTTACCAGCGAAGAAGGTATGCAGGTAGTCAATGCCGAAGTACCGATGGCTGAAATGGCCAAATACGCTACC
>SUWF01000007.1 GCA_015061575.1 Lentisphaerota bacterium
GGGGTTCGGGGGAAGGGAAAAAAACACTTTCCTCAAAAGTGGTTTTTTCCCTTCCCCCGAGGCATACCAACACCCCTTTGTTTTAAGATACCGTGGCTATGTTTTGCCAGCTTTCAAGGTTTTTATCTTTGATTTGCCAGTAGCCGGTTAAGCCGGATTCGGTGTTGCACCAGGCGATGTCGTCGGTGCCGTCGCCGTTGAAGTCGCCGACACCGGCGAGTTCCCAAGTGGCAGTATCAACGGCGCTGAGGATGCTCCAGCTGTTCATGTATCCGTCTGAAACGCTCCAGATGCCGACTACGCCGTCACCATTGATCATGGCGATGTCGTTGCAGCCATCGGCGTTGAAGTCGCCGGAACAGAGGAAATCCCATTCGTCGGGATTAGCTACACTGACCATGCGCCAGTCGTTGGCGTTGTCAACGATCCAAGTGCAATAGGCGTTGTAGGTCAAGTCGCCAGCGCCGATAAATTTATTGCGCCAGAGCATATCGGTTTTGCCATCGTTGTTGAAGTCGCCAGTAGCGACCATTTCCCATTCCGGGGAATAACCATTGATCAAAGTCCACTCGGTGCCGGATTTCCAATATCCGAGGAGTCCGACAGTTTCGCTGGCAGCGGTCGGATTGGCGATCAAAACATCGCCTACACCGTCACCGTTGAAATCTCCAGTACCTTCAATCGCCCAGCCGGAAGCAACCGAGTTAAGCACTTGCGGGGCAAAGGTGGTGTTGCCATTGGAGAGGTCGGCAATAACCAAACCGGAATCATGCTGCCGCAAAATATCCGCCTTACCATCGCCGTTGAAATCTTCCACGCCAACAACGTTCCATCCATCATCCAACTGAAGTTCCGTCCAAACGTCATTGTTGCTATAAATCGCAACTTTTCCGTCTTTACTGGCCAAAAGCATATCGGCTGAACCACTAAAGTTGCCGGTAAAGAACTGGGTATAACTGTTGATCGTCAGCATCAAGCTACCGTTGGTATTGTCAAGAGTGTAACTCTTGCCGTTATACTCAAATCCGCCGGTCAGCGAAAGCGTTCCATAAGTTACTGTGCCGTCAGTGATAGTGATAGAACTGCTGAATCCGGCCGCACCGGCCGCAAGTTTATAAACCCCATCAGCTTGAGCCGCCGAAACAGTGATCGTATAAGTTGGTGTTTCTTCAATATAAGAAAGATTATTGATCAAGTAATCATCATCTGCGCTTCTATTGGTAAGCGTAAAGTCAATAATACTGCCTTCGTCAGTTGAAACCACCGCTCCTGGAGTAAGCAACAAACTGCCACGATGTACACCGCCGCTGAAGATGCTGAAATATCCTCCACTGCTCACCGTGGTGTTGCTCGCTACACCACCACTGGATATGTAGAGATGCCCCCCACTGCTCACTGTGGTGCTGTTCACTGCACCTTTGTTGTAGCTGCGAATCACTCCGCCACCACTTACCGTGGTGCTGTTCGCCACACCGCCGCTGGAAACAGAGAGATGACCGTACCCCATCGTATATCCGGAAATTTCAGCGTCTTTCATTTCAAAAGCAGAACCATTGGAAGCTCCTTGAATGTAGGTATCGGAAGCTACTGTTATTCCCAAATAGGCTCCAGCACAAGCGTTAATGTTGTTCGCAGAGCCGCCGCTGTAAACATCGAACCGCCCACCACTGCTTACCGTATATCCTGAAATCTTACCATCTTTTATTTCAAAAGCGGAACCATTGGAAGTCCCTTGAATGTATATATCAGGAGCTACTGTTATTCCCAGACGGGCTCCAGCTAAAGCATTAATATTATTCGCTGTGCCGCTGTAGATAAAAAGCATGCCGCCGCTGCTTACTGTAGTATTGTTCGCCACCCCGCCATCGGAGACATACATAACCCCCAGGGAGTTTACCGTGGTACTGTTTGCCTTGCCGCCGCTGGATATATAGAGACTGCCGCCGCTGTTCACGGTGGTATTGTTCGCCACCCCGCCTCCGGAGATCCGCAGATAGCCACGGCTGTTCATCGTGGTGCTGTGCACAACACCGCCTCTGGAAACAGAGAAGCTCCCGCCGCTGTTCACGGTGGTATTGCTCGCCACTCCACCACTCCAGATTATAAAACGGCCGTTGAAGTTTACCGTGGTATTGCTTGCCGCGCCGCCAGACATTACATACATTGTTCTGGCACTATTTACGCTCTTATTATCCATACGCTGGCCATAGGTTAATAACTGATTCCCAGAACCAAAGTAAACTCCGGAATAATTACTGACATAGGTTACATAAGCCCCATCTTCAACCCACACAGTTCCTTCACAGGGAGTCCAATTTACATTTGTTGCCGTACCACCACTGCAGACAGCAAAACTGCCGCGGCTCACCGTAATATCGTTCGCAACTCCGCCGCTGGAGACAGTAAGACTGCCGTAATATTCCACCGTATATCCAGAAATTTTACCATCTTTCATCTCAAAAGCGGAACCATCATAAGTACCTTGAATATAAGTATCAGGAGCTGCTGTTATATATAAAAAGGCTCCGGACAATGCTTTAATATCATTTACAGTACCGCCGCTGGAAATATAAAGTCTCCCGCCACGACTCACCGTGGTGCTGTTCGTTACACCGCCAGCATAGACATAAAGATAGCCATAGCTGTTCACTGTGATACTGTTCGCCATTCCGCCGCTGGAGATATGAACGCTGCCTCCGCTCACCGTGGTACTGTTTGCCGTACCACCGCTGGAGACAATAAGATCACCGTAGAAGTCCACCAAGGTGTTATTCGCCAGCCCGCCGGTAAAAATATAGAGTTCCCCGCCACGACTCACCGTGGTGCTGTTGGCTGTAGTTCCGGAATGTAAAGTTGCACTGGCAGACATCAATACCATTCCGCTCAGTATATTGGGCGTAAAAGTTACATTGGCCCCTTCTGCCACATCAACATATCCACCATTTTCGGTAATCGCAATTGCCGTGCCGCCATTGGAGACATGCATACCGCCGCCGGAGTTAACTGTGATGCTGTCAGCTACTCCGCCAGCATAGACATGGATATTGCCGTCGTTGTTCACCGTGGTGTCGTTGGCCATTCCGCCGTTAGATATATGCATGCTGCCCAAGGTTTTTACCGTAGTACTGTTCGCTACACCGCCGCTGGAGATATAGAGTCTCCCGCCATGACTCACTGTGGTATTATTCGCCATTCCGCCGCCGGAGATATGAAAATCGTTACCAACCAAGGTGTTGTTGGCCACCCCGCCGCTGGAAACATAGCCGTGACCGTAGGTGCCGATTATTCTTGCGTTATTTGCGATACCGCCATTGGCGATATAGAGCCTACCACCGTTGACCTCGGTGTCATTTGCCATTCCGCCGCTGGAGACATAGAGACTTCCCGTAATCAACGTGGTGCTGTTTGCTGCACCGCCAGCGATGACATAGATACTGCCTCCACTTACCATAGTATTGTTGACCACTCCGCTGCTGACAACATAGAGCTCACCGTAGTAGTCCACCGTTGTGTTATTCGCCAGCCCGCCGCTGAGGACATAGAGGACTCCATCATCCACCAAGGTGTTGTTGGCCACCCCGCCGCTGAAAACCAGAAGCTCTCCACCATCCACCGTGGCGCTGTTGGCTGTAGTTCCGGAATGTAAAGTTGCACTGCATCCATTACTAAGTACCAATCCGCTTATTGTATTAGGAGCAAAGGTTACAGCAGCTCCTTCAGCCACGTCAACATATCCGCCATTTTCGGTTATAGCGGTTGCTGTGCCGCCGCTGAAAACATAAAGGCAGCCGTCTTTGTTTACCGTGGTGTTGTCAGCCATACCGCCAGCATAGACATACATATAGCCTCTATAATAAAAGGAACCGCTCACTGTGGTACTGTTAGCTGCACCGCCACTGGAGATGTAGAGATAACAATCTTGGTTCACCGTGGTATTATTCGCCACGCCACCGTCAGAGACAAAGAGATTGCCATATGTCAACGTTGTGCTGTTTGCAATAGTTCCGGAATGTAAAGTTGCACTGCATCCATTACTAAGTACCAATCCGCTTATTGTATTAGGAGCAAAGGTTACAGCAGCTCCTTCAGCCACGTCAACATATCCGCCATTTTCGATTACAGCTGTCGCCGTGCCGCCACTGGAAACATAGAGCCAGCCGCCCCTGTTCACTGTGATGCTGTCAACCACACCGCCAGCATAGACATTGATATCGCCGCCGCTGTTCAACGTAGTGTTACTGGCAGCAGTTCCGGAATGTAAAGTTACACTGTCCCAATAATCTAACACCAATCCGTTCATTGTATTTGGTATAAAAGTTACAGTAGCTCCTTCAGCCACATCAACATATCCGCCATTTTCGGTTATAGCTGTTGCCGTGCCGCCACTGGAGATCCATAGATAGCCGCCGCCGTTCACGGTGGTGCTGGTCGCTAAGCCGCCGCTTTCGATCCATAGATAGCCGCTGTTCACGGTGGTGTTGTTAGCAACGCCGCCGCTGAAGATGTATACGCTACCACCACTGTTCATGGTGGTGCTGTTCGCTACGCCGCCGCTGGAGATGTCCATCCAGCCACCGCTGTTCACCGTGGTGCTGGTCGCTATACCGCCGTTGGAGATGTATACTCTTCCGCCGCCGTTCACGGTGGTGCTGGTCGCTACGCCGCCGCTGGAGATGTCCATCCAGCCACCGCTGTTCACCGTGGTGCTGGTCGCTACGCCGCCGCTGGAGATGTACAGATCGCCGTCTTCGTTCACGGTGGTGCTGGTCGCTACGCCGCCGCTGGAGATGTACAGATCGCCGTCTTCGTTCACGGTGGTGTTGTTAGCTATGCCATCAGACATTACACACATAGATCCGAAAACAATTTTATTTTCCATAACTGCTGCATGTGATAATAACTGATCATTTGCTCCAAAGTATACTCCTGAATAGCTACTGACAAAGGTTACATAAGCTCCATCTGCAATACTCACAGATCCTTCACATGGAGTCCAAAGCACATTTGTTGCTGTGCCGCCGCTGGAGATGTATACGCTGCCGCTGCTGTTCACGGTGGTGTTGTTAGCAACGCCGCCATTGTAAACATAGAGCGCGCCTTTACTGTTCACCGTAGTGCTGTTTGCTACGCCGCCGCTGGAGATGTGTACGCAGCCGCTCCGGTTTAACGTGGTGCCGATCGCTACGCCGCCAGAGAGGATGTCCATCCAATCAACATAAATATTATAACTTGAGAGTATTATACCACTTGAAATTACGCCGCTGGAAATGTAATAAGCCATTTTTTTCCTGCCTCTTGGTTGCATTATTTTTCTGTAATCAACCTAATTTACCACGGATAAAGATTTAATGCAAGTTTTTTGGGATTTTTTGGGGCTTGTTTTTTGGGTGCAGCTGGCGAAGTAGAGTTGTAAGGCGCACGCCTGGAGGAAAGCTAAATTGTACGGATAGGTACGGATGTTTACGGAGTTGTACGGAGCTGCCGGGCTTTGGCCACGGCATCCACCTCTGCACGAGGCTACGGCGGACAAACTATCGGGTTGGGGGTGGAGCTGTCGGCTCAACTGGCGTAGTTGTAAAGCACACGCTTAGGGTGGTACGTTTACTTTTACAATCGTCATGGGAAACTTTTTCGGCAAAAAGTTTGAAAAAATTGCCTTTTAAAGTTGAAAATTCATGCAAAATGCAGTATATTTATGTGATTATTTGTGATAAAGTTATTTATCAATAAGCCAAGCCCACGGCAGCACTGTTTTTATGAGCTGCCAAGGGCGATAATTTAATAACCCTTTTTGCCAAAAAGGAATCAGAAAGATGGTCAAACATCTGAATGCGATCCCGACCAAGCACGCCAAGCTGGTCAAGTGGGTGGAAGAATGGGCTGAACTTTGCGAGCCCAATGGCATCTACTGGTGCGACGGCACCAACACTGAGTATTATGCTCTGTGCGAAGAAATGGTTCAGTCCGGTCTGGCGACCCGTCTGAACAGCAAACTGCGTCCCGACTGCGTACTGTTCCGCAGTGACCCGTCCGACGTGGCCCGTGTCGAAGCCCGTACCTACATCGCCAGCGAAAAGCAGGAAGATGCCGGTCCGACCAACAACTGGATCGCCCCTGCTGAACTCAAAGCCACCATGCGCGAACTCTACAAGGGTTGTATGCATGGCCGTACCATGTATGTCATTCCTTACAGCATGGGTCCCGTGGGTTCCAACATCGCCAAGATCGGTGTGGAAATCACTGACTCTGCCTACGTTGTGATCAACATGCACGTCATGACCCGCGTCGGCAACAAGGTTCTGGAAGTCCTCGGCGATGACGGCGAATTCGTTCCGTGCATCCACTCCGTCGGCAAGCCGCTCGAAAACGGCGAATCCGATAACGGTATCTGGCCCTGCGCCCCGATGGAAAAGAAATATATCGCCCAGTTCCCCGAAACCCGCGAAATCTGGTCCTACGGCTCCGGTTACGGCGGGAACGCCATCCTCGGCAAGAAGTGCCTGGCTCTGCGTATTGCCACTGTTCAGGCCCGTGACGAAGGCTGGATGGCTGAACACATGCTTATCCTCAAGCTTACCAATCCGGAAGGCAAAGTCAAGTATGTCACCGGTGCTTTCCCGTCGGCTTGCGGCAAGACCAACCTGGCCATGCTTATCCCGACCATCGAAGGCTGGAAGGTCGAAACTGTCGGCGACGATATTGCCTGGATGAAGTTCGGCAAAGATGGCCGTCTGTATGCCATCAACCCCGAAAACGGTTTCTTCGGCGTTGCGCCGGGTACCTCCATGCAGTCCAACAAGAACGCTATGCTCTCCTGCCGTCAGGAAACCATCTTCACCAACTGCGCATTGCGTGAAAATGGCGACATCTGGTGGGAAGGCATCGATATTGATCTGGAACCCGGCGAAAAGCTCATCGACTGGAAGGGCAACGTCTGGGAAGCCGGTCAGGTCGATGCTGATGGCAAGCCGGTCAAGGCTGCTCACCCCAACGCCCGTTTCTCTGCCCGCGGCCGCAACTGCCCGGCGATCGCCCCCAACTGGGAAGATCCTGCCGGTGTGCCGATCGACGCCTTCCTGTTCGGCGGTCGTCGTCCCAGCACCCTGCCGCTGGTTTATCAGAGCTTGAGCTGGGAACACGGTGTGATGATCGGTTCCAGCGTCGGTTCTGAAGTTACCGCCGCTGCTTTGGACGTCAAAGCCGGTACTGTCCGTCGTGACCCCTTCGCCATGCTGCCCTTCTGCGGCTATCACATGGCTGACTACTTTGCCCACTGGCTGGAAATCGGCAAGGTTGCCGGTGCCAAGCTGCCGAAGATTTTCTGCGTGAACTGGTTCCGCAAGACCGCCGATGGCCGTTGGCTGTGGCCGGGCTTCGGCGACAACAGCCGTGTGCTGAAGTGGATCTTTGAACGCTGCGACGGCGAAGGCAAGGCTCAGGAAACCGCTATCGGTTACATGCCCACCGAAGACGCCATCGACCGTACCGGTCTGGACAGCGTCAGCGATGCGGATATGAAGGAACTTTTGGCCCTCGATGTCGAAGGCTGGAAGAAGGAAGTTGCCTCCATCCGCGAACACTATGCCAAGTTCGGCGATAAGATGCCCAAAGAGCTGCTCGCTCAGCTCGATGCGCTGGAAGCCCGTTTGGCCAAGTGCTGACGGTATAATTCCGAATCAAACACCTCCGTTACCCAACGGGGGTGTTTTTTTATCAGGCTGTAAATACCGGCTGTGACTTGAGGCGTGGAAAACGCCTCATAATTTTTCAAACTTTTCTGTAGCACTTTTGAGGATGTTCCAGCCCAAAAGTGCCTTTTCATTTTTAAACTCCTCCCACTGACAAATTTACATATTTCAATCAACGGAGCAATAAAAAAACTTCTTGTCCATTTTTGCACCAATTTAACTGAACATTTATCCGGCAATTGACGTCTAAACTATAGCGAACTGCCGGGTATGCGGCAAATTATCAATCCCTAAAATCTGGATCAACTATGAACAATTCAAGTTCCGATTGCCGCAATACGCTGGATGACAACGCATTGGTCGAACAAGTCAAAAACGGCAACCATCTGGCGTTTGAAACTATCGTCAGCCGCTATTATCAACGTTTATACCAAACTGCGCTGGCGATACTTAATTCGCATCATGACGCAGAGGAAGTTACGCAGGATGCGTTCATCAAAGCGTATCGGGCGCTGCCAGGCTTCCGTGGCGATTCCATGCTGCTGACCTGGCTGTGCCGGATCGTTATCAATCAGGCTCACAATAAATATCACTGGAACCGGCGGCGGGGCAGCGAAGTTAATTTGAGCTTGAGCCGCCCTCCGGAACCCGGCGGCGACCAGCAGCAGGAAGATTTCAACATTCCGGATATGCGCCACACTCCCCAGCGGGAACTGCAAAATGCTGAACTGGGCAAACTGCTGAATCAGGAGATCGGCAAATTACCAATTTCTTTGCGGGAAACCATGCAGCTGCGCCACCTGCAGAATCTGCCCTACGAAGAGATCGCTCAAAAACAGCACTGCCAGCTGGGTACGATCAAATCCCGCCTCTCCCGGGGTCGGGATCTGCTGCTGAAAAGGTTGGAAGATTACGGAATTACCACCGCCGAAGAAAACGATTGACCAGCCGGAAGCAATACAGTATCAGCTCTATAATAAAAAGCTTTTTCCAATATATAGCGACTTGCAATACAAAAAGAGTATAAAAAAGCCGCTTTTTTTGCCGGTAAAAACTTGAACTTTTTCACATTTGCGCTAACTTATACAGACATGTAATTTGTGTAGGATTGGGTGTATGGAAAAGTATTCAGAAAGCCGCCGCAAGATCGAAGCTTTTTGCCGCCGGAACAACAAGTATTCCCCGGATGCGTATGAGTTTGTCACTGACTGCGTGATCAGTCAGGTGAACGGCCTTGCCGCCCCCCGCCACCTTAATGCCCGGGAATTGCTGGAAGGCTTCCGGCAGCAGCTGCAGGAGTCATTTGGCTTTCTATCTGCAGCCATTCTGCAGGATTGGCAGCTTTTCACCGCCTCCGATGTAGGGGAAATCGTCTTTGATCTGATAAGTTTGGGGATCCTCAGTGCATCTGCCGAAGATCAACGCAGCGATTTTGATATCGACTTTGTACTTCTGCCCCCCGGGACACCGATCCAGCTTACTAATTTTTCAGCGCAGGAGATACCGCAAATTGACTGAACAAGCTTTACTGCCGCTGGCGATCAGACCGCTGCCCGGCGGCTCGGTACTTTATCATATCCGCAATCATTCCCGCATCACCCGGATCGAAGCGGTGATGCGCACCGGCAGTATCCATGAAGGCGCAGACGCCGGATGCGGGTTGTCGCACTTTTTGGAACACATGCTTTTTCAGGGCTGCAGCAGCTACCCGGGCAACAGTGCCTCGGAGCGTATCCATCAACTGGGCGGTGACTGCAACGCTTATACCACATTTGACCACACGGCCTACTATGCAGAAGTACCGCTGGAACAGTTCGCAGCGGCAGCTGATGTGATCACTTCAATGATAACTTCACCGCTGTTTCCGGAAGATAAATTTATTTCCGAAAAGGCTGTGATCGCCCGGGAAGCCGATATGATTTTTGACCGGGCCAACCATCAGCTGATCCAACAGCTTTGGCAGGGATTGTTTTCGGTACACCCGGCCCGGATGCCCATTATCGGGTATCCGGATAAAATCGCCGGGGTAAGCAGAGATACCATGTGCCGATACTACCAAAATCGCTATGGGGCAATGCGTTGTCACTGGCTGGTTTCCGGCGCTCTTGATACAGATATGATCCAACAGCAACTGGCAGAAAAACTCGCCAGCTTCACCCGGGGCAATTTATCAGAAATAGAATTGCCGCAGGAACCGCCGGCGTTATTTGAAAGCCGCTATACTACTGAATTTGCCGACCCGCTCTGCCGTATTGCTTTGGGCATCCGTTCGCCCCGGGCGCAGGCGGTCACCACTCCGGCGCTGGATCTGCTCTCCGGAATATTAGGCGGCAGCGACAGCTCCTGTTTGCCGGTAAGATTTCTTTATCAGGATCCGCTGGCACTGGCAGTGGATGCGGAATATGACCTTTGCAGTTTTGGCGGCGTATTGGCTATTACAGCAGCGTGCGAGCCCAATAAGGCGGCTGCTTTGGAGCAAGGCCTCCGGGCGGAACTTGCCAAAATACGCAAGTGCGGAATAAGCGTTCAAGCCCTTGAACGGGAAAAACTCCAGCAGCGCCTGACCATTTATCAGCAGTTAAAAAACACCTCGTCAACGGTGGCTATGGTCAACAGTATGCGCATGAATTTCGGCAACGCCGATGCGCTTGCTCAATACATAAGTATGCTGGAAAATGTCACGCTCGATGAAATCAATGCCGTGGCTGCCGACTACCTTGATCCCCGGCGTTTTGTCTGGTCGATCGTTAGTCCCAAGCAGGAAAAAAGCAGCTGCTTCATGCCGCAGCAAACTTTGGAAAATAATCCGATCCGGGTCGTGGATCTGAGCAGTCAGACCCGGGCTATACTGCTGGAACGCAATCATATACCTATGGATTCCATATCCATACTGCTGCCGGCCGGCCCGGTTTGGGAAAATGGCTATCCGCACGGCATCAGCCAGCTGCTGGCAAAGGTGCTGGCTACCGGTCCGGCTGATACGGCTGAAGAAGAATTTTATACTGAATTGGATGATCTGGGCATTGATTTGGATATCAGCTGCGGTTTCAACACCATGTCGGTAGAAATGTCTTTTCCGCCGGAAGTCCGTCAGCAGGCCGCTGAGATCATGCAGCGAATCCTGACCAATCCCCGGCAGGATGAGGAAATATTTTTGCGGCTGCAGGATAATTTGATCAATCAGCTGAGCAGCAAGCTTATGGAACCGAAATTCGCTGCCATGCTCAAAGCCCGGCGGCAACTCTTTGGCTCCCATCCCGGCGGCAACAGCCGTTTGGAAAGCGTGGAAGATCTGCAGAAAATAACTATGGATGTTCTGCAAAAATTCTATACCTCAAGATGGGATAAAACTCTGGTCAAGTTCGGCTCCACCATTGCGCCGCAAGACCCGGCAGCTGCAGCGTCCGCCACCAGTTTACTGGACAACATAGCTGAGGCTTTGCCGTGGCAGGACAGTTTGTTGGAACGCCCCCGGCCGATCACAGAAGATGAATTGCTCGCCCAGGCAGCAGATGAACCGTTTTTCATTGAATTGCCCCGGGAACAGAGTGCGGTGATTTGTGCAATACCCGGCGGTTTTGCCCACACCCGGGAATATTATTCACTTCTGATCATGGATTCCGCCTTAAATGGCTTGGCCAGCAACCTCTTCAAAGAAGTGCGCGAAAAACGTTCTCTGGCTTATTACACCGGAGTGTCCGTAAGCTGCGGTCTGGTGCAAGGCGTCATAGCTTTGTACGCCGGAGTACAGCCGGCCAACGCCCCGGCGGCATTGGAGTGTTTGAAAAATGAGATCTGCCGTCTGGCTGAAAACGGTTTGGAAGAAGAAGAATTTGCCGCCGCCAAACTGACCACGATCAGCGCAGCGGCCCGCCAGCTGGAAAGTTCGGATACGCAGTTGCTGCATGTATTGCTGGCAGATTTTTATGGCGATGATCCGCTGACAAGTTTGGACAGTACCGCCAAACTCAGTTCGATCACCCGGGAAGAATGCAACAATACATTAAATAGAATATTTTCAGCCCCGGCGGTGATCAGCGTGATCGCCGGCAGCCGGGCAAAAGCTCACGAGAGGAATTAGTATGAGTAAGAAAACTTATCTGCTGGGATTCGATATCGGCGGAACCAAAATCGGTATCGGCTTGGGCACCGCCGACGGTGAATTGCTGCAGAGCCGCCGCATCGACAACGTAAATACTGACCCGGCGGTGATCCTGCCGCAACTGGTGGAAACTGCCCGGAGCGAAGCCGCCGCTGCCAATATAGCTTTGGAAGATATCGCCGCATTCGGCATATCCACCCCTTCCCCGGCGGATATTGCCAACGGCATAATCACCACCCCGCCCAATAACCCCTACTGGCGCAATGTGCCGATCAAAAAATATCTGGAAGACAACCTCAAGATCCGGGGCTGCTTTGAAAATGATGCAAATTGTGCAGCGCTGGCAGAATGGTTTTTCGGGGCCGGGAAAGGCTGCAAAGATATGATCTACCTGACCATGAGTACCGGCATTGGCGCAGGCATTATCGCCGGAGGTCAACTGATCCAGGGCAAGAGTTTTCTGGCGGGCGAAATCGGGCACAGCGTGCTGGTTCCGTTCGGCCGCCAGTGCAATTGCGGTCTCAAAGGCTGCTACGAAGCTTATGCCGGAGGCCGGGCGCTGGCCCAGCGTATGCAGCAGGAATTAGCCGGTCAGCCGGATCACGAAATGCTCAAATATGCCAAAGACAACCAGCTGGAAAAGATCGACTTGCTCGCATTGGAACAAGCCGCCCGGGCCGGGGTGGAATACGCGGTAAAACTTTGGGATGAAATGTGTCTGCGCGATGCTCAGGCGTTTGGTATGCTTATGAATATATTCAATCCTCAACGGATCGTGCTGGGTACACTGGCTTATGCGGCCGGGGATTTCTTTATGGAACCGGTGAAAAAGTATCTGCCCAACTTTGCCTGGCCGGAAACTTTGCGGGATTGCGAACTGGTGCCCAGTGCGCTAAAACGGGAAATCGGCAGCTATGCCGGGATCGCCGGAGCACTCTACGAACTCCAAAAGGAAGGGATCCTCTGAAAATGGACGTATTGGTAAGTGCTGAATCGATCCGTCAGCGGGTGGCGGAATTGGGCACTGAGTTGACTGAATATTACCGGGATCAACCATTGACAGTCATTTGTCTGTTGAATGGCGCGTTGCCCTTTGCGGCGGATTTGATGCGGGCGATCGATCTGCCGCTCTGGTATGATTCGTTTGCGGTTTCCAGCTATGTGAGCACCAAGTCCACCGGGGAGCTGAAAATTCGCAGTGCCCTTAAACTGCCGGTCAAAGACCGCCACATTCTGCTGGTCGATGACATTTTGGATACCGGTTTTACGCTGCACTGCATCATCCGGGATTTTGCCCAGATGGGTGCGCTGAGTGTCAAAAGCTGCGTGCTGCTCAATAAAAAGGTCGATCACAAACTCTTTGCCGCCCCCGATTGGGTCGGCTTTGAGATCGATGATGAATTTGTAGTAGGTTATGGACTTGATCATAACGAAAAATATCGTAATCTGCCCTATATCGGCAATCTTAAACAACAAGGATAAAACATGCGCACAAATCACTACCGTACAATCAGCCAATGGTTCTGGTGGGAAGATCTGGATTTCCCCAATCCCGGCGTGGAAGCACGTATCCGTAAAAACGTGGAAGCTGCGGCAGCAGCCAAAGTCGAACTGGCTGTAGTCTTTGGTTATCATTTCCGCTGGGATTATATTTATAATTTTGACCTGGTGCATAAACTTATTGCGTTTGCGGTCGAAGAATACCATAAACACGGTATCAAAGTTATTGACCATCATTCGGCCGTACTGACCTACCGCCCCCGTAATTGGAATGACCGGCGGGAAAATTTTGACCAGAATCACCACCATGTACCGATGACTCCGGATCCGGCGATCATCGACGATTTGAGCTATGCCGGCAAAAAAATCAACAGCTTCCGTCAGCTGCGTACCGATGATAATACGCCGCTCTTTTTGCCCACTTATCACTGCGAAATATACTGCACTAATAATCCGGATTTCCGCTACGCCTACCGCAGTTATATTCAGCGGCTGTTTTCCGAAACCGGCATTGACGGCCTGATGTGTGATGACGTCGGCAAATATGGCCGCTGGAATGCCTGCGGCTGTCAGCATTGCCGTCAGAAATACCGCAATATAACCGGTAAAACCCTGCCCCCGACCGATGATTTCACATTTTGGGGCAATTACGACAATCCCGATTTCCGCCAGTGGGTAACCATGCACATCGATGACGGCCGGGATTTTCTGGCCATGGTGCGGGACTCCATACCCCAGGATGCTTTGCTCACCAGCTGCTGTTCCAGTTCGACCAGCCGCCTGAATGACTGCGTGGGGCTGGATATGTCGGTTTGGGAGAGTTCGCTCAATACCATGATGCTTGAAATGTGCGGCAATATTTCCGGCGACAAAAACAGCATCGAATCCCGTATACCTGATATGCTGCTCAACTGCGGGATCGCTGAACGGCGCAATCTGCCCTGTCTGGGACTGGGTTACGCATTTTTCCCTGACGAAGGTTTCCGCACCTGGAGTTTGAATAAGTTTTTCAACAGCGACAGCTGGATCTCCAGCCACAAAACACGCTGCGGCTTGACCATCGAAGAACAACGCCAGCTGCCGGATGAACCGGAAATCGTCCACGAAGCATACAACTTTGATGCCCGCTATCCGGAATTGAGCGAATTAACTGATACGGCTGAAACGGCCGTCTATTACAGCTGCAATTCCCGTAATTTCAACGGCAGTTTTTCCGGGGATTATGTCGATGCCCTGCATGGCATAATCAAGATGCTCTTCCGCAAAAATATCGCTTTTGAAGTAACCCCCATCATACCGGAAACCCCCGCCAAGATCAAGGTATTGATCATAAGCGATGCGGATTGTCTTTCCGGCAGTGAACGCCAGATGCTCGATCGCTTTATTGCCAATGGCGGCAAAGTTGTGATCGTTGGGTTGTGCGGCGGCCGGGATGAAAGCGGCGCTGATTTCCCGGATGGCAGTTACCTCAAAAAATATGGTATCGAACCGCTGCGGCCGCAGCTTGACCGCACGCTGAGTCAGGAAGATAAGGAAAAATTCTTTACCTGGAGATTCTTCGGAGTTTCCGGCGATGTTCCTGCCCAGCTGGATCATACCGCCAATCAGCCGCTGCCGGCAGCCGATAAATATGGTTTTTATCAACTCGCCGACAACGTTTACTGGTCGCCACTGCGGGCCAACTGCGCTGAACAGGCCGCCAATACCGCCGATCTGGCCAACAGTATGCTGGTCGAAAAACTGCAGATAACGCTGCCGGATACGCTGCGCTACCGCATATATATTGATCGCAGCGGCAATTACATCGTGCATTTTATGCCGGTGAATATAACCGGCAATCTCCATAAAGAGATCAGACTGCATAAAACCGGTTCGCAGATCGTGGAATCGCTGAATTACGGTGGTTTGAGCGGCAAAGTTCAGATCGCTGCAGTCAATGCCAATGTTGCCGGCTGCACACTCTATGCTGCTGACCTGCCCGAAGCCCGATCCTGCGCCATCGAAAATGGCACCGCACAAGTGGAACTGCAGGGGCTGAAACGCTTTTTCTCGGTCAAATTGGAGCTGCAAAACAAGTAACAGAAAGTTATTCCGGCAATGCAAACAATCGCTTCCATATCCGGCCACCGGCCGACTGTTTCGGTTGCGCTGGCCGCTTACAATGGAGCTGAATACATTGCCGGACAGCTGCAAAGTCTGTTGAAGCAAACGCAAGTTCCGGACGAGATCGTTATTTCTGACGACTCGCCGGACGATCGGACTTGGGCTGCAGTCAAACCGTTTTTGACTCATCCGCAGGTCGTATATTTGCGCAACAATAACCCGCCGGGGATCGCCGGGAACTTTGCCAATGCTTTGCAGCATTGCCGTGGCGAGTATATCTTTTTATGTGATCAGGATGATGTATGGCTCTCCGGCAAGGTGGAACGCCTTGCCGGAGAACTGGCCAGTTCTCCGGAGCTGGATGGAGTTTTCTGCAACAGCCTGCTGGTCAACAGCAACTTGCAACCGCTGAAAACCACGCTGTTTGAAGTGCGTAAATTCACCAGTCAAGCTCAAAAGCAATTACTCAACGCCGGAGCGCTTGAACTGTTTCTCAAGCGTGTTCCCCTTTCCGGGCACAACACAGCTTTCAAACGCCGCTGGCTGGAAAAACTGCTGCCCTTCCCGGAACTGGCGCCATTTTATCCGGATACCTGGATAGCGTTGACCATTGCCGCCGCCGGAAAATGGAAAGCGTTAAATGAAATCCACACCCACTACCGGGTGCATCAAAATAACCAATCCTCGCCCCGGTCGGCGCAGTGGACAGCCGCCGGTAAGGCCCGCAAAAATCAGGCGCCTTTACGCAATGCGCTGCTGGCAGAAGAGATCCTGCAACGCAATCCGGAGAATATTGCACCGCCGGCTCAAGCGCAGCTGCAGCAATTCATTGAGCATCACAGTATTCGCAGCAAGTATGCTCCGATGCGCCTGATCCGCAGCTGGCAAATCTTCCGGGAATACTGCTCCGGACGCTACGATTTGTACTCCAACGGCATAAAAAGTGCCATCGCCGATTGCATCTGGTATTAAAATATCATCAAATAATTGATATTTACAAGTTGTTATTGGTTGCAAATAACAATAATGTGCATTATATTACACAAGGTAATCTGAAAAATAAAGTATACTTCAACAAAATAAAAGTATAGAAAGGGTGTTCCATGAAAAAATCTGTTGCAAGTGTGGGATTTGGTACATTACAGGGTAATGTACCCGACTGCAGTCGGAAAAGTTCCCGTAAGAATTTTACCTTGATCGAACTATTGGTCGTGATTGCCATCATCGCCATTCTGGCGGCGATGCTTTTGCCGGCACTTTCCGCAGCGCGTGAACGCGCCAAAGTCAGCAACTGCATTGGCAAACTCAAACAAATCGGCATGGCTGTCCACATGTATGCCAACGACAACGAAGGCTGGCGGCCGACTTCCGACAATACCCAGCAGGATATAACCAGCTACAACAACATCGTTTCCAGTCAGAGCGTAAGCAGCCTTGATCAGGATGGTCTCGGACCGTATTTCAGCCGGGAAGCAGTCAGCGGCGAATCCGGCGCATTAGATAAAGAACAGTATATGGAATTGTTCTGGAGGTGTCCTTCCGATACAGTCAATATCAATACCACCTCCAAAGGGGCCCGGAAAGTCGGTTTAAGCAGCTATTTGGCGATCTTTCTCGGTCAGGCCGACGTAGCCGGTATCTGGGGTGCCGATGCGGATAAAAAGGAACACCAACATAACCACAACAGCTGCAATCCGGATAATAAACTGCATCTGGATTACGGCCTTTCGTGGCATACTACTGCAACCGGTATTCCGCCGATGCCCAACCACCCCAACACGCTGAACATGCTTGCTTGGGGCGGCAATGTAGTGAGCACGGTTCGTCCCACCAAAACAGTGGACGGCGGCAAATGGGCCAAAGCAATTCCGTGGATGGACTTACAATAATAACAACAGTAGTAAAAAAATACCAAACATCAAGGATCTGTTTATGAAAAACATTCTTAAAATCACCTGCCTCAGTTTGGCTGCAGCCGGTGCGGTCATGGCAGCTGAGCTGCCGTATATTGCGCCGGAAACGGTCAAGCCGCTGCCGATAAAAAGTCGCATCCTGCCCGGCGGTGCGGTGGAAGTCAAACTTGACAACCAAACTTATGTGGTCAACGCTGACTTTTCGCTCCAGCCCGGCTGGGCCAAATTCACGGCCGATAAAGCCGAAAATATGACCGTTACGGTCAAAGGCGATGTGCTGGAAGGTTCCGGCAAAAATTTCACCATCCAGCGCAGCATAAAAAATGTTGACGAAGCAGTTATCGTAACCGACAAGATCACCAATACCGGCAAGGAAGATCTGCCTTTCATGTACCGGCAGTATCTCAAATTTTCCGGCAAACTCAAGGAATACCGGCTCTGCGGATACCGCATCTATTCCCGCCGCGGCAACGGCACCAGCAACATCAACTGCACGGCGATCATGATGCCGCCCGCCGGCGGCTCGGTCGGCTTGCTGGCACTCAACGACGTTTTCCGGGTACATTTCCGGGCCTTTGCCGCTAAAGGCTTGTATGGCATTGGCGACGATAATCTGATCATCCAGCCCGGCGTGACGCAGGAAATGAGCTTTGCCATCTTCCCCTCCGCCAAAGATGATTACTACAGCCAGATCAATGCCATGCGCCGCTATCTGGGAGTCAATTTTGAGCTGAAACACAACTTTGCGTTTCTCTCGCCCAATCCGCCCAATGTAAAGACCTTTTCGCCCGATCCGACCGTTGACCGCATCGGTATGCACGACAGCGTGGAAACCCTCCGGGAGTGGATCAACAATAAATCCGCTACCATGCTTTCCGCCGGTGCGGTCAAACAAAATGGCGAACTCAGCCACGGTTCGGCATGGATGAAAACTGCCAAGCCCGAAATCCACAAAGCTTTTTACAAAAAAATCCGTGAAGCTAAACCCGATGCCATAATCCTGCACTACTTCCACAGCTATCTTGATGTCAAAAGCATGATGGACAGCGGTTTTGACGATGCTAAAAACCTCAAACCCAACGGCGAACAGGCCGACTACCGCAATCCGGCACTGCCGCTTTTCATCACCATCGAAGGCAGCAAGTGGAGCCAGATGCAGGAAGCCCGGCTGGAACGGCTCCGCACAGAATTTGGCGTAAACGGTATCTTCTGGGATGAATTTCCCAACAGCGCCAGCAAATACCACTTCGGCGAACCCTGGGATGGTGTTTCCGGCGACATCAACCCCAAGACCCACAAGATCACCCGCCGCAAAACCTCAGTGGCGCTCAGCAGCCTGCCCTGGCGTAAACGCATGGTCGAAAACTTTGCCAAAAACGGTCTTTTTCTGGTGGCCAACGGCGGCGGCGGTTACACCAAAACCATGACCGATTTGTTCGTCAAAAACAAATTTGTCGCCTTTATGGAAACCGGCGGTATTTCCAGCCTTTACAACTCGCAGCTTTTCACGCCGATCGGGCTGGGCGACCACCTTACGGAACGCACCGAAGTTGATTGTTACCGCAATCAGGTGCGGCATTTGAACTATGGCAGTTTGTACTATTACTACCATCAGCAGGTGGAACCCTTTACCCACCCGACGCTGGCAAAGTATATGTATCCCATCACCCCGGTGGAACTGCATCAGGGTTACATCATCGGCAAAGAACGCATCCTGACCAACCGCTCCGGATATTACAGCTTTGGCGGCAGCGAAGAAGCTGAACTGCACTTTTTCGATGCCGACGGCAAAGAGGTCAATCGCAATGCCGAAACGGTCATCAAAGATAATAAAAAATACTACAAGGTCGTGCTCGGCGAGCATGAATCCTGCGCTATCGTAAAAAAATAAAGAGGTATCGTTCCATGCAGAAATTCTTTTTAAGTGCCGCAGTAAGTGCCTTGACTCTGGCGCTTCCGGCAGCGGTCGAAATCAATGTCAGTTCTGAGCCGGCCCTGCCGGCAGCCAATCTGGTCCGCAACAGCTCCTTTGAGGAGAGCAAAACGGCTCCGTGGCGCTTCAACGGCGGCAACGGCAGTATTGATACAGAAAATAAGTATTCCGGCAACGCCGTGCTCAAACTGACCGGCGATCCGGCCAAAAGGCCCAACGCCGCCCAACACATCAAGGCCGACCATGTCAAAGCCGGGGACTTGCTGTATATGCGTTTTGCGGCCAAAAACAGTAATTGCGATCCGGATAAGCGTCCCGCATCGGTCGCCTGGCAAGTCAGCATGACGGGCCGGAACAACTATCTGCTGACGCCCACCCTGCCCCGTGAAGATTACGATTGGGCGGTATTTGAAAATGTCGCCAAAGTGCCGGCGGATGTCAAAAATCTGACCTTTTATTTTTGCTACTACAATCAGGAAGGAACGCAGTTTTTCGATGACGTCTATATTCAGGGCGGCTCCACCGAACTGAAGATCGATGTCAAAGGCGAAAATCTCCAGTCCATAAAAGTCCGTCACAGCGTCACCGGAACTATTTTGAGCCAAAAGATTCAAAATAACGCTTTCAGCCAGACGCTCAAAGTGCCCTATTTCGGCAGCTACACTATTGAAGTAACTGACAAGCAAGGCCGGATGACCGCTAAACTTTATCCGGAAAATGTTGATGCCAACCGTTCCGGCGCCAACATTCTGCAGCTCACGCCCGGTAAACGTGTAGCCATCGCCAGCGGTCAGCCGGAAAGTTTTACCTTTGAACTGCCGGAAAATGTCAAAGATAAAAAGATCTTTCTGGAATTTTCTGCCCGCTGCAATCAGACTACGCCGGTGGCCGGTTATACTGCCATGCTGCGTCCTTCGGTCAACGGCAAAGTCTGCCGTGCTGCCGAGCTGGTCAAGCCGCTCAAGCGTTCCGAAACCGCCAGCGGCGGCGAACTGCTCTTTGCCCGCAACAACGGTTATGTAGTCTACTACAGCAACGCCTGCTACAATATCAGTACCGAAAGCAACTACTGTCCGGTCAGTCTGCCCGACCGGAATCCCTTCAACTTCAAACTCGATATAAGCAAACTGGTCAAGCCGGGGCAAAATACGCTCAAGCTGGAAAATGTGCTGCCCGCACGTATGAAAAAAACACTTTATATCGACAATCTGGTTTTGGTAACTGAATGAAAAAGCGTACATTATTATTTGGTGCAGCAGCAGTCGCTGCTGCTTTGACCGCCACCGGCACATTGTGGGCTGCAGCAGCCAAACCGGTGATCACCTGTCCGCAGAAACCCGATCCGCCGCCGGTGATCGACGGCGACCCCAACGATTGGGAACAGGTTCCGTGCGCCATCGTACTGGATAAATCCCACGTCACCTGGGGCCAGGCTCAATATCAGGGCGAAGAAGATCTTTCCGGCACAGTGCGGCTCTGCTTTGACAGCAACTATCTGTATTTGCTGGTCGAAGTAATTGACGAAGTGATAAAAACAGCCAGCGATAAAGAGCTCTTTCTCTCCGACCACATTGAGTTGGATTTTGCCCCTGTTTACAAAGAAAACGGCTTTGGCCCCAAACCATCTGACTGGCGGATATTGGGCTTCACCCCCGGCACCGTGGAAGAATCCGGCGACCCGCTGGCGGATATGGAAGCGGACGCCACCGTGGCCGCCCCGCCCGGTCTGGAGTGGAGCGGCATTGATACAGCAGCTTCCATCACCGAAGACGGCTACATACTTGAAGCGCGTATTCCGTGGAAAGTTCTGGGCGTTAAAGGCGCCGTAAAAGTCGGTCAGGTCTTTGGCGTGGATGTCCACATATCTGACTCCGACAAAGACTTTGTGCAGGAATGTATGACCAGTTTGAACAACACTGTCCGCTGGCGGGGCCGCCGGCAGGAAAACATCCTCAAGATGGTACTCTCCGGTACAGACGGCAAGATAAAAAAATAGCGGATCGACCCACTTTTCCGGAAAATTTTCAACCCGGGATTATTCAGGTGTAAAAAACGCCTCAATAATTCCGGGTATTTTTTTGCTCTTTTATAAGTGTTTGGACAAATTTATTTTTATTGAGCAACGCTCTTGCGGAAACGCTGCAGCGACAGCGCAAACAGCACGCCGCCGATCACTATCAGCATAACAAAGGGTTTCCACACCACCGACAGCCCGGCGCCCCGGAACAGGATCGCCTGACAAAACTCCACAAAGTGCGTAGTCGGCGCTATCTGCATAACATACTGCACCCAATGCGGCATACTTTCCATCGGCGTGGAACCGCCGGAAAGCATCTGCATGGGAAGCAGCACCAGAATAAGCAGCATCCCCAGCTGCGGCATATTTTGCGCAATGCACGCCAGAAAGATCCCCAGCGAAGTCACCGCAAACAAATGCAGCGCCACGCCCACAGCAAACAATGTCAGCGAGCCGTTGACCGGTACCGACATCATCTGCATGATCACCACCGTGATCGAAAGCATGGAAGCCGCCAGCACCACCAGCAGCATCGACCACACTTTGGAAAACATGATCTCAAACGCCGTTACCGGCATGACCAGCAAATGTTCCAGGGTGCCGTTTTCCCGTTCCCGGATCAGCGCCGCCCCGGTCAGAATGATCGCCAGCATAGTTATATTGCTGACCAGCTGCATTACCGCCTTGAACCAGCTCTGAG
Organism: Lentisphaerota bacterium; assembly: GCA_015061575.1. Taxonomy (GTDB): domain Bacteria; phylum Verrucomicrobiota; class Lentisphaeria; order Victivallales; family Victivallaceae; genus SIG78. The sequence continues at coordinate 21,957 of SUWF01000007.1, forward strand.
TCAAGTTGGCATTGTAGCGGTTGCGGATAACTGTCTTCACCGGTTCTTGCGGAAGTTGGCCTTTGTGTTCAAAGACAGCGATTTCCCGGGAGATCATCTGCTGGATATATCCGCCGCCGGAAAATGCCTGCGACATACGGGTGGCATCGATATTCAGCTGGATCTCCGGCTTGCGTCCGGCCAGATAATCTTTTTCAAAATTGCTGGGAATGACCAGCACAAAAGTGTATTTGCCTTCGTCCATGGCCGGGTCGATCTCATCTAACGAAATCTCCTCTGCCGGCAGAAACATCGGCAGAAAAAACGAATCAAAGATCCGCTCCGACAACTGCGAATGATCCTCATCCACGATCGCCACTGTCGCCCGGGTGATCGTATCGCTGGTGGCATTGCCGGTTATGTATATACCCAGCGAAAATGCGTAAACTATCAGCACAATAAGCATATAGTCACGGCCCAGCCCACGCAGTTCTTTTACCCCCAGGAAAAAGATATTTTTCAATGTTTGTTTCATAATTTCTTCACTTTTCCTGTTTTTTAAGGAACATTACTCCGCAGCCGATAACTATTGGCACAGTGATCGCCAACGCCAGTATTTCCCAATAGAGATCACCAAAGCCCAATGCTTTGTTGAACACACCCCGGCTGATAAGCAGCATGTAGGTCGTCGGATAGATCGTACCAATGACCCGGCCTGCACCTTCCTGCGCCGTCACCGGATCGATCATACCGCAGAACTGCACCGCCGGCAGCATCGTACCCAGCATGGTCATAAAAATCACCGCAATCTGACTGCGGGTGACTGAAGACGCCAGCAATCCGAATCCGGTCGAACACATACTGTAAAGTATCAGCGATACAGCCAGCACCAGCGCACTGCCCTTGACCGGCACGTCAAAAATCGTCACTGCCATCGCCGCCAGCATAGCTCCGCTCATCAGCGAAAACAATACATAGGGTATTTGTTTGCCCAGCATGAATTCCAGCCGGCTCAGCGGAGTGACGTACAAATTGATGATCGATCCCATCTCCTTTTCGCGCACCACCGCCAAAGCGGCCAGAATCGCCGGGATCATCATCAAAAGCAGCGGAATGACCGCCGGAACCATGGCCGGCAAACTGAGTACATCCGGGTTGTAGCGATAGCGGGTTTCCACCGCAACAGCATTGGCACTCTGCACTCCGGTGCCGTGTTCCCGCTGACGTTCTTCCAGCCACTGCCGGTGCAGACTGCTGACGTAGCCGTTGACCGTTTCCGCCCGGGAAGGCATGGCGCCATCGATCCAGAACGCCACCTCCGGAGTTTTTCCACGCTCCAGATCCTGTCCGAAATTGGGGGGTATTTCAATAGCCACGCTCAAATCGCCGCTGCGCAGCCGCCGTTCCAGATCATCATAATCCCGCAGCGGCGGTTGCTCGATAAAGTAACGGGATCCGGCAATATTCAGTGCGTAATTGCGGCTCAACCCGCTGCCATCCCGATCCAGCACGGCAAAGGTCAGATCTTCCACATCCATACTGATGCCGAAGCCCATGACCAGCATCAGCAGCAGCGCCCCGAAAATCGCCAGAGTAGCCCGGATCGGATCCCGCATCAGCTCCATATTTTCCCGCCAGCAGCAGCAGAGCAGCCGCTGCAGACTGAAGTGGGACTGGCTGTTGTTGGCAAACAATTTCTGATACCATTTTTTGTGGGACGATTTTTCGCTGCCGCTGCTTTCCACAGCTTCCAGCACCACCTTTTCCCGGGACGCCGGATCAGCATCTTCCAGATACCCGATGAATGCAGCTTCCAGCGTAGGCGCCTGCCGTTCGGCAACCAACGCCGCCGGGGTATCGCAAGCCAGCGACTTACCGGCGTGCATAAGCGAAATACGGTCACAACGCTCAGCTTCATTCATAAAGTGCGTCGTTATAAAGATCGTCACCCGATCCCGGCGGGACAACTCAATAATCATTTCCCAAAAGAGATCCCGGGCCACCGGATCAACACCGGAAGTCGGCTCGTCCAGAATCAATATCTGCGGCCGGTGGATAACCGCCGCCGCCAGCGAAAGCCGCTGTTTGATCCCCAGCGGCAGCGACTGCGGAGTATCCTGCGCATAGGCTTCCAGCTGAAAACGTTTCATCATTTCCTGCACCCGATTGGCTACTTCGGCCTCCGGTATCCGGTATAGCCGGGCGTAGAGAGTAAGGTTTTGCAGGATCGTCAACTCGTTGTAGAGCGAAAACAGCTGCGTCATATATCCCAGCCGCAGCCGGGTTTCCATACTTTCTGCATCAATGGGGCTGCCAAAAAGTTCCGCCCTGCCCTCGGTGGGAGTCATCAAGCCGGTCAGCATCCGCATGGTAGTGGTTTTGCCGCAGCCGTTGGAACCGAGGAAGCCAAAAATTTCGCCCTCCCGGATCCGGAAACTTACATGATCCACCGCCGTAAAAGAGCCGAAACGCTTGGTCAGATTTTCTGCAGCAATAGAAATTACCTCTTTACCCTCATCCGGCAGCGGCGGAACAACCAATTTACTGTGACCGGAACGTTTTTCCTCCGGCAGCAGCTGAATAAACGCATCGTCCAGATTATTGCAGTGGGTTTTCTCAAAAATCTCCTCCGGCGTACCGGTATCGAGGATCTTGCCGTCATCCATAGCAATAAGCCACTCAAAACGTTGCGCTTCATCCATATACGCAGTGGCCACGATCACGGTCATCTGCGGCTGCATAATGCGCACGCTGTCCACCAGATCCCAGAACTGCCGCCGGGCCAGCGGATCGACCCCGGTAGTAGGTTCATCCAGCACCAGCAGATCCGGATCATGGATCAACGCACAGCACAGCCCCAGCTTCTGCTTCATCCCGCCCGAAAGCTTACCTGCGGGGCGATCCAGAAAGTTGTACAAGCCGGTACTGCGGGTAAGGTGGTCGATCCGGCGGCGGCGTTCAGCAGCATCGTGTCCGAAAAGTTTGCCGAAAAACTGCAGATTTTCTTCGACAGTCAATGTAAAATAGAGATTTTTACCCAGTCCTTGCGGCATATACGCAATCTTTGGACACACCTTGTTGCGGTGTTCTTTGGAGCGCATATCGCCGCCCAACACGGTGATTTCTCCGCTCTGCATAGCCCTTGCACCGGTGATCAGCGAAAGCATCGTTGACTTGCCGACCCCATCCGGCCCGATCAAGCCCACGAGTTTGCGCGGAGCTATTTCCAGCGAAAAATCGTTCAACGCCAGTGTCTTGCCAAATCTGAAACTTACATGTTCAAGTTTTACCACCGGCGTTTCGATCATACCAGCAGTGTTCTTGCTCATTTGGCAGCTTGCTTTCGTTCACTTTTGAGCTTGAGAAATTCCGGCCACTTGGCAGCCGGGTCGATCTGCACCCAGGCTACGCCCGGCAGCCCGGTTTTGATATATTCCATATAGGCACTCAGCAATTCCGGAGCGATCTTGGCTTTGACCCGGAACATGAGTTTCTGGCGTTCGATCTTGGTTTCCACCGTTTTGGGCGTGAATTGCGCCACGCTGGAAACAAACGAAATTTTGGCCGGGATCGGCGTATCGGCGATCGCATCCAGCACGATCCGGACGTCGGCACCGATCTTGACTTTTCCGGCCACGGCTTCCGGCAGGAAGAAAGTTATATATACATCTTTGAGATCCACCAGATTCAACACGCCGCCACCGGCATTGAGTACTTCGCCGGCTTCCGCAATGCGGTACTGAATACGGCCGTCAAGCGGCGAAACCAACAGTGAGTCATCAATATCGGCCTGCACCCGGGCAACCTGCGCCTTGGCCGCCTGAATATTGGCTTGAGCGCCCAACGTTTCCGCAATGGCGGCATTGAGAGCGGCTTTAGCCTGCATGACTTCTGCCGATGCAGCTGCCAGCTGGGCTTCGTGGGTCAGATAATTGGTTTCATCATTTTCGTAGATCTGTTCCGAAATCGCCTTGCCTTTTTTCAGTTCTTTGGCCCGATCAAAACGTTTTTTTGCGCCGTCAAAACTGCTTTTTTTCTGTTTCAAAGTAGCTTCTGCCGCTGCCAATTCGCTTTTCTTGACTCCGACCTGCGCCTGCGATTCGGCCAGCTGGGCCTGGGCTTGCGACAATTTGGCCTGTGCCTGAGCTAATTCAGCATTGAGCACATTCAACTGCATCAAAGCAAGTTTATCACCTTTTTTCACAAAGTCGCCTTCATCAACATAGACTGCATCGATGCGGCCGGAAAGTTTGGTGGCAATGGTTACTTCAGTAGCTTCCAGACGCCCATTGCCATTGGCAAATCCGGGTTGATTGAGCATGGCATTTTCCCGATAGCTCTTGATTCCGTAAAAAACCAAAGCTGCCGCACAGATGGCCAACATGACAATAATGAGTTTTTTCATAGCCGATGAACCTCTCTTGTTTGATGTTTCAGGTAATATCTCTGGTGGAAATATAGCATGGCAAAATATCATTTACAAGCATTAATCTGGCGGTTTTTTGAAAAAAAAATACGTTTTTTCGCAAATTTATGCTATATTTCAAGCGCTTCAACTCTTAAAACCAAACTTTGAAAGGAAAAAACTATGCGTTTTCTGTTAACGTTGTTTTGTCTGAGTCTGGCGTTCTGCACGCTGGAAGCCAAAGAACTTAAAGTGCTGATGATCGGCAACAGCTTTTCCACCAGCGTGACCAAATTTCTGCCTCAGGTGGTGAATTCCGTCCCCGGACACACACTGCAGCTGACCAGCGCCTATATTGGCGGCTGCCAACTGGAACGGCATTACAACAACTTGCTCAAAAGCGAAAAAGATCCGCAGTTTCACCCCTACGAAATAACGACCTTTGACTCCGCCAAAACTCCGCACAAACAAACTCATCGCAAAGGCAGCATCAACGAGCTGCTCAAAAACAACCAGTACGACATCATCACTCTCCAACAGGGCAGTATAAAGTCTTTTCTGACCGAAAGCTACGAACCTTACACCACTGAGCTGATCAAATATATCCGCAAATATCAGAAAAATGCCGAAATCGTTATCCAGCAAACCTGGGCATACCGCTACGATTCCGCCCGTTTTGCCAAGTGGTCGCTGACGCAGGATCAAATGTATGAGCAGCTCAATCAGGCTTACAAAAAAGCGGCCGCAGCCCATCATCTGCGCATGATCCCCATGGGCGATGCAGTGCAGCTTTACCGCCAGCTGACGCCCCAAAAATATCAGCGTCCGCAGCCGCCACTGATCTATCCCCAGCGTGACTCCAACGCCGGAGATCCGGTCGGCAAATCAGCGTGGCGTACCAACAAAAAGACCGGCGAACGGTACAAAAACTACGATTGTCACCATCTGAACCGCAACGGTGAATATATGCAAGCACTGCTCTGGTTTGCGTTTCTTTATAACGAACCGGTCAGCAAGGCAGCCTACCGCCCCGTCAAGATGGAAGATCAGGAGATCCAACTGCTGAAAAAATGCGCCCAAACTGCGCTGGATAATCTGTCGAAAATGCGCTGATCATCCGGAACAAAAAAACTGCGGCCGACTGTTAAAAGTTTGCCGCAGTTTTTATTTTCAGTAATTTGTACAGCTTACTGCATTACTTCCACCTCGCTGAGCAGACGGCTGAAAGGCCGTTTGAGCTTGTCCAGCACCAGCCGGACTTTGGTGGTTTCCACCGCAGGAAACGCAATTTCAAAGCTGGCGGCGGTGTTGCCGGAAACCGCTCCGACCTTTTGGAACTGACCGTTCACTTCCACTTCCACATGAGCATCCAGCACCGGGGAATCATCGCCGGTTTTATTGATGATAGTGTGTACGTTGACCTTGCTGACTTTGGACTTTTGCGGCAGCGCAAATTCGATCCACGGCTGAACGTCGTTATCCGCCGGGGCCCAGGTCGGCCAGACGGTTTTGGGGATATTTTCCACAATACCATCCTGCAAAAAGTATTCATAAGCCTGCGCCCGATCGGAGATCGGCTTGCTGCTGGATGCAGTGATTTTGGTCACATTTTCCGGAATGATACCTTTTTTGTACTCCCGTATCTCTGCCAGCGAAAGTTCTCCGGCAGCCGCCAGATTACCGGGTTTGAAACGCGCTTCGTCCGCTTTTTTGATCTCATTGCGCACCGCCGCAAGATCGATACCATTGCTGTTGAGCCCGCCGGATACATACACATGAGTACCCAAAGCGTCAAAGTGATCGCTCAACACTCCATCAACAACTTTGACCGTGCGTTTTTCGCCGGAAACCGCCAGCTCGCCGGCAGTCGGGAATTTGACTTTGATTTGAGCTTGTATGGGCTGCAAAGTCGGATTGACCGCAATGATCACATATTCATTGCCCAGTTTTTTGACTCCGGCGATCAACGGTTGGGGAGCAATAACCGCCTGCATATCGCTTTTTTCCATCAATATATTGCCCAGCGCTGCCGGTTCTTTCATTATATGCAGCAAGCCGATACGCAGCTGGTGGCTGTAACTGCCGCCAACGCTACTGTAAGAAAAAGGCACCATACCTTTGGCATCGCCCAGAAAGGCCATAAATATTTGGATGCGCATTTCATCAAATTTTGGAGCCCGGGAGCGTCCGCCGAAGCGGTTTATATGCCCCCAGTCAAACGCCTGCGGAATAAAAACCAGCGGCTTGTTAAAATTGCTGATGATCCGGGCATTTTTGTAAGAAATATCCGGCGGCATGTGGTATTTATTATCCTTGAAAAAGTCCCAATAGCAATCCAGCCCCACCACATCGGCGATCCCCTTGAAGCGCGTTGCGCCCTCCACGCCGTAATGGTTGATCAGAGTCGGGTGATAAGGATCGATATCTTCCAGATAAGCTTGAACCGCCCGGAAAAATTCCGGATTTTCGCTGCGGCCTTCCGGCTCATCGGTCAAAAAGTGCCCCAGCAGACCACGGTGCTTGCCGGTCAATTCCACATATTCTTTCAGGATCTTTTTCTGTTCTTCGCTGAGGGAACTTTTCTGCATATCCTGCGAGGCAAAAGGCGCCCAGCTGTAGGTGTAAGGCTTCGGGAACCGGTGATAAGGATAGATCCAGGCGTAACGGCCGTTTTGTTCGCATTGATCCAGCCAGGCGATCAGTGCCTCCCGGCTCCGGAAAGGCGAAACGAAAGTCAGATTCACATTCAAGCCTTCGCCCCGTCCGAAGTTCATACCGAACACGCCCAGCGGCATGATCTTTTTGCCTTCCCGGTGCAAGATTCCCTGCCGGTCAAGCCAGACTTCGCCGGGCGAAAACGGCAGCTTGCGGATACGCACTTTAACTCCGGAAGCAGTTACAAAGTATTCGCCGTCCGGCATATTTTTGAAATCAAAACTGAACGGATTGACCCGATCTGCCGCTGCTATTTTTTTGCTCTGCACAACGCCTTGGGCGCCGGAAAGCGTGATTTCCAGCGGCGCACCGATATTTTCTTCCAGAATCACTGAGCCTTCGATCTTTTCCACCGGCGGCATGGAAGCATAAATATTGTTGCGGTACCACGGCGTAGTCAATTTGATCGCTGCGGCCTGATAATCGACCATCAACGTCCGGAACACTCCGCACAGCAGTTCATTTTTGGCATTGCGTACTTCCAGCTGCAATTTATGTTCGCCGTTCTTTTCCACCTTGAGCGGAATTTCAAAGTTCTGCAATTTGCGGGGTTGGGTTCCAAAGACTTTTTCTGCTCTGTCCACGACTTTTCCGCTGCGGTCAACCAATACTGCTCTGAGCTTGCCCATCGCAAAACGCTTGCCGCAGTTGACCAGTGAACCGGCCAGCTGACAGACCACAGAATTGTCTTTTTTGACCGTTTTGACCGTGCTGTCGTTAAGCTGCCAGACGTAGTCGGCGGCGTTGAAATCCTTGAGAACTACCGGTGCAAAAGCAGATACTTCGCTGAAAGTTACTTTGCCGGTCGGAGTTGAAGCACTCATTTCCAGCGTTTTACGGCCCTGACTATCCAGCAGAGTGCGCCGGGTGCGGCCGATTTGCATATCAAAAAACTTGAATTTGCCATCGCTGCCGGAATTGAACGCCCCCATCGGAATTGCAATTTCCAGCGTCCAGCAATCTTTATTGACTTGGGCAGAAATAACTTTGACGCTGCTTTCAAAACTGTAATCCAGCGCAAACTTATTCAAACCGGTATTGTCATCTTCTCCGGCGGCATCAGCCACGGCGCCCAAACTGTCGATCATTATTTTGTACAAATATTTATCGTTCCCGCGATTGATAAAGTTCAGCTCCACGCAGTCCGAACGCCAGATTTTCTCAGAATCGTGAACATTTTCATTGCGCACCATGCTGCCCGGATCGGGTTCCATGGCCCGGATCGCCACATACAAATTTTTGTCATCATGAAAAATCTTGTAAAAAGTTTGCACTGTTACCGCTTTATCGGTTCCCAGCAAGCAAAAATTGCCGTATTCCGGAACCGGAGCAGCCAGCACACTGCCTGCTTTGCCGCTGATATTCAAGCGGGGAGCTTCAACTGCCGGTGCAGCAGCAGCCGAAAAAGCAGCCAGAAATCCGAGTAAACCATACACGATCATGCTTTTGATACTCATTGATCTTCACCTTTCTTTATAAGATTATATTTTTGTTATTACTGCAAGTAACATACCTACTTTTGCAACATCTGTAATTATTGCTTATAATAATTATACAGTTTTTCCGCAAAACTTCAACCCCCGACAGTAAATATTTTGCAAGAAATGTGACAGCCCTACTTTTTTTTCAAAAATCCATGCGTTACCCCAACCAGCCAACAATATTCAAACTTGCAATTTGCCGTAACGGGTGTATCTTATATACCTGACTGAAACAAGGAGTTGCTGCAGCTATGAACAACCATATTGTAATTACCGCCTATTCAGCTGAATATATACAACAGGCAATTGAAGTTTGGAACTCGATCGTCCGGCATGGGCAGGCTTTTCCGCAGGAAGAGGAGCTTGACGAAAAATCCGGCCATGAGTTTTTTACCCGTCAAAGTTTCACCGGTATAGCTTGGGATACCAGTCAGAAAATGGTGGCCGGACTTTACATACTGCACCCCAATAACGTGGGCCGCTGCGGTCATATTTGCAACGCCAGTTTTGCCGTGTCGGAAAAGTTCCGCCAGCAGCATATCGGAGAGCAGCTGGTCCGGCACTGTATGCTTCAGGCGGTGCGCTGCGATTTCCGGATCCTGCAGTTCAATGCGGTGGTCAGCAGCAATACTGCCGCTTTGAATTTATACCAAAAACTGGGATTCACCCAACTGGGCGTCATTCCCGGCGGTTTCCGCAATAAAGCCGGCGTCTGGGAAGATATTATTCCACATTACATTGACTTGACCGGTCTGGAAAAGCAGTTGGACGCATGAGCAAATTTTCCTGCCGGAGCAACTGCGGCGCCTGCTGCATAGCTCCATCGATAAATTCACCGCTGCCGGGTATGCCCGACGGCAAGCCCGCCGGAGTACCCTGCGTGAATTTGGATGAAAATATGCGCTGCAAAATTTTCACCTCGCCGGAACGCCCGGCTTTCTGCGGGTCGCTGCAGCCATCGCCGGAAATGTGCCAGAACTGCCGCGAAGCGGCCTTGGATTATTTGAGCGAACTGGAAAAACTTACTCAACCGTAAAATTTTTCCGACACCACTGCAATATATCTTCATTAAGTTTTTTGTCGTGCAAAGTCGGAGCAAAGTGGCCTACTTCCCGGATAAACAGGGTTTTTATCTTATCACTCAAAGCGTTGGCGATCGAAAATTGCCCGACCGGCGCTACACACGGGTCGAATTGCGCCGGAGCGCAAGCCGTGGGTATGGATATATATTTAGCCGCCGCCGAAGCATCGAACCAGCGCAAAACCTCCAGCGCCTCAGGGTGTTCAAGCACATACATTCTACACGCCTCGCCGCTGCCGGTGGATTGGTGATCAAAACGGACTTCCGAACCAAAGGTGGGAATGTTCAAATAAGCCGCCCGGAAGCGCTTATCCCACGCCAGCAGCAAGGCTCCCATGCCGCCGCCCATACTGCCGCCGGTGTAGCAGAGATTTTCCTCCGTATCCGGGAACATATCCAGCAACACCCGGGCGGCCATCCACTGATCGGCGATCACCCCCCGCAAGATATAATTTTCTTTGCAGTCAATGCCGTGCAGCACATGTTTATGCGGCATCCACGGAATATTTTTGCATTGCGAAAATCCCAATCCCCGCACACATGCGTAAGCAGTCGTCAAACCAAATTCGCTTACACACGGCGCCCCGGGATTGCTGTAGCCCTGGCCTTGCAGCAGTCCGCCGCAGGAATTTTCGGGCCGGGCGATCCACATGGTTATCGACTGGCCGTCATAATTTTCAAATTTGATCCGGTAGGTCTTGTCGGAATCAACACTGCTCCAGACTTCAGCTTCCACCTTATAGCGCAGCGGAGCTTCCATCACCTGTTGGTAATTATTCTGCCAAAACTCTGCAAAACCGTCAACTTCGTTTCCGGGAGCGATTTGCAAAAGCATTTCCAAAGTATATCCATTGGACGGATCAAACGGAAAATCATGCGCTACAGTCATCATCAAAGTCCTTTTTTAAACTTGGTTGAAGCTTATGTATAATATATATCCCTTTGGGATGATATACCAATGAAAAATCAAACTTTGCGGAATTTCAGCTGTACTTTTCCGGAAATGCAATATATTTTTTCAATAAATCCGCCGAATGAACTTGACAAGGCCGCAATAGAGTGCTAATGTAGTTGCAGATTCGGGGATTTCGAGGTTTGGTCATATAAACCGTCCCTGATGCCTGAAATCAATTCCGGCTGATTTACCGGAATAACAAGGAAAATTGGTGATTATGAGCAAATTCAAACTGATCGCCTGTATCGGGGTTGCCCTTCTTGCCGCAGCCAATCTTTCCGCCAAAGATATTTTTGTATCATTGGCGACTGGTAAAAACAAAAACGCCGGAACCAAAGAAGCTCCTTACAAAAACCTCTGGAAAGCGTTGAGCGTGGCCAAAGATGGCGACGTAATCCACCTGGCCGAAGGCAACTACCCCGGCCGGATGAAAACCGGCTGGTTCAAGATGGAAAAACCAATTTCGCTGATCGGCGGTTATTCGGCGGACTTCACCCAGCGCAATCCGCTGGTCTACAAAACTATGTTCCAACCCAAAAACGAAAATAACGATAAAAAATCCGGTGCTTTGGGCCTGCTGCATATAGAATTTGAAAAAAATCCGATGAAAGCTCCCAAAGGTTTCGACATCGTGATCGACGGTTTGATCTTTGATGATGGTTTTGCCTCCAGCTACCACGCCGTCAAAGGCAAGCCCGAAGGCTTCGATACCGGCATGTGGCTGGAAGGTCCCGCCAAAAATAAAGCCGATAAATTCCCCAGCGCCAACCGTTACAGCATCTATTCGGCTACCGCCTCCCGGGGCGAAGGCAATATAACCATCCGCAACTGCACCTTTGTCAACGGTTCCAATTACGCAGTCAACCTCAACTGGTTCAAGGGCAAAGTAGCGATCACCAACAACGTTTTCTGCAATAACCGGATGATTTCGATCAACGTTACCTGCTCCAACGGCCGGGAAAAATTGGATTGGGAATGTGCCTACAATACCGTGCTGTTCACCTGGAGCCGCCTCAACGACCTGGCGGATATGGGTTTTGCCATCCGCAACAACACCAACTGCAACGCCAATATCCACCACAACATCATCGGTTTGAACGTGCTGACCGGGTTTGACAACACCAAGGGCAACCCCAAGCAGAAAACCACCAAGCTGGATAACAATATCTTTTTCCTGAACCGGGAATCCGACGTGCAGATGACCGTATCGCCCTCGATCGCCAAGATCCGGGTGGATTCCTTTGAAGATCTGGAAGAAGTTGACGGCATCGTATCCATCGACGGCAATATCGACCTCAAAGACCCGGCGATTTTCAAGGGCCGGATCAATGCCAAATATCTCAATGCGTTCCTTTCCATGAAGTATTCGGAAAAGACCAGGCTTGATCCCGGCAAGTGCAATGCTCTGCGCAGCGTGCTGGGTCTGCCGCTGCAGGGATCGATCACTACCACCTGCGATATGTACGCCAACCGCTACCCGCAGGAAGATGCACTGAAACTCTTTGGCGCGGTGTCCACTCACGGAGCCCAGATGCCTAAATAAAATCAGCTGCGGTCAACGCAAAAATCAATTCTTAAGCCGGTTGCCAGTACAATACATTGGCGGCCGGCTTTTTTTGTTATTTTTTGATCGACTTTGATTATTAAAGTTGGCAAACCAATTTTCCTGAGTTATATTAGCAGCAGAAACAGTTTAGTTATTGTTATTTTGAGGTAAAATAAAAATGCGTGTTACTATTATGCAGCCGCCCTACCCGGCTCCGGGCGAAGCGGCCAAGACCTTGAACTGGCAGCTCGAACAGCTGCAGAAGCTTGAAGTAAATTCCACTGATCTGGTGATCTTTCCCGAAAATGCCAACTGTACCGGCTACACTGATTTGGCTGACCTCAAACGAATGGTGCAAAACGAAGGCGCAGTTTTTGTTGAGGCAATGCGGCAAACCGCCCGCCGGGTCAACTGCACGATCATGAGCGGATTGGAAAATATCGGAAGCGACGGTGTTTTGCGCAACCAGCTGACCGTTTTCACCCCGGAAGGCGAAGAATTTTCGCCCTACACCAAAGTGCATCTGGTTGAACCGGAACTGGTCAAAGGCATTGAACCCGGGCAAAAACCGGAATCGTTTCTGTACAAAGGTGTCCGCTATGGAGCGGCGATTTGTTTTGATTCCTATTTTCCGGAACTTTTTGTGGAATACGCCAAACAGCGCATCGATGTGATGATCGTTATCAGCCACCAGCGGCAGGAACGGCCGGATATTCTGGAGTTTCTCAACCAGACCCGGGCCTTTGATTGCGGCTGTACGCTTTTGCGTTCCGCTCCGGCCATGCAGAACCCCGATATCGGCGGCCGCAGCATGGTCATTGCTCCGGATGGCAAGATCCTGGCCAACGCCGGCGGTACGCCCGGAGTGATAACTTACGACATTGATCCGGGAGCCCGTTTTATGCGGGCAGCATCCTATGGCGAACCCGACCGGATCGGGGACTACCGGGAAGTGCTGATGGTTTCCAGAAATCACTTTGAATAAATTATTTCAGCCTGATGATCCAACAATAAAAAGGAGGACCGAATGAGTGCAATAAAATACTCAGTCAAAAAGGGCAAGGTTACTTTAAAGTGGGACAAAATCAAAACTCTCAACGGAGTCAAGGTCATTGGCTACATTCTGGAATACAATGGTCGGGAGATCCCGCTCGTCCGTAACAATTACACAGTAAAAAATGCCAGTATCGGCGGTAATCACAGCATCCGGATCAGGGCGGTCACGCTTACCGGACTTGGCGACTGGAGCGATATGCAGCTCTTTGACGTCGATGATGAAATTGCCCCCAAAGCCGGAAAAGTGAAAGCTGAGCAAATTTCGCAGGACAGTGTAAAACTTTTTCTCAGCGGTTTCAGCGATAACGATGCAGTGGATCATTACAATATCTATTTGAATAAAAATTTGCTCACTTCGACTTCGGATCTGACTTTTTTGTATAAAAATGAAAATCTGGGCGGCAAGCTGAATTTTACGGTCGAAGCTGTCGATAAATACGACAATAAATCCAAAGCCGCCAAAGCCAGTATCAAAATAGCGGATAAAACTCCGCCGGAGCAGGTCAGCGGTCTGCAAGTTAAGGGCGAAGCCAACGAAAAAGCCACCGTTATTACCTGGGATATTCCCTACGATTATGTAGGCGTGACCACCTATCAAGTCAAGGTGGATGGAAAAGTCTACACCAGTAAAAAGAATGAAATCACGTTGAAAAAGCTTTCTGTCGGTCAGCATACGATCAGTGTTGCAGCGGGTGATAAAGCCAAAAATTACGGCGAAGCATCTGTTATTACCATTGATGTAAAAGATACTACCGACCCTAAAAAAGGCAAGATCAAACTTACTCAGCTTGCTGCAGACCGCATCCAGATCGCAATCAGCGGTTTTTCTGACAAGAACGGCAGCGGCATTGCCCAATACAGTGTGTATTTGAATGGCGAGTTTGTCGGCAATACAGTCCAAAACATCTACACTTACGAAGGCAAAAATCTGAGCGGAACTTTGAATTTTGCCGTTAAGGCGATAGACGCTGCCGGTAATGAATCGGCGCTGGCGGCGGCCAAAATTAAAATTGCTCCGGCCCCCACGCCGGAACCGGATGTGAACAAAGGCTTGAACAAGACTCTTGCCGGTATCGATGCGGCTGTGTTTCTGGAAAAATACAATCATTATGATTCCACTTCGGAACTGCCGTCCGCAGCCAAATATAAATCCATCACCGGCACGGCCGAAAAAGATGTAATAACCTTTGCCGCCGATAAATACAGTCTGGTCAACGGCAAGATCACGCTCGCTGGCGGCGATGATGAAATCATTGTCCGCACCAACAGTGTTATGGATTGCAACGGAATGGTTGATTTCGGTGAAGGAAACAACTCTTTTACTGCGGAAAAAAACTCCTCTGTTTCCGTCTGGGATGAAGCTTCGCTCAAGTTCGGTTCCGGCAATGATACGATCAAACTGACCGACTGTGATGATGTTGATTTTGATGATGGCGGATTTTATACCGGCAACGGCAACGATGTATTCACAGCTCATAATGTTAAAGATATGGACGGAGTGCTCAATATGGGTGGCGGTAATGACGTACTCAAACTTACCGGCAGCACCTATTTTGAGACCGAGATTTTCGATATGGGCGATGGCAACGATTCGGTTCATATCAATAAGGGGTCGCTTCTGGCAATTGATATGATGGATGAAGATCTGCGCTATGGCGGGATCACTTTCGGTGCCGGCAATGATACGCTGGTGCTGGATGGTATGCTCAAGCTCACGAATATGAGTGATTTTTCGCATGGCAACTTTGATATGCTCACGGGCCTGGAAAATATTTCCGGCTCCGGTCAGCTGGTACTTGAAAATATCCAGCAGCTTGACAGTGCCCTGGTGGATGATTTAATAGAGGCCGGGATCACTATAGTACAGGTTCCCAATGTCTGGGCATTTTATGACGACGGCCGACCCGAAAACAGCGATGACACCATGAAAACTGCCCGCACAGTCCTCTATGATAGCGATTACGCTGTATGGCTCAATGGCGGCAACTGGGGCGATGGGTCAAATTGCCCCACCGACACGGTTGACTGGTTCCGGCTGGATATCGGCGGCAGCAGCGATATAACCACCAAGCATAAACTGTTTTTGAATGATCCTTATGTTTGGCATGACGGCTTTGTTAAACTGGATGTTTATGACCGGAACGGCTCTTTTGTGAAGAATATTTCTCCGGAAGATTACAGCCGTTATTCCGATGCAATGATTGACCTCAAAGAGTTTGGTAACGGTACATTCTATCTCAAGTTCAGCATTGAAGGCGGTAACTGCGGGGCCATGAACTTTGGCGTCAGCACCGAAAGCGAGTGGTACGATTGAAAAATCAATTTCAAAGCTTTTATCTGGATTCTCCGCTGGTCGAGGGACGGGTTTTTGACCTGTTTGACGCAGCGGAGAATGTTCCCACGCAGGATGTGGCAGTATTTTTCGTCCATGGCGGCGGCTGGAACAGCGGTTCCCGTACCCTCTTCCACAAATTGATGGAAGAGCTGGGAAATTTAGGGTACATAACCGCCACCACCGACTACCGGCTGGGCGGAGTGACCGCCTTTGAGCAACTTGCCGACATCCGCGAAACTTTTGACTGTTTTGTGGAGCTGCTCAAAAAGCGCGGCCACTCCGGCAAAGTCGCAGTGCATGGATCATCAGCCGGGGCGCATCTGGCCTCGCTTTTAAGCTGTGCCAAGCCCGGCGAATGCGGCGAAGATATTTCCCGACTCAAGTATCCGGAAATACGTCCGGTTCGGGCTTCGCTGCAGGCTACGCCCTACAACTTCAAACATTGGGAAGGCATGATGCCGCCATTTTGGAGTCAGATGCAGCGGGTCGCCGGAAAAAGCTACGCCGAAGATCCGGAGCGTTACGAACGGCTTTCGTTGTGCAATTATATCAATGCAGATAATCCGCCGCTCTTTTTTATGGAAGCGGAGTTGGAACATTTGTTCCCCTCGGAACTGACCTTCCAGCTGGCAGAAAAACATCGCCAGATGAATATCGCCACTCAGTGGAAAGTCTATCCCCGGGTCGAACACGGATTTTTCTATGCGCTCGACCGCAAGATGCAGCAGGCTGCATTCAAAGATCTCTGCAGCTTTCTGCAAGGTGAATTGACCACATTCTGAACTTTTGCTATCAAAAAAACGGAACTGCCGCCCGGTAAACGTGTGCGGCAGTTCCTGTTTTTCAAACAAGCTCAAGCAGCTTACTGTACATTTTTCAGCAGAATAAATGCTGCATCGCTGCCCCGTAATGATATTACACTGTCCAGCAGGCGGATACGCAGCAGATCACCCAGCGGCGCCCGACCTTCCATGGTCAGCTGGGCTCCGGGTACCAATCCCATATCAGCAAACTTTTTCATGCCTTTAAGCGATACACTTATGTAGGCGATCGTACCGCTCTGACCATCTTCCAAGTCATTGAGGGCAAGCAACTCTTCCGGTTCGGCTTCCTCCGGCACCCCGGCCAGAGCTTCCGACAATTTTTTACGGAGCATTTCAGCCTCAGGATCGCTGACCAGCGTTTCGGTCAAAACCAACAGCTTTTTCAGCACATTTTCGTTGATATCGTGTTCGACCTTGCAGGCGGTTGCATCGGATTCTTCGTGCGACATCAACAGCACCTGCTCAAAAAAACGGCACAAACACTGATGACGTTTGCGGATACCCGCTGCCGCCTGCGCTCCAGCCGCCGTCAGCACCACCGGCTGATGCGGTTTGTAAACAATAAGATCCCGGGCAGCCAACGCCTGCAACGCATTGGTCACCGACGGCATCTTGACCATCAAACGATCAGCCAATTCTTTACTGTGGGCGTGTCCATTGGCATCTATCAAATCAGCGATAGCTTCCAAATAATCTTCAAGGCTGCTGGAGATAAGCCGGTTTTCGTTCATTGTAAGTTGTTTCCTGTGATTTAAAAGCGTCATTGCCGCTATGGATTTACATTTTTACACCCTTAACGGTATAATGTAGCACCGGAATAAAGAATTTCAATTTTACGAAGGTATTTTTTGCCGCAAACTGTCAAAAAAAACGGGCTGCCGCACTTATTATGTTGCAGCAGCCCGAATCGGCAATACTTCAGCAAAGATTATTTGTCAGCCTTGACCGCATCCGCCACAAAGTTCCAAACTTTGTTGTTCAGGATTTCGCTCTGCAGAGCTTCGATGGCACCGTTCTTTTCCATCAGCGCACGCAGTTCAGCGGGCTTTTTGCGATAGTAACGGCTCATCATTTCGATTTCACGATCGACTTCGCTGGCGGCAACCGTGATATTTTCCAGCTTGGCTACCTTGCGGAAGATCAGTTCCCGGCGCAGCTTGGCGCTGGCTTCGACCTTGGCATCGGCGCGATGCTGTTCCATATTCTTCTTGAACTCTTCGGCATCAGCTTCACTCTTGACGATTTCCTGCGCTTTGCGCTGCAAAGCTTCGTCGGTTTCGGCTTCCAGCAGGCCCTGAGGCAATTCAAAGTCGCCGACCGCAGCCGAGATCTTGTCATAAACCGCCGTGCGGACAGCTTCCCGGCGTTTGCCTTCAGCTTCAGCCTGCAGACCGCTCTTGAGCATATCGCGCAGCTTGTCGATGTTGTCCAGACGCAGTTTGGCGGCCAATTCGTCATCGGTCAGTTCCTTGCGGCGCTGCACGTTGATAACTTTGACCGTGTATTTAACGGTTTTGCCCGCCAGCGCAGCATCCCGGTAATCGGCGGGATAAACGCTGTCAAAGGTGTATTCCTTACCGGCTTCGGCACCGGTCAAAGCGGCCACGCAGCCGGGGATGTATTCGGGTTCGGCCAGCCACAGGAAAGTGCCTTCGGCCTTGACCTGACGTTTCAGGCTTGCTTCGGCATCTTCGGCGAGTTCAAAGTCAGAAGTGTAATCGACTTTGAGCATATCTTCGGCCACCGCAGCTTCGTTCACTTCGGCAAATTCGGCATACATCTTGCGATACTGTTCCACGCGTTCGTCGAGTTCTTTTTCGTCGATTTCGGCAGCCGGAACATCGACTTCCAGACCTTTGTATTCAAAGTCGGCGATCTGGGGAGCCAGATCAATGCGCAGCGTAAACTTGTATTCCTTGCCCAATTCGATAGCGCTGTCTTCGGGCATCCGGCAGTAGACAACTTCCAGCTTTTCGCCGTCGGAAAGACGTTCAAAAGCCGCCGCCATAAAACGACGCTTGAGTTCATCCTTGAGATCGCCTTCAAAACGCTTGACGATCATAGCTTCCGGAGCCTTGCCGCGACGGAAACCGGGCACAGCTACATAGTTGGCAAAAGCCTGAGCTGCCACGCTGGTTTCAGCTTTCATGCGGTCTGCAGCTACCGTAAATTCGCAATTCCGGCACAGTGCACCATCTTCGGTCACTGCCAGCAAAAGAGCCTGAGAGAGGGTCTGTTTGGCCATTTTATTAAACTCACTTTCTCTTGTTTTATACTTAATATTGATGGTTTATTTTCTCTCAACTATCACGGCCGGCCCAATGGCCGTGTGTAATCTGAATTGATTAATATAGCACCTTTTCTGTTAATTTCAAAACTCAATAAGAATTTTTCCGAAAATTCCTGCCCGGTCAGCAAAAAAATTTGTATTTTCAGTCCGCCGGGCTATCTTTAAATAAACAACAAGTAATATTTGCATAATTTACAAATGAAAGCAACAACTATGAAGAAGCTGTTATTATTGGGTGCGATCCTGCTGACTGCATGGAATTTCTGTTCAGCAGATAATACCACTGTCAACAACAAAAAAGTGCTGGTGATCATGCTTGACGGAGTGCGTGCAGATGCAACTTTGCACGCCTTTATGCCGACCTTGAACCAGCTTAAAGCCGGCAAGTGGCAAAAACAATATCATTGCGCCTACACCGATGCAGCTATGGTCGTGCAGGATGCTCCGCCGCACAGTGCGCCCAATCACGCCTCTATTGCCACCGGTGTGACCGCCGCCAAACACCACGTCACCCGCAACGGCAAAACCAAAACCGGCAACTATCAGAAGTATCCGCACTTTCTGGGGCATATTGCAAAAAAATACCCCGATTTCAAATGCGGATTTTTCTATGTCTGGAAAGAATCCGGCTACATTGCCAGCAATTCCGACCAAGTGCTTTATCAGCGCGGCACCGATGAAGAAACTGTCAATAACGCCTGCAAATTCCTTGCCGACGGCGATGCGGCTGCTGTTTACATAAACATGCCGGATTATTACGGACACATGATCGGATTTTATCCCCGCAATCCGGGCTATCTGGCCAGTTTGACTACCTGCGATACTTTTTTGAAAAAACTGCTTGATGCCGTTGCCAACCGGCCCAATTTTGACCGGGAAAATTGGCTGATTTTACTGACAGCCGACCACGGCGGCTACCGCACTTTTCACGATGGCTTGCCGCATTCCGGCAACATGACCACCATTCCGCTGCTGGCGGCCGGTAAAGATGTCAAACAAGGCATGATCAAAGGCACCGCCTACACCTATGATATAGCAGTTACGGCGCTGGAATTTTTGAACATAAATACCCAAAAGCTGGATCTGGACGGCCGGGCGCTGGGTAAGGAAGTACAAACTCAAAACGCCTTGCCGCTGAGCGAAAAAATGGTTTTTCATTACGATTTTGCTGCCAGCAAGCTGCCGGTAAAATATGACAAAAAAGCCATTCAGCTCAATGAGTTGGGCTGTTTCGGCAACTCGCTGAAACTGACCGGAGCAGCGATCCGGATCCCCGGCAGCGAAAAACTTGCCCTGACCAATCACAACAACTTCACCATCACACTGTGGGCCAAACTTCCGGCGCAAAGCAGCAAAGATGTGGTGATCATCGGCAACAAAGATATGAGCAGCGCCGCCAATCCGGGCTTTGCCCTGCTGGCCAACCGCCAGGGCGATCAACAGCGCAAAGCCGAAAATGCCGGTATCGCTCTGAGCGTGGGAGTCAAAAACGGCAAACCAATCGAACTGGCTCAATTCGACCGCAGTGACAACTGGAATTTTTACGCCATAAGCATTACCGGAAACGGCACACTCTATTTCTGCAACGGCGCCGATGACGGTTATTTCTACCACATGGCCTTTGCAGCTCAAGATGCCGTGATCGCCAACGGCCTGCCAATTTATATAGGTCAGGACGGTACCGGAAAAAAGACTCAAAAATTTCAAGGCGAAATCGACGACCTGACCTTCTGGAGCCGCGGCCTCTCACGCCTCGAACTGCAAAAGATCTACGAAGCCGGCCGTCAGGGCCGGGCTTTGCAGGCAAAGGGCAAGTAAGAAGACTTGGGGAAGCGGGAAAAACCTTTTCAGGAAAGGTTATTTCCCGCTTCCCCAAACCCCTTCACCCTTTTCCAAACCTTTTACTGGCACTTTTTTATGCCATGCGGCATAAAAAAGTGCCTTGCAAATTTTGTAAAAAACAATCCTCTTTTTTTACTAATAAAACTTTGCCTTTTTGCTGTATTGGTTGTATCTTATTGAATAATTTTGATCACTGTTGAAAAATAAGGTTGTTTTATGAATATTTCGGGTAAACTCTCTGCGGTCAAGGCGGTTTTTCTGGATATGGATGGAACTATATACCATGGCAGCAAACTCTTTCCCACTACCATACCGTTTTTGAATTTTCTTAAAGAACACAATATAAAGTATCTCTTTTGCACCAATAACTCCAGCCGCAGCAAAGCTGATTATGTCAAGCATCTGGCCGGATTCGGACTCGCAAGCTCTACCGGAGAGTTTTACACTTCAGTAGATTTTTTGATCGATACCTTGCGCGAAGCACACCCACATGCCAAACGGCTCTTTGTTTTGGGCGTGGATTCCATGCTGCAGGAATTGACCGAAAACGGTTTTGAAATCGTGGATGACAATCCGGATGTCAATGTCGTTTCGTTTGATAAAACCCTTACTTATGAACGACTTTGCAAAGCGGCGTATTTTCTGCAGTCCGGCGTGCCCAGTTACTCCACCCATCCGGATCTCTTCTGTCCGACCGATCAGGCGACGGTGCTGGTGGATTGCGGAGCCATTTCCCGCTGCGTGGAGTTAGCTGCCGGTAAAAAGCTTGTTCAGTTGGGCAAACCACACGGCGGATTTTTGCAGCACGCCGCCGCCCGGCTGGGACTGCCGCCGCAAGCAACAATCATGTGCGGCGACCGGATGGCGACCGATATTGCTTCCGGAGTCAATGCCGGAACTCTGACCTGCCGGATCACCGGTGAAGGCGCGGATCTTACCAGTCAGGCCGACGTTACACCGGATTTTTGCTGCGAGGATCTGGGCGAACTGCAACAGCTCTGGCAAGCGATTTTTTGAAAACACCACAGTGGATTAAGGAATTTTATCATGCGCTATGTAACTTTACCCGCAGGCATTGAAACCGCAGTTTTTGTGCTGGATTCCGGAGCGGTAACCGAAACTCCGGCGGTGCTGAAAAAATATTTTCCCAACTATCGGCCGCTGATCATTGCCGACGGCAACACCTGGCAGGTTGCCGGTGAAACTGTGCATAAACTCTGCCGGGCGGCGGGGTTGATTGATTACGAACCGATCATCTTGCCATCTGATCCCAAACCGCACCCGGATTACACGCTTTCGGAAAAATTGGCCGCTCAGCTGCCGGAAGATTGTGTGCCGCTGGCAGTGGGTTCCGGCGTGATCAACGATTTGGTCAAATGTGCTTCCAGCCTGAAAAATCTGCGCTATTGCTGCGTGGCGACTGCTGCCAGCGTGGATGGTTACACCGCCAGCGGCGGAGCCATGAGCGTGGATGGCCAAAAGAAGACTGTCCCCTGCCCTGCACCCTACGCCTTGATCGCTGACCGGGATATTCTGCAGACTGCGCCACCGGAGATGATGGCTTCCGGCTATGCTGATTTGATGAGCAAAGTTACCGGCGGAGCAGATTGGATCATTGCTGATGAACTAAAGATCGAAGCCATCGACCCGGCCATCTGGAGCATGGTGCAGGATGATTTGCGGGATAATCTGGCTGATCCCAACGATCTGGAAAAACTTTTTCTGGGCTTGGCGGCCACCGGTTATGCCATGCAGCTTTATCACGATTCCCGTCCTGCCTCCGGAGCAGAACATTTGTGCAGCCACGTTTGGGAAATGGAGCATCTGGCGATCAACGGCGAAGAAATTTCGCATGGATTCAAGGTCGGCATCGGTGTGCTGGCCATTGCCCAACTGCAGGAATTTGTGATCAATACCCCGCTGGAAACAGCTCAAAAACTGGCCGCCGCTCCGCTGGATAAAGCCGCCCGCCAAGCTGAAATCGACCAGCTTTTGATCAAAGGCTGCTATGGCAGCGCCATTGCACCGCTGGCGTTGAATAAAACGCCGTTTGATGCAGCGATGACCGCCCGGCGGGAACTTATCTGGCAGCATTGGACAGCCTTGCAGCAGCGGTTGCAGCAACAGCTGCTGCCTTCAACAACTTTGCGGAAAATGCTGCAAAAAGCTGCGGCGCCAACGTTGTTTGAAGAAATCGGTCTGGATGCGGCACAATATATCCACGGCATCAAAACCGCTCAGTTGATCCGCAACCGCTACACTGTGCTGGATATGCTTTACGAAACAGGTCTTCTGGATGCAGCCATAAAAACCATTAAAAACGCTTGAAATCAAACCGGAAAAATATAGGAGGGCGCACATCAATATCAAGCAGTTTTTGATATGCGCCCCAAAAAAATGGACACAACTGAAGGTGGGGAATATTTTATGGCAAAAGGAACGCCCCCCAAAAAAGTACAGTGCAAATTTTAACTTGCGAATTATTAAGATAAAAGGAATGGGCCCAGTTGAATACCGAGCCCATTTCATGTAATTAAATTATCCAACTTTTTGGTGGCACTTCAAAGATTCTGCCCCCCAGCTGCTTTATCTCCGGCAGCAGTGCAGGCAGAAAATTTGCGAAATACTCATTTTCCGTCAACTGAAAACGGCTTTTTAGCTTCCGGATGAGCGGCTAAATAATCACTTATTTCCTTTTCCAAAACCTTGCTCCAGACAAACCAATCGACCCAGTAGTTAAAGCGATTGCCTTCAACCGACAGCACCGGAGTACCTTCCGCTTTGCTGCCTTTGTAGAGTTTGGATCCATCCGCATTGATGCAGGCAATAGGTTCAGCACTCGTTGATCCGGCATAAATCAACCCTTTGCTGCCCATGTGCAGCAGCGGTTCACCTTCCACACCGGAACCGGAAATCAATGCGTACCGCACAATATTCTGAGCAGTGCAAAGCGGCACAAAAGTTTTGTTTTTCAAATCAAAGAAATGGATTATATACGGTTTTTTTATTTTCTTTTTACCAACAGCGGCAAATTTACCCAGACTTACAGCATACCGGGCCGCATTCGTATCATCTTTAAGCGCTTCACCTTCATAGATGAATCCATTGCGAAAGGTGTAAATAACCTTACCATCCTGCAGATATTTGGTGACAGCCTGCTTATTAAAGGGCAGCGAGAGTATATGTAATTTTACTTCCTTGACCTGAGGTTTCGGTGCAGAAAAGTCCAGGGGCTTAAATCCCAGATCATCAGCCAGATAATACTGGGCGGCAACAGTCAGCATCAAACCTGTCGGCAAATTACCGTTACGGAAGTTGGCAATACATTTGCTGCCTTTAAATAAAGCATTGTTTTTACAGACAGCAACGGCGCTGCTGCTGCCGGGCTTGTAAATATTGCCATTGCGGTATTCAAGAATGACTTTCCCCTGTTTGTTGACCAAACGATCAGGCGTGGAGTTTTTTAACTCCAACAGCCATCCACCCCGAATCGGCATGATCCGCCGGGTGTTTTCGTCATAACGAAAAATCCGGTTGGTCGTTGAACGGCCTTTACCCACCGTCCAATAAGGTTTATTGTACTCTACGGAAAATTTAACATCCGTACTGCCGTTACCGTTGCAGATTGTTACCACCGGCGCTGCACCAAGTACCGTGCAACTCAGCAATATGAACAAGCTGTAAATAATATTCTTCATATTTTCAAATTTCATTAAATTTTTTATTTTGCAAATTCAATTGCCATGAAAAGCAGTCTTGCGCCGTTAAAATTACCTGTCCAGTTAAGTACGCAATCTTTTTCGTCCGTGGAATCGCCACGGTACATCTTGCGATCTTTGATCGTATAAAGCGCCGTCATGGGAACAACTTTGCTGCCGTCTGACGAAAGATTGTAAGAGGTGATGATCTTTACGCCGCCTTTTTCATTTTTTTCTACAAAATCACGGGCGACCACAAAACCCTTATAAATTTTGGCCTCAACAATATCGCCTCGCTTGGTTTTGGTTTCCACAATAGTTGCCAAACAGGAATTTTTGTCAATAGCAGCACCTTTGTAGATCCGGCCTCCGCTCAAGCGGTATAACGATTTTCCGTAAGGGATATTGGCTTCTTTGCCCACTTCATTGCCAGGATGATTGAAAATCATGTTTTTGCAGGCGGCATCGCTATAAAATTTGCGGGATTTGTAGTAGCAAACAACATCTTTTTTAGCGCTGCCCTTATAAATGGAATCTGCAGCTACCGCTCCCATGATCATACCCATTGCCAGAATGCAAATCATGATTTTTTTCATTTTTCCTTCTCCCGTTTTTATAAATTACATTTATTCCGTTTTACCACGGAAACTCTGTTCAGCCGGAAGATGTTCCACCGTTTCGTATTCAAAAAAACGCCGGATCTCCACCCTGTCCTACCAAAAGATAACATACAAAAAGTATTTTGTCAAGAGTCATAAAGATTTTTTTAGCATATATTTGATAATAATACAGCTTTTTCCGGTATATATCGCTTCATAACTTACTCAGGAGAAGCGTTCACTCCTCCAAAAGCTTCGCAGGCCAGCTGCCTGGTCTCCGGATAACAGCTGTGCCTGCAAGGCCATACGTTCACGGCTTGCTGCGGCATAGTAAAAACGAAGACGGCCCCTGAGTTCTGCATTAAGTTTTGATAGCAAAAAAGCTGTTGCAAAACCTGACAGCTTTGCAACAGCCCCATGATAATACTTGCTTAATTATGCTCAGACCAATACCAGATTGAGCATTTTTTCGGTAGCCTGGATCGCCGCCGCCAGCTGGTCACTGTCTACCCCAACGGTGATCAGCGGACGGTCATTTTCCCGCTCCCAGGTGATACGGGTTTCCACCAACGCATCGGTTTTACCGCCCGGCGGGATACGCACTTCGTAATCGCTGAGCTTCGGGAAGGTCTTGCCCACACCTTTGAGCGCTTTGCGCAGCGCTTTTACAAACGCATCGTAGCCCCCGTCGCCGTTGGCACTGCCGTGGATAAGTTCATTTTCGTACTTCACAGCCACGACCGAATGGGGCGTTACGCCGTGACGGGTTTCGATCTGATAATCCACGATCTGCACCTTGCCGGATATGGGCTGATTCAGCACGCTGCCGATCACGAACGGCAGATCGGCGGCTGTGACCTGTTTTTTCTTATCGCCCAGACGGATGATTTCAGCCAGCACCCGTTTGCGCTGTTCGTCATCCAATTCAATTCCGATTTCCTCAAGATTTTTTTCCAGCGAGGCTTTGCCGGAAAGCTTGCCCAAGGCGTAGATGCGGTTGCGGCTGAAACGCTCCGGCAGCAATTTATTGGCGTAAAGATCGCCCTTTTTGTCGCCGTCGGCATGAACTCCGCAAGTTTGGGTAAATACGTCAGAACCGATCACCGGCGTGTTCCATGCACAGCGTTTGCCGGAGAGCGTCTGCACCAGACTGCTGACATAGAGCAGCTGTTTTTCGGCAATCTTGATCTTGCGGTCGGTCATATCCTGCACCGCCACGGTCAGCGTAGGCAGCGGCTGATTGCCGGTGCGTTCACCCAAGCCGTTGATCGTGGTATGCACCCCGGAAACCCCGGCTTTGATCGCCGCAATGCTGTTGGCCGTTACCATGCCATAATCGTTATGGCCGTGGAAATCCACCTTCAAATCCGGGAACGCTGCAAAGATCCACTCCATATAGCAGCTGACTTCATCCGGCGTCAGCACGCCCAGCGTGTCCGGCAGCATTATCCGCTCGACCGGCAAATTCTGCAGCATTTTTATGAAGTTATACACATAACCGAAGTCATCCCGGGTGCCGTTTGACCAGTCTTCCAAATAGACATTCACAGTCAATCCCAGCCGGTGCGCAAGTTCAATTTCCTCTGCGACCTTCCGATAGTGTGCTTCCGGTGTGCTGCGCAGCTGGATGCGGCAATGTTTTTCGGAGCCTTTGGCCAGCAGATTTATTACTTTGCCGCCAACATCACAAACCCAGTTGGCAGATTTTCCGCCATCAATGAAGCCCAGAATCTCCATCCGCTCCAGCACACCATGTTTTTCCGCCCATTCCAGAATATTGCGCACACCGATGCGTTCACCTTCAGAAACTCTTGCGGAACCGATTTCCACCCGATCAACTTTGGCACGCAAGATCAACGCCTTGGCGATCTGGAGTTTCTCAGCGGGGGTAAACGCTACCCCCGGCGTCTGTTCTCCGTCCCGCAAAGTCGTATCCAGAATCTCAACGTATGCACTTTTGTTTTTTTTCTGTCCGCTTGCGTTCATGGTAATGCCCTGATTTTATTGGTTGTTTACGCAGGATCGACGATCGCAAACATCAGCGAGCTGGTAAAGACCAGTTTGCCGTCCACATAGATCTTGCCGGTGCCTTTGCCGAAAGATTTGCGGGCCGGCGGCAGATCCACATCCACCACCAGCTGATCGCCGGGATAGACCGGCGCAAAGGATTCAGCATCCATCAAAGCGGCAAATAAGCCCAGCTTGCCGGCATTTTCCGGACGGGCCAGCACACAGGCGCAGCCCGCCTGAGCCATGATTTCGCACAGAATGCTTTCGGGCATGATCGCATAATCTTCGGCTGCGTGCATAAACATAGCTTCGCCGCCGGTCAGATTTTTGACCGCCACCGCCTTGGTTTCTTCCATCTTGCTGATACCATCGATCAGCAGGAAGGGGAACCGGTGAGGCATAACGGCAATAACGTCGCCGATTTCCTTGGCATAGCCGCTAGAGCGGTCATATTCGTTGAAAAGCTGCGGCATGGCCGTGGGGGCACTCTTGGCACGCATTTTGAGCGTAAACTGCGCTTCGCAGGTAATGCCGCCGGAGTTGGAAACAGTTCCGGTGATGGAGGCTGCGCCATCTTCAATACCATTGACCGTGATTTCCACCTTGGCCCGGTCGCCGGGGACGTTGGGATTGCGGAATTTGGCTTTGGAAAGTTTCCACAGATAAACATCGCCCTTGTTTTCGGGATCAAGTTCGCCGCGCACGGCGATTTCGGCCAGCTGCTTCATAGCTTCGACCTGCAGCACGCCCGGCATGATCGGGTGTCCCGGGAAGTGTCCCTGGAAAAACGGTTCGTTGATACTGAGATTTTTGACCCCGATCAGGTGGTTGGGTTCCAGAACCTGAACCCGGTCAAGCATCAAATTGGGGTTGCGGTGCGGCAAAATGGCTTTGATCGCACTCAAATCGAGAATTTGGTTGGCTTGCAGCATAAAATACCTCTTTCTGTTATGTTTATGTAAAATTACTGCTGTTTGGCTATTTCCTGCATGATCGATGCGGCCAGCTCCGTATTGCGGTGATGACCGGGCTTGACGGCAATAACGTGACCATTCACCCGGCGCCCGCACAAATACAGATCGCCGATCAAATCCAATATCTTGTGCCGGACGATCTCATTTTCGTAGCGCAGACCATCTTTGCAGACGATTGCTCCGTCGTGGATGATTTCGGCATTATCCAGACTGCCGCCTTTGCACAAGCCCATGGCAATAAGTGCGCCCAGATCCCGGTAATCCACAAAGGTGCGGGCGCCGCAAATATCCTGATCAAAACTTCCGGCAGTTACAACTATATCCAAAAACTGCGGATCGATCGGGCAGCCTTTGAAAGATGTAGTGCAGCTTACACGCAGTTCCGGCTGTTCGTTGGGCAGCAGCACCAGCGAAGTAACTCCGGCATCCACAAAAAGCGCCCGGCTGGGATTAAAATACTTTGCTTCGGCATCCTGTTCAATGGTTCCGGCGGCTTTGAGTACCTCCCAGAACGGCAGACTGCTGCCATCGGCGATCGGCGGCTCCGGCCCATCCATTTCGATAACACAGTTATCGATCTGCATGGCGTGCAAAGCAGCCATGATGTGTTCAACGGTGTGCGCTACACAAGCGCCTTCGCCAATGGTAGTACCCCGCCGGACGTCCACGACTTTGCTGGCCAGGGCAGCGACTTCGGGTTTTCCCGGCAAATCGACCCGCCGGAAAACGATACCGCTGTTGATTTCAGCCGGCAAAAAACGCAGCGTCGAGCGCACGCCGGTATGCAACGCTATGCCCGAAAAGAGGGCAATTTCACGCAATGTTTGCTGTTTATTCATAAAAATCCGTAATTATATGTGTTTTTTTCTTGTAAATATCCAAAATAGTAATATAGTTCAATAAATGGAAATGTAAAGTAAAAATGAGTTTTTTTCCCGAAACAATTGTTGTAACCGGGCCGACAGCAACCGGCAAAACCGCTTTGGCTGTCCGTTTGGCGGAAATTTTCAATGGCGAAATCGTCAGTGTTGATTCCCGCCAGGTTTTCCGTCACATGGATGTTGGCTCCGGTAAAGATCTTGCTGAATACGGCAGTGTGCCGTATCATCTGATCGATGTGGCCGATCCCGGCACTCCCTACGATCTGTTTACCTATCTTGAGCAGGCCCAGGCTGCAATCAGAAATATTGCCTCCCGGGGGCGACTGCCGATTTTGTGCGGCGGTACGACCATGTATCTGGATGCGCTGCTGCGGGGATATGCTCTGCAAGGGGCGCCGCCGGATGCAGCGTTGCGGCAGGAGTTGGATCAACTGCCGCTGGCTGAGCTGAATAAAAAATTAGATGAGCTGGCGCCGGCTGATTTGGCGGAGTTCAAAGACCGCTGCAACCCGCTGCGGGTACGCCGGGCGATAGAAAATGCTTTGAGCTGCGGCCGCTGCGGCTGCGTGAAAAACTCCGGCGCCCTGCTGGCCAACAGTCTGATCATTGGTGTATACTTTCCCCGTCCGGAAGTACATAAGCGAGTGGAGATCCGGCTGGATGAGCGGCTGAAAAATGGCATGATCGAAGAAATCAAAGCTCTGCACGATGTGCATAATGTCAGTTTTGAAGCCCTTGACCGCTACGGTTTGGAATACCGCTACGTTGCCCGTTATCTGCAAGGTTTGATGGATTATCAGACCATGCGCAACACGCTGCTTTACAGCATACGGAAATTCGTCAAGCGACAGGATATATGGTTCCGGAAAATGGAGCGGGAAAATATCAATATACATTGGATCCCGCGCGGCGACATAAATGAAGCCGGCGAGCTGGTCAGAAAATTCCTGGCGCATCAGGAACTGCCGCCCAGCCCCATAAAATTATCTGAAATATTTTACGGCAAGTAAAAAGATTCAACTATTTTGAAACGTTAATTTTCTGAAAAATACAGGAGTGAAAATCATGTTTTGTTACCCGACTGCAGAAAATTCCGTCTGCGTGATCGTTGACATCCAAGCCCGGCTGCTGCCGGCAATGAATGATTCTGAACAAGTGCTGAACCGCACCCAGATGTTGCTCAAAGGCTTGAAAGAGCTGCAAGTACCTGTGGTCGTCACCGAACAGTATCCGCAAGGACTCGGCAACACCGTTCCGGAACTGACCGAACTTTTGGATGAGCAGACAGCTGTGATCGCCAAAACCAGTTTCTCCTGCTTTGGTGAACCGGCTTTTGCCGAACTTATGGATGTGGAAAAACGCCCGGTCATGATCATTGCCGGGATCGAATCGCATGTGTGTGTGGCGCAAACTGCGCTGGATGCCTTGAACCGCGGCTTCAAAGTGTTTATCGTCAGCGATGCCGTCAGTTCCCGCAAGCAAGCTGATTTGGCTGCTGTTCTGCCGCAGCTGCGCCATGCCGGCTGCTGCGTGGCCAGCGCCGAAGCCATATTATTTATGTTGTTGCGCACGGCCAAAAACCCGGCCTTCAAAGCAATCAGCAAACTCGTCCGCTGAAAAATTTTTCCGATAAAAAACGGAGCCGCTGTCACGTTTTTTTGTGCCTGACAGCGGCTCCTTATTTATTCAGTTTGAGCAACTCTATTATTCAGCGTAGACCTCCAGTTCAGTCAACAGACGATTGGGCAGCTTTTTATCCCGCTGGATGGAGTCAATCCGCAGCTTGCGCAGTTTTACCGGAGTAAATACAACTTCCGACTTGTGCGCAGTATTGTTCTTCAGTTCGCCTAAAACTTTGCCGTTTTCGTCCAGCACTCTGGCGCCGGTAAAGGCGCTTTTGCCGTTGAATTCAAAGGCGTAAAATACAACTCTGCCCACGGTAACAACCTTGCCGAAATCGATTTCCAACGCAGGCGCTTTATCTTCAGGCCGCGGCGAGTAATACATCATTATATCCCGCAGCTCTTTTTCGATAATGCCGTCCTGCAGCCAGTATTCTCCGCAAACTGAATAAGGTTTCTGCACGATGGCACTGCTGGCTTTGATGCGGGGCACATGTTTGGGCACAATACCCCGGGAGTATTCTTCCATCTGGCGGTAACTCAACTCGCCGGCTGCCAGCAGATTGCCCGGCTTAAACCGCTCTCTGTCCAGCTGGGCGATCCGATTGCGCACGGCCGCCAGATCAATACTGTTGCTTCGTAGCGAGCCGGCAATATATACATGTGTATGCTGCGGATCGAACCGGTCGGTGATCGTGCCGTTTTTGACCTCCACAAACCTGTTTTCGCCGCTGACCGCCAGCTTGCCTTTGATGTAATCAGGAACCTGCAGCGTGGCCGTAAAAGGTTTATCGCTGACACTTACAGCTATAACTATAGCCTCATTACCGTAACGCTTGGCCCCGGCGATCAGTTCATCGATGCTGCGATCGCTCGGCAAAAGACCGTTATCTGTAGGCTGCAGCAAAAGATCCTGCAATACTTCTATTTCGGCCCCCAGCACAAAAGGCGCTTCCCGCAAACTGTGCGCCGCCATCCCCCGATAGACCAGAGAATATGGCATGATCCCCTTGGCATTGCCGATAAAACCAAGCATATTCTGCTGGCGCAGTTCGTCAAAGCTGGGCGCCCGCCCGGCCACGCCATGCGGATTGACCCGGGCAAAGTCAAAGGCTTGCGGCGCCAGATAACCGGAAACGCCCAGTTCATTGGCCAACCGGGCAAAATCGTAGCTGGCCCGACGTTTTTTGCTGGTAGTGCCGTCCAGATAATAATCCACATAGCAATCCGGCATCAATATATCGCCGCCTGCGGCAAACATGCGCAGCCCATCCAGACCATAGTTGAGCATGATCACCGGGTGATAAGGATCGACAGCAGCCAGATAATCCCGCAGCTCCTTCTGCCAATCCACGCTGAATCCCCAGCCTTCCGGTTCATCGGCGGCATAATAACCGAAAAATGCCGGATGATTTTTGACCACTGCCACCAGACGATCCAGCACTTTTTTCTGCTCGCTGCCAAGCTTGCTCTGCTGGCGGGATTCTTTATCAAAGTATTTAAGTTTCCAACTGCCGGAAAACTCCACATAAGGCGGCATCATAACCTTCAAATTGGCCGCATGAGCCTTATCAAGATAATCGATCAGATGTTCCGGACTTTTGAAATTATATGCATAAGTATGCAGCATGGTCATACCGGGATATTTGTGCGCAGCACTCAACCCGAAGTAACCATTAGGCATAAATCTTTTACCGTCGATATAAGTTATGCCGTCTTTGTCGAACCAGACCTCGCCTTTGCACGGCGGCAGTTTGCGGATAACAGTTCTGGCGCCGCCGGCAGAGAGAACATATTCACCGTCCACAAGTTTATCGGCCGGAAAAACCACTTTGTTGACCTTTTCTGCTGCGGCAATAACTTGCTGCAGTTCCACATTTTTGCCTTGCAGTTTGACGGTCAATTCTTTGCCGATATTTTCCTCCAGAGTGATGACCGCTTTGATGGAGTCAACTTTTTGCGACGCATAAATATTATTGCGGTACGCCGGATTCACCACCTTTATTTTGACCGGCTGATAATCCAGCAGGTGCTTGGAGATATGCTCGGCCAGCAGTCGCTTGCGGCCGTCAAAAAGCTCCAGCCGAACCGAATACAGTCCCGCTTCGGGCAGTTCGATGGCCAGCGCTTTTTGGGCGATGGTGTTGACCGGACAGGAACAGCCGCAGCTGGAGCTGATCTCCCGGTTCTTTTTATCGATCAAAGTCACTTTGATCCGGGCATTGGCCCGCTTATCGGTGCGGTTGATCACTGAATTATGGATATTGGCATAAAGTTTGCCGCCATCTTTAAAGCATTTTACGATGGGAGCTTCCAACTGCCAGCGGTAAAAATCCTTCTGGAAATTCTTCAATACGACTGGCCGCATGGCAGCGGGCGACACAAACACATTCCGTTTGCTTACCGTATTGGCCGATGCTTCATAAGTTTCCCGCCCGACATAGCGGTTACGGCCGATGACCATAGCTAATTCCGGAGCCCCGGCACTCTTGCCGCTGCGGAACGCCCCCAGCGGGATCGATAGTTCAACACTCCAGAAGTCCTTGCCGATTTCGCTGGATATGATCCTGGCATTGCTCTTCCAGGCTTCGGAGATCACATAAGTTTCGGTACCGGTATTGTCATCTTCACCTGAATTATCGGCATAGACACCATTGGCCGTTACTATGAGCTGATAGAACTTTTCCGGCTCCGCCTGAGGTATAAAGTTCAGATCCAGCGAATCAGTACGCCAGGCGTAAGGATTTTCCCGGCCGGTATTTTCAAGCAGTTTCAACTTGCCCGTATTGGGTTCATCGGCAATTACTGCCACATACAAATTGTGATTATCGTGAGCAAGTTTGTAGCGGGTCCCCGGTTCGGCCGGACGACTGCCGCCCAGCACTTTGAAATCACTTTGCCAGTCAACAGGCAAATTTTTGACCGATCCGGGTTCACCGGATACCTTGCAGAAAGGTATATCAAGCGGTTCCGCAGCTGCAAGAGTACAAGCCATTACTGCTGACACGCCTCCGACAACTAATTTTCCAATGTTCATATTTTACCTCAAATCCAATACCTTATTTAACCGATACCGGCAGCAGTTTGGTCCGGTAAAAACCTTTGCCCGCTGCATCATGTCCGTAAAGCTGCACAATAAAGGAATATTCTCCCGGCACCAGCCTCAAGCTGTCATTTTTTATCACCGCACTGCCCTTGCCGCCGCTGACTGTCACAGCCCGGTTGCCCTGCACTTCGATCCGGTCAGCTTTGCTGTTCGCCGGATTCTTGATAACCTTGGCGGCATTGGCCGCAAAAAATGCTTCCGGCCCCCAAACCCGGGTGATAAAACAGCTGTAAAGCCGGATTTTTTTGGCAGGATCAACCTGAAAATCCAGCTTGATTTCCGGCAGCGTGCTGTTGGCTTGCAATTCGATTTTTCCGGGGGTAAGTTTTATATATTCTACCATTGGCGCCGCCCCGCCCGGCACGATGCTGCTGTTGTCACCGGCACTAATGGTCAAAAAAAACTGTCCGCCTGCATAATAGCGCCTGTTGTTTTTATCCAGATACGAACCGACAGCCAGAATCGCATAATCGCCTTCCTTATAACCGGCAGTATTGATTTTAAGTGCAACTTCCGCAGTAGACTTGCGCTCAGTAAATCTGCTGTAAGGCTTGACCACAAAGGAATCGTAATTTTTGTGAGCGTGCTTTACGATCTTGAGGTTGGGTATATCAAAAAAAGCCTTGGGGGCATCTTTACGCAAGATCTTCACATCGTAGCCATCGACCACAAAACCTTCCCGGGCTGTGATTTTCAAGCTGCATTCCACCACCTCGCCAGCTTTGGCTTCGACCATATCCGGCGTAAAAATAAAGCTCTTGACCGGATTGACCGGAGCAGCCACCGGATCATCGCCAAAAATCTCAACAGCACAGCTGAGCAGTATCAGCAAAAACAATCTTTTCATTTATCAATCTCCAACTTCATTGATTGCAGCATAACGTTTGACAAAAGTCGCATAAGAATCCCGGGGGAAGGTTTTGGTTTTGACGTATCCAGCCATATAAAGGGCGTTGATCTGCCCCGGATGACTGAGATCATCGTAAGTTTTGGGTTCGATCAGATTGATCTGGTGGTCATTGGCAATGACCCGCCCCGGATCATCGGTTCCATAAAGAATACAACGGTGCGTACCATATTTGGCTGCATCCGTTTCGTTATGGTTCCAGCCGTAATAACTGGTGAAATACTGCCCGGGGGAAGAGGGATTTACCTTACCGCCATTGATCGTATCGCTGGGGCAGTTGTAAGCCTGAGCCATTTTATCCAGCCAGACTTTGTAGTTGGTTATTTCGCCATCACCGACTGTTAAATACCCCTGATAGACCAATCGGGCCTGCGGAGAAATATAATTGGCCAGAGTTGACGAATTATATGTGTAATAATAGTAGTATTCGGTGCAATGCGCTCCGTTGAAACCATCGACACGCCGCGAATTGCTGTCTTGCGCATAAGACAGATCTGCCAGCCCGATCTGCTTGAGCTTGCTTATGCAGCTGGCATTGCGCGCCCGCTCCCGGGCCGCCGACAACGCCGGCAGCAGCATTGCTGCTAAAATCGCAATAATGGCAATTACGACCAGCAGCTCAATAAGGGTAAAACGGCGCAGTCTTGGGACTGCGCCAACGGGTGGATTGGATTGGTTGCGTTTCATTTTTTCTCCTTTGGTATATAGGTTGATACAAATAACTGCAACTGTTTTTTTATTCCACTTGTCTTACAGCTTTATAAAAGCGGCAAGGCTACAATATCACTTTCCGATTAATATTATAAATCAAAACAACGCTTATTTCAAGAGATAAAAGCACTTTTTTCACCTAAAATGTGGCAAGACCACTTTATCAGTGCTATATTAAAATTGATCGCTATTGGAGGTGCAGCATGAATAAACTTGATAAGATCCTTGAAACTTTGCGTTGTGAATTATCAACCGGGAAGTATCCGCCGGGCAGCCGCTTTCCGTCCGAATACGACCTGGTTCGCCGTTTTGATGTCTGCCGGGGCACGGCCAACAAAGCTGTGACCATGCTCTGCAATGCCGGTTTTCTTAAACGCGGCCAGCGGGGGTCCGGAACTATGGTGATCAAAAAATCTCTGCCGGATACCCGGAAAATCGTCTTTTTAGGCGGCCTGGCAGGGATTTTTGCCACTTCGATCATCAATGGCGTTTTTGCCGCCGCTGATGAACGCAATGCCCAGCTTATTTTGCAGGCGCCCCCCATCAAAAATCTGCAGCAGATGCTGGAAAATATCGTCCACGATATTGACGGGATCGTTACTTACGGCTACCGGATGCTGCCGGATGATCTGCCCATACCGGTAGTTTACATCGACGAGGCCATCCCCGAATATACCCCCAACTGCCACCATGTGGTCAACCGCAATTACGAAGGCGCCCAACTGATGATGCAAGCATTGTGGGAGCGTGGACATCGCAATATAGCTATCTGCGCAAACAGCAGTTATTTGCAGACTCACCGCTGGTATCGGGTGCGGGGATTTATGGAAACGTTGGAAAACTTGAGCGGCCAGCCCGCCGACAAGCTTTTATACTCCACCGTGGAAGGCACGATCCTGGAGGCCCGTCTGCTGCTGGAAAGAATTCTGCAGCGCAACTGCAATACTACTGCCATCGCCACTGACTGCGACGATTTGGCTTTGCTGCTGGTGGCCGCGTCCCGGCAGCTGGGAATCACAGCGCAGGATCTGGTGATCACCGGTTACGGGAATTTGATGGAAATGCTCCCCGGGGCGGCTTCATGTATAAATATACCCAACGTGGAGCAAAGTCCTTTTTTGCTGGGGGCTACCGCCGTCAACACGTTGCTGGATATTATTGAAGGCAGGATCAGCAATGAACCAACTATGCAATATATAGATGCCATACCGGTAAATCTGGATCAAATCCCCGTGATCAAACCATAACTGCCGCTCAGCCCGGCAGCAATGGTTATTTTCCGGCGGCAACGCCTGGATAATCACGTTCGACAAAGAAATCTTTGCGCATGATTTCCTGAACTTTGCCATCCGGAGTTATGCTTATATGGTCAAAGACCTGATTGTTCACATCCCGGTGGATAACTTCCAGCGCATTGCTGTTTACATTTACCAGCATATTGGTAAATTGCAGATTTTCCGGCATGGAGCTATTGGGTCCGCCCATGATCAACACCGGAAATTGATACTTTTCGCCGATCGCCGGATGCTTGATCACCGGCGGCTGATATTTTTTGTTTAACGGCCAGAAACAGCGGTTCTGCCCCGGCACACTGCGGAAAGGCCGGTGCACATGCCCGCCGATCCACAAATGGATCCGGTGTTCAGGCGTCTTTCCGGCAAAGAGCGGATCGATCAATTTGCGTACATTGCCGGGCATAAAACCATAACCATACCCCAGCGGCGTTGCGTGAGCAAGCACGATCCGGTATCTGGCCGTGCGGAACATATCCATTTTTACCGCCTGCCGGAGCCATTTGGCCTCAGCGGCAAAATACGGTTCCAAATCGTTCAAAAAACGGGTCCCGGGAGGCGCTTCGCCGGGCGCATCATCACCAAAGTCCAACACCAGAAAACAGACCTCGCCGTAGCGGAACATGTAATACCCCTCCCGCCCCGGCTCCGGAGCCGGGAAATAGTCAAAATATTTACCGGCATCCCGTCCGTAATATTCGTGATTGCCCCGCACCATCACCAGCGGCTTATCCCGTCCGGCGGCGTCACAATAATAATTGACAAACTCCTCAACGATCGTTTGGTTGAAATCGCTGTTCCAGTCCACATCGCCGATAAAAGCAAAAAAATCACACTGCCGCGCCTCCGGAAAATCAAACAGCTTTTTCAGCAAAGCCTGGCGCCGGGGGGCCGGGAATTGTATATCGCTGGAAGCCAGAAAGCTGAATTGCTTTTTATCCATGGCCGGAGCGGAGCGGAAAGTATATATTTTTTGCGGCAGCAGCGCAAAGTTTCTGGTTTCGTCCATCACCACAATTTTGTATTCATAAACTTTATCCGGCTCCAGATCCGTCAAACGGATGCTATGCACGCTCAGATCCCGCCGGATTTGTCCGCCCAAATTGTTATAAATGCGCTTCCACTGTTTTTCTCCCTTGACCCGGAAATCCACTCCGCACGGCGCCGGACGGTTAAGCGCAAACACTATCGACACAGCATTTTCAGCGCTATCCGGAGTCATTACCCACGGTTGATAAAGCACCTCCAGAGTTGGAATGTTTTTAAGCTGGGCACACAGCCAAAATTCACATCTGCCGCCCAAAACCTCCCAGATCAGCTGATTGTGTCCGGCTTTCAGATCCAGCTGCACATAGTGATCATTATTGCTGGGCGGTGTGGCATCATTGCCGCAAATCATGGAATCGAACACTTTCCGGCCATTGCAATAGAGTCTGCATTTCCAGTCCACGCCCAAACCCAGAACAACTTTTTGAGCTTTTTCAACTTCAAAATCGCTGGTGACGACTGTCCTTTCCAACACTTTCGGCCGTTGTTTGAGGACTTTGTACAAATCGATCTTTCCCTGCCGGGGATATACAAATTTCTGAGCTTTGACCACCCGTTTATCCGGCAGAGTCAGCGTTCCATCCAACCGCTGAGCTTTATCAAACAAGCCATCCGGCATTCCCGGTACATAGTAGTAATTCCACTGCCACTGATGTGTGGGCGCTACTCCATTGGCACATAACACGATCACCACAAAAAACGACATCAAAAATATTAATTTTTTCATAATTGTCAGCTTAACAGTTTGCAGATTATATAAATAAAGTTATAACTATTTCATGGAAGGCCTGCGGCTTTTCCGGCAATTTTCAAGCCGTCGATCGCGGCCGAAACGATCCCACCGGCATAACCGGCGCCCTCGCCTGCAACATAAAGATTGCGGCAGGAACTTTCCAGCGTATCCGGATCGCGCAGCAGCCGCACCGGACTGGATACGCAGCTTTCGATCCCCACGCAGTTACCATCGGCAAAGCCCCGCATAAGTTTATCAAAATGCTTGAACGCCAAAGTAAAACGCTCGGCTATCTCTGAAGAAAGTATTTCAAAAAGCGGAGCTGCCTTCAACCCCAGCCGGGCGGAAGTGTCATGTTTTTTAAGCTCCACACTGCGCCGCATAAAGGATTTGATCGACTGCGCCGGAAAAGTGTAATCGCTGCCGCCGTGCGTAAAACAGCTTTTTTCCAAATTGCTCAAAAACTCATACGCAGCTTTTACACTGCCAAAAGCGCTGCCGTCCAGCGTGGTTATGATCGCCGAATTGGCAAAACGCCCGTCCCGGGCCCGCATACTCATGCCGTTGCTACACAGCTGATTGCTCCAGCCGGTCGCCGGAACGATCTCGCCGCCCGGACACATACAAAAAGTGGTAACGCCTTTGCCGGCCACCCGATCCGGAGATTTGCAGACCATATTGTATTCTGCCGCCGGCAAAGCCACCGGCCTTGGCGAAAAACGGTATTGCCGGAAATCCACAAACTCCTGTTCATGTTCCACCCGGCAGCCCAGCTGAAAACCTTTGAATTGCCATTTGGCATATTTACAGAGCATTTCTGTTAAATCCCGCCCGCCCAGACCATGAGCAAAAATCACTCTGGGAGCCGGAATTTTTTCCCCATTGGCCAGCACCACGCCCTGACAGACATTATCTTTGACTATCAAATCCGTCACCCGGGCGCCAAAGCGGAAACTCCCGCCCAATGCTTCGATCCGGCGCTGCAGTTTTTTGACGATTTCCCGCAAAAGATCGCTGCCCAGATGGGGGCGTTTGAGGTAAGCTGTATCCGCCGGAGCCCCGGCTTCGATCAACGCCTGCAGCACAAAATCAGCCCGCGGATCATGTACCCGGGTGTAGAGTTTGCCGTCTGAAAAAGTCCCGGCCCCACCGGAACCGAACAGCAGATTGCTCTCGCTGTCCAATACCCGGCTCTGAAAAAAACGTTCACAATCTTCAACACGCTTATCCACATCCATTCCCCGGTCAAGCACCAGCGGAGCGGTATTGGCCTTGGCCAAAAGCAATGCCGCCAGCAGTCCGGCGGGCCCGCCGCCGACTACAATGGGATTGCGCAATACGCTGCTGCGGTCAGCGATTTCCGGCAGCGCCTGCAATCCGGTTG
The DNA here is from genome assembly GCA_015061575.1 of Lentisphaerota bacterium. Lineage (GTDB taxonomy): Bacteria > Verrucomicrobiota > Lentisphaeria > Victivallales > Victivallaceae > SIG78. The sequence goes on from SUWF01000007.1 coordinate 61,430, forward strand.
AAAAATACTCTTTTCCACCGATTACTGCAGCGTATTTGCCCGCCGCAGCTCCCAGAGAATCGTCAACTTCCACACCCAGATTGTAGATCAATTCCGGATCGCCCCGCCGGGCATCGATGCTTTTGCTCCAAATGCGGTAATTGGTATGCAAAGCCTGAAGAGGTATGTGCAGAAATTCCGCCAGCGCCTCATGCAGATTATCATCCACATAATCGCTGCTGAAAGGCATTTTTAGGGCATTTACCCGGAAATTATCCAAACGCAAAAACATATTTTCTGCTACGCCTGATTCCGAACCACCCGCTCAATACCGTAAGCAATAAATGCCGCCGTAGGCGCCAATCCGGCAATCACCGGCGGTATGTAGCCTTGCTTGCCGATAACCAGAAATATCTGCGCAACCACAATGTAGCCTACAATAATAACTACAGCTGTGATAATAGAAGTCAAAATCCCGGTACGTTCACTCTTGGTCGCCAGCGGAATGCCCAAAAAGACCGCCAGAAAACACGACCACGGGAAAGCCAGCCGGTAGAAAAACACTGTCCAGTAGACATTTTTGCTCCGCTGCGACATATCTTTAGTGCGCACCACCAGATCAAAGATCACCCAGCTGGGCAGTTCTTCAACCGGCTTAACGGAGTATTGGATATCCACCGGAGTTTCGGTGGCAATTTTATCAGAGAGTTTCCAGGTTTTAAGATTTTTGGAAGGCTTGGCAAAAAGTCCGTCCGAGCTGTATTCGGTCATTACTATATCTTCAAAGAACCATCCTTCGTCGTCTTTGTAAATAGCCTGCTTGGCGGTCAAGTCTTTTTCCAGCGAACCATTTGCCCGGTAGAACTTTACTGATACATCATACTGTTTGCCGTCTTTGGCTGCCACGCCCAATGCACCGTCAGATTCCTCCGGCAGCTGAAAGAGCCAGGTGCGGCGCTTATCCGGACTGCGGTAGGTAAGCTTCTGATCCTCAATTTTATGGCTGCGCCGGTCATTGGAACCGATCGCCAGCAATACTCCGGCTTTCCGGTCTGTGTAGGGAACCAAACCTTCGTTGAACCAGATATTGACCAGCGTAGTCAGCAGTCCGACAAAGAGGATGGAGCGGCCGCAGCAAAACAGCGATACCCCCGATGCCCGCATGGCCGTAACTTCCATATTTTTACCGAAAGTAGCCATTGTCCACATGCACCCCAGCAGCATCGCTATCGGCAGAATAAAACGGATGTTGCCCGGTATTTTCAAAAAGAAATAGGGCAGATAGACCCGCCACGAAGCATCGTTTTCCACAAAGTCCGAAAGGTCGTTAAGCACATCGCTGAGCAGAAAAAGTATGGTCGAAACCAACAGCAGGATCGAGAATTTGATCATAAACTCTCTGAATATATACCCGTCAAGGGTCGGCATAAAATGCCACACCCGTTTTTGATTATCCGGTAAAATCACTTTTTCAGCCATCAAAAATATTCTTTCCTGCAATAGAGGCAATGATCAAATCCTGCTGTCAATTCGCAACGGGCAATTTGCATTTCATCGAGTCATGCACATTCTGCCCGCACAAACACAATATCAGCCTGCAGAACAGGACTTCCTGATCACCGTCAATTAATAACCCCAGCTGCATTGCTTCCATCAAGTTTCCGTTCCCGGGCAGCTGCATCTTCAATACTATACCCCGCAACGGACTCTATTTCCAGTCCATAATCGTCTTTTTTGGCAAAAAAATCGTTTTTTGCTATTGCGCTGAGGGCATTTTGGCGATATATTAATAAAAATCGTAAATTTTTAAGTTGTGGAAATGTTTTATGACTACCGAGGAATTATTGCTTAATGCTGCCGAAAACTGCAGCCAGTCCGCCCTTAAATCTCTGCTTGACAACTTGCGGGAACACAACAACAGCCGGGAATTGAGCGAGTTCGCCGAACCGCTGCAGCTGTTGTGGGAAAAATTTCCGGAAGAACCCGATGCAGCACAGGCTGTTTTCTGTATGGAAATTGCCAAACTGCGCATTCCGGACAGTGCCATATTCCGGCAGGTGCTGGCAGCTGCGGTCAAGACAATAATTCCGCCGTATCTCTGCAAAGCCGGCGTCTTGCGGGCCATCGGATTGCGTGACAACTCCATTCACGCCAGCGAAGTCATCCGCCGCATCGAACGGCTCATGGCGATCAAATCCGGCGTAGTTACTTACATTTTTGAATCCAACCGCTGGGGTATGGTCACCAATGTGGATGCACTTAACGCCACCGTGGCGGTAAACCTCAACGAAGGCGGAGCTTTGGCCATCGGGCTGGACAAAATGCTCACCAAAGGCTATTTCTTCAAAAACTCCATTGCGACCACTAAACTGATGACACCGGCCAAACTTATGCAGCTCTCCGGAGCCGATTTCCGCAAGATCACTGCCGAACAGAGCGTAGCGCATTTGAGCGAAGGCGCAGTGCGCTCCATGGCGGAACGGCTGCTGGTGCCGCAAACGCTCAATAACGATGCTTTTGAAAGCTGGTTCAACAGCGAAAGCAGCCCCAAACCGGCGGCAGCCCCTGCCAAGCGCACCTCTGCCAACGCCCGCAGCCTTAAAGAAATGGATATTCTGCTGGATGATGAACTCAAAGTTGGTCTGCACGAAGTTTCCGAAGAAATGATTGCTGCTTACGCTGAGTTCTTCACCAACCTCAAAACCGATGTGGCCGTCCGGGAAGCCAAACTGCTTTGCACGATCATTGCCAAGATCGCTGACCGGGCGCAGATCCAAGCGTGGGAAAAACTGCTTGCTCCGCTCAAGGGCAAAGCGCCTTTCTGGCCGCTGGACAGCTCTGCTGCCAAACTCGAACAGCTGGAAGTCTGGGGCGCAGTGGCCGTCAAGATCTCCGGCAAACTGGCCAAGGTCACGATGGAAGTATTTGACGAAGAATATCTGACCGCATTGGCTGTACGGCTGCCGCTCAAGAGTATGAATGTATGCTCCGAACAGCTGGATGGTGAACTTTTGGATCTGGTGTTCAGCAATCCGCCGCTGATGACTGCGGACTTGCTGCTCTGGGCGTGGAAGAACCGCAAAAAGCACCCGGCGCTGGAAACACTTATCAAGCTCGAAAATGTGGTGGTTGCTCTCAACTACAGTCGGTTGCCCAAAGAATGGGGCGCTGCCCAGCGGGAACTCCATGCACTGCTGCTGGATAAAGAAGATTTCCAGAAATACATCGTGCAGACCGCCGGTGAAGATGTTCCGGCATTGGTCGGATCGCTGGCCGGAGCTTCGACTTTCACCACCGGCGAACGTCAGAGTTTGCTGGTCAAACTCTCCCGTCACTCCTCGGCCATCCGGGAACACCTCGAAGCCGGTGCCGGCAGCAAGCTGCTGGCCGGACAGGATGCGGCACCCGTTGTGGAAGAAGCTATCTACACCTCGCTGGCCTCGCACCGGCGCATGGTGCAGGAACTGCAGGATATCATCAATATCCATCAGCCCGAAAACCGCGAAGCCCTCAAAACGGCCCGTGCCCACGGGGACTTCCGCGAAAACGCCGAATTCGATGCCGCCAAGGAACGGAGAAACTTCCTTACCCGCCGCCGCAACGAACTGGAACGGGATCTGGCCAGAGTCAACGCACTGGATTTTTCGACCATCACCCCCAGCCAATATGTTGATCTGGGCGTGACCGTCACGCTGGAAATCGCCAACGCCGCAGACGAAGTTTACTACTTCCTCGGAGCGTGGGATGGCGATCCGGAAAAGAATTACCTCTCTTACAAAACCAAGCTTGGCGAAGTCCTGCGCCACCGTCAGGCCGGCGACAGCATCACGCTGCCTGATGGCCGGAGCGCCAAGATCAAGAGCATCACCGCTCTGCCGGAAAGCGTACAAGCCGATATGGCGTAAAAACAGTTGCCCCCATATACTGATACAACGTCGTTCAACGGGCTGCAGATACTGCTGCAGTCCGTTTTTTTTGCATTTTTTTCTTAATATTCAGCTTTTTTTGCTTGCAATATTCACTTGTGAAATGTATATTTTGCACATCGTTTTTTTCGCCGGGATATCATCCCTTAAACCAAAACAATCTAACAGGAGTGCTGTTTATTTATGAAAAGTACGGTCAACACCAGTCTGGATGCTGAACCGCCGTCGTGCAGTACTGAACCGGTGCGGTTGTTTTGGACTTCTGAAAATTGCTGAAACTCCATAACTCCCGCAGCCTGCCAAGCAGTAGTGCCAAGTAGTAACTGGATACTGGATGCCGTTGATTTGGGCAGTCCAGGGTAAAAATTTGTATTGCGGGTTATTTTATGTTCAAAAGTTATAAAATTTCAGACGGACGGGTCGTGGAGTGTCCGGAAGATGTGATCGGCCCGATCCAGCTTTACAGCAACCCCACCGACGACGACCGGAAGTTTCTGGTCGAAGAATGCGGCATTGATGAACACACCTATTATTCAGCACTGGACGAGGATGAAATCTCCCGTGTGGAATATGAGGCCAACCACATTGCGGTAATTATGAAACAGCCGCGCCGTTACAACCGGGATAATAAATTGATCTTCCGGGTGGCATCGGCCGGAGCGTTTCTCTTCAAAGATAAGATCATCATTGTGCAGGCGGACTCGGTGCCGATTTTTGAATACGGCAAAATGCCGCTGCGGGGCAACACCATTCCCGGCGTACTGCTGCGGCTGGTTTACCACGCCACCCGGCACTTTCTGGAAAATCTGCGGATCATCCGGTCGATTTCAGACAGCTTTGAAAATAAGATGGAAACATCTGTCACCAACAAAGCTCTGGCCGGGATATTTTCGCTGCTCAAAGGATTGACCTACTACGAAAGTGCCACCGGCGCCAATCAGCTGCTGCTGCTCAAACTCAAAGCTGATGCCAGAAAAATCGGCTTTACGGAAGAGGAGATCGACTTTCTGGAAGATATTACTGTCGAAAATAAGCAGTGCGACAATCTGAGCAACATTTATTCGGAGATCCTGACCGATATGTCCGGCGCCCGGGTTTCGATCGTCAACAACAACCTCTCCAATGTCATGAAATATCTGACGGTCATCAATCTGGTGTTCATGCCGATAAATGTGCTTACCGGGATCGGCGGCATGTCGGAATTCACCATGATGACCGAGGGCATCTGGTGGCCTTATGCCTACAGCGGATTCTTTCTGGCAGCGGTATTGATTGCGTATATAACTTTTCTGGTGGTCAAGCGCATCGGCATGAGTCCGCAGCATAAATAACGGAGTCTGACCATGAAAAAATACAAGAAAAGCAGTAAGAAAAATCAAAATTACATCAAAGCGTCTGACTCCAAAAAGCTGCGGGCGATCGAACTTTTCAACCGTCGTTCTCTGCTGCTGCTGCTGGTGATAATGGCAGCATTGGCAGTCTGCTTTGACCGGCCGTATGAGTTGGAAGCCTCGTCGATCCACGGCCCGGCCTTGTGGTTTCTGCATTTGACAGCCTGGCCGCTGTTGTTTCTGCCCGGTGTGATCAATAACTTCAGCTGGGCGCACAACACTCCGGTGATGCGTTATCTGATTGACGAAAATCCGGCGCTGGTGCTGGCGCTGCTGGCAACGCTGCTGCTGCTGGTCGTTTGGGCCATCATCCGGCGGTACGGCTTGAGCTGGTTCGGCCCCGGCGGGCTGCGGGCGGCCAGCCATTTTATGCTGATTTTTGCCTGCTGGGGGATGCTGCAGCTGGTGATCTGCGCTGTGATAGTGCTGAAAGATACCAATTCGCTCATACCGTTCCATCCGGTCAAAAATCAAGCATCTTCCGCTCAAATCAAACCGCTTGCGCCTCCTGCCGCTGCCCATACAGGTAAATAAGCGATGGAAAAAATCATTCATACCAGCGGTGAACTTTTTGATTTGATGCTGAATAGTTTTTTGCAGCACCAAATGGAGCAGGCGGAGGCCGAAACTGTTGCCATCATAGCCGAATTGCTGAACTGCAACCGCGTGGAAGCTCAAGTCAACCGCAGCCGGGTATTATCCGGAGAGCTTTTTCAGCGGGGAAAAGAAATCATCCAACGGCGCTTGAGCAACGAACCCTGGCAGTATATATTCCAAAGAGCGTATTTCCGGGATCTGGAACTCAAGGTCACTCCATCTGTGCTGATCCCCCGCCCGGAAACGGAACTGCTGGTGGATTTTTGCGTGGAATTTCTGCCTGAACACGGTTCGCTGCTGGATTTGGGCACCGGCTCCGGAGCGATCGCACTCTCGGTTGCCTCCGAACGGCCGGATGCCCGGGTGACGGCTTGCGATATAAGTTTGGATGCGTTGGCGATCGCCCGGGAAAACGCCCAGTGTATTGCGCCTCAACAAGTGGAATTTCTGCATAGCGATCTATTCAGCCAGCTGGACGGCCGCCGCTTTGATATGATCGCAGCCAATCTGCCTTATGTAACAGAATCTGAACACGCCGGATTGAGTCCGGAAGTACGGGATTTTGAACCGGTGCTGGCGTTGACGTCCGGCCCTGACGGCTTGGATCTGATCCGGCAAAGCATTATCCAGGCCCCCGAACACCTTACACCCGGCGGCAGTATGATTTGGGAAATGTCTCCGCCGCAGACTGCAATAGCAGTTGAACTCATCCGGCAGGATGTGCGTTACTGCGCAGTGGAACTCCTCAACGATTACACCAACCGCAACCGCTTTGTCATCGCCCGGCTCCGGGGGCTGAATAACTACTAAAGCAGCCAACCGGCTGCTTACAGCCACGATGATTCAAAGTTGAAAGTGCTGTTTTCGTTTTCGTTCCAGCGGGCTTGAGTCAAATCGTAGTAGTCGCTGGTTCCGGCCACATGCGGTATATTCATAACTGATTTGGCATAAAGCCGGGTCAGATTCTGACGTTTATCGCTGCGGATGGAAAAACTGTTGCTGCGATTGTCTTCGATTTCGCCCTCCGCCGGCAGTATGGCCCGGGTGGTCAGCAAAGCCGGGCGTCCGTAACGGTAGACTTCCAGCTCCAGCGGCGAGTGGTCACGCAAGGCTTCGATAGCAGATTTTTCCATTTCCAACGCCGCCTGCACCCGCTGTACGCCGTAAGCAGCCAGCTCTCCGGCCGCCAGACTGTTGGCCACCGGCAGCGGATAGGTTGTAGTAATAACGATATCTTTATAATCCTTGAGCAATTCCAGTTCAAACAAACTGCCCACCCGATAGCGGCGGATGCCCTGTTTATATGCCCGATCGATTGCCCGCCGCAGCGAATCAAGTTTGCCTTCCGGACAAAAATCCGGCAAAATAGCTTCATCCGTAGCGTTATTTATATCCAGAATACTGACCGCTTTCCAAGCGTTGGGATTACCGGCAGTAGCTCCATGCGGCCGCATGGCCACCGTTTCCCGCATCCGCTGATTGGAAACCGGGCGCAGACTCTGCGTCCGGTAAAATTCAAAAAATTTCATCAACCCCGTTGCGCCCGGCTGGCCGACGGCGGCCGGATCGACCTTGCTTAAAACTTCATCAAAACTCCGCCGCACCTTTTTCAGCACGCTGGCGGGAATAAAAAGATTGCATGCGTCTTCAGATAAAGCAACATTTTCGATCACAAAGTCAAAGTCCGCAGTACCGGAACTGAATGCCTCCGCCAGAGTTTCAGCACAGGTGGGGTGTTTGCTGGCCAGCTGCCAGTTTTCTTCATAACGCCAACTTTTCAACGCATCGCAATTGGCGATATCTATTTGCAGGGCATTGCGTTCCAAGCGTAAACTCAGCGGCAGCAGCGTCCGGACCCGGGTATTTTCCAGATTTTTCATATCCACAGCGTGCGATACTCCGATTTTATAAAGTAAACCGTTGGGTGCAACCGGTTTATCGCAGGGTATGTAAACCACATCGCCCGGCCGGGCCACTGAAACGATCTTGCGGTCGATAAAAAGCTTGGTCAAAGTAAATGCGCTGCCTTCATCACCGCTTAACGGCTGTACCCGCAGGCGGTCACCCACATGCAAACGCTGTTTGATTTCGGCATTAAAGCCGCTTTCGCCCACGGCAACAACTCTTCCCAGCAAAGTACCGGAGGCCCCGACAGCATCGTGCCGGACGAGGGTTTTCATAGATTTTTCGCTGAAAAATCCATCGCTCCAACGGCGTCCGCAAGTATTGCTCAATATTTGCCGGGCTTCGCCGATGACCGCACTGGTGATTTCCGGAGCATCCAGCACCAGCCGGTACGCTTTTACTGCGTTGTAAACGTAATCCGGCTGCTTAAGGCGGCCTTCGATTTTGATGGAAGCTATGTTCATTTCCCGGAATTTGGGGATCATTTCCAGCGTAGCCAAGTCAGCTGTAGAAAAGAAAAATCCATTGCCTTCCCGGGCAAAAAATCTCCGGCGGCAGGGCTGTTTGCATTTTCCCCGGTTGCCGCTGGCTCCGCCCAGCCAGGAGCTGAACAAACATGATCCGGAAAGCGAACAGCACAACGCTCCGTTGCAGAAAACTTCCAGCTCCATATCAGTATTTTTGCGCAAAGCGGCCAATTCCTCCCAGGTCATCTGCCGTTCCAGGATCACCCGCTTAACCTGCATACGTTCGGCCAGACGCACCCCGGCGGAGTTGTGTATGCCCATTTGGGTGGAGGCGTGCACCGCCAGCGTGGGAAAAAATTCCCGGATCATGCGCAATACCCCCAAATCCTGCACGATAACCGCATCCGGAGCCATATCGGCTATTTGCGCAACGTACTCAGCAAGCTCCGGCAGTTCCGTTTCTTTGACCAGCGTATTGAGCGTTATATAGACTTTGCGGTTGAGTTTATGAGCGTAAGCGATCGCCTGCCGCATATTTTCGGCCGTAAAATTTTCGCCCCGTTCCCGGGCGTTGAACCGGGGCAGCCCGGCATAAACCGCATCAGCACCGGCGGCAAATGCCGCCACCAACGCCTCCGGCGAACCGGCCGGGGCAAGTAATTCAATATTTTTATCAGCCATAGTTTTGATCCAAATAATCCAGTTTTTTTCAGCGTTCCAGCCGGCAGCACTCTATAAAAAGCGTTAAAATGCTGTCAGCAGAATATTTTTAAAGTTTTTTTGCCAAATTTCTCTATAATATATTTCCATTTTGGCGTTTTGGTATTAATTTAATAACGATTTTCAATAAAAAAACAGAAAAATGGTGATTTTATATCGTGAGAACAGAACTTTTTATTGCTATGCGTTACCTTAAACCGCGCCGCAATGCGGTTTCGGTCATAACGCTGATCTCAATTATCGGGGTAATGCTGGGAGTCGCTGTCATGATCGTGGTGCTGGCGGTCATGACCGGCTTTACGGATATAATGAAAAATAAATTGATCCAGACGCAGGCGCATTTGCATGTATCGGGGATCTACTTTCCCATCATGGATGTGGGCTATGTCAAAGATAAACTTGCCCAGGCCGGTGCCCGGCACAGCGCACCGGTGATTGCGCAGCCGGCCATGCTGCAGAACCGCCGGAACTTTACGCCTAAACTGGTGCTGGGAGTCAATGCCGATGATGTCCGGCAGGTTATGGATATAAAACAGGCGCTGCAGCCCGGCGGACGTTTTGAACTTAATCATGGCGAAGCAGTAGTAGGCAGCCGTCTGGCCGCCCGGCAGGGCTTGATGATCGGCGATAAAATAATCCTGCACAGCTCCGCCAAGCTTGCAGAAATGATCAAAGTCAAACCCGGCGGCGGCGTGGAACTGGCCAATACCGGCAAACTTATCCTGCCGACCGAATTGACCATTACCGGGCTGGTCAGCTTCGGTAAATATGATTTTGACCGGGATGTGATCTTTGTCAATCTGGACGATGCAGCTGAACTGTTCAACATGCCGTGGGGCAGCGCCACGACTGTTTACGGCTGGGTAAAAGATCCGTTTGACCTGACTCAGGAAATGGCAGCACTTAAAACCTTGCTGCCGTCCACTACTTACCGCATCGAATCGTGGCAAAGCCGCAATGCCCAGCTGCTGGGGGTTTTGGCGGTGGAAAAAAACATGATGTTCTTCCTGCTGATTTTCATTGTACTGGTGGCGGCATTCAGCATTGCCAATACTCTGATCACCTCGGTATATCAGAAAACCCGGGAGATCGGCTTGCTGAAAGCGCTGGGCATATCGCCGCGGCAGGTGATGAATATTTTTCTGCTGCAAGGTATGCTCGTGGGTGTTATCGGCAGCACCGCCGGAATCATTCTGGGTACGCTGGTGGTGGCACTGCGCATGAATATATTGCACGCAGTATCCAGAGTAACCGGCCAGACGTTGTTTCCGCCGGAAATGTACTTTTTTAATGAACTGCCAGCGCACATTGTGCCGTCGGATGTAACTATAGTAGCGATTTCAGCGGTGGTGCTTTGTACCGCCGGAGCGATCGTTCCGGCACTGCGGGCAGCCAAACTTGACCCGGCACGGGCTTTGAGGTATGAGTAATATGGCTGACAAAAAATATTTGATCGAATTGGAAAATATCAGCAAAAGCTACACCTTGAGCGGTCAGCGCAAATTGCAGATATTGCACGATGTATGCAGCAAATTTCCCCGTAACGCTTGGAGCATTTTGCTGGGTGCCTCCGGTTCCGGAAAAACCACCTTGCTGAATTTGATCGGCGCATTGGAAGCTCCGGATGCCGGCAGCATTCTTTTTGACGGTACAGATTACCGCCAGATCATGCGCAGCGCCGCAGCAGCCGCCGACTTCCGCAACCGCAAGATCGGATTTATCTTTCAAAATTATCAGCTGCTGCCGGAATTCACCATTCTGGAAAATGTGCTGCTGCCAGCCAGGCTGGCCGGAACTCCTCTCAGAAACGCCCGCTCCCGGGCGGAAGAACTGTTGAGCCGTCTGGGCTTGCAGGATCGGATGCACCACCGCAATGTGGAGCTTTCCGGCGGCGAACAGCAGCGAGCCGCCGTAGCCCGGGCGCTGATCAACGATCCGGAATTGATCCTGGCCGATGAGCCGACCGGCAATCTGGATTCCCAAACCGGCGAAAAACTGCTGGAACTTTTCCGGGAATTGGCCGCCGATCACACCATAATCATGATCACCCATAACGAAGCGTTGACCGGCCGGGCAGATAACGTGCTGCATCTCAAAGACGGCCGTTTAAATACGATGGATTCAGATATATGAAAATAGTCCTGGCTTTTGATTCGTTTAAAAACTGCATGAGCAGTCCACAGATCTGCGAAATTTTGCAGCAAAGTATCCGGCAGACGGCTCCGGAGATCCAGATCACGGCCCTGCCGCTGGGCGATGGCGGCGAAGGTACCGCCCGGGCGGTGACTGCGGCCTGTCATGGAGCGATGCACACTTGTAAAGTACACGATCCGCTTTTCCGCATGGTCGAAGCTGAATACGGCCTGCTGCCGGATAACTCCGCAGTGCTGGAAATGGCCTCGGCCAGCGGTATTGAACTGATCAGCCGCAGCGAACGCAACCCCATGCAGACCACCACCTACGGAACCGGCGAACTGCTGAAGTATCTGGCGTGCCGGAAGAATATCCGCAACTTTACCATCGGTATCGGCGGCAGCGCCACCGTGGATTGCGGTATTGGTATGCTGCAAGCATTGGGAGTAAAATTTTATACCGCCTCCGGCCAGCTGCTCCCCTGCCCGGCCAGCGGCTATGATATTGCCCGAATCGCCCGGATAGATGCCGGGGAACTGCTGCCGGAGATCCGGTGTTCCACCATCCGCATTGCTTCGGACGTAACCAATCCGCTCTGCGGTCCAACCGGGGCGGCCCGGGTATTCGGCCCGCAAAAAGGCGCCGATCCGGAAATGGTCGAAACTCTGGAAAATAACCTCAGAAACTTTGGCGAACTGGCCGTGAAAAGTCAGTTGGCCGACAATATGACTTCTCCGGGCGATGGCGCCGCCGGCGGATTGGGCTTTGCCCTGCGGAATTTTTTGCACGCCGTCAGCACTTCCGGAGCGGAATTGGTACTGCAGCTTTTGCAGTTTGATGAGCATGTCAAAGGTGCTGACTGGGTGATCACCGGCGAAGGGTGTTCGGATTTTCAGACCGCCCACGGCAAGCTCTGCTCGATCGTTGCGCAGCATGCACACCGTTTTGATGTGCCAACAATATTGCTTTCCGGGGCGTTAGGCGAACGATCTGCAGAACTGGATGAGGCATTTGAAGTTGTTTTGGCTCTTTCGGGAGCGCCATGCTCGCTGGAGCAGGCATTGCACGATACGCCGCAGCATCTCCGGCGTATGGGCAAAGCTCTGGCTAATTTACTTGTGAGGTAATTTTATGTCGGGAATTTTGTATATAGTAAGCACGCCGATCGGCAATCTTGAAGATATAACCTTGCGGGCATTGCGGATCCTTAAAGAAGTTGATCTGATCGCCGCCGAAGATACCCGCCACAGCCGCGGATTGTTGAGTCATTTTGATATCCACACGCCGCTGACCAGTTATCATGCGTTCAACGAGCGGGGCAAATGCCAAAGCCTGCTTGACCGGATAATCGCCGGCGAAAATGTGGCGCTGATCACTGATGCCGGAACTCCGGCTATTGCAGACCCGGGATTTTTCATCGTCCGGGAAGCGGTCAATCAGGATATAAAAGTTGAAGTGATCCCCGGCGTATCGGCGTTGACTTTTGCTGCCGCCGCCACCGGATTACCGGTGGATAAATTTGCTTTTTACGCCTTTCCGCCAGTCAAATCCGGTCGCCGGGGCAAGTTCTTTGAAGCATTGGCTGCCGAAGATAAGACGGTGTTCTTTTATGAATCGCCTTTCCGCATCACCAGTGCGCTGGAATACCTTGAACAGTATTGCGGTGCCAACCGGATGGCAGCGATCGTCCGGGAAGCCACCAAACTGCACGAAGAAGTGTTGCGCGGCAGTGTAGCTGAGCTGCTGACTGTATCCCGCCAGCGGGGCAGCTGGAAAGGCGAATTTGTTATTGCCGTAGCTCCCGATAAATATCTGCCCAATACGGATAGTGATTGTGAAGATTGTGATTGATTTTTTGCGCCGCCATAATTTGTTGTGGAGCATGCTTTTAGTATACCTGGCCGCCTTCGCATTCCGCAACGCTGTTGCCGAACGTGACTTGCGCAATCTTGAGCAGACCGCCAACTGCCGTTTTGCGCCGTTTCTGGTCGAAAGTGCCGTCATGTACAGCTACATAAACAAGCTATCCGATGGTCAGGATATTGCCGGAGTCGATCCAACACTGCCAGGGATGAAACACTATAAAGTATCAGAACAAATGTCGCTCTCGCTGGAGTATATGCTGGGCAATTTGTTAAAGCTGCGCCGGGCTGTTTACGGTACGCCGCCACCGGGAGAATATGAAAATTCATACACCGAAAGCCGCTTCATCCGATACTGTTTTACTCTGTATATAGCACTGGCTCCGGCCTTGCTCTACTTGATGCTCCGCTGGCTGAAACTCCCCTGGTTCTGGGCAGCTGCCGGGGCCGCATTGGAAATATTTTCGGCGGCGGCACTGGGCCGTTACACCGGGCAGGATCTCATCAAAGGCGCTTTTGCCTGGCCGCTGTTGACCGCTTATTTATGCTGTTACGCCGGAGCGTTATCCGGCAAATTCTTCCAACGCAAACTACTTGTACTGCTGACCATTGCCGTATCATTTGCAGCGATGGCCTGCTGGGATGCCAGCCAAATCGTTATGGGGCTGCTGGCTGCCAGCGGGATCATCACGGCGATCATCTGGAATCAGCATGACCGGCGGCTGCAAATGTTTTATCTGGCAACTTTTATCGGCATGATGCTGGCCACGCTCACGGTGCCTTATCTGCGTTCACACAACAGCAGTTTTTCGCCGGCAGTAATGTGGATAGTTCCCGCCGCCTGGGCCGTACAGCTGCTGCCGCCGGGCCGATACCGCCGCTGCTGGCAAATCCTGCTCTTTGCGCTGTTGGCAATCTGCTGGCTGCTGATAAGCAAACTATCAGCGTTTGGCGGCAACTACAGTCATTTTTCGGAATTGCTGAGTGCCAAGCTGAAATTTTTCAACCAGCTGCCCGCCGATCCCACACTGCTGACCTTTGATCAGCGTTATTTGTGGACGCCGGAATTACATTCCGCCAGCTGGCAAATGACCCGCATGATCTATCCGGCCGGACTCCGGCTGCTGGCTGCGCTCTGGGGAATATCGGCCATATATCTGGCTGTAAAGTTCGTAAAAAAACACTCCGTTTCCCGGCGGCAAAAGCGGCTTTTAATTTTCGTCGGCCAATTTGCGCTGTTGACGGCAGCGGCGTTTATAATGTATATATTTATGGCCCGTTTCCGGGATATAACCATCCTGTTTGCCAGTATAGCCTTGCCGCTGACGCTGGCCTGGCTGCAGCGCTGCAGCCGCAGTAAGGTATACTTGATCCTCCTCTTGACCGCCGCAGCGTTAGCCATCCTTGCCGAGTGGCACAACAGCCGCCGGCTCACCCGGAAATACCCGGAAGGGCTGCCGCAAACTGCAGCCATGATAAAATTCATGCGCCAGCACGACCTGAGCAATAAAGTTATTCTCAGCGACATGCAGACTTCATCGTACCTGAAAGGCTATACCAACAGTTCCATACTCGTGCAGCCCAAATATGAGCTGCCGGAAGTCCGTCAACTTACGCAGGATTTTATTCTGAAGCTTTTCAATGAACCTTTGAGTAATTTTGCCGATTTCTGCGCCGCGCATCAGGTGGATTATTTTTTGCTGCATGTACCGACGGTCACTACGCCAGCTAATGTGCCGTACAGCTATCGCTATATGGCGTGTGCCAACAAACTAAACAAGCAGTGCGCTGCCGTCAGATTGGGTTTGACCACCAATCCCGGACACAATTTTTGCGAAATAGCCCTGCCCGGCAATGCGGCAACTATCAATGGTTACCGGCTGTACAAATTTATTCCGGAAGCTGAATATCAGCGGGCAGTAAAATTGTGCGAAAAAGCTCTGGAAGCCTACTATTTGAATCGCCACCGGCGCGCCGCAAGGCTGGTAAAAAAGGCCTACAAGCTTGCGCCCGGCGTGCCCGATATCTATCACGCCTACGTCACTATCACCAGAACGATCCCGCCGCAGCCGTCCCTGCCCTGCTCTGTCAAAAAATAAACACACCCTGTGCGGAATAAGCAATCTGCCAGGCAGCAAGTCAACTGTAACTGAGTTTACGGCTCAACGGCGGCCGGAGGATTTTTCTTCAACCGGTACGGTGGGCGGCACATTCATATATTTAAGTGTGCGCTCGGCGATCGCTTTCCACGTTGGCGCAGCCACGCTGCCGCCGTAGATCGAGCCTTTGGGCGCATCAAAAGTCAACACCAATACAAACGCCGGCTTTTCTGCCGGTACAAATCCGGCAAAACTGGCAAAATAATCTCCGTGATAGCCGCCGTTTTTCCATTTGCGGGAAGTCCCGGTCTTGCCGGCCACCCGGTAGCCCGGGATCGCTGCTTTGACTGCGGTACCGCCTTTTTCGGTTACCGTGACCATCATATTGACGATTTTTTCGCCGGTATCCGGACGCATATAAATATTGCGCATGGGCTTGTTCCGGTTATATTCGACCTTGCCGCTCTGCGGGTCTTCCACCCGGTCAAGGATCCGCAGCTGCGGCAGTTTGCCCCGGTTGGCCAGCGCACAATAAGCCCGCAGCATCTGTACCGATGTTACCGACACACCGTAACCAATGCCGAAGCGGGAAATCGACAAACCATCCCACTTGGACGGCGGCCGCAAATTGCCTCGGCTCTCCGGTTTAAGCGCAATACCGGTTCTGGAACCAATGCCGAATTTGCGCAAAGTGCGGTACAAACGCTGCTCGCCCATTGCAATAGCGATTTTAGCGGTGCCGATATTGCTGGATTTACGGATGACTCCGGTCACATCCTGCATACCGTAAGCGTGGCTGTCGGTAAGACTTTTGCCCCGGAAAAACCAGATCTTATTTTCGCAATCGACCTTGCTGTCGGGCGTCACCAGACCGTAATCCATTGCACCGGCCACCGTCAGCGGCTTCATGATGGAACCGGGCTCGTAAGCATCGGAAGCCACCCGGGTGCGAAATCCGGAGGTATCTCTGACTTTACGGTCATTGGGATCAAACGAAGGCCGCTGAGCGATTGCCAGAATGTTGCCGGATGGATCAGCCATGACCGCATAAACCACTTCCGGCTTCCACTTGATATATGCCTTATCGAGCTCTTCTTCCAGAATGGATTGGATCGGTTCCTGTATTGTCAGATAGATATTGCGGCCATCCAAACCATCAATGGATTCTTCCACGGTATTGATCAATTTACGGCCATCCAGACTGCGTTCAAAAGTCCGCAGCCCGTCACCGGAACTCAACTCTTTATTAAAAAAGCGTTCCACGCCCTCGCTGCCGCTGAGTTCATCATTATCCATAAAAGTGGTACCCAACACATTTGCCCCCAGACGTCCTTTGGGGTAATAGCGGATAAAGGTATCATCAAAATGCACATGCCGCCCCAGCTTGTGACTGCGCAGAACTTCCTGTAAATGGCGGGCTTCCGGCAGCGGCACATTGCGGGCGATCATGGCATATTGCCGGGGAAGTGTCTTTGGGTTGCCGTTTTTGTCAGTTACGATGCGGGTTTTATTGCTGACTTTGGCTAAGACAGTCTGATAATCCAGTTTCAGCAGCCGGGAAATGATCAGCGCAATATTTTTGTCGTATTTACTTTTGATATTGCACGGTGTTATGCTTACATCCTGACAGGGCATATTGCCGACCAGCAGATTGCCCTGCGCATCAAAAATTTCGCCCCGGGCACCTTTAAGTTTTTCGCTGGCCACATATTTTTTCCGGGCTTCGGTGTAGTAATAATCATGACGATGCACCTGTACCCAATAAAGTTTCCCCAAGAGATAAACAAAAAACAATATCAGCAACCCCGCCTGAAAACGGATACGACTGCGGATTGTATCATTGCGGCTTCGCATCGACCGGGCGCCCCCTTAAAAAATCAGTAAGTTGCTTGTGAAAGCTGATTTACCGCACCTTTACCGTACAGTTCATTGCGCTGTATTTGACCATCACGATTGTTGCGGACTGTAAAATAGCGCACCTGCTGATAGTTGGAAGCCCGGAACGGCATCTTGTAAAGAGCGATTTTTTTGCTGATATTATCCCAGCTGGAAAGCCGCTGTTTTTCCACCTTGAGCGCCTTGATGTCGCAATCAAGGTTGTGGATCTCGCGCTGCATACGCTGACTGGAGCGGTAAAGCTCATTGATTTTGCGGTTGAGATCAATGCGGTAGTTGGCCACACCGCAGATCACAGTCACCGTTACGAGCATATAAAGCAATATATAAAACTTCAAAGCCCAGGACTTCTGATTATTTTTCTGTCGCCGGCTCTGCCGATTCAAAGGTACATTATGCGCTTGCAGCTTCATTTCCATGCCTCACTCTATATAATAACTGCCATTGTTTTTAACTTCACTACTGATTTTTCACCCGATTTGACGTATGCGGTCGGCGATCCGCAATTTAGCCGGAGCTGAGCGCCGGTTGACGGACAATTCAGCTTCAGACGCACTTATGACTCCCCGCACCGGCAGCGTAAAACGGGCGTTTTTGCCGCCGCATACGCACACCGGCAGCTCCGGCGGGCAAATACACGCCTGAGCCGCATCGCGCAGAAAATTTTTAACGATCCGGTCTTCCAGCGAATGAAACGATATGACCGCCAGCCGCCCCTGATGACGCAATATATTCTGCGCCGCCAGCAAACCATCTTCCAGCTGCTGCAGCTCGCCGTTGACTTCAATGCGCAAGGCCTGAAAGACCAGCGTTGGACTGGGCAGCTGTCCCGGATGTTTTTTACGCAATATTTTATCGCAAATCGCCGTCAGATCCATGGTCGTTGCCAGCGGCCTGACCGTTCTGGATTGCACTATTGCCCGGGCCAGCTGACGGCTTTCACGCAATTCGCCGTAATCCCGGAAAACCCGGATCAACTCTTCTTCGCTGTAAAAATTGACCACCCGGCTGGCCGTCAACTTCTGACTGCGATCCATGCGCATATCCAGCGGACCATCGCTGCGGAACGAAAACCCACGGGCCGGATCATCGATCTGCGGACTGGATACGCCAATATCCAGCAGCACCGCATCGACCTCTTGCCAACCGTGGTTCATCGCCAATTCATCCAGCTGCGCAAATTCTCCATGCACCGCCGTAAAACGGCTGCCGAACTCATGCAGATTCCTGCCGGCACGTTCCAGGGCAGCCGGATCCCGGTCGATACCCAGAATTTCCAGCTGCGGATTTTTTTCCAGCAGCATCCGGCTGTGGCCGCCATTACCCAGCGTACCATCGATCAAGCGCCGCAGCGGCGTCACCGAGCTCAAATGCTCCACAACCTCTGCTGCCAATACCGGCACATGAATCCACTCGCTCATTATGCCTTGCCTCCTTTGCCGGTCAACTTGCTGAGCAAAGCGCCGAAGCCATCGCTGTCATTTTCGTTAAGCTTCTGCACTTCATCCAAAAACACACTCGCATCGCCCAGTTCAACCGGCTGCCAATTCTGCGGAGCACAGAGTTTGATATGCGTGATCGCACCAGCCATGACCAGCTGATTCTCCACGCCAATAGCTTCGAGCATCTCTTTTTCCAGCTTGATACGCCCCTGCTTATCGGGTCTGATATCCCGTACCACCCGGCCGATCTGCGCCAATGCCGCCTGCGCAGCCGGATTCGCCAGCGCACTTGAGCGCGCGCGTACAAGAAATTCCTGAAACATGGAATAAGGGAACAGCAAAAGATCCCGGTCACGACCGGGGAACAACACCAAATGCGGGCCGCCATCGCCGCTGCGCCAGGCACTCGGCAATGTCACCCGATACTGAGAATCTAATGCGTGCGTATAATCACGACAAAAAAACAACTCATCATCTTCCATAATGGTGTTTATACGCTCCTTTTCGCATCCTGTTTAACCCTATTTGCTCCTACACATACCTATTTTACCCTATTTTTCCCTATTTTGCAAGTTTTAAATTGATTTTTTTTGAAAAAAAGTTGAAAAAAGTTCGTTTTCTTTATTTGCATAATGAAAAAACACTTGCTATATTAAAATCAGAAAGCAGGTCAATCTCGGAACAATTTATGCATCGGGGCCGCGAGGCCTTATTGACAGTAGTACGCTGAGACGCATACAACCTGCTTTCTTTTTTTTAATTTAGAGAGGATCAAGCTATGGATAATTTCCGGATCATTCCTGTTGGGGCATTGGCAGTGAACTGCTATTTGTATTTTCACGCCGATCAGAAACTTTTGTTTATCGTCGATCCGGGCGATGATGCGGATTTGATCATCAGTGCGGCCGAAAATTATGCTTTTGAACGGGCGGTCATCCTGCTGACCCACGCCCACGTTGACCACATCGGAGCAGTTCCGGAAATTGCCCGGCAACTCAATGTGGAATTTATTTACCTTAACAGCGGCGATGTGGAACTCTATTACAGTCCCGATAACCACATCCTGCCCTATCTGCCGCCGGTAGCCAATTTGCCGCCGGTAACTTCAAGCTGGCAGCTGGATTATCCGCAATGTATAGCCACTCCCGGTCATTCCCCCGGCGGAAGCTGTTTTTATTTTCCGGACCAAAAGCTCCTGATTTCCGGCGACACCCTCTTTGCCGGTTCGGTCGGACGTACCGATCTGCCCGGCGGCTCATTTGCCACACTGGAAAAGAGCATCCGGGAAAAACTGCTCACCCTGCCGGATGACGTGACTGTTTACCCCGGCCACGGCCCCCGCACTTCGATCAAGGCCGAAAAATGCACTAATCCATATTTGACCTGAAAAAGCAAGGAAAATTTATGGCAAAAGTCTGGAGTATTATTTTAGCTGGCACTGTGCTGGGTACTTTGTATGCTGCGCCGACTGCGTTGCCGCCCAACGGCACCCATCACGATGCGCAGGGCCGCTATTCCGGCTCCAGCCGCCCAAGCGGCAATACAACGATCCATCGTGACCGCAGCGGCCGTATCACCGGCAAATCGACCGTTTCCGGCAATTACATCCGCCATCACGATGCTCAGGGCCGCTACACCGGCAGCAGCCAAAAGAGCGGCAACCGGATCATCCACCGTGACCGCAGCGGCCGCATCACCGGCACTGAACAGCATCAGGGCAACCGGACGATCTACCGTGACGCTCAAGGCCGTTACACCGGATCTGCCACTCAACACGGCAAGCAGGTCATCTACCGCGATGCGCAAGGCCGCCGTTCCGGTTCGACTCAGGTAAAACCACGTTGAAATTACTTCCGGATAAAAAATATGAGTCCGATGCCAAACCGGACTCATATTTTTACCATCTCAACCCCATCCCGCAGGATGGTATGCGTTTATTTTTTAAACGCTTACAGTTGATTGCGGCCGTTTAATGCAGCCAGAATAGTTGCACTGTCAGCGTAAGCCAAATCGCCGCCAGCGGGCAAGCCTTGCGCCAATTTGGTGATTTTAGGCACTTGACCTTCAAATTTTCTGGCCACATAAAGCGCCGTCGCCCGGCTTTCGATATCGCCGCCCAAAGCCAGAATCAGCTCTTTGACTTTTCCAGTGGCGATCCGTTCGGCCAGCGCATTGATCCGCAAGGAATCTTCCAATTCATCATCCAGCGGCGATATTCTCCCGCCCAGCACATGATACAATCCGTTGAAGCCGCCGGAACGCTCCAGTCCGGCGATCCGGGTGAAGTCTTCCACCACACAAATGACTGATTCATCCCGCCGGGGGGAAGCGCAAATCGGACACAACTCGCCAGCGCAAGTCAAATTTCCGCACACCCGGCACTCCCCTACCCGTTCCGGCAGCTGCAGCAGCGCATTGCCGAAAAACCGCAGATCTTCAGCCGGAAATTTCAGCAGCGATAACGCCATGCGCTCCGCACTGCGCCGGCCGATACCCGGCAAACGGCGCAGTATTTCGATCAGCTCATCAACGGCTTCCGGATAATCCGAGTGCGAATCACTCATTTTTTGCCTCAGAAAAGACCAGGGATGTTCATGCCGCCGGTGAGTTCCTGCATCTTGCTTTGCATGGCACTTTTGGCTGCAATCAAAGCTGAATTGGTGGTGCTGGCAATAATATTGCCCAAATTTTCATTACCGGCGATCGAGGGCGCAACTTTTACACTCTTGATCTGAAAATCGCCACTGACCACCACTACCACTTCCTGATCGGCACTGGAAGCACTGAACTCAGTGCGGGCCATCTCTTCTTTGAGCGCAGCCATATTTTTCTGAATATCTTTGGCTTTCTTGAGCAGATTAGCCATTTCTCCGAGGTTTCCGAACATAATTGATCTCCTGTTTTTTATAATTTTATTTTACGCATGAATATCCACGATCTCGCCGCCGAAAAGATCCAGTACCTTCTGTACCGGCGGCAGCTTGGCGGTGGCTGCCACTTCATCCGGATTATTGATCACACTGCGCTTGTTATAGCTGTAATCACTGATATCGTCTTCCCCTGAATATGCTCCGGCTTCCGCATTGAGTTCGATAAATTCTTCAGCAGCGTAATCGTCCGCTGCAGGCGGCTCGGCTGACTGCACATCATTATCTGTTCCGGAATTTGTTTCTGAAACCGCTGCTGCGGTATATTCCTCAGCTTCCGCAGTTATATCTACAACTTCCTCAACACTTTCCAGTTCCGCTTCCGCAACAGCTGCTGCGGGCTCCGCTGCCGGGCTCTCTTCTGCCGCACTCAACGGAGCGCTCTGCAAACTGTCGGCCGCCTTAAAATCCAGCAATATCGCCCAATTTCCGCTGATCTGCTGCAGCAGCATCAGCAGCTTCATGCGGTTGCTGCGCAAATTTTCCATCGCCCCCGACGGAACTTCCACAGTCAGCACCGAATTGACCATTTCCAGCGGACGGCAATCTTGCAGCGGGCAATCCAATGCGGCATTACCGGCAGCAGTTACCAGCGCTTTGAACAATGATTCCATATCCGAGGGCACAGTTTCTGCCGTTACCTTGTTCACTGCCGGAGCTTCAACCGGAGCTTCAACGGCTTCGATATTTTCGACAACTGCCGTCTGTTCGGCAGCGTTTGACGCCGCCATCTCTTGCGCAGGCACTTCAACCGCCGCCGCTGCCGGTTCCACATTTTTTACTCCCGCAACACATTCCGCAACCTTTTCAGTCACGGCCGGGGCAGGATTTTCCACTATTTTTTCCACGGCCGGTTCCATTACCGGAGCAACTTCCGGAGCGGATGCCGTCTGAACCTCTTCCGTTTTTTGAATTTCCGGCAGCACCACCGGCATGGTCAGCTTGGGCTGTGCCTGAAAACCCGGCACCTGGTCTATGAACTGCAAATCTCCGGCACTGCGCAGCTGATTCAGCCTTGTTAACACATCACCGATCGTCGGCGCATGAGCTTCGTGCATGGCTTTGAGCAAAATTGCCTCCAGAAAAATCGCCTTGTTCAGCGCCTCGTGCAATATTCTCCCCACCGGGGTCAGACTTTCCATAAAGCTGCGCAGCACATCCGGCGTGGTCAGCTGAGCCAATTTACGGCAGCGTTCCAATTTTTCCGGATCAAAATCCAGCACACTTTCCACCTGATTGAGTATGTGCATAAGCTCTGCACCGCGCAGCATTTCCAGAATATCGTCGAACAATGTTTCCAGATTGCGTCCCCGGCTGGAAAGCTGATTGATGATCGTCACCACCGGCCCGGGCTGATTCTGCAGCATTGCCGCCAGGAGCGTATCCAGTTCCACAGCATTGGTCAGTCCAAAAAGTTCCAGAACCTGTTCGGCGGCGATTTCCCGGTCATGCCCGCCAAAAAACGCCAGCATCTGTTCCAGCGATGACTGTGCATCGCGCATACCGCCTTCGGCGGCCCGGGCAATGGCACTCAAGGCCTCCGGAGCGATTTTGACATTTTCGGATTCCGCAATCAGCTTCAAGCGGTTCAATATCATATTGCCGGGGATCGGCCGCAAATCAAACCGCTGACAGCGGGATACGATCGTCGGCAGCACCAGATGCGCTTCGGTAGTGGCAAAAATGAACTTCACATGCGATGGCGGCTCTTCCACGGTTTTCAGCAATGCGTTCCACGCCGCCTTGGACAGCATGTGAACTTCGTCGATAATGTAGATCTTGTACTTGCTGGCCACCGGCATGTGGTAAGCTTCTTCGCTCAAAGCCCGCATGTGCTCAACAGAGTTGCGGCTGGCGGCGTCGATTTCTATTACATCCAAACTGCTGTCACCGGCTAATGCCAAACAGGAATTGCACTGGCAGCACGGTTCGCCATCCTGAGGATTTTCGCAATTTATCGCCTTGGCAAAAATACGGGCGATAGTCGTTTTGCCGATCCCCCGGGGGCCGACCAAAAGATACGCATGGCCCACCCGATCACAGGCAATAGCATTGCGCAACGTGCGGATAACATGGGTCTGACCGACGACATCGCCGAATTTCTGCGGGCGCCATTTGCGCGCAATTACCTGATGACTGCTCATGGAATATTCTCTCTTTGATTAATTTATACCGTTGGCGGCTAAAATCGCCCGCTGTTCGGCAAATATCTGTTTTAACCCGACTTCAGCCAAATCCACAAGTTCGTTGAGCTGCTTGCGGCTGAAAGGCGCTCCTTCAGCAGTACCTTGAATTTCGATCAGCTCCATGGATTCGGTCATAATTACATTCATATCGACTTCCGCATTGGAATCTTCGGCATAGTTCAGATCCAGCACGGCTTCGCCATTGACAATGCCGACACTGACTGCGGCGACCAGCTCCCGGAATGCGTCCGGGCCGAATTTTTCCCGGTTTTCCGGCGTATTCAGCGCCAACGCCGCCGCCACTGCCGCACCGGAAATACTGGCGCAGCGGGTACCGCCATCGGCATCGATCACATCGCAATCCAAATGCAGCGTGTATCCGTCAAGCTTTTCCAAATCAACGACCGCCCGCAGCGAGCGGCCGATCAAGCGCTGGATCTCCACCGTGCGGCCGCCTTGCTTACCATTGCTGGCTTCCCGTTTCATGCGGTCGTGCGTGGATGCCGGCAACATACCGTATTCGCTGGTGGCCCAGCCGCCGGAAACTTTTTGATTCTTCATCCAGGAAGGTACTTTATCTTCCAGACTTGCGGCACAAATCACCCGGGTCCCGCCTGCAGAAATCAACACCGATCCGGCCGGATGACTTAGAAAACCCGGCACGATTTCCAACTTGCGCAACTGATCATTTGCGCGGCCATCAACTCTTGACATGAACTTATTCCTCAAAATAAAACAACCGCCGAATCGGAACCTGTGCACCTGCTTCTGGATTTAGGGCTGCCTGGTTCCCCATCTGACCCGGTTCACCCGTCCACAGCGCACAGGTTCCGACCCGGCGGCAAAAATTTTCTGTCAACGATCAAGCTTTGGGGGCGCCGAACGCTTCCAACAGCTGAGCCAGCTCTTTACGCTGGACTTTGCGATCGACCACCCGGTCGATCAGACCTTTTTCCAACAAAAACTCTGCGGTCTGGAAATTTTCCGGCAGTTTGGAGTTGGTCGTTTCCTGAATCACCCGGGGACCGGCAAAACCGATCATAGCACCCGGTTCAGCTAAAATCACATCTCCCAGCGTGGCAAAACTTGCCGTCACCCCGCCGTAGGTGGGATTGGTCATCAGAACTATATAACCCAAACCGGCTTCCGCATGACGTTCCAGCGCACCGGAAGTCTTGGCCATCTGCATCAAACTGAGGATACCTTCCTGCATACGGGCACCGCCGGAAGCAGTCACCAGCACCACCGGAGTTTTTTCGGCAGTAGCTTTTTCCACCAGCCGGGTGATTTTTTCGCCCACTACGGAGCCCATACTGGCGCCCATGTAGCGGAAATCCATCACACCGAGCATATAGCGCAAACCTTCGAGCGTGGCTGATCCGCAGATCACGGCATCATTCATGCCGGTTTTCTTGCCATTTTCAGCAATTCTTGCTGTATAGGGTTTGGAGTCAATAAATCCCAGAGTATCTACGCTGGTAAGCTCCTTATCGATTTCCTGAAAACTCTCCGGATCGGTCAGCAGCCGGATGCGGCCGCTTACGCTCATCGCCAAATGACATGCACAATAAGTACAAACGTACAAATTTTCAGCAAGCTGATCTCTGTAAAGGGTGCGTCCGCACGCTTTGCACTTGACCCATGCGCCGTCCGGAATTTCCATGCGATGCCGGGGAGCAGTCTGACCAGTGACCTTGAGGGTCGAATATTTTCCGTTTGAATCTGCCATATTTTTTACCGTATGATCCAGAAATTACTTTCTACAACCGCTGCTCAGGCAATCTTCTGCCTGCCGTCTGTTATCGTGCTAATATAATCCAAATTAGCAATATTTCAAATTTATTTATAATTTTTCCCGGAATTTTATCCGGCCGGATGCGGCTGCAGCCGCCTCTTCAGTTGAGCGGCTGCAGAAAATTTACCCGCAAAAATTTTAACATTAACATCCGGTATCACTGATACTTGGCAACATCTTTCCAGTCTTCGATCTTGAACGGCACAGTTGCCCGTTCAGCTATCCGGCTGCAGGGGGTCATAACTTGCCAAAGTTCATCCAGCGTGGTTTCCGCCAGATTGGTATTGGCATCTCCGGCGCCGTAGTAGATGCGCAAAGTCTGCTGATCATCTTCCAGCACCGCTCCGCAGGGAAAAACGGTGAACTCCGTCCAGAGATCCGGATCGCCGGTTTCGTAAGGTGCTTCAGCCACCAGCAGCGGCTGTTTGGTTATTGCAATAAGTCTGGTGGGATCTTCCAGATCGAACAACGCAGCTCCGGCGGTGTAGCGCTTGTGCCACATACGGTTGCCGTTTTTCATAAGCACCGCCCGCTCCGGATCTTCGTCCACAGCGTGAAAAATCAGCAGCCAGCCCCGATCGGTCTTGACCGGCGGCGCACCGGCGCCGATCTTGCTGGTGGCAAACGGTACATCTTCGCAGCCCAGCAGCAGCTCCGAATCGCCCCAATAGCGCATATCCGGCGATAAGCTGTACCAGATATGGAACGGATCATGCCACTGATTGGAGGGGCGTTCCAAACGCATGTAAAGCCCATTGACTTTGCAGGGAGCAATGATCATATTGCGCTGCTGCGGCACACCAATACACACGGCGTCAAAATTGGTTGTACCATCGTTGCGCCAGCGGGCGATACCGGGCCGTTCGGAGTGCTGATTTTCAAAGCAGAAGCTCAAATAAAGCTCGCCATCCACCACCGTCAACCGGGAGTCATTCACCCACGGCAGCACCTCGCCGTGATAATAGACGCGCACCTGATCGGGAATAATATCAAACTTGATACCATCGTTGCTGCAGCCCAAACCGGTAAACTGAGTTCCGGTTTCAAACTTTTCGTTGTATTTTATCACCCGGGGAGCAATAAAATATTTATCCTGAAAACGGATCACTCCGGCATTGAACACATAAGTTGCCGGATACGGCATATCCGCAGCAGTCAGCAAGGGGTTTCCGGCATAGCGGCGCATAATGGGACTGCTGTGCAGTTCACCGGGCTTTTTCTTGTCTTTGAAAGGGTTATACATAACTGAAACTCCTCTGTTAAATAGGTTTACCGTTTAGTTCCGTATAAATAAATACCCCACCAAAAGACTTTTGGCAAATATTTCACCACCACAACCGGACAGGCAAAATGCAACAAACCATTTTTCAACACAGATTTTCAACACACTTTTATATCGTCAGATCCAGCTGAAACGTTTGCAGATACCCACCAGCCAAATGGCAATGATCACCAGCGGCAGTACCCAGCGCATATAAAACAGCATCGCTTTGCCCGGCATCCAACCATTGCCTTTGCTTAATTCCCGGCAAAAGTTTTCCTGTCCCCAACCATAACGGCTCATACAAAATATGGTAATAAACAATGCACCCAGCGGCAGCAGATTATCGCTGACAATAAAATCCTCCAGATCCAATATATTGGTATTTTTGCCCAACAGTTGGATTTTTTTCCAGATATTGAAGCCGAAAATGCACGGCAGCGACATCACCGAGGTGATCACGCCAAATACCAGACAGGATTTTTTCCGGCTCCACTTCCACTCTTCCATACCAAATGCGGCCAGATTTTCAAAAACTGCAATCAAGGTCGAAAGCGCAGCAATGGAAAGGAAAATAAAAAATACACTCCCCCAATACACTCCGCCTGTCATGCCTTCAAAGACCCGCGGCAGCGTAATAAAAATCAGCGACGGCCCGGCATCCGCCTTGATGCCGAACGAGGCACACGCCGGAAAAATAACCAATCCGGAACATACCGCCACCATAGTATCCAGCGCAATGATCCACACACCTTCCCGGGGCAGCGAGTTATTGGAATCCATGTAACTGCCGCAAACGGCAATACTGCCGATCCCCAGACTGAGGGTAAAAAAGGCCTGCGCCATCGCCGCATGGACCGTTTCCAGCATATTATCCCCCCAAAACTTGTTAAGATCCGGCTTCAAAAAGAACTTGACACCTTCGATTGCATCCGGCAGACACAGCGACTGGATCACCAGTACAAAAAGCAGCACAAACAATCCGCCCATCATAACTTTGATGACTTTTTCGATCGTTTTGCGCACGCCGCCCATGCAAACAGCCACCGTCAAAACCATTCCCGCCAGCATGGCAGCAATCTGCGACCAGACCGAATCAAGCATTCCGCCAAAGATCCCGCCGCAGGATTCAGCAGTCACCCCACTGAATTTGCCCATAATAAACCCCAGCGAATACATCAGCAGCCAGCCGGTGATCACGCTGTAAAACATCAATAATATAAGGTTGCCGGAAAAGAGCAGATAAACCGGCTTATACCACGCAAATTTACTTTGCGGATTCTGCAAATTACGGATCGCTCCCGGAAATGTATTGCGCCCTGCCCGACCGACCGCAAGCTCCATAAGCATGACCGGGAACCCCAGAAACGCCAAAAACACCAGATACAACAGCACAAAAAAACCGCCGCCGTACTGTCCGGTAATATACGCAAAACGCCAGACATTCCCCAACCCGATAGCACATCCGGCCGTCATCAGAATAAACCCGGCCCGGGTGGCGAACTGCTCGCGCAAATTATTTTCAGCCATAAGATCAACACTCCTTGTTTCTGTTAAATCACATTTGCTATTAAATTTACACCGCCAGAGCCATTTTTTCAAATTTCCGCCCTCAATGCGGCTCATTTTTTGTTTTTTTATCGATTTTTTTTAACTTTTTTTCTTGCAAAATAGTTGAACGTATGGTAAAGTATGCTTGTCGGTTTGTATCGACGCCACAGGATGAATGGTTTGTTCTGTGTAAAAATTTATAGAAAGGTGCGGTTCTGAAATGGATTGCAAAAAAGAAATTTTCGCTGATGGTATCGGTCAGGTTCACTTCGCCGGCGGCATGGTTCGCTTTGACTTTGTGACTCTGCAGCCTGCCGAAGAAGGCAAAGCTCCGGTTCCGGAATCAAACGTGCGCATCATCATGCCCCCGCAGGGTTTCCTCGGTGCGTTCAACAGCATGCAGCAGCTGATCGACAAATTGGTCGAAGCCGGCGTTCTGCAGAAGAATGAAGCTGCCAAATAATTGAGAACAGCAAACAACTGAGCAAAAACACACTCTCTGCAGATATGGAACTTAAATTGGACAATTTTGTCTACACAACTGTGTTGACAGATAAATTCTCTTTTTCATTAAAAGGGAATCTGCCACCTTGCAGTGATTCCATCTATCTGCCGACAGTGGAACGCAAGGCGGGGTGGTATTTCACTTTGCCAGGAAGTTTCAGCTGGGACGTATTGGAAGTTGTCAAGAGCAAGCTTTACAGTTTGAGCGTGTCAGTTTCCGATGCACTGTTCCTTGGTGCAAAGCGCGTGCTCCGGCGCGCAGTTGCCGGGGTCAGGCACTTTGTACGCAGCAATCAGGGCGGGATGCGCCGGGTTGCGCCGATGGTGCCGATGGCGCTCCGGCTATGATCAGAAATGGTGAGCTTATGACCAATTTGATAAAGATACACGAACAGTTTTGGGGTGGTGTAGCAGATTAAGAACACCGCCGCAGGGCTGTTCTTGTCTTTTTATCAGGAATTATAAGCAATTTTAACAATATAAACCAAACAAGCAAATAACTGAAAAAAGGAAGTTAGTTATGGCTACAATCGAAGTTGGTACCGGTAAAGAGTACACCTCTTTGCAGGCAGCGATCAACGCGGCAAGCACTGGCGACACCATTGTCTTGACCGAAAGTATCAGTGAAGC
>SUWF01000052.1 GCA_015061575.1 Lentisphaerota bacterium
TCTCATAATATCGGAACGAAGTGGAGATGCTTCATAGCGGAATGAAATGAAGCTGCTTCATATTTGCGAAAGCAAATGCTTCATCTGAAAAGGCGTTTTATGAAGCACGGCTTCGCCGTATGAAGCGCACCTTCGGTGCATGAAGCGGCACTGCGTGCCATGAAGCGCAGCCTTGACAGGCTTCATGTTTTTTTGCCCAAAATTTGGGAAAAAAAATGGGGTGGTAGAACGGACTCGAACCGTCGACCTCCTGGGCCACACGCAAGGGCGACAGCCCGCAGCGAGCCGGGCGTGCGAAGCACCCCGGCAACCACCACACAGCACAGGAGGTGCGCGGTTCAAAGCGGGGATACCCGATTTGAAACAGCGGCAAGCGTGCGTATAACCGCTTTTTTTTGTGCGAAAGTTTACTTTTGGCACAAAAAAAACGGAGATACGCAAAAGCGCACCTCCGGAATTTGGGAAAAAAAATGGGGTGGTAGAACGGACTCGAACCGTCGACCTCCTGGGCCACAACCAGGCGCTCTAACCAACTGAGCTACAACCACCATCTTTCGTGTTCAAATAATATAGCACCTTTTGGGGAGATTGCAAGTTAAAAATAACAAAACAATCGCTTTTTCTTCAGTTTTTTCTTTTATGAGGCTGAATCTGATCGCTTTTATAACGCCCACTCCTCACGGTCTATTGTCCGGTAGGTGATGGCTTCCAGCAGATGTTCCCCGGATATATGACTGCTGCCGGCAAGGTCGGCGATGGTTCTGGCTACTTTGATTATACGGTCGTGCGCACGGGGACTGAGATGGAATTTCTGGATCGCATGGCGCAGCAGCATTGCTGAATCCGGCGTGATCTGGCAAAACATATTCAGTTCCCGCGGTCCCATTTGGGCGTTGCTGTGCATGGCGTAGGGCAGGGCAGCAAAGCGTTTCTGCTGGATTGTTCGCGCTGCGATCACCCGCTGACGGATAGTGGAACTGTTTTCGCCGTTGGGAGCAGCAAGCAGTTCTTCCTCAGAGAGATTCAATACCGGTATGTGCAAGTCGATCCGGTCGAGCAAGGGCCCGGATATCTTCTTTTGATAACGCTTTTTTTCGTCAATTTTGCAGCGGCATCCCAGTTCCACGGCTCCCCGGCCGCAGGGACAGGGATTCATGGCGGCGGCCAGCATAAAGCGGGCCGGAAAAACACAGCTGCCGCTGGCGCGGGATACTACGATTTCGCCGTTTTCCAGCGGCTGACGCAGAACTTCCAGCACGTTGCGTTTGAATTCCGGCAATTCGTCCAGAAACAGCACGCCATTGTGGGCCAGACTTATTTCGCCGGGGCGGGGATTTTTTCCGCCGCCGATCAACGCTACATCGCTTACCGTGTGGTGCGGCGAGCGGAACGGACGGCAGTTCAGCAGCGGTTCGCCGTCGGAGAGCATACCCAGCACACTGTGAATGCGGCTGGTTTCGAGCGTTTCGGCCAAAGTCATTGGCGGAAGTATTCCTGCCAAACGCTTGGCGATCATGCTTTTGCCGGTGCCGGGCGGTCCGATCATCAAAGTATTGTGGCCGCCGGCAGCGGCGATTTCCATTGCCCGGCGGGCAGCGGTCTGACCTTTGACTTCGGCAAAGTCGGGTTGATGTTCCTGGCTGCGCAGGGCCAGATAATCCTGCAGACTGGCTTGTTTGCAAGCGCCTTTATTGCCCCGGAAAAAATCACACGCCTCACGCAGATTGTTTAAAGGGTATACTGCGATTTTGCCTTGGGTTACCATGGCGCTTTCTTCGGCATTGGCCGTTGGCACCAGCATGGTTTGCAAGTCATTCATTCCGGCAGCCAGGGCGGCAATGGGCAATGCTCCGCGCACCGGACGGATGGTTCCATCCAGCGCTAATTCGCCCAACACCATGCAATGCGCTAATTCATCCCGGGGGATCTGCCCCGTTGCGGCCAGCATGCCCAGCGCAATGGCCAAATCAAAACCGGCACCTTCTTTGCGCAGATCTCCCGGGGCCAGATTGACTACAGTGGAACCTTTGGCCGGCGGCAAGCCGGAAGCCAGCATTGCTGAGTGAATACGGTCACGGCTTTCGCGGATGGCCTGATCGGCCAGACCTACGATGGAAACCATGTCCATTTCGCCCCGGCCGGTGGCATTTACTTCGACTTCCACAGCATAGGCGTCGATGCCTATAACGGTAGCAGAAAATGTTTGTGCCAGCATAAAAGTCCCCTTAATATGATCAGTTGCAGCGCATTATCATCAAGCCTTTAAGATAACGGGCTTCCGGAAATGCGGTTGACACCACATGATCAGAACCCTGACCAAGCAAGGCGGTGATCCGGGCATCGCACTTGGCGTCGCAGGCGGCATCGGCGGCGATTTTTTCAAAAAGCTCTCTGGTCACCAGTCCCGAGCAGGAAAAAGTAAAGAGCAAACCGCCTTTTTTGAGTATATGAAAAGCCTGCAGCATGGCATCTTTGTATGCCCGGCAGCCCTTATTCATATTGCGCATTGAATCCACAAGTTTGGGCGGATCAAGTACGATCAGATCAAAGTACCGCTTTTCGCCCCGGCACTTGCGCAGAAACGAAAAACCGTCTGCTTCGATATTTTCAAACCGCTCCGGCGCAATTCCGTTGAGTTCAAAGTTCTTTTGCGCCATAGCCAACGCCGGAGCTGAACAATCCACATTGAGTACATGTTTGGCTCCGCCCAGAGCGGCGGCCACGCCAAAGCCTCCGGTGTAACTGAACAAATTCAACACCTCTTTGTCAACGGCGTAACGCTGCACCATATTGCGGCTTTCGCGCTGGTCGCAGTAAAAACCACTTTTGTGTCCGTTGGCAATATCGACGTAAAACTGGCGGCCATCTTCATTGATGGTCAGCAGTTCCGGCGGTGCGATCCCGGCGACTGTTCCGGTGCGGGGGAGGAGTTTTTCGTATTTGCGGACAGCAGCATCGCTGCGTTCGTAGATCCCATCCCACGTTTGCAGCTGCTGCAGCGCCTGGATTATTTCCTGCCGGTGATAATCGGCTCCGGCGCTGGTCAAAAGTATGACTGCAAAGTTGTTGTATACATCAATGGTCACTCCTGGCAACCCGTCTGCTTCGGACGCACACAAGCGCCACGCTGAGGTGCTTTGCGGTATATTCAAAGCCTTGCGTAATTGATAGGCCTGACGTAATTTTTCAGCAAAAAAATCCTGATCTATCAGTTCATTTTCATCAAAAGACCACACCCGCAATGCCAGCTGCGAGGATGGCGATATGGCAGCCCAGGCCAAAAAGTTTCCGTGTTGATCACATACTTTGACCGTGGAACCGTTTTCGAGCTGGCCATCCACCCGGGCGATGGCTCCGCTGTAGACCCAGCAATGGCGTTTGAGCAGAGATTTTTCCCGATTGGCTTTCAGATACACACAATTCATTGTTCACCTGTATTTTCTGCACCGTTGACAGCGCCGCGGCGATAGCCCTGCAGATCCAGCGCAATACTTTTAAAGCCCAGCTGCTGCAGCTGCGAGGTTATTTCCTGACGTTTGAGCCAGAATTTTTCCAGTTCCGACGCATCGACTTCGATTTTTGCCAGATCCGGGTAGATCCGTACCCGGCAAGCGGTAAAGTGTTGATCGCTCAAAATATTTTCGGCGGCATCCGCCAATTCCAGCATGGATTTTTTTATCGGTATGCTGCAAGGTATCCGCGAGGCCAGACAGGCCGACGCCGGAGCTTGCGAATTGGGCAGGGCAAAGTCGTGCGCCAGATCCCGGATCATAGCTTTATTGAGTTGGGCCTCCACAAAAATATGCCGGACTTGCAGCTCATCGGCGGCGGCTCTGCCGGGGCGGTGATCGGCGGCATCATCGAGATTTTCGCCATCCGCTAAAACATTGAATCCCAACGCCCGGGCACTTTGCCACAGTGCAGTAAATAAAGCTTTTTTGCAATAGTAACAGCGTCGGGGGCCGTTTTCCACAATCTCTTTTATGCCCAGCGGGTCAAATTCTACTGTTTGGTGGGGCAGCTGGCGGGCGGCGGCCCACTCCAGCGCAAAACTCTTTTCCCGGGCCGGGGCAAAAGGCGAATCGGCGAAAAGCAGCAGCACATTTTCTTTGCCCAGCACGATTTCAGCTGCCCGGGCCAGCGTGATGCTGTCCACGCCGCCGGAGTAGGCAATGGCCAAACGTTTTTCCGGCAGTTTTTCCAATATATCCGCAATGCGGACAAAATCTGCAAACATATTATTTACAATTCTTTCGCTTGAGTATTTGTTGATATTCTTCCAGCAGGATAGCGGCCATGCGCTCTTTGTCGAACCGTTCTTTGACCAGTTCCCGGCCGGCGGCACCTTCTTTTTGTGCTTCAGCAGGGTTTTGCAGCAGTTCAACAGTGCGCCGGGCGATCAAATCAATGCGCCGGGGCGGTACGCAGCAGCCGGTAACTCCGTCAAAAATCACTTCCGGCGTGCCGTCGAGCGTATATCCGCAAGCTGGAATGCCGCAGGCCAGTGCCTGCACCACGCTGCGGGGCAAACCTTCACGCAGCGAGAGGTGCCACAATATATTCATTTGCGCCAGATAGCCGGGAACTTTATCCGGCGATATCAATCCGGCAAAGTGGACTTTGTCGGCAAAACCGCCCTGACGGGCCAGCATTTCCAATTCGCTGCGCAAGATACCATCGCCGACGATCAATAAATGTGCATCGGGTATCTGCTGCAGTACCATGGGGAAGGTCTGCATTACATCATCGTAGCCTTTAAGCTCAAAAAGCCGGGCCAACGTGCCGATGACCGGAGCATGTTCCGGAATGTTGAGCTTGCTGCGCAATTCCGGATCTCGCCGGGCATTGAGGAACGAGTCCATATCCATGCCGCTGTATACGACCTGATACTTTTCCGGCGGCGCAATATGGGCTTTGACGCACTGATCGATCATGGCTTGAGCGACGGCAAAAATACGGTCGCTGACCAAAGCGGCCAGATACTCAGAGGTTTTATAGATAAAATTTTTCCATGGTTTTTCGTATTCATGGAACGCTTGCCCGTGGACGGTATGCACTACGCAGGGTACTTGGGCGGCATGGGCTGCCAGACGGCCGATCAGTCCGGCTTTGGAGCTGTGGGTGTGAACTACATCAAACTTTTGCTCCCGGAAATATTTTTTGAGTTTGCAATAGGCCTTGAAATCATTTTTCGGTGAAATTTCCCGCACCAGTTCATCAATGGTCACGACTTCCAGTTCCGGCACCGATATTCTGCTTAAAAGTTCACCTTCCGGCCCCGGCGAAGGCCCGGTTACGAGTACCACCCGAT
Source organism: Lentisphaerota bacterium (assembly GCA_015061575.1). Lineage (GTDB taxonomy): Bacteria > Verrucomicrobiota > Lentisphaeria > Victivallales > Victivallaceae > SIG78. The sequence goes on from SUWF01000052.1 coordinate 5,312, forward strand.
TGCCTGCACGCAGCTGGCCTATGCAGCTGAAAAGGGTGTTTTCCTGCGCACCGCCGACAATCATCCGGGTGATAACATGACAGATCGAAATTTTATTTTGCTTTTCCATAGTTACTTAAAGTATACTCAAAAATCACTTTTATCCAATCTAAAATGCGAAAAATTCTGAATTTTGTTTGAAGATAGCCCACAATGGTGCTAAATTATACTCTGTTGTGATATGAATAAATCATTTTTGCAGCCGGTTTTATCCTGCTGGCAGACATTTGCCGGAAGCGTGTCGGCTGCCTCAAGTTGAGTTTTTTTATGGAAAAATATCTGATCGTTGCTTTTTTGGCAGCCGGGATCGTTTTTTTTGCCGCTATGAGCTATGGCTTGCTGCTGCTCAATGCCGGGCGGATAAGCTGGTATGAACAGCTGCTGCGCAATCGCTACCTGGGCGGAGTTTTGAGTGCGGCGGCTTTAGCATGGTGCGTACCGCAGGTGCAGGCGGTGGCGTGGACTTTTCTGGCCAACTGGGCGTGGATAATTGCTGCTGCGGCCCTGATGCTTTGTGTGCGTTATTTGGATAACATGGTTGCCCGTGGTTGGGCCGGATTGTTGATCATGGGTGCTTACAGCTATTTGGATATGATTTTTGACTGCAAGCTTGAGCTGGGATTGGCCGGAGCGGTGCAGGCCTGGGTGTGGGGCGCTGTGGGGATCGTGGTGGCGGCCAAACCCTGCTATCTGCGGGATTTTTTGCGGCTGGCTGCCCGGAAAACGTTTTGGAAATATCTGACGGCAGCCTTGAGTATGCTCACGGTGCTGTGGTTGATTTTAACTATCGTAATATTTTTGAAAGTGCAGGGCTGAAGTATGGAAAATGCTGCAGGCAGCTTTGACCCCAAAAGCAAATTGGCGGTTTTGGCCAAACGGGCCAAAGTACACGATTTTGATATGCTTATAGAAAAATGTACCCAACTGTATCAGATACTGTGCATTGCCAATGAGCAGGTCAATTTGACCCGGATCGACTCTGAAGAAGGTTTTTGGATCAAGCATGTGGCGGATTCTTTGATGCTGGGGGTGGCGTTTCCGGATTTAACCAAAGTTCGCTTGCGGGTCGGCGATATTGGCTGCGGCGCCGGTTTTCCGTCGCTGGTGCTGGCGATGGCTTATCCGAATTGGCAGATCAGCGCTATTGATTCGGTGGGCAAAAAGACCGCATTCGTCGAAAGTGCTGCAGTCGGATTGGAACTGAAAAATCTGGAAGTGATCAATGGCCGTACCCGGGAAATGGGCCATAAAGCGATGTATCAGAAAAAATTTGATCTTTTGACCGCCCGGGCGGTCGGCGTTATTCCTACGATCTATGCCGACGCCCGTAGATTGATCGCTGATCACGGTCGGTGGATATTTTATAAAACTCCGGAGCAGGCGGCGCAGGAATTGGAAACTTTGCGCAACAATCCGCCTCCGGGAGCCAGATTGCGCTGGCAGGCTACCGCTGTGGAAGAATTGCCGGATGAGGCCGGCAGCCGGCTGTTTGTCCATGCCCGCAGTTGAATAAAACAGATAATTTCAATAATTTTAACAGAGGTGATTTCAGGTATATTCTTCGCTATTGGGAGTTTTGAATGACTTTTGAAATCGCCTCAACAAAAAAAGGATTTTTTTATGTGGATGGAGCTTTGTACGAATCCGGTGGTGATTGCAGTGGTAATATTGCTGGTGCTGGCAATGTTGCGTTTGAACGTGGTTTTTGCCATCATCATTGCTTCGCTGGTTGGCGGAATGTGTGCCGGCATGGGCGAAGTAAAAACCCTGCAGGCGTTCAGCAGCGGCTTGGGACGGGGAGCGCAGCTGGCATTTAATTATGCGCTGCTGGGAGCGTTTTCCATAGTCATTTCCCGCTCGGGGATCACGGAGCTGCTGGCGCATACTCTGTTGAAAAAAATCAATAAAAAAATGACCGTTACCAATGGTCATGTAACGGGATTCAAGTATTTGCTGCTGGGGTTGCTGACGCTTATTGCCATGTCCAGCCAGAACCTTATACCGGTACATATTGCATTTATTCCCATACTGATTCCTCCGCTGCTGCCGGTCTTTGAAAAACTGCAGCTTGACCGCCGGGCGGTGGCGTGTATTCTGACTTTTGGGTTGATCACGCCTTATATGTGTTTTCCGTTCGGTTTCGGGCGCATTTACATCAATGATATATTGGTCGGCAGCCTCAACAGCAACGGTATGCCGATCAAGCCTTTGCTCAGTAATACGGTAACTGCTATGGCGATCCCGGCGCTGGGAATGCTGGTGGGGTTGCTGATTGCGGTATTTATTTCTTACCGAAAACCCCGGGTCTACGAAGCCAAAAGCAGTGAAGCAGTCCCCGCTGTGGCTGCACAATTGGAAATCAAACCGCTCAAGGTCATTGCCGGATTGGTGGCGATCGTGGTAGGGTTTACTGCGCAGATCATGCTGGATTCGCTGTTTATTGCCTCGCTGGCGGCAGTATTGGTTTTTGTGATTGCCGGGGTCATCAAATTGCGGGATACGCAGGATGTTTTTGTGCAGGGCGTTTATCTGATGGGAGCTATCGGTATTGTAATGATCGCTGCCAACGGTTTTGCGGAAGTTATGAAAGCCTCCGGCGGGGTGGATTCGCTGGTTGATTTTATTGCGCACGGGTTGGGCAACAACCGTGGTGCGGCGGTCTTTATGATGTTGTTTATCGGGCTGCTGATAACTATGGGGATCGGGTCATCTTTCTCTACAGTGCCGCTGATTGCAGCTATTTATGTGCCGCTTTGCATAAAACTGGGAATGTCGCCGATGGCTACGCTGGCTGTGGTCGGGGTGGCCGGAGCGTTGGGCGATGCCGGATCGCCGGTATCGGAATCCGTGCTGGGGCCGACCGCCGGTTTGAACGCAGATGGTCAGCACGACCATATTTATGACTCCACGGTGCCGACGTTTATTCACTTTAATATACCGCTGCTGATCGCCGGGTGGATCGCCGGTATGATACTGTAATTGTAAATAAAAAATAGACAGGCAGCTGCAGAAAACTCGGGTTTTGCAGCTGCCTTTTTGGTATGCGCGGCATGTGTATTGACTTTCCGGTGAAAAACCGGTACATCTTATACAGACTTGTAATCAGAAAAACCATTGCCTTATTTTTTTCAGCTTAAAGGGCATTTATCTTTTTGCGAGGCAAAAAGATAAATGCCAGTAAAAGGTTTGGAAAAAAGGGGTGGAGATTGAGGAGGGGAAAAAGGACCTTTCCTTAAAAGGTCTTTTTCCCCTTCTCAAGGGTGCCGACGTTCATTCACTTGTATTGACTTTCCGGTGAAAATCCGGTACATCTTATACAGACTTGTAATCAGAAAAACCATTGCCTCATTTTTTTCAGCTTAAAGGGCATTTATCTTTTTGCGAGGCAAAAAGATAAATGCCAGTAAAAGGTTTGGAAAAAAGGGGTGGAGATTGAGGAGGGGAAAAAGGACCTTTCCTCAAAAGGTCTTTTTCCCCTTCTCAAGTCCCGCCTGTTTAGCCGGACAAAGGTCTTGGATGATGCATGCTTGGCATTGCGGTTTGCGGGCTATGCAGATACGGCGGCCGTGTGTGATCAGCAGGTGTGAAAAATTGCTCCATTTATCCGGTTCGATGCGTTTGCACACCATCTCTTCAATTTTTTCCGGCGAATCTTTGGCGCTGGCCAGAGCAAAGTGTTTCATCAGCCGCTGAACGTGGGTATCCACCGGGAAGCCCGGGATGTTGAAAGCATTGCCCAGCACGACGTTGGCACTTTTACGCCCGATGCCGGGTAAAGAGGTGAGTTTTTCCATATCTGCCGGAATCTGGTTGTTGAATTCTTCAGCGATTTTCCGGGAGAGTTTGACGATATTTTCGGCCTTGTTGCGCCACAATCCCAAACTTTGGATGATGGTGCCGATTTCGCTGACGGAGGCCTGACTCATCGCTTGCGCATCCGGATATTTGGCAAAGAGTTCCGGCGTTACCATGTTGACCCGGTCATCTTTGCATTGGGCTGAAAGCAGCACCGCTATCAGCAGCTGGAACGGCGAATCGTGCAGCAATGGGCAGCCCAGTTCACCATAATGCTCAAAGAGCTTATCGTGAACGGCGTGCAGAAATTGAGCTTTTTTATCTTTGATCATGATCGATTTGTAAAAAAACGGCGCACCGTTGCATACAACTGTGCGCCATTGTTTTGATCTTGTTTGGCAAAAAAATCAGACGCCACTGTAGGCGTTGAACGCACCGTCGATCGGAATAACGATACCGTCAACAAAGCCGGAGGCTTTTTCGTTCAACAGGAACTGCAGCGCACCGATGAGGTCTTCGGGTTTACCGAAGCAGCCCATGGGGGTGTGGTCGATGATCTTGTTGCCGCGGGCGGTCAAGCTGCCATCGGCGTTGGTCAGCAGCGCGCGGTTCTGGTCGGTCAGGAAGAAGCCCGGAGCAATAGCGTTGACCCGGATGCCGACCTTGGCAAAGTGAACTGCCAGCCAGGCAGTGAAGTTGCTGATAGCAGCTTTGGCACCGCTGTAGGCCGGGATCTTGGTCAGCGGAGTGAAAGCGTTCATCGAAGAGATGTTGACGATGCAGCCGTTGCCCTTTTCGGCCATGCCGCGGGCAAAAACCTGAGTCGGCAGCAAGGTGCCGAGGAAGTTCAGATTGAACACAAAGCTGACGCCCTGCGGATCCAGATCAAAGAAAGTGGTCACGCCTTCCACGGCACCGGCCAGGTCGACTTTTTCCAGATATTCTTTGCTGGTGGTACCTTTGGGATGGTTGCCGCCGGCACCGTTGATGAGAATATCGCAAACGCCGAATTTTTCAACGATTTCTTTTTCGGCAGCCTTGAGGCTTTCGATTTCCAGCACGTTGGCGGCGATACCGATGGCCTGACCGCCGTCGGCAACGATTTCGTCAGCGACTTTCTGAGCATTTTCGGCCCGGAGGTCGAGAATGGCAACTTTGGCCCCGCTGGCTGCGATGGCTTTGGCCATCATGCCGCAAAGCACACCACCGCCGCCAGTCACGACAGCGACTTTACCCGAAAGATCGAGTGCAAAGGGTAACTGCATCATAATAAAAATCCTTTCTTGCAGCCGGTTTTTCCGGCCTTATGGTTTAAAACATCACAAGCTGCCGGCAGTTTGTATTTTACCGGAGCTATCATAATTTATCACCACTTCCGGCTTTACGCAAAATTTTTTGCACAAAATAGCACTTAATTTGATAAATAGTGTCATTTTAAGCAGAAAAACCATTGCATTTGCGGTGAAGAGTATTATAGTATTATCGAAGTGAATTTTGTGGACAGGAGATCCGGAAACTATGCTTTGTGAAATTTGCCATAAAAATGAAGCCACCATCCATATCCAGGAGATAATCGGCGGCCAGAAAAAGTCTATGCATTTGTGCAGCAGCTGTGCCGCAGCCAAACAGCAGGGCGAGGGGCTGGATTTCGGGCCATTCAATCTGGCTGGACTGCTTTATAAACTTTCCGGGAACGTCAGCGAAAATGATTTGCCCGGCGAAGATGCCGGTTCGCAGCTCAGCTGTCCGGTATGCAGTTGGGATGCCAGTCAGCTGCAAAGCTGCGGCAGAGTCGGTTGCAGTAATTGCTACAAGGTTTTCGGCAGTTCGCTGGATGATGTTTTGAAAAATATCCATCGGGGTACTTCGCATGTCGGCAAGCAGCCATCCGGGAAAGGTACTGAACTTTGCAGCTGCCGCCGGAAACTGGCTCAGCTGCAGAAAGAATTGCAGCGGGCGATCGAAACTGAAGCTTACGAAAAAGCCGCTGAATTGCGTGATCAGATTTCTGAGCTTAAAGCTCAATGCGATGCAGCTGCCGGACATACCCAAGAGGATGCGCAATGAGTGAAAAAAACTTTTACAACGTTGATGATCTGCTGAATAATCCGGTGAACTTTCTGGCCGACTCTGCTCCCGGCGGACCGGTGGTCATCAGTTCCCGCATCCGGTTGGCCCGCAATCTGAGTGAGTTTAATTTCCCGACAGCTGCCAGTGCTGATGAGTCAAAAGTGATCACCGAAAGTGTTTTAACTGCGTTGGAGCGCAGCCGGGCGCTGGGCAGCGAGGCCAGAAAATTTATGATCGAACAGCTTGACGAATTGGATCGGGAAATACTTTTTGAGCGTCATCTGGTCAGCCGGGAGCTGCTTGCAGGCGGCAGTTATGAAGCTGTTTGCGTGTCAGCTGACGAAAGTCTTTCGGTAATGATCAACGAAGAAGATCACTTGCGTATGCAGGTGATCCTGCCGGGATTCCAGCTGCATCAGGCGTGGCAGCGGATCGATAAGCTGGATGATCAACTGAGTTGTGAATTGGATTTTGCTTATGATCCGGTGTTGGGTTATCTGACATGTTGCCCCTCCAATCTGGGTACCGGCTTGCGGGTGTCGGTAATGCTGCATTTGCCGGCGCTGACGATGACCAGACAGATCAAACAGCTGGAACGCGGTTTGGGCAAACTGGGATTGACCGTGCGGGGCATGTTTGGCGAAGGCTCGGAAAATCTGGGGAATTTTTATCAGATATCCAATCAGAGCACGCTTGGCGAAAGCGAAACTGAGATCATCGAACGCCTTTCCAAAGTAATTGACGAAGTCATCAATCACGAGGAATCGGTGCGGGGACAGCTTTTGCAGCATGACCGCAACCGGCTCCTGGATGCAGTAGGCCGCAGCTACGGATTGCTGCGCCACAGCTACATACTTTCCAGCAAAGAAGCCTTCAATTCACTTTCGGGATTACGCCTCGGGGTGGATATGAAAATGTTCAACTCGGTTAATATCCACACGGTTAATGAGCTTTTTACTGCTATAAGTCCGGCGCATCTGCAGAAAAAGGCCGGGCGGGTGCTGGATAATCAGGAACGGGATGTTTTCCGTTCGGAAGTGGTGCGATCTCAACTTAAACTCAATGGTGCGCTGTAACTTTTTGCGGCAGTTTTGACTGGCCAAAGGATTTTGGGATGGTGGAAGTATTCAATACATTGCTGCTGATAGTTCTGGAGCTGACATTTATTCTGGTGGTCATGCTGCTGCTGCACAGCCAGCGCAAAAGTATCGGCGATACGCCCTTTTATGTAACTATGGGGATGCTGCTGTTTTGCGGCCAAATTCTCGCCGGAGCCAATCTGAGCTTTGCCGGAGTGGAGAATATGACTTTCCCCATTGCTCCGGTGGTGCTGTTTGTGCCGCTGCTGGCCAGTGTGCTGCTGCTTTATGTTACCGATGGAGTGTTGAGTGCGCAACGCTTTATCATCGGTGCATTGGTGACAATGGGCATATTCTTTTATCTGAGCGATCTGACCCGCTTGCAGATGCGTTGGGTGACCTATTCAGTTACTGGCGGACTGCCGCTGGAAGCGTTGGATTTTTTGCTGGAGCGCTCCCGGCGGTCGATGCTGGCACTGGTTTGCGGACAACTTTTGGCACTTTTTATCATTCCGATCGCTTTTTCCCGATTGCGCAATACAGCGCATAATCTTTTTGTCTGCTGTTTTGGAGCGTTATCCATAGCTTTGATAATTGATACGCTCATCTATGAATTGCTCTGCGGCGGCAGCTGGCACAATATAACTTTGGAAATGCTGCCGCTGCTGGCAGTCCGGATCGCTGTCGGCTGTTATGTTGCGGCACTGTTGACATTTTATATAGCCAAATCCGGAACCGCCAGCGAAGTAAGATACATAAAGCCGCTGGAAATATTGTTTGCATTTTTTGGCAGTTACAGCCGGAATAAACTTTTGGAGGCCAACTTGCTGGAGTGGGAGGGCCGCTACCGGTTGATCTTGGAAAACGCTTCCGAAATGATCGTGATCATTGACCGCAACGGTTTGATATTGGATGTCAACAAAGCTGCCGAACGCATGTTGGGCGGCAGTTTGCGCAATGGTCGGGAGTTTGCTAATTTTTTAAGCAGTAATGATGCCGAAACTTTTCAAAAAAATCTTACTTCCGCTGCTTCCGGCAGTGGTGATAATGGCCAGTTTACAGTACAGTTATCCGGCAGTCCGGATGAGGAAACAAATTATCTGGCTTTGACGGTAACTGCTTTTGCAATCGGTGGTTTACAGGCATTTATCATCATCGGGCGCGATATAACCGGCGAACTACGGTTGGAAGAAGAACGGCGGCAGCTCAATGAAGAACTTGCGCACTCGCAGCGGCTGGAAGCTTTGGGCCAGCTGGCCGGCGGGGTGGCGCATGATTTCAACAACAACATCCACGCTATTCTGGGCCATGCCGACTTGCTCTCTTTCAAGCTTGATATGGACGATAAAGCCCGCCGTCACCTTGATAAGATCATCGAAATCGCCGAACAATCCGGCCAGCTGACCAGTCAGCTGCTGGGGTTTGCCCGCAAAGGTAAATACCGGGAAAGCGACTTTGATTTGCGGGTACTGCTGCAGCGAACGGCGGAGCTCTTTCTGCCCGGCAGCAAAGACATTGAATTTACTGTTACCACTGCCGATAAACCGCTGCTGGTGCGGGGCGATCAGATCCAGCTGCAGCAGGTGTTTTTGAATTTATTGATCAACGCCCGGGATGCGCTGCGCATGGTCGATGACCGGGAGCGGCACTTGGACGTCAATGTTTCGGAATGTGCAGTCGAGCTGCTGCCGGAGGTTTTGAGCTGGCCGGAAATGCCGGAAAATTTGAAAAATGCCGTTTTGCTGACTATAGCCGACAACGGCTGTGGTATGGATGAAAATACGCTGAAAAGGCTGTTTGAGCCATTTTTTACCACCAAGCCGGTGGGCAAGGGTACCGGTATGGGTATGGCCATGGCCTACGGAACGATCCACGGTCATCATGGCGCTATCGGAGTGGAAAGCACTCCCAATGAAGGTACTGCAATATATATAGTATTGCCGGAGTTATAAAAATATCAACATATTATATACAAGGAGGTTAATATGTTTATTGATGTACATGCACACGCTTATTTATTTGATTATCCGCCGCAGGATGGCAATACTCAGTTCGCTACTGCCGAAGAAGTTATCCGGCGGTATGATGAACTGGGTATTGAAAAAGGTATTCTTTTGCCGCTGATCGGGCCGGAAACCTACATTCCGCAGTCCAATGCGGAGGTCATGGAAATCTGTAAACGCTATCCTGACCGTTTTATACCGTTTTTCAACATTGACCCGCGCGGGATCAAAAACTCAGAATTTACCGACTTTTCGCCCTGGATCAACTGGTTTAAGGAACACGGTTGTCTGGGGGTAGGGGAATTTATGCCCAATTTGCGTTTTCTGGATCCCCGGGTGGTGAATATGTTCCGGCAGTTTGAAGCCGCCGGACTGCCGGTGATTTTTGACGACACCGTGTATGTAAACTATCATTATGGTCTGGTGGATGATCCCGGGCTGCCTCAGTTGGAAATGATCTTGAACATGTTCCCGAAACTCATTTTGTTGGGCCATGGTCCGGCATTCTGGAGCGAAATTGGCGTGCTGGAAACGGTCTACGACCGGGGACGCTATCCCAGCTATCCGATCAAGGAAGAAGGGGCAGTACCGAAGCTTTTCCGCCGTTACAAGAATCTGTGGGGCGACCTCTCGGCCGGCAGCGGCTACAATGCACTGGCCCGGGATGTTGATTATGCGGTGCAGTTCCTCAACGAGTTTCAGGATCGGCTCTGCTTTGGTACCGATATATGCTATGCCAAGCAGCAGCTGCCGTTGGCCGGATTTTTGATCGATCTCAAAAAATCAGGTCGTATTTCTGAAGATGTATTTGAAAAAATCGCCCGCGGCAATATCAAACGACTTTTGGGTATTTGAACATAATGAAATCATCTACGCATATTTGGGGCGCAGTTTGCGGCGCATTGGCAGCAGCGGCATACGGTTTGAATCCGCTGTTTGCCAAGCCGCTGTATGAATTGGGATTTTCGCCGTCGGTGGTACTTTTTTACCGGTTTTTTCTGGCGGCGGTCATGCTGATACCGCTTTTGATGCTTAAACGGTATAAATTTGCGCTTACCAGATCGGAACTTATTGCGTCATTATTTGGCGCTGTATTGATGGTATGCTCGTCGCTTTGTTTGTACAACTCATTCAATTATATGGATGTCGGGCTGGCGATGACGCTGCTGTTTTTGTATCCGGTGGTGGTGGCATTGATCATGACTGCGGTTTACCGGGAAAAAATCTCGTGGAGCATTGCTTTGAGTATTGCGCTGGCGTTGGGCGGGCTGTGCTGTGTGACCATGCCGGGCAAAGGTGCTGCCGGAGGGGTGCATATAACCTGGCTGGGAGTGATTCTGGCGATCGGCTCGGCGGTATCTTATGCTGTTTACATTGTTGCAGTGCGCAAAAGTTCCATGAGCAAACTGCCCAGCGAAAAACTCACGTTTTACACTGTGCTGTTCGGCAGTCCGTTTTTTATCTTGTTCATGCAGGGCAATGCCATGTTCAAACTGCCAAGTGAGCCAATGAGCTGGCTGCTGCTGTTGGGAGTGGCATTCTTCCCCACGATCATTGCGTTGGTGTTTATGGCCATGGCCATAGAAAAGATCGGCGCCACGCCCACGGCGATCCTCGGGGTGCTGGAGCCGCTGACCGGATTGTTGATCGGTATAATCGTATATGGCGAAAAACTAACCCTTTTCAGTGCTTTGGGAGTAGTGTTGATTTTTGCCTCGGTTGTGCTGGTGATTGTTGGTGATCGCAAAAAACTTGATACTTAAAGTTCCATCTGCAGCGCTTTAACTGCTTCCCGATCATCAAAGTGGAGTTGTTCATGGTTGATGATCTGATAATTTTCGTGGCCTTTGCCGGCAATGAGTACAGCATCTCCGGCAGCGGCCATTTTTATTGCCAGATAAATAGCCTGCCGACGATCCGGTTCAATGTATAATTGAGCGTAATCAGCCGGAATACCTGAGCGGATCTCTTCAATGATCGCCAGTGGATCTTCGCTGCGGGGATTATCGCTGGTCAGCACGATCACATCGGCCAGAAGCGCTGCAGCCTGGCCCATCAGCGGACGTTTGCTGCGGTCACGGTCACCGCCGGCTCCAAAGACGCAAATCAGCCGCTTGGTTATCAGCTGCCGCAGCGTAGTTAATACATGCTGCAGAGCATCATGGGTATGAGCGTAATCAACGGCAGCAATAGCCCCGTTGGGCATGAGAAAAGTTTCCAGCCGTCCCGGCACCGTGATCGTGCTGGCGGATAATATGGCGGCGCTGTCAGCCAGAGTTACCTTGTTTGAACAGTGCAGTGCCAGCACCGCCCCGGTGAGATTGTAAACGTTGTGCAGGCCAATGAGATTGCTGCGGAACGTCTGAGTGATCGTGCCGTTATCCAGAGTAAATGAGCTTCCGGAAGCATTGACTGCAATATTTTTGATCCTCCACTGACCGCTTTGGCGGCCGAAGGTAACGGGATTTTTTACTGCCGGATCTTGTGACAGCATGGCCCCATAAG
>SUWF01000053.1 GCA_015061575.1 Lentisphaerota bacterium
CCAGCAGGTCGTTGATACCGACAATCTGGATGTCATTGCTGAAGTTTTCCACCGCCGCGCGGAACACCATGCGGCCGATACGACCGAAACCGTTGATACCGACTTTGATCATTTTTTTGCCTCTTTTGTTGATTAAAGGTTAAAAATAAGGGTTTGTTAAAACACTTTTGAGACTATAATATAACCCCAATTTGTTCTTTTTCAATCCAAATAAGTGATTATTTGCTGAAAAAATCGAAAATTTCCGGCAATGTGGCCATCCAGTACTCCCAGGAGTGGCCGTCATTGGGAGATTCAGCGTAGTCCAGCTGCCAGTTCCCGGCTTCGGCGGCCCGGCGGACAAATTCCCGGTTTTCTTCGATGAGTATATCTGCATCGCCGCAGCGTACCATCAGCTGCGGGCGGCCGCTGGCGGGAGCGGATTTTTTCAACAGCTCAAACAGATCATCATCGGTGCCGATCATAGCTGTGCGGCTGCCGAAAATACTGGCGACTTCTTCATCGCTCATGCTGCCTTCCTTGCGGCCGACCCACGATATATCGGCCACGGCGGACATACTGGCAACTTTGGCAAATCTTTCCGGGTGGCGCAAGCCCAGCTTGAGTGCGCCGTAACCGCCCATGGAAAGTCCGGCGGCAAAGGTGTTTTTCCGGTCAGTCCGGGCCGGAAACATTGTGCTGATCAAAGTTGGCAGCTCTTCGGAAATGAAAGTCCAGTACTTCTGGCCGCAGACCATATCGGTGTAAAACGAGCGGGCTCCATCGGGCATGACCACGATAAATTCGTACTTTTCGCACAAAAACTGGATGCCGTGGGCAGGATAAGCATTTTCGTCATCGCTGCGGCCGTGCAAAAGATAGACCACCGGAAAGCCGGCCTGGCCGTCCGAGTGGGGTTTTTCGGGGACAAATACGTTCATGCAGCAGCGGCGCATCAGCGTTGCTGAGGTGAAAAAACAATGCATCATTGCCATAAAATACCTCCTGACTTTTTCAGTAAATACTCCCGGTCAGCGGCGTTTGGCGCTTGTACCGCTGACGGAAAACAATAAAATATACTGCACAAATGACAACTTTGCCAATCCGGTGATCAAAAAGATGAAAAAATAGCGAAAAAAATGCAAAAAAATGCAAAAATTGAATGATAAAATCTTGTAAAAATCGTGCCAAAGGTGTATTGTATCTAACAAGTATAAACTAAGGTTATAATCAAAGAGGGAAATTCAAAAGTCCTCAAAAGTTGCTGATGGCATGAGTTTCGCCATGTTCCGGGAACGTTTCGGGCCGTTGCTGCTGTTGGTTGCCGCATGAAGTTGCGGTGTTATCAGACTGGCAGCCGGTGAAGATCGCTTTCCGGCGGGCCGGAATCAAGTCCATTATCCTGGTTTGAATGACTTTTGAAAACACCTCCTAAAGGAAGGATTTTTTTAATGGCAGATGAAGTGAAAGATCCCGTAGCGATCAACGAAGAAAATGTTCAGGCCGCTCCCGCTACCGGCGATGCCTCCGAATACAGTGCCAGCAAAATTACCGTGCTGGAAGGCTTGGAAGCTGTCCGGATGCGCCCGGCCATGTATATTGGCTCCACCTCCGAAAGAGGTCTGCACCATCTGGTGTACGAAGTCGTGGATAACTCCATTGACGAAGCTTTGGCCGGTTATGCCAGCAAGGTGGAAGTTACTATCCACACCGATAACAGTATTTCTGTGCAGGACGACGGCCGCGGTATTCCCGTGGATATCCACGAAACCGAAGGCAAGCCCGCTGTGGAAGTGGTGTTGACGGTACTCCATGCCGGGGGCAAATTCGACCACAACAGCTATAAAGTTTCCGGCGGTCTGCACGGGGTGGGGGTAAGCTGCGTGAATGCGCTTTCGGACTGGATGAAAGTGGAAGTCCACCGGGACGGCAAAGCCTGGGGTATTGAGTTTGCCCGGGGCGTGACCACCAAACAGCTCTATCCGCTGGGCGATACCAATAAGCGGGGTACCCGGGTGACTTTCAAGCCCGATGCCAGCATTTTTACTGAAACCGTCTACAGCCGCGACACTCTGGCCAACCGGCTGCGGGATCTGGCGTTTTTGAACAGCGGTGTGTCGGTTACGCTGATCGATGAGCGGCTGGAAACTTCCGACCCCAAATACATGGAACACCACTGCTATGAAGGCGGGGTGGCTGAATTTGTCAAGTTTCTGAACAAAGATACCAAGGTCGTCCACCCGGAACCGATCTATTTCCATTGCGAAAAAGACGGCATCGATGTGGAGATCGCCATGCAGTACAATGACTCTTTCCGCCCCAACATCACCAGCTATACCAATAACATCAACACCGTGGATGGCGGTACCCACCTGGTCGGTTTCCAGGGTGCATTGACCCGCAGTGTCAATAACTACGCCAAAGACAACAAGATGCTCAAAGGCGCCTCCGATAAAGGTATGTCCGGCGAAGACGTCCGCGAAGGTCTGACTGCCATTGTGAGCGTAAAAGTGCCCGATCCGCAGTTTGAAGGCCAGACCAAAACCAAGCTGGGCAACAGCAACGTCCGGGGGATCGTGGAATCGGTGGTCTTTGAACAGCTGTCGACCTTCTTTGAAGAAAATCCCAAGGTGGCCAAAGAGGTCATCCTCAAGAGTATGCGGGCCGCCGCCGCCCGGGAAGCCGCCCGCAAAGCGCGCGAACTCGTGCAGCGCAAAGGAGTGCTCGATGGCTTCGGGCTGCCCGGCAAGCTGGCTGAATGTTCTGACCGCAATCCCGAAAATTGCGAAATGTACATCGTAGAAGGGGACTCCGCAGGCGGTTCTGCCAAACAGGGCCGGAACAATAAATTTCAGGCGATCCTGCCCATCCGCGGTAAGCTTTTGAACGTGGAAAAGGCCCGGCTGGACAAAGTGCTGAAAAATAACGAAATCAAAGCCATGTTCGCCGCTATCGGCTGCGGCGTGGACGAAGATTTTGACATAACCAAACTGCGTTATCACCGTATCGTTATCATGACCGATGCTGACGTGGACGGCGCACACATCCGGACGCTTTTGCTGACTTTCTTCTATCGCCAGATGCGTCCGCTGATCGAAGCCGGCCACATTTACATAGCCAATCCGCCGCTTTTTAAGGTCAAGCGCAAGAACAAGGAACGTTATATCGATACTGATGAACAGCTCGATAACTACCTTATCCAGCTGGGCGTGGAAGATATTGCCGTTACCGATGTAAACGGCGCTCCGGTCGAACAGGAAAAAGTTCAGAAGTTCATCGATCTTTTCCGCCGGGCGCAGCACTGCGCCAACGGTTTGCAGCGCTGCGGCGTGGAAGCACGGGAATACTTCGGTCTGGGCAATGCAGATGGAGCGTTCCCGGTGGCCGAAATCAGTGTGCGTGAACTCGACGGCACCATCACCCGCAAGTTTGTCTACAGTGCAGAAGAACGCAACGCCGTGATCGCCGAAAGCCGTGACCGTATTGGCGAAACCGTTGCTCCGGTCGAAGTGATCGATGCTGAAGAGATCGCCCAAGCGGTAAGTGCTGCCGCTCCGGAATCGGAAGATGGCGAAAGCGAAAATACCGAGGAATTGTTCAATATCTCCGCCATGCCCAGCGCCATTGATACTGTGGATATTTTTGAAGCACTGGCGGTGACTGAACTGGCCCGTGACCTGAACGAACAGGCTATCGATGCCAATAAGGTGTTCAGCGAAGGCGAAACGATCTGGAACGTGACCGCCGACGGCAAAACCCACGAAGCGCACAGCTTGCAGGAACTCTTTGAAATTATTCGTGACAACGGCCGTAAAGGTATCGACATTCAGCGCTACAAAGGTTTGGGCGAAATGAACCCCGAACAGCTGTGGGAAACCACCATGGACCCCGCCCGGCGCAAGATGATCCAGGTAACTATGAAAGATGCCGTAGCTGCCGAACGGATGTTTACTCTGCTTATGGGCGATGCCGTGGAACCGCGCAGAGAGTATATTGAAAAGTACGCCGCCAGCGTAAAAGACCTTGATATTTAATAAGTTATTGTGGAGAAAATATATATGGCAGCAGCAAAAAATACCGCTCCGGTCAGCGTTCCCGGCGATGCAGAACGCAATAAGAATCTTGAAATAGCCATTGCGCAGATCGAAAAGGAGTTCGGCAAAGGCTCCATCATGCGTCTGGGCGACTCGGCTACTTACGCCGGGGATGTGCAGGTCATCAGCACCGGGGCATTGAGCCTTGACCTGGCGCTGGGGATCGGCGGTTTGCCCAAAGGGCGCATTATTGAAATTTTCGGACCGGAATCCTCCGGTAAGACCACCGTCTGTCTGCATGTGATTGCCAATGCCCAGAAGGCCGGCGGCCGTTGCGCCATCGTCGATGCCGAACACGCCATCGATCCGGTTTACGCCGCCAAGATCGGGGTCAACACCAACGATCTCTTAATCAGCCAGCCCGACAGCGGCGAAGATGCTTTGAATATTGCCGATGCACTTATCCGCAGCGGAGCTATTGATGTGCTGGTGGTGGACTCGGTGGCCGCATTGGTGCCCAAAGCTGAATTGGAAGGCCAGATGGGCGATTCGCAC
This sequence comes from Lentisphaerota bacterium, assembly GCA_015061575.1. GTDB lineage: Bacteria > Verrucomicrobiota > Lentisphaeria > Victivallales > Victivallaceae > SIG78. The sequence goes on from SUWF01000053.1 coordinate 4,569, forward strand.
ATGGGCTTGCAGGCCCGCTTGATGAGTCAGGCGCTGCGCAAGATCACCGGCGCCGCCAACCGGGGCAAGACCTGCGTGATCTTTACCAACCAGATCCGCGAAAAAATCGGCGTGGTTTACGGCAATCCCGAAACCACCACCGGCGGTAACGCCCTCAAATTTTACGCCTCCATCCGTATGGATATACGCAAGGTAACTGCCATCAAGGATGCCTCCGGCAACGTCACCGGCAACCGCACCCGGGTGAAAGTGATCAAGAACAAGATGGCACCGCCGTTCAGGATCGCTGAATTTGACATCAATTATTCTGAAGGTATCAGCCGGATCGGTTCGCTGCTGGATGTGGCCACTGATCTGGGAATATTGGAAAAACGCGGCAGCTGGTTCAGCTTTGGCGGTGAACAGCTCGGTCAGGGACGGGAACAGACCAAAGCGCTGCTGGAAAGCAACGAGGCGCTGGTGGAAAAGATCACCGTTCAGGTGCGGGAAAAACTTTCCGGCAAACCGGCCGCCGAAGAAAACGCTGCCGAAGAAAACGCTGAATAAAAGCTCCGTACAGTTAAAGAAAGGTAGTCTTGCAGATATGAAAATCGCCCTTGCCGCCGGGCTTTTGACCTGGATATGTTTCAGCTGGGGAGCATTGGCTCAGGAAAATGCCGCCCCGGGCAGCCAGGTACTCCCCGGCAGCGGCAATTCCGGCGATGATGCTGCAACTTTTGCCGGACGCACCGACAGTTCCAAACGCTATATGCGTCTGGGCGAACTGGCGTTGGAAAATGACGATGCCAATTCCGCTGCAGAGTTTTTTGCGCAAGCGTTGAGCGAACTCAAAGATTTGCCGCAGCAGGGCATCTGCATGGATTTTCTGCACGAAAGTTTGCTGGAGGCCAACCGCTTCGGCGAGGCTGATCTGCTGGCTGCCAAACTCAAAGAACTGCCGGAGTTTCCGGATCGCAATGCGCTGCTTACACTTATGAATGGCCGCCGGATGTTTTTCAGCGGACAGTTCAAGGAAGCGGTCAGGATTCTGGGCGAACTCACCGGTCAGCTGGTGCCGGAGCGGCGCATTGGCTGCCAGGCGCTGGAGCTGCAGGGGCGGGCTATGAATCTGCTGGGGGATTTCAGCGGAGCGCAAAAGTGTTTTGCCGATTTGGCCGCAGTGGCCGGAAAAAATATCATCTGGCAGCTCAAAGCGTGGGAAGGAATGATCTTCAACGCATTGGATGCCGGAAATCTGGAGCAGGTCGGAAAGCTTTGGAGCCGGATGCAGCAAGCCGTACCGGATGACCAGCGGAGGGATTTCAGCAGCCATTGGCAGAAAATCAGTTGGCTGATAAAGTGTTATGAAGGCAAGTTCGATGCTGTTGAACCTGAATTGCGCAAGGTCGTAAAAAGCGTCCGGCCGCCGGATGCGCTGCTGGCGAGGATCGCGCTGGCCGGGGCGGACAGCCGTCTGAGCCAGAAAAGATTTGCCGAGGCGGCCGAACTTAACGATCTGGCGTTGAAATTTGCCGACAGTTCGCTGCGCATGGAAGTGCTGCGCAGCAAGATCCAAACCGGTATTTCCGGTGGGGCGCTCAAGCAGGCGCTGCAAGATCTGGAACAATATCTGGCCAAGTTTCCGGCGGCGGCAGATCGTTTCTATTTCATGATGCTGCAAGGCAATTTGAACTACCGGCTCAAAAACACCCGTGAGGCCATAGAGTGCTATTTGCAGGTCAAAAACAGCGCCGAAGCGTCTTGGCCGCAGAAAATCGAGTCCGCTTTGGAACTGGGCAAGATCTATCAGAAAGAGGGCGAACCGCAAAAAGCGTTGGAAATGTTTGAATACGCCGTAAAAAGCGAAACTGCTCCCGAAAAAAAACTGCATCTGATGCACATTTTTGGCGAATACCTTTATCTGCTCGGCCGTTACAGCGATGCCGCCGGATGGTTTGAACAGGCGGCAGCTGCTCCGGGCGAAGCGGGCGAACGGTCACAGCTTTTTCTGGCGCAGACACTGTATCAGCTCAAGAGCTACGGAAAAGCCGCCGCCGCAGTGCAGAAAGTTTTATCCAGCCGGCAAGCTGAAATCAAACGTAAAGCGCAGTATTTGAACGCATTGCTGACCGAAAAACTCTCTGAACCGGATGATGCGGTCAAAGCATTTGCTGATTTTGCCGCCAGCTATCCCAAGGCGGTCGAAGCGCCGGAAGCGCTCTTTCAGGCGGCGGTGCTGGCGTTGGAAAGTACCAGGTACGAAGCGTGGAAATTATTTTTGCAGTTTGCCGACCGCTACCCGGGCGAAAGTGCCGCCAATGCACTCTACCGGGCGCACGGCGAGCTGCTGAAACTCAATAAAGCGGACGCCGCAGCCAGTGTATTGGACCGGTTGATCAAAGATCATTCGCAGAGCAAATACACCGTAGGTGCGCAGTTCCGGCAGCTGGATCAGCTCAAGGCTGCCGATAAAACAGCCGAAGCATTGCAGCTGCTGGATAATATCGATAAAAATTACAGCGGCAAATATCCGGAACTCAAACCGCAGATTCTCTATGATCGGGCGCTGCTTTTTCAACAGCAGCAGCAGTGGCAGCAGATGTTTGCGCCGCTGGAAGAACTTACCGGCAAATATGCCGACAGCGTGATTGCCCCGCAGGCGTTTTTCCTGCTGGGCGACCTCCGGAGCCAGGATGGCAAACTTGAGGAGGCATTGAACGCCTTCAAGCAGGCCCGGGAACGTTCCAGCGGTGAGTTTTTTGCCTGGTGCTGCAGCGGCCGGTCGGCCGATACTGCGTATGCTCTCTACAGCCGCACCCGGCAGGAAAAATATCTGCTCATGGCGTTGAATGAATACAAAAGCTTGCTGAATATTGCGCAGCTGCCCATGGAACTGCGGCTGCAGTCGCTTTGTAAATTGGGCCGCTGCATGGAAGATGCTGCCGATGAAGCCGGAGCTTTGCGCTGCTACCGGGAATTGCTTTATCAGGCCTGGATGGAAAAGCGCTCCGGACATTTGCATTACGAACAGTGGAGCAGCCGGGCGCTGAACTCGGCATTGACGATTTTGCTGAAGGCGCTCCGGGAAAATCCCGCTCCGGATCAGGCCGAAGTGTTTTTGCAGGAAGCGGAACGGCTGCTGAAGCTGGCCGGCGAGTTGGAGCTGCCCGGCGAAGACAGCGAAAAACTTTTGCAGCAGCTGCGCAACTACCGTATGGAAGAAAGAAAATAACTTTTCAGGAGGATAAAATATGTTGTTTATGAAGATGATGGCCGATGGCGGGCCGGTAATGTGGCTGATTTTGCTGGCCAGCGTGATCGCAATGGTGATATTTTTGGAAAAATGGTTTCAGTTTCACCGGGAACAGATCAATGTCGGCGAATTGATCACCGGTTTGTTCAACGTACTGCGGCGGGATGGCTATGTGGAAGCTATCACGCTGTGCGACAATACTCCGGGGCCGGTTCCGGCAGTGCTCAATGCTGCCATATTGGCCTATCAGCGGGGCGACCGCAAACTGGATAACGCTATCGAAAGCGCCTGTTTGGACGAAGTGGCCCGGTTGGAGCGGCATTTGAGTATATTAGGTACGATCGGCTATATAGCTCCGCTGCTGGGGCTGCTGGGAACGGTGCTGGGGTTGATGGAGGCGTTTCAGGCAGTGCATGCCACGGCAAGTGTTTATTTGTCGGTAACGGAGCTGGCGTCGGCGGTCAATATGTCTTTGATCACCACGGCCTCCGGGCTGGCGGTGGCGATTTTCTGTTACGCAGCGTACAACTATCTGCACGCCCGGCTGGATGCCATGACGCTGGATATCGAAAAAGCCGCCTCCGAAATCAGTGCATTCTTTGAACGTCACGCTCAGGAAGAAAAAGCCCGCTAAGTTGGCAGACAGGATAATACAATGGCCAATAAATACTATCAGCGCAAATATGCGCCCCGGCTGCAGGCATTCCGGGGGCGGCCGGATTGTACGCCTTTTCTGGATGTATTCTTTCTGCTGCTGATATTTTTAACGCTGTCGCTGCCATTTGTGCAGCTTTCAGGCGTGGAAGTAACGCTGCCGCAAATCGATGCCGGCCGGGTACGGGCCGGTTTGGAACGCTTTATCATCACGGTGGCGCCCAAGCCCGGCGGCGGATCGCAGCTCTATTTTAATGATAAACCACTGAATACGGATGCACTGGCCGAGGCGCTGTCGGAGGTAAGCCGTCAGAGCGATATGAAAATGATCATCGTCCGGGCCGATGCCAGCACGCCTCATGCGGTAGTGACCGAAGTTATGACTATTGCCGCCAGATTCGGGCTTTCCACATTTCTGGCCACCGGATTGAGCGATGATAAAAAACATGGCAGCAGTGGTTCTTTTGCCACGCCTAACGAATAACTCTCCTGAGTGGGAAAAAAGTTCTATGACGCAGCAGCAAAAAAACTTATGGCATCAGCTCACTGCGGAGCGGCGTTATTTGGCCGCAGCGTTGATCACGGCGCTGGCGGTGCATGGAATCTTGCTGCTGCTTTTTCAGCCGCAGCCGGTGACTGGGGATATAAGCAATGACGAATTGGCTAAAGTCGGCCGTTTGGCGCTGGATGCGCCCGGTTCCGGAGCAATGGTGCGCTGGATGCAGAATCACGATCCGGCGTTGATGACCGCCCCGGATCAAAAACGCGGCTACAGCCAGGTGTTGAATGATTTTCAGGGACGGCAGAAGTTGGAAGATCTGCCGCTGCCGCTGCATTTGAACGTGCCAAGACAGCTGGAACTGGCACGTTTGCCGGAAAATGCTGCACCCCGGACCAATTTGCTGGCAAGTCGCCCGGCGCTGGAACTCAAACAGCTGGGAAAAGCGGTTCCAGCCTTGCAAATTTATTTGAATGGTACCCGTCAGACGAAGCTGCCCAAAAGCCTGCAGCGTTTGAGTTCGGCTGATTCCATGCCGCAGCTGACTGGCAATACCCAACGCAAACTGCTCATCCAAGTGCTGCCGCCCCGGCTGGAAAATTTGGAGCGGCAGCTGTTGGTACAGCAATCCAGCGGGGTCAAAAAACTTGATGAGCTGGCAATGACCGCATTGCGCAATGCGCTGCTGCAGGAGCCGCATTGGCAGCCGGGCATAAATCAGGTGGCGTTTATTTGGACGGGCAGTGCGGAAACGGTTCCGGAAAAAGGGAGTTTTAAAAGATGATTACGTTGACTTATGCGGAAGCGATCTTTTTTTATCTGCTGCTGTGTTTATCGACAGTGGTGGTGTTGTGGGCCAGGGAGCTGTGGCGCAACCGGGCTTACAGCTGGCAGAGCGGATCCCGGCGGGTATTGAATTGTCCGGGGTGCCACGTCAGTTTTATTGCGGCCGAAAATACCAACGTGGCCCGCTGTCCGCGCTGCAATTCAATATGTTTTTACCGGAAACGTTGAAGTGTTATGCAGGCGGGCGCGCGCCGATTGCCGGAACAAATTTTTGGATAGTTTTATCCATATAATAGAGTATAAACAAGGAGAAGTGATGATGAAAAAGTTGTTGTTGAGTCTGTTGGTGCTGGCTGGAGTCGGGAATTGCGTCGTGATCAATGCGGCGGAAAATTCTGCGGAAAAAAAAGTTGCTCCAGCTGTTAAAGCTGCGGCCGTCGAAAAAAAGTGGTATACTAATTTGACCGAGGCTATGGAAAAAGCCCGGCAGGAAAAATTGCCAATATTGGTGCTGGCTACCGGTTCAGATTGGTGCCCGCCCTGCAAAAGATTGGAAAAAGAGATTTTCAGCAAGGATGCTTTTTACAAATCTGCCGCCGGTAAAGTGGTGCTGGTCAAAGCGGATTTTCCCCGCCGCCGTCCGCAAACTGCCGCTGAACGCAAACAGGCCGAAGCGATCGCCCGCCAGTTTGAAGTGGAAGCGTTTCCGACCGTGCTGCTGCTGAATAGCGACGGCAAGGTGCTGGATAAACAAGTCGGCTATCGCCGGGTGGCACCTCAGAACTATCTGGAAAGCTTCAAAGGGTTCAAAAAATAAGTATAAGCAGAAAATAGAGCAACTGTTTATCAGAAAAGGTTTTACGGGATGAAAAGATTTTTGTTGAGCTTATTGGCGGTCAGTTTTATTTTGACTGCATTCACCTGCGATGCGGCCAATGATAAAAAGAAAAAGCGTATCAAAGAGAAGATCAAAAAATCTCAGGTCGTTAAAAATTCGGCCAGATGGCATAATGATTTGAATAAAGCGTTGGCGGATGCCCGCCAGAGTAAGCGCAAGATTTTTTTGCTGGTAACGGGTTCGACCTGGTGCGGGCCGTGTATGAATCTGGAACGCAAGGTGTTGAATCATAAAGATTTTGCCAGCTTTGCCCAAAAAAACCTCGTGCTGCTCAAAGTCGATATTCCCAACGGCAAAAACAAAAAAATTTCGCCGCAGGCTCAGGAAATTTTGAAAAAATACCACCGCAATAGCGGCGTGCCGTCAGTTTACATACTTTCTGCCAGCGGCAAAAAGCTGGAACAGCAAGTCGGTTACGGCGGTCAAAAGCCCAAAGAGTATATAAAAAGATTTAAAAACATTAAAAAATAACTTGCGGATAGTTGATGCGTAAAATTACTACGTTACTTTTTAGTGTATTGTTCTGGAGTGTTGGCGTGTTGGCTGATGCTCCGGAAACGGCCGCAAAGCAGGCGGATAATTTTTTATGGCAGTGCAGTTTTTCTGAAAATACCGCCCGGGGGGCAGTCGGTCAGGTGAGCTGTCAGGTGGCCGCCGGATGCTATTTATATGCTGAAAATACGGTGGTAACAGCAGTTGCTGCTGACGGCAGAAAAATCGTTCTGGATTCGCCGCAACCTGCTCAAAGTCCGGATGGAACAGCGATCTATCCGGCCGGAAAATGGCTGTGGCAGCTGAAAATATCCGATCGGCTGCAGGCTGTCAAAGTCGATTTTCAAGGTTGTATAGTCAACCGTAACGGCGATATCTGCCTGATGCCGCAAGAAATGCTGCTGTGGAGTGCAGATTCTGGCTCAACCGGCCGCCAGATTGCAGCGGCCGATAATCTTCAGCTGCCGCCGGCGCTGGCGGCAGCGTTGAATAAGTTCACTTTGCAGAAAAAATTATCCGGCTTGCCGGAGATGCCGGAGTTGGAAAAGTTTCTGCAAAATCCGGCGGAAGTTCCGGAAATCAAAAGCGCCGCAGCGACTGCCGATAAAGGCTTTTATTGGGTGTTTCTGCTGGTGATTCTGGGCGGATTGGCATTGAATCTTACTCCGTGTATTCTGCCGATGATCCCGATCAATCTGGCGATTATAGGTGCGGGTTCCGGCAGCAGCCGTTATGTCGGATTCCGGCGGGGAGCGGCTTATGCTTTGGGTATAACGCTGGCTTACGGCACATTGGGCGCTGTGGCAGCTTTGACCGGCAGCGGCTTTGGCGAATTGAACAGTTCAAGCATATTCAACTGGATCGTGGCGGGGATATTTCTGCTGCTGGGACTGGGAATGTTCGGGGTGTATGAATTGGATCTTTCGCGCTTTAGCAATCTGCTGAAGCGCAAAGGCGGGAACAAACCCAACTTCTGGCCGGAAGTTACTGCCCTGGGCATGGGGGTCATGGCCGCTTTGCTGGCCGGAGCCTGCGTGGCTCCGGTGGTGATAACGGTGGTGGTGCTGGCGGCCAAATTGTACAGCGAAGGCAGCTATTGGGGGCTGAGTCTGCCTTTTATTCTGGGAGCGTCGATGGCGTTGCCGTGGCCGCTGCTGGGGGCGGGATTATCGGTGCTGCCCAAGCCGGGGGCGTGGATGAAATATGTCAAGTTGGTTATGGGAATTGTGATCATAGCAATGGCACTTTATTACGGATATTTGGGCTGGACTTTGCGCAGCGGCGCCTTTGATCAGAATAAAGCATTGCAGGAGCTGGCAGTTGAGCTGGAGGCCGCAGCGCCGGGGCAGCTGGTGCTGGTGGATTGCTGGGCAAGCTGGTGCAAAAATTGTCACGCATTGGAAAAAGTGCTGACCAGCGAAAAAATCCAGCATATCTTGCAGCGTAACCGGATCAAAGTTATCCGTTTTCAGGCCGAAAAACTCTCCGATCCGGGCGTCAGAGCCTGGATGGAAAAATATTCTCTGCCCGGTTTGCCCGCACTGCTGCTGCTGCAAAAAGGATCGCAGCGTTGAGCAGTTATCTTGAACGCAATCCTTTGCTTTATCCGCTGGAGCCGTCAGCTCCTGCGGCCCGGCATTATGTGGTGATTCCGGTCTTTGACGAAAACGAATCGATCGGCCGGACACTTTCTGCACTCAAAAGCGCCTTGCAGCATGCTCCCGAGCCGGTCGCTGTGGTGCTGGTACTCAATGAACCGGCTGATTGCAGCGTTCAGGCACAGGCGGCCGATCGGGAATTGTTGGCGTCGCTTCAAAAAAATGACGGAAAATATGACGGGGGACTTTCCATTGGTCGTGAATTATTTTATATCAACTTGCTGGATAGCGAGATAAAAGAAAAATTCCGCACCGTTGGCAACGCCCGGAAAGTCGGATTTGACAGCGTTATTGCGCAAAGTGACGGCAAAGTGACGGATAAAAAAAGCTGGCTTTTTTCGCTGGATGCCGATACTTTGGTGGACGAAAATTACTTGAGTTGTGCCTTGGCTTGGGCACAAAGTCATCCGCAGGCGGCCGGGGCGGTTTTTGCTTTCAATCACCGTTGCGAGAGTCCGGAACCGGCAGTCAATATTGCCGCCATGCGCTATGAAATATTTTTGCTGGATTATGCGGTCAAGCTGCGCAGCTGCGGTTCGGCCTACGGTTTTTGGACGATCGGATCGGCCTTTATGTGCAACGCCGCTGATTATATGCGTTGCGGAGGGATGCGCCGTCATGCTGCGGGCGAGGATTTTTATTTTTTGCAGGCGCTGCGCAAAGTGGGCGCAGTGGAAATCATTCCGGATTGCTGGGTCTATCCGGCGGGGCGGCTTTCCGGACGGGTGCCCTTTGGTACCGGCCCCGCCATTGCCGGACAGCTGGCGGGCAAAGATATTGAACTGTATGCAGCTGAAAGCTTTGAATTGCTGCGGAAGTTTTTTCATCAAGCTGCCGTCAGCAGTTATGATCAACTGTCCAACGGCATTATGGAACTGGCAGCTGAGCATCTGCAGGCGTTCTTCAATGAGCTGAATTTTGCCGAGATCTGGCAGCGGATCGTGCGTAATACGCCGAAAAATCACGCCGCATTGCATCAGGCTTTGCACATCTATTGCGATGGATTTTTTATTCTGAAATTCTGTCACTGGCTGGAAGATAAATACCCGCAAAAATTTACCCGGCAAAAGCTGCTGCAGAACGATCCGCAAGAGCTGCAAACCCTCCTGAAAAAACTGCAGGATGCCCTGGAGCTGCAGCCCCGGGGCAATGCCTTGAAATCTTTGTAAAACAATGCTGTACCACCCGGCCGGGCGTGCGCCCGGCGCTGAGCAGAAACAGGGGATTTTTTACTTTTCCTGCGGAGCAAATTCGTAGAAATTGTTCCAGATTTTCAGGCTGTGGCGATCACGGTAAGTGGTTTTTTGGCCCATCGCATTGCCGCGGATACGGCCGTATTCGTCGTAAAATTCATCCAGCACTGTTTGAAATTCCAAGCGGCAGCCATGCTGGTAAATTTCAGCATAAGCCACCCCCGCCGGGAATTGTGTGAGCTGCGGCAAATTGATCTGCCAGAGCTTGCCCAGCTTGGCGGATGTTGCAACATTTTTGTGTCCTACAAAGATAATACCCTGCATGGAGGCAAGTTTTTTGAGCGCATTTCCGGCCTTGTCGGCATCGTGGATTGCCCGGTCAGGGTCTTGCAGATAGCTGTCCGGAGCCAGCTGATAATGGCTGAAAACTACGACCGGTAAAGCGGGATCCAGAGCTTCCACTGCCTGAAGATTTTCCGGCTTATCGGCCAGATTCCCGTTGCCGGTATCCAACAGCAATATTTGCAGATCACCATGTTTTTCCAGTCTGGCGGTTGCACCGAACGTCTTTATCCATAATTCTTTGAAGCTTTTTTGTTTCAGTCGGTCGTGATTGCCGGGTATGCCGTAAAATTTCAGATTTTTGTTTTGGTTGAGTACCTTGGCGACCGCCTTTAATTCCGGGTATTTGCTGGCCTCGGTTATATCGCCGGGCAGCACAATAAAATCCACTTTTTGAGCTGCCAACTGCTTGCAGACCAGCGCCAGAGCATTTACACTCTGCGAGTGCATCCGGCCATAATGTGTATCCGGATCCAGCGCTACATGCGGATCGGCGATCAAACCGATGCGCCCCAGCATTTTGCCCTTTATGACCGGCAAGGTTTTGATCTTGCGTTCAAATACCGTCTTATTGTTCCGTTTGACCGTCAGGGTGTATTCGGTATCGGGGGTAAGTTTTTCAAAGCTCACCCGGCCGAAGCGGTCGCTGCGTTTGAGGGTTTGTTCTATGGAACCGCCCTTGAAACTCAGCTCCAGCGGGTCGGCTTTTTTCTGACCGTAACGGAAGATCGCCCGGTGACTGTTGATGGTGATAAAATTGAAGTATTCTTCCATCTTTTTTTCCACCAGCTGCGGCGGGGTTGCGGCGGCTTTATCCATGACATCTTCGCCCAGCACGGCCAGACTTATGGCGTGGGGGATATCGGAGTTTTCTTTGATATTTTTGAAGTATTTTTCGCCTGCACCCTGCGCATTGGTCCAAACCTTGCGGTCGGTGTGGCTGAATCCGGTCCAATCCACGCCGCAGCGGGCATCCCGCAGCCGCATCATCTGCACCACCACGGGGTTGTAAGAACCGTACATGCTGCGGTAGTTCTGGGTTTTGCGCAATTCCGGATCCCGATAGATGCGCAACGCTTCCTGCATGGCTTTTTGTTCCGGCAAAGTCAATTCAGCCAAACCGAAATACTGACTCAAAAATTTGATCAGCTCTTCGTCGGAGGCTTTGTTCTTGAAACGTTTTTTGAATTTGCTGTCCGCATAGATGGCCCGATTGGCTTGTTTTTTCCACAGCGAACCGGATTGATGATTTTTTATATTCATGCCGCCGGTATCGTGGTCACTGGTGATGACGATCAAAGTTTCTTTGGGGTGCTGCTGCTGGAACTTGAGCGCACTTTTGACTGCCAGATCAAATTCCCGCATTTCCCGCATGGTTCCGGCCAAATCGTTGTTATGCGCCCGGTGGTCGATCGCACCGCCTTCGATCAGCATAAAAAATCCCTGCTTATCGTGCTGCAAAGTTTGAATGGCAAATTCGGTCACTTCGCTGAGCAGATGGCGTTTTTGCGGAGCCTCCGGCCAATCCGGCTCCATGGGCGCAACGTAAACCACCCGTTTGCGGGCCTTGTGTTTATCAAAGTTATAACTGCCGCGGAATTCATATTTGACCTTATTGAGCAGTTTACTGTAGTCACTGGTGCTGTAAGTGTTGGGTTTCAGCAGAAAACCTCCCGCAAAAAAATCAAAGTTGCTGGCGTAAAGATCCGACAGCACCCCGACATGATCTTTGCGGGTCAGCCGGTGGGCATAATGCGCTCCCGGCGTGGCATCGTTCAAGCCGACGCTGGTGATTATGCCAATAGCCATACCTTTGTCCCGCAGTATCTTGGCCAGACTGGTGACCGGTTTGCCATCGGCATTTACGCCGACGGCGCCGTTGTAAGTTTTTATGCCGCAGGCGATGGCTGTGCCGGAGGCGGCGGAATCGGTCAATTTTCCCTGGCAATTATTGGTGCCGGTAACTTGAGTGACCGGAAATTTTTCCAGCGAGCTGTCGGGAAATTCTTTCTGGTAGTATTGCCGGATGGTGGGCCCCATGCCGTCGCCGACAAACAGAAAAACGTATTTGGGCCGTGCTTCTGCAGCGGCCATAACCACGGTGAACACAAGCAGTAAAACTGCCGTTACGGTTTTTGATTTGAACATTATTTGACCTCCAAATATTTATGCTTTTACTGAATTAATATACTGTATTTTGCTTAAAAATCAAAATCTATTCACAGCCATCCCATAACTTTTTTATAAAGTAGCTGTAAAAACAGATTTTGCAAATAATTTGCAGATTTTTTTATCTGACAGGCGAACAGTTTTGCCTGCCCCCTGTCATTAGGACTTTTTCTATC
>SUWF01000008.1 GCA_015061575.1 Lentisphaerota bacterium
TGAAGAATATTTCAGCCGCATCCCCCGCACTGACTGCTACCGTTGCCTTGCGTGCCTGGTCAGAATAAATCCGGAACGCCATATAAGCTATGCCGTTTTCCGGACTTTTGAAGTGCTTGACCAGATCGCAGTAACCGGTGCGTTCCGGAACCAGATCATGACAATGATTTTTAAGTTCCCCGTCAGTAAGAAATTCCGGTAAAAACTGCTGTTCAGCCATACTTTTGCGGAAGTCATACGGATAAATATCCGAAACCAGCACCTGATGACAATTCAAAACTTTTCGCTCCACCAGATCCGGGAACGCAGTAATGCGCAGCAGCGTTGAGGCATAGGGCACCAGTTCGATCGTTTCGCTATCGCCGATCGCCTGATAAAACAGCGGCACTTCCGGCGTGTACCGCCCCAGTTCCAGAGCATCAAAGTTGGTGATCTTCTGCGCCTTGACCTTGAGCTTTACCGGCGGAACATCCAGCGGAAATTCTGTTACCGGCGACTTGACAACTTCCACCGGGACATCCGCTGCGATCGCATAGTTCCACGCTCCCGCCGGATAAACATCACACGGAGCCAACGACCGTTCATCTTCGCGGTGCAGCGTACACGGCACATTGTAAGAAAATACCAATGGACCGTATTCATAATGCGCCCAGTAGCGTTCATTGCAGCGTTTGACCTGCATGGGCAGCGTAAGCTGCAGCACATCGCCAGGCTGCCAGAGCCTTTTGACTGTACAGAAGCCGTTTTCAGCAGCCGGCAGTTCAAGCGCAGAACCGTTGAGCGTGATCGCGGCATTTTTGCACCAGCCGGGAATGCGGAACGTAAAGGGCATATCCACTGCTTCGCCGGAAAATTCAAAGGCTATATCTTCAGCGTATGGGTATGAGGTTTTTTCGTTGATAACATACTTTTTGCCGTTAAAGACTCCGCTGAACGAACTTGCTCCATAGAGCGCTGCTACGGGGGCATCATTGCTGTCAAGCATCCAGCTGCGCAGTATGTAGTTGGGCAATATCCGATGCACATTGCCGGTGCAGCACTGAGCACTGTGGTCGGTGCGGAACTGGCGGAACGTGGCGGTGCCGCGGAAGAAGAAACTGTTGTTGCTGCCCGCCGTGGCAATGGTCTGATTGGGGCTGGAGAGATACTGCAATCCGGTAAAATCTTTGAGGATCGCCCCGGGGAATGCGTTGTAAAAAATCTTTTCCATGCGGTCGGCATATTCCGCCTTGCCGGTCGCCATCAAAAAGTACCCGAGCGCCCAGGCAAAGTCATTTATAACGCAAGTTTCGTAGCCCTGCAGGGGATCGCGTCCGGCAAAGTCTTCGTTGCAGGAGGGCAGCCCCGGGATCTGTTCGTGGTGTTCAAGCACCCATTGCAACCCCTTTTCGGCATCAGCAAGATATTCGCTTTTGCCGCTGTATAAATAGAGCATCACCGGCAGCTTGACTGCTTCGCTGAAAGATACGCCATGCAGCACATAGCCGTTATCGCTCACAAGTTTGTTGCGGAAAAGTTCAAACTCATCTTCCAAATGCAAACTGTAGTGTGCATTGTGCAGCCGGTAAGCCTTTTCAGCTTTTTCCAACAGTGAAGCATCATTGCTCCATGCGTAACACAAAAGCACCCCCTCAATATTGTTGATATGACGGAACCCGATGCCCAGCGTTTCCACCGGCAAATTGCGGTAGTGTTCTATAAAACGCTGTTTGGCATCTTCGTCGCCGAACGCTTCGATGTAAGCGTGCGCAGCCCGGAAAAATACTGCCATGGGCCACTCCGAGGGCGAATCATTGTAGCAGTGCCCCAACAATCGTTGTTCATTGGGGTGATCAAGCATATAAGAGAGGTTTTTGCGGAAAACATTGAGCAAATTTTCATCATCTTCCAATATTCCCAGCCGCACCATGCCGTCCAGCAGATAGGCACTCTGTTCGTAAGGCCACCAGGCTTCCTGCGATGGAGTTTCGGCGCTGGCATCGTTGTAGACGATACTGGCTAAAATGGTTTTACCGACTCCGCCATCCCACATAGGCGTATCAAAAGGAAATTTCTGTTCCTGATAACGGCTGGTCAGATTGCACTTCTGACGTTCTGCAAAAGTTTTCAATATTCCCGCCGGTTTGACTGCCCGGGGGGAAACTGATTTGAATTTGCCAATATACATAATTGAAACATTCCTCAATATAAAGATTTATTGTTATACAAGAAATACAATACATTAAAAGCGTACAAAAACAAGTTCGCAATGCTTGCAGTTTGTGATAAAATATGTCAAAAAGATTTTATCGGGATTTTTTTGCCATTCCGAAGCGATTTTTTGTGGCAATATCCGGAAACACGAATTATAGTAAAACAAACCATCATCAGAAAAGTTGCCATTTGACAACGAAAGATTTTAGTTATGCTTGAACTTGACAAGATAAGGCTGCGAAGTGTCTTTTTTTCGGCAGAAACCACTTGCCAGTCGTTGCCCTGTCCCGCTACTGTGGTGGAAGAAGTACAAGGTCAGGGCTACCGTATGCCTCTGACCAATCCGTACAATATCCCCAAATCTGTAGGCGGACAACTTACGTTCACCTTGTCGGGCTGCGGAATTCTGAAAGTCGGCAGCAAGGAGTTTGAATGCCGCCCGGGGACGGCATTTCTGTACAGCGACAGCGACCCGCAAGTAGCGTACTATGTACCGGAATGCAGCAAGAAACGCTGGCACTTTATCTGGATCAATTTTACCGGTGAATCATCGGAAAATCTAATCCGGGAAATCAATTCTGCCTACGGTTACTTTTTTGCCAATCCCAATCCTGCGCTGGAAAAAATCCTGACTGATTATCTGCAATATGCCGGTGCAACTTTGTTTATATCGCAGCTGGAAGGCGCCAAGATATTTTTTGATCTGGTCAACGAACTTGGTTGCGGCAGCAGTTCAACATCGACCCGCAACAGCAGTCAGAGCATTTGTCAGGAGGTGAAAAACGAAATCGCCAGTGCATTTTATGAATCGATTTCCACCAGTTCGCTGGCGCGGCGCATTGGGGTATCGCGCGAACACATGTCGCGGATATTCCACAAAGAAACCGGCCGTACTTTGCGTAATTTCCGGGCAGAACAGCAACTGGGGGCGGCGATGAATCTTTTGCTCAAAAGCAACTGCAGCTGCAAAGAGATCGCCCAATACTGCAACTATGGCTCGTACTCAAGCTTTTATCGCGCCTTTATGGCAGTTTATCACATATCGCCGGAAGCATTCCGCAAAAATCATGCCTCTACTGATGCCCGCAAAAACGGTAAACAATAGAGGCATATATAGTTTGAAGCAGGTTTTTCAGCAGCCGAGTTCCTGCCAAACTTCAGTCAGATCGATTTCACGATTTTCGCATGCCGCCCGATCGATGGCAAGCGAAAATACCGCACTGCGCAAACCTTCACTGCCGCTGCATTTGGGCCGGGTGCCGTTCTGCATGGCATCCCATAATTCGCCCATGATTTTGCCGTCGCCGCCGCCATGCCCGAGGCAACTGCCGAAGGTGATCAACTGTTCGGTGCTTTCGCCGATCATGTGATAACGCACGCTCATGGTGTAAAACTCCACGACCAGCGTGCCGTATTCGCAGTGGAAGCGCATACGCCGTTCCGGCAACGCATTGCACATAGTGGCACTGAAACTGCCAATGATGCCGTTGCGGAATTCAAAAAAGCTGAACGTCGTATCATCCACATCGCTTTCGGCGGTGAACGGCGAATCTGCCTGTTGCTGGTTCTGCTTGACCATCAGGGTATTGGGCGGATATTTTTCAAGCATGTAATTACGTTCAGGTATCCAGAAACGGCGGTCGGAAACCGCACGCACTTTCAGCGGCAGATCGCCGGTAAACCACTCCAGCAAATCCAGATCGTGGCAGCACTTTTCAAGGATGTGCGGACCTGCAAGCTCGCGTTTTCTCCGCCAGGTCGTAAGCATGTAGCCGCCATGTTCGGGCAGAATATTTTCGTTGGCTTCGATGCTCAAAATTTTACCGAACTTGCCGGAATCAAGCAACTCTTTGACCTTGAGATACAAAGGCGAATAGCGCAGCACAAAACCGGTGGCAAACATGGTGCCGGCGGCTTTGTGGGCTTTTTCGATTGCCTGACAATCTTCGATGCTCGTCGCCAGCGGTTTTTCAGCAAAGACATGCTTTTTAGCTGCAAAAGCAGCCTTGATGTGATCGCAGTGCATACTGTTCGGCGAAGTTACGATCACCCATTCCACGCCGGGAGTATTGATCGCAGCTTCAGGCGATTCAGAGTTTTCCACCGCCGGCAAGTCAAGATCGTTGAAAAACTTGTCACGCATCCATTGCTCCGGATCGTAGACAGCTGCCACTTCCAGATTGCCTTGGGCATGCTTCAAAAGCTCTTTCATAATGCTGCGGCATCTGCCGCCGGTACCGATTACTGCACACTTGATCTTTTTCATAAAAACGACCTTTCTTAGGTTATCTTTTGGGTTTGACAATGTAATCTTCAATAAGTTTTCCGTGCTGGTCAAAAATATTAACCTGCAAGGTTTTACCGAATTTCTTCAGTTGGATCAGTGCCAACTCCGGTGCCGTAAATTCCGGGAACGGCAGTTGGCGTTCCGCTTTCATACCGTGGATAGTCGGTTCTTCTGAAGTGATGGTTTTATCGCCTGCCAAACAGCGGGTGTACTGGTGGATGTGCCCGCTCAATGCCAAATCAAACATTTGCCGGGTTTCCGGCGGCAGTGCCGAAAAGATCGCATAATTTTCGTTGCCCCAGCGCCGCCAGAAAAAACTGATCGGTACATGCAGCAGCAGTACCCGGAATTCTGCACGTTTGAACTCATCAGTTGCAGTAACTTTTTTCAGAAATCCGATCTGCAATTTTTTATATTCTTCAGACATATCAAAGTCACGGTCGGTATCAAGTATCACAAAAAACACCCCTTTGTGACTGAACGCATCGAAGGCGGCTTTTTTGCCGCCGGCAAAAATATCGTAGAAACTGTCTGCCGCTTCGCCCCGACCTTCATGATTGCCGAAAACAGCATAAAATGGTTTGTTCCAATATTCAAAAATCGTTTTCAGATAGCCGTCATAATGGTATTCCCTCGCCAGCGATGCCGCCAGCTGGTCGCCCAGCAAAAACAACAGATCGCTCTTTTGCACATCCGCCCGTTTGAGCAGGTTTTCCAAATAAAGCGCCCGACAGTGCAGATCGGGGATCAACACCGCCGAAAAATCGCCATTTTGTTCACTCAAAGTCCGGAACCCGGCAATTTTTTTCATGCCCGGAACATAATACTCATAAATCGTATCCGGTTCAAGCTGTGTTAAATAACAACTGCGCAGCAGCGGCTCTGTTGAGGCGTTTCCGGCAGTCTGCAGCCATTTTTTACTGCCCTGTTTGCGGTAGTAAAAGCAACCGTCCACCGGCACACTGCTTTCGTAAGCCAGCCCGGCACTGCGGCTTTTGATTTGAAATGTCCACGCACCGTACCGCAGTACATCAATTGCGCCGGGCAAGGCAACTTTGCCAAACGTTTCCACTTCCAGTGCCCGGGCTTTCAATGGCTGCCAGGTGATGATTTCTTTAACACAGCGGCGGGTGCGCAATATATTCATCCGCAGATCGCCGCTGGCGATTTTTCCAAGTTTATCCAGTGGGATCACCAATTCGGCGCTCCAGAAATTTTTGCTGCGACAGGTTTTACTTTGCCATTGACTTTCGTGGATCATCTGGCTGAATTTTTTGCCGCTTGCTCCTACAACGATCTGGCGGTACCAGGCAGGATGGCGATTGCCGGCAATAAAAATTTCCACACTGTCAGATTTCCACGGCATCGGGTCATTTTCATCCACGACCACGGCATCGGGTTCTTCGCAAACGATTCCGATATAAAGATTATTCGGGTCGGAACATAACCGCACTACCGTTTTTGCTTTACTGGTCAAGCCGTTCTGGCGGTAAAGCAGCTGCGGTTCAATGACGGCAGCCTTGCTCCAGAAATCTTCCTTTACTTCGCCGTCCGGAGTCAGCAGCACTTCCGGCAGTGCAGGAATCGTAAGCATATCAGCAGCAGGATTATTTTTTTTACTCATAATTTCACCTTGTATATGATTGGAATTGGCAGAAAACATCACTCCGACAGTTAAAAACATACATGCAATTCGGGCAAGCATTTTTGACTCCTTTTTTTCTTACTGCCAGGTAATATAGTATAAAGCCCGCCAAAAATCAAACCTTAAACAAGTTGCAATCTGTGATATTAGTTAGCAATAAAAAAACGCTTCTGCCCAACAAATCTCTTACTATTTATTTCTGAAGCATCAAATAATTGAGCTGAGCCGCAGAATAAATCCTGCATAACAAAGTAAATAACAGCAGTCTGATCGTTGATTTTGATCTGAATATGAAGATGATTTTTATGTAAGTTGTAATAAATTATTGGCGTGCGGAGCACATCATCACCATACGTTCGCAGCTTGCCCCGGCGCATCGCATTAAAACGGAAATGACTCCAGACCGCATATTAAGTTTTGATGCTGAAAAGACATTATGAGAGAAATCCCGGTGTCTCTCATAATATCTTTTTTATGGCGATTTTTCAGGGCGTTGGATGGGCTTTTTTGTTCCGGTATTCGCCGGGTGTTATGCCGTAGCGTTTGCGGAAAACTTTTACAAAATAACTTACGCTGGAAAATGCACAGCAGCGGGCAGCTTCTTCAACTTTTATATCTTCGCCGCTGGCCAGCAGCACCTCGGCGGTTTCCAACCGCAGCATGGTCAAATATTCTTTCATGGTCATGTTGAATGTTGCGTGAAAAACTGTTGAAGCGTAGGAGCGGTTGACTGATAACGCTTCGCAAACAGCTGCGCAATCTATAGCGTGGCAGAAGTTGTGTTCAATATAATTTTTGATCCTGACTGCCAGTTGATTGTTTTTGGGAAGCGTGGTCTTTTCTTCGCTGGTCAGTTCGTAGCGCAGCTGACGTACTATTGCCTCCAAAATCGGCCGGGTGCGTTCCTGCCGCATGGTGCCGGTTTCGTGAATTACTTCATCCAGAGCTTTGCGCAACAACTCCAGCACTCCGGAAGCCGGGTGCAAGGTGTGATAGTAAATGTTGGCCAGCTCCCGGCCGTGGTCAAAATAACCATAATGCAATCTTATGTGGTGCAGATGAAAAATTATCGAAAAGCCGCCGTAAACTTTATTGCCGGGTTCCACCACCCGGTTGAACCCGTTGTATCCGCCGACCAGAACGTCGCCATTAAAGATCTTGCGTTGGGTCCAGGCGCCATCAAAGTAGGCTTCCACGGTCACCGGCGAGGGCAGGTCGAACCAGCACAGCCGGGTGGTACAGAGAAAATCCGCACTGCGGTTGAACAGCTGGCTGTTATGCGGAGTAAAAGCGTAATGCTGGTGGGTATTCAGCCGCTCCGTGGTCAGTATATTATCCAGATATTTCAATATTTCCTGGCTGGAAACCGGATTGCCAGGCCAATACAAAACCGGAGGCGACTCATGTGAAATACCTGACATAAAAAATTCCTTACTGATTATATATGGCATTTAATATAACCGCTCAAAAAGTACATTGCAACTTTTGCTGCCCATAAAATAGACAAAAAAACTGCGGCAGAACATGGGTTCTTGCCGCAGTCCGTTTGGTGGAATTTGACTATCTGATCATTTGCCGTAGTAGGCGGCCAGATACAACTCCTTGATTTCCGAAATCAATGGATAACGCGGGTTGGCGCCCGTGCATTGATCATCGTAGGCTTTTACGCACAATTCATCCAGCTGCGCCAGGAAGGTAGCTTCGGTGACGCCTTTGCTGTCCAGATACGGCTTCATTGCTGCCGGAACATCCAGCTGCTTTTTGAGCGCTTCGATCTTGTCGATGAGCTTGCTGACCAATTCATCGTCGGTTTTGCCGGTGATGCCCACATAGCGTGCCACTTGTGCATAATCCTGCTTGGCGTGCGGAGCATGATATTGCGGAAAGGCCGCTTGCTTGGTCATGCAGTCAACAGCATTGTAGCGGATGATGTGACTGATCAGGAACGCATTCGCCAGACCGTGCGGAACGTGGTACATGCCGCCCAGTTTGTGCGCCATGCTGTGGCACAAGCCCAAGAAGGCATTGGCAAATGCCATCCCGGCCATAGCCGAAGCATTGAACATGTGTTCACGGGCCGGTTCATCCATGGGGCCGTTTTCGTAACATTGCGGAAGATTTTCAAAGATCAGCCGGGTCGCTTCGTTGGCCAGAGCGTTGCAGTAGTCGCTCTGCATGCACGATACCCGGGCTTCCAGCGCATGGGTCAGCGCATCCAAACCGGATACGGCGGTCAGGCCCTTGGGCATTTTCATGATCAGTTCCGTATCGATGATCGCCATGTTGGGAGTCAACGCGTAGTCCGCCAGCGGAAATTTCTGCTGGGTGACTTCATCGGTGATCACGGCAAACGGCGTGACTTCCGAGCCGGTACCGGCGGTGGTCGGGATTGCTACCATCATGGCTTTGCTGCCCAGATCGGGCAGGCGCACGATACGTTTTCTTATATCCATAAACCGGGCGGCCACATCTTCAAATTTGATTTCCGGCTGTTCATACATCAGCCACATGATCTTGGCTGCATCCATGGGCGAGCCGCCGCCGACGGCGATGATGACATCGGCTTCAAAGCTCTTGAGCTGTTCCAAGCCTTTTTTTGCCAACTGGATAGTCGGATCCGGTGCCACGTCGGCAAAGACATGGGTTTGGATGTTCATAGCGGTCAACTTTTCCAGTATCGGAGTAAGGATGCCGCTGCCGGCCAGGAACTTATCGGTAACAATAAAAGCCTTCTTTTTACCGGCCAGATCGCCCAGCGCAGTACTCAGGCAGCCGTATTTGAAATATACTTTTTGAGGAACTCGGAACCAGAGCATGTTTTCTCTCCGTTTGGCGATTGACTTGATGTTGAGCAAATTGGCAGGGCCGACATTTTCGGATACATAATTGCCGCCCCAGGAACCGCAGCCCAGCGTCAGCGACGGGGTCAATGCAAAATTGTAGAGGTCGCCGATAGCACCATGCGACGACGGTGAATTGATCAATACCCGACTGGCTTTGACTTCGTGACCGAATTCACGGATGCGCTGTTCATTTTGAGTATTGGTATAAAGCACAGCTGTGTGTCCGAGGCCGCCGTATTCCAGCAATGCTTTGGCATTGGCCAGCGCCTGATTGTAATCATCTGCGCAGTAGAGAGCCAGCGTGGGCGAGAGTTTTTCCCGCGAAAAGGCTTCTTCCAAACCAACTTTGCTGACCTCGGCGATCAATACTTTGGTATCGTCCGGAACCGTGATGCCAGCCATTTGGGCGATGGCTTTGGCGGATTGGCCAACGATCTTGCTGTTCAGCTTGCCATCGATCTGGATGACTGAGGATACGGCGGCGGCTTCTTTTTTGTTAAGTATATAGCCGCCGCGTCTGGCAAATTCTTTTTTGACCGCATCATAAATACTCTTGACCGCCGTAACTGACTGTTCGGAAGCGCAGATCATGCCGTTGTCAAACGTTTTGCTCAACAGCACGGAGTTGACAGCCATTACGCAGTCGCAGCTTTCATCCATCACCACCGGGGTGTTGCCGGGGCCGACCCCGACCGCCGGGGTACCGCTGGAATAAGCGGCTTTGACCATGCCGGGACCGCCGGTGGCCAGAATCAACGATATATCTTTATGCGACATAAGATAGCCGCTTTTAGCAACTGTAGGTTCTTCGATCCAGCCGATGATGTCAGCCGGAGCGCCGGCGGCGACTGCTGCATCCAAAACAATTTTGGCGGCCAGATTGGTACATTTTTTGGCCCGGGGATGCGGACTGAAAACGATCGCATTGCGGGTCTTGAGGGCAATAAGTGCTTTGAAAATAGCCGTGGAAGTCGGGTTGGTCGTCGGAACGATACCGGCAATGACGCCCCGGGGCTCGGCTACTTTGATCATGCCGCTGGCATCGTCAGTTTCGATGATACCGCAGGTTTTGGTATTGGCAAATTTGTTGTAGATGTATTCAGAGGCATAATGATTTTTGATGATTTTATCTTCCACCACCCCCATGGCGGTTTCTTCCACGGCCATTTGGGCGAGCATTATGCGCTGGTTGCAGGCGGCCAAAGCTGCTGCCTTGAAAATTTTGTCTACCTGTTCCTGGGAAAAGTTTCCATAGATCGCCTGAGCTGCTTTAGCTTTGGCTACAATGGCATCAATTTCCTGGATTTCCGCTGCCGCTTCAGCGGCCGCAGGTACGGGGTCATCTTTTTTCTCCATGATTCATACTCCTTGTTGTAATAATTTTGACAATAAAAAAAATATCTTGATCCATTAGATATTTTTTTATCTATATTTAAAATAGCACATTTTTTGAGGATTACAAGTTGACTTAGATATTTTTTTATCTTTTTAAAATGTGTTTTTTTTGCAGAATCTTTATCCGGTGTGTAAATTTTTTTGAGAGTTGGTTTGAAAAAAAAATAAAGTGGTGTATATTATCTGATTGATTATTTTCAAACAATATACTCCACTATTGAGAAAGGATTGATAAAATGAAGGTTTACAACTTCAGCGCAGGTCCGGCTATGCTGCCGGAGGATGTTATGAAAATCGCACAGGCGGAATTTTGCAACTTCAAGGAATCCGGCAGCGGTCTTATCGAACTTTCTCACCGCGGCAAACAGTTTACCGAAGTTATCGAACGCGCCGTGGCAAATGTCAAAGAATTGATGAACATCAGCGATGATTACTCTGTTATGTTCATCCAGGGCGGTGCCAGTCTGCAGTTTTCCATGCTGGCTATGAACCTGTTGGGCGACAAGGTTGCCGATTATGCCGATACCGGCGTGTGGAGCAACAAGGCTTACAAAGAAGCCGCCAATCTGGGCAAAGCCCGCATCGTTTGCTCCAGCAAAGAAGATAAATACGCTTACATTCCGGACTTCGCCAAGTGGGAAGCCACCCCGGCTGATGCTGCTTATCTGCACATTACCAGCAACAACACCGTGGCTGGTACCCAGTATCGGGTATTCCCCAAAGTCGATGTGCCGTTGATCGCTGATATGTCCAGCGACATCATGTCCCGCGAAGTTAATGTCAACGATTTCGGCATGATCTATGCCGGTGCTCAGAAGAACCTCGGCCCCAGCGGTATGGCGCTGGTGATCATGCGCAATGATCTCTTGGAACGCACTCCGGCCAATCTGCCGACCATGCTCAAATATTCGACCTACAGCGAAAATAACTCGCTGTACAACACCCCGCCGACCTTTGCTATCTATCTGCTGGCGCTGGTCACTGACTGGATCAAGGCGCAGGGCGGTGTGGCCGGTGTGGAAAAACTCAATGATGCCAAGGCGGCCAAACTTTATGATTATCTGGACAGCACCAGCTACTACACCACTCCGGTGCAGAAAGAAAGCCGCTCCCGCATGAACGTGGTGTGGCGTCTGCCCAGCGAAGAACTGGATGCGCAGTTTGTCAAGGAAGCCACCGCTGCCGGTTTGACCTCACTTAAAGGTCACCGTATCGTCGGCGGCTGCCGTGCCAGTATCTACAACGCCATGCCGATGGCGGGTGTGGATGCCTTGATCGACTTCATGCGCGACTTTGAAAAGCGCAACGGTTAATCTGTTATTTCAGTTTGAAAAGGCGGCTGAGGCCGCCTTTTTATTTGTCAAAAAAACAACTCCATATACAAGGTCATTAAATTATGCTTAAAACTTTACTCCGGCCGGCGATGATTTTTATCCCTCTGGGGTTGGGAATCATCTGCCCACAGGCGGCAGGGATGAATTTTTTGATCCGTTATTTGATCATGGTAATGCTGATGATGGTCTTTTTGGGGTTGAATTTGCGGGAAATGCGTATCCGCAGATCGCATTTTCTGCTCCTGCTGGCCAATTTGCTTATCGGAATAGTCAGCTGGCTGGCGGCATGGGGCATTACCGGCGATAAGACTCTGGGCCAGGCGGCGTTTTTTGTGGGCATTACCCCTACGGCAACGGCGGCAGCGGTAGTCATGGCTATGCTCAACGGCAATGTCGGATATGTTTTGACTGCTTTTATGATCACCAATGTGGGGATCGCTTGCGTGCTGCCGTGTCTGTTGGGATTTGTCTGCGGCAATGTATCTTGGGACTTTATGCTGCGGGTGCTGGAGTCGCTGGTATTTTTGATGCTCATACCTTATGGTTTGTCGCTGATTATACGCAAGCTCCACCCGGCGGCGGAGCAATGGCCGAAACGTTTTAAGAATCAAACCTTTTCGCTGTGGTCGTTCAGCTTGTTTATTATTGCGGCGACGGCCGCAGAATTTTTTCAGAAAAATCCGGATGTATCGCTGTGGATCGTGTTGGAAATTGCGTTTATATCGCTGTTGATCTGCGCAGTGAATTTTACCGTCGGATACTTTTTGGGCGAACGCAAACTGCGGCGGGAAGCCAGTCAGAGTCTGGGACAGAAAAATACCACCCTTACCATCTATCTGGCTTTGGTCTACGCCGGGCCGTTAGCTTCGCTGGGCGTGATTTTTTATGTTTTATGGCACAACAGCTACAACGCTTTGCAGATGTTTTGCGAAGACCGCCGTCAGAACCGGAGCGTGGCGCTTCAGCAAAAGTAATGAGCAAAGTGCAGGTGGACTTTCTCACGCCAATCCTGCATGGAATCACTGCGCAGCGATTCGACCAGTTCCATGTGATCAAAGTAGGATCGTTCGGCCGCCAAAGCAGCCTGGTTGCTGGTGTGGGCAAAGAAAGGCTCCAGCAGCAGCTGAAACTGTTCGATCAAAGTGTTGCCGGAAAGCGAAAACAAGCGGCGGTGAAAATCCTGTTCCACCTGCCGGTATTGCTGCGAAGTTATGTTTGGTGTCTGGAATTTTCCGGCAATTTCAGCCAATTCAGCGATCGCTTCCGGCGTGCGGTTCAAATATATAAGATCCGACAGGCCCAATTCGATGACCAGCCGCAGCTGGGCGATCTCTTTTTTAGTCGCTTCATCGAGCAAGTCATAGCAGATAAGCTTTTGCATACCGCAGAAAAGATCCGGCTTTTTCAGGATCATGCCGCGGCGGCGACGGCTTTCGATGACTCCGGAAGCCTTCAAGCGGCTCAACGCTTCGCGGGTAATGGTACGCGATACTTCCAGCTCGGATGCGAGTTCTTCTTCTTTGGGCAACAAATCACCGAACGCATAACCTTTCTGACGTATATAAAGGTAGATGCGTTCTTCAACTTGCTCGGTCAATGTTTTTTGCTGCTTACTCATAACAGTAATATGGCACTATTTGGGGCAAAAAGCAAAAAAAATCGAAAAAATTTTATTGAATTAAGCTTTTTAACCGAATTTTGATTTGATTTTTTACCGGAGATGTGTATTTTAAAACAGATAAAATAAATACTACATATTCACGCCGTTTAACAAAGGAGCTTAAAAATGAAGTTCGGTATGGATGTTTTCAAGGGTGCCTGGTCGGCCATGTCGACCCCGTTGACCAATGATGGCAAAGTGGACAGCAATGCGTTGTGCAAGCTGGTCGAACACCAGATCAAGCTGGGGATCAAAGGTCTGTTTTTGGGCGGCACAGCCGGGGAAGGGCCGTTTTTGCCCGATCGTGAACGGCAGCGGCTGGCTGAGTTGACTGTGCGCTATGTGAATGGCCGTATTCCAGTGGCCATGCAGATCACCGATAACTCGGCGGAACGGATGATCGAAAATCTGGATCGTTATCAGGATTGCGGTATTGATATTGCGGTGATCGCGCCGCCGTTTTTCCAGCTCAACGCAGCCAAGGGAAATTTTATTTATGATTTGTACAAGCAGGTGATTGATGCCAGTCAGATTCCAGTGGGCATTTACAACCGCGGCAAATTTTCCAGCGTTTATGTGGAGCCGGAAGTGCTGGGCAAGCTGCTGGATGATCCCAAGGTCATTCTGTGCAAAGATTCGGCCAGTATGCCGGAATTTGTTGAAGCGATCATGGCGGCCAAAAAACGCCGCAATAATGAATTGGCCGTACTGTGCGGCGATGAATTTGATTGCGTGACCTACCTTAAAGCCGGTTATGACGGCGTGTTGTTCGGCGGCGGCTGCTTTAACGGTGCTTACGCAGCTGAAATGTGCCGTCTGGCTGCTGAAGGCAAATATGACGAAGCTCAGAAAATACAGGATCATCTGGCCGAAGTCATGTTCAAAGTGTTCGGCGGCAAGAGTATCGAATGCTGGATGGCCGGGCAGAAAGAACTCATGGTGCGCTTGAATGTATTCAATACAGCCAAGACCTATTTGAACTATCAGCTCAACGATGCCTGCTCCAAGGCGATCGATGAAGTGATCCGGGACGAAAAAGCCTGGTTGATCAAGTAATTTTGTATTTACTGTTTACCGTTGCTGTCCTAAGGATGGCAACGGTATTGTCAGGGAGAAAAAACTATGATTCCCAGCGATCATTTTGTCCGGTTTTATAACGAAATTTTCAAATATCTGCAAAAGCAGGGCCCGGAAGCAATTGCAGAGTATTATCAAACTATAAGCAAACACCAGGAAACCCATTGTTGGGAAATTTTTACTCAAAAAGGTATCCCGGGCATGAAAGAATACTGGGATAACATACGCAAAGAGGAAAATTGTGACGGGGAAGTTCTGGAATGCAGTGAAACTGTCTATCGAAGCATCATGAACAACTGTCCGAGTTTATCCAAAGTAGTGGATAATGATGCCGGAGCTTCCGATATATATTGCCGTCACTGTCCGGGCTGGGTCATGCCGCTGTTGACCAAATGCGGATATTACTGCGTAGAGGATCTGGTGGGGCTGGATATTCCGCGCTGCCAGCTTTCGATATTCAAAAATCTGGAAGATGCCCGGGCTTACCGGGAAAGAGTTCTGAAGCGTCATCCCGGTAAACCGGAGCTGGTGGAAAGCAACTTTGATTGATAATTAATGCTGATAAAGAAATAAGTCATTTTTTCCCTGGATGTACGGATCGTGGTTTGTAAAATCAATTATCCTGGGTTATAGTAAATAAAATTTCTGTTGCGGAGTATATCCGGCGGAATGGTTAATTTAGGAGATTTATAGGATGAAACCTGAAGAAATGCGTTATTGTTCAACCGGAGAAGTACATTTGGACTTTCATGGCAGTACTTATGTAGGGTTGAAGTATTTGCTGGATCATTTCGGTATGGAAGCGGTTGATGAAGTTTTAAGCAGTACGGCTGAAAAGGTCTATAAATCGATTTATGAACGTCTGCAGCGGGGGGATTCTTCGGAGCTTATCTGCCACTGGCGTTACTATCTTGAACGGGAAAAATGCGATTTTACGCTGACCGAAAATCCCGATGGTACAGCAGTGCTGGAGTTGCGTGAATGTCCGGCGTTGCGTCAGCTGGCCAAAGAAAATATCAATGACCGGCCGCTGATCTGCCACGCTACCGATAAGATGAATCAGGTATGGTGCGCCAATTCTCCGTTTGAAATCGTGGTTGAACATTTGGAAAAAGGCTGCCGTCAGACGTTGCGCCGCAAGTGAGGTTATAATGATTCCCAGTGACCATTTTGTAAAATTTTACAGCGAAGTATTCAAATATCTGCAAAAGCAGGGCCCGGAGGCGATCAAGGAATATTACGACACGATCGCCGAGCACCAGAAGACTCACTGCCTGAAACAATTTGAAGAAAAAAGTCTGGCGGGCATGAAGGAATATTGGGATCGCATCATTATTGAAGAAAATTGTGATGCCGATGCTCTGCTTACTGACAAAAGTTACACCTTCTATATGCACGGTTGTCCGAGTTTGGGCAAAGTTCTGGATAATGATGCCGGAGTCTGCGATATTTATTGCGATCACTGCCCGGGGTGGGTATTGCCGGTTATGAGTGCCAGCAACCACTACTGCGTATATGATCTGATCGGTAAAGATATACCGCGCTGCATACTTAAGGCTTTTAAAAACCGCTGCGATGCAGAAGTTTATCTGGAAAAAGTGAAAAAACGCCACCCGGAACATCCCGAGTTGGTAAAGTGCAATTTCTGAAAAGTAGCCTGAGCAGCCGGGAATCTTTGTACAAAAAAGGTTCCCGACTGCCTGTTCAGGCTGGATAATTAACCTTAAACTGCGGTTTTGCGCAGTTTTTTGATCAGGATGCTGACGGCAAAGACTATGCAGTTGAGCATCACGATCAATGCGCCGGAAGCGGTGTTGATTTTTTCGTGTACCGAAAGCAGCAGCCCCAATATACCGCACAGCAAGCCGCATAAACTTGCGTACCAGACCATCATTCCCGCTTTAGTCGTCAGATTTCTGGCCGCCGCCGCCGGTACGACCAGCAGCGCACTGACCAGCAGCACCCCCACGGCTTTGACGCAGACGATGACGATCAACGCCAGCAATGATATGTATAAATAATTATACCATGCACTTTTGATACGGTGCGCCCGGGCCAGATCTTCGTCGATGGCGATCAGCAGCATCCGGTTGCCGTTACAAATCATAAAGAGCGTGTGGAGTATGAACAGGATCATCAATAATACAATATCCTGATAATCGATCAATAACACATCGCCAAAAATAAAACGCTGTGCCAGATGCGATAATTCATGATTGTGAGCGGTCAGCAGCAATCCTCCGGAAACAATAAAAGCAAAGAGTATGCCTATAGCCGTATCGCTGGCGATTTCGCTGGAGCGTTTGAGCCACATTACGCCCAACCCGATAAGCATGGCCAGCAATGGCATTGACCACGCCGGGCCTTGTGAACCGAGCAATATCAATCCCAAAGCCGCTCCGGCAAAGGCACTGTGCCCGATGGTATCCGCAAAAAACGCCATGCGGAAATTCACTACCTGAACTCCCGCCGCTGCCGCCAGCGGGGTTATCAGCAGAACGGCCAGCAACGCCATTTGCATAAAGTGCAGCTCCATGCACTCCAGCGGTATTTTACTTAAAAGCCAGCAGATGTTATCGATTATTTTTTCGAGCAGCATATACACAGTTCCTTATGTTCCGGCAGATCGAATTTAGCTGTATGCAGACCGAATGCGGCCCGCAGATTTTCTTCGGTAAGTACTTCGCTGGGGTGGCCTTGTGCCAAAACATGATTTTTCAGGATTATTACATGCGCAGCGTGGGCGGCCACGGTGGCCAGATCGTGACTGATCATGATTTGGGTGAAGTGCCGCTCTTTGCGGAATTTATCCAGCAAACCGCAGCAGAGTTTTTCGCCGGAAAAATCCACCCCGGAGGCCGGTTCGTCCAGAATCACCACTTCCGGCTCCTGCAGCAGTGCCATCGCTAAAAGTATGCGCTGCAATTCGCCGCCGGAAAGCTTGCCCAGCTGCCGATCGGCCAAATGTCCGCACTCCACAGCCTGCAGCATTTCCTGACAGCGGGTTTTTATGGAGCGGTCGATCCCCAAAAAGAGCGGCCGGCAACTGATGGATGCGGCCAGAAATTCCAGACTGGTCAACGGCATATTGCGGTCAAACTGCAGCTTTTGCGGCACATATCCCCAGCGGGGAGGGCGCAGCGAAAAAGTTCCGTTGCTTCCGCCGAACCAGACTTTGCCGGTATGAGGTATATCGCCCAGCAACGCTTTGGCCAGCGTGCTTTTGCCAGCTCCGTTGGGGCCGACGATCGCCGTGCAGACCCCCCGGGGGATAAAGGCGTTGATGTGCGACAGGATATTGACGCCGTTGAGCGTTACAGAAATATCTTCGAGCCGGAGTGCTGTATGCTCTGCGCAGCAGCAGTTGTGGATATTGTGGAGCATTATCGCATGACACTTTCCAATTTATAAATGTTTTGGTTCATAACTTTTATGTAATGATCACCCGCCGGTTCGGCCGGGCCGGATACGAGCATATCCAGCTCTACGACAGGCAATTTTTCA
The DNA here is from genome assembly GCA_015061575.1 of Lentisphaerota bacterium. Classification (GTDB taxonomy): domain Bacteria; phylum Verrucomicrobiota; class Lentisphaeria; order Victivallales; family Victivallaceae; genus SIG78. The sequence continues at coordinate 17,939 of SUWF01000008.1, forward strand.
GTTCGGATAAAAATTTTACAGGCCGGGTCGTGAGCCTCGTCACACCAAAGTGCCACGGCTTGCAGCTGACGGGATTTTTGAAGCAAAGAAATCAGCGTTCCGGGGGACAGTAAATCGGCATTTTCGTGTTTCAGCAGCAATTCTTTGCCGCCAGATAAATTCAGCAGATTGCGGAAAACGCCATGCTGCAGCACTACATATTTTTGCCGCAACGGCAGCTGCCGTACCCGTTGGATAAGTTTTTCCAGCTGAGGCAGAAACTTGTGCAGATTGTTTTGAAAGTGCTGCTGATGCTCCGGCAGCAGCAAACTGAGTTCTCCGGCGATTTTCTGCACCATGAGTTTGGCAGTATCGGGACTGGCAAAAGTGTGCGGATCAATGGCTGGAACTTCGGCTTTGATCAATTTGATGCGGTCGTTTATTTTCAATGCCGTTGCAATCAAGTGGTCATCCACGCCCTGACCGTTGGCTACTAAAATGACCGCTTCTTGCCGCAGTTTCAGCAAGTCGCCGGGGCGGGGCGCAGCGGAGTGCGCGCAACCGCCGCCGGGCGGCATGAGCAAATCCACGCTGCAGCCGGGAACATTTTCTGCCACCGTGCGGGTCAGCAGCCAGACCGGATAAGTTGTGCAGATAATCTCTGTTGCCGGCAGTTTGACCGCACTCAGCAGCAGCAATAAACTGCAAAGGATGTTTTTTACGCTCATTTACGCAAAGATTTTTTTACTGTTTGTTTATGCAGATCAAACGCTTTGAGCAAAGCGTAGACGGTTTCCAGACACGGTATGGGAATCTGGTGCTTCCGGGCCAGTGCAACTACTGATCCGGCAATGGCTTCCACTTCCAGCGGCCGGGAATTTTCGCAATCGATCAGCATACTGGTTTTGTAGGACGGAAAGTTGCGGGTGTATTCAATATTTTCCTCCACCATGGAATCCGGCAGCTTTACTCCGCATTTCCATGCGGTGGCAATAACTTCCCTCATCAACTTCCGGCACAGTTCTTCCAGCTCTCCGGAGTCGGTCATCTCGTTGGTCAAAAGCCCGCCGCCCAGTACCGAAAGACAGTTGAACGGCACGTTCCACAGCAGTTTTTTCCAGCGGTAAAAAGCAATATCTTCAGTGTAATCAGCCTGCACATTAGCTTGGTTGAACAATTGGCAAAGCCGGGTGCCGGCTTCGCTTTTTCCGCCGCCGAATTTGCCGATGGTCAGACGGCCGGCGCCCTGATGGGCGAGTTTGCCGGGGGCGACCCGGGTCACGCCGATGTAGGCAACTGCGCTTAATATTTCATTCTCCGGAAAGGCTTCGGCAATGGCATCTTCAATGCCCAGACCGTTTTGGATCAGCACGATCACGGTTCCGGCTTGAACTGCCGGACGCAGAAGTTCTACCGCGTCAGCATCCGGCAGGACTTTGCTGGTCAGGATGATATAGTCGGCATGTTCATGGTACTCAGCAGCTGAACTCAACACCTGAGTCGGACGGAAAATGAAATCTCCGGCAATGCTTTGGATCTCAAAACCTTTTTGCGCAATAAGTTCCCGGTCGGAACGCACGGTCACGGCCACTTCGGCGCCTTGTTCAGCCAGGCGTCCGCAGAAGTATGCGCCTACTGCGCCACAGGATACGTTAAGTATTTTCATAAAATATATTTACTTTCCCTGAACGGTTGATGGAACAGACGCAGCCTCAGACGATACCGGCGGCAGATAGGCCAGGAAGTAGGCCCGTTTGCGTTTTTTGCCCCACAATGATTTGTAAGTAAAATTGATCTTTTGAAAGTTGATTTGTTCAATATTCATATCTTTTTTGAACTGTTCAAACTTTTCGGGCTTGCCGATAAGCAATGCGCCTTCCCGGCGGATCTTTTGGGTATAAAGTTTGAGAAATATCGGGTCGTCGATTTCGCAGGCCGGTGGGCGGTGCGGCAGATAATTTTCCAGCACCGTTGCTTCAAAACGGGGGCCGACCACGATGGGAATGGGTTTGGTCGGGTCGTGTTTGCGATAAAATTCTACAGCCGCAAAAGTATAACTTTCGGGCAGGCTGTGTACCCGGGGTTTACTTTTTAAGGTGACATCCAACGTTGTACCCAGCATCATCAATATGGAGTACATTGTCAGCAGCAGCACTGTTCCGGCAAAGAATCTGCGGTCGATCTTCCAAGGGAAAAACGCCGTTATTGCGGCTGCTGCCATTGCCGCCATCGTGCAGAACCACATCTGGATGATGTCGCCGAAAAACGACAACACGATCAAGGTAACAGCCGGAAGCGCCGCAATCAAAAGAAAATCGATTGCCGGAGCTTTTTTGATGGTCGTCCGCTGCAGCGTGCGGCTGTTGAGTATGCTGGTGAGCAGCAGAACCAGTGCCATCATGCCGTAAGGATAGGCCGCTGTAGATATGGTTACCAGCGGCGTGTACCATTTATATTCATCGCTCAGGCGGTTGCCCACATGCGTAAGACAGACAAAATCGTTTTCGTAAAGCCAGCGCAAGTGCGGCAGCAGCAATACGATCATCAAAGCTGCCGCAAGATAGGGCTTGGCACTTTTCAGCAGCTGCAAGTTGGCTTTATTGCGGAAAAATATTACCGCCCATGCTGTCATGACCAGCCCGAACGAGTATTTATTCAGTATGCCCAGCGCTGCCAGCAAGCCCAGCAGCAGCCAGTTGTGCCATTTATTATCCTGCAGTGCCCGGAAGAAGTAAAAGCTGCTCATCGGTACCAGCATCATTTCCAATGGATAGGTGCAGAACTTGGTTTCCGACGGACTGTAATAAAAGAGAAAATAGAGCAGCAGCGCCGCCGTTCCCGATTCATATTTATCCATAAAGATCCGGGCGCATTTGTAGACATAGATCACGCTCAACGCTGTGCAGCAGTGGGCCGCCAGATACATGATCCAGTCTTTGTGGCCGCCCAGATACGATATGCCGTAACCCAGCCAGCCGGACAGCGGCGGATGTTTGGCATGGCCCCAGGCTCCTTGCGCCCCCCAGGTGATAGTTTCAAGTACATCCAGCCCCAGAATGTTCTGAAAGAGCGAGCATTGCACCGTATAAAACACAGTCAGCACCAGTGCAAAAAACGTTACAGTACGGGCGGGATCTCCGCAATATTTTTCAACTTTTCCGATCGCTTTTCCGGCGTGATCAGAAATTTTCAGCAATTTATTTTTCCACATAATAAATTCCGGATATTAAAATCAGTTATTGGTTTCGGGGAGTTTCAAGCTATCAACATCAGGATGATCGCAATGACCAGCAAAGTTCCGCATCCGCAGCCCCATTCGCCAGCCCGGCGGGCTTTGGCTGGATCCCCCACCGGCCAGCGGGAACCGCAATTTTTGCAGACCATTTCGTAATCATTGATCCCCAGCAATCCCAGCAGCAACCCCCACCAGCCGAACAGCAGCAGCCCCAAACAACCGCAGCCGCTGTTGTATGGTTTATTGACCATTTGCAAATCATCTGATCCGCAATGCGGACATTGTGTTGACATAATGTATCTTCCCTTTGCTCTTTTATAAAAAAACACTTTTATATACAATAGCACAAAAATCCTCTAAAAACAAGCTTGATTGTTGTAACTTATGACAGTAAAAAAGGATTTTTTTGAAATTTTATTTGCAAAAAAACGAAAGTATTGTATAATATTTACAAATTTTTTTTATATAGAATAATGTCTGGAGATGTACTTATGAAAATCAAATCGCTGATGATCTTGCTGGTTGTCGGAGTGACCGCTTTTTTTACCGTTGCTGCTGCCGATGTCAACAGCCAGGATGCCGCCAAAACTTATAAGGCCCCGGCGCTGGAAAATGCTGAGTCGTGGACTATGGTCGTGGTGCCGGATGTGCAAGGCTACTCCAAGCTCCGGCGCAACTACGGGATACTGGAAATTATGCACGCCTGGATCGTGGATAATCTGAACACCCTGCGGATCCAGCAGGTACTTTTTACCGGCGATCTGGCCAATCGCAATGATTCGCCGATAGTGGATCCGGGAAAAAATGATTTGATAGGTGATGAACAGTGGAAAGCTTTCTCCCGGGCCGCTGAACGGCTGGATGGCGTAGTGCCGTACATCTTGTGTACCGGTAATCACGATTACGGTATCCGCTCGGCCGAAAATCGTCACAGCTTTTTCAATAAATACTTCCCCACTGACCGCAATCCGCTGACCCGGCGCCAGCTGATAGCTTGCAACCTCAATGCCTGGGGTACTACGACTTTGGAAAATGCGGCGTATGAATTTACAGCTCCGCATCCTGATAACCGTAAATTTCTGGTTATAAGTTTGCAGTTTGCCCCCTCCGATGCGGATCTGCAGTGGGCCAAAAAAATTGCGGATCAACCCCGTTTTGCGGAGCATATTGGAATTGTACTTACCCACTCTTACCTCGACAGTACCGGTAAGCGCATCCAAAAAGAAAAATATGCTTTGAGCCAGGCCGGCGGCAATCCCGGGGAGGAAATATTCAAAAAACTGGTCTATCCGGCCAAAAATATCCGTTTGGTCATTTGCGGACATATTGCTGTACCCGATCAGTGGGATAAGGGAATAGCTTTTTCCATGGATAAAAACTCCTCCGGCAAAAGCGTGGCGCAAATGGCGTTCAATACTCAGGCTATCGGCGGCGGATGGCATGGCAGCGGTGGCGACGGCTGGCTGCGGCTGCTGGAGTTTCTGCCTGACCGGAAAACGGTCAGAGCCCGGACTTTTTCGCCGTTATTTGCCATTTCGCCCTCCACCCGGCATCTGGCGTGGAAGCATGATAAGTTAAGCGAGTTTACGTTTGAAATCACTGCCAATTGAAATTAGCTTTTTATATTATGAGCAAAGTTTATTTTATTGCTGTGAATGGTCAGGATCACGCTGCGGTCAGTGCCGCCGGACGTAAATTGCTGGAAACTTTAGTCGAACAATCAGGCGTGACACTGGAAAAACAAGTGCCGATCAAAACCCATTTCGGCGAAAAAGGCAACCGCACTTTTATTCAACCAGAGTGTTACAACGGCATCATCGACTGCCTTAAAGAGCATGATTGTGCTGATCGCTTTCTGGAAACTACCGTGCTTTACGGCGGCAAACGTTTCAAGCGCGATTCCCATTTGGCTTTAGCTGCGGAGCATGGTTTTACTGCTTTGCCGGTGGAAATCGCTGATGGAGCCAGTGGCGAAGAGCTTTATCAGGTGGATGTGGATTTGAAACACTTTGATAAATGCACTATCGGCAAAGCTTTTGAGCGCTACAAACAAGTGTTGGTGTTGAGCCATTTCAAAGGTCATGCGCTGGCCGGATTCGGCGGCGCGATCAAGCAATTGAGTATGGGCTTTGCCAGCAAGGGCGGCAAATTGGCCATGCACATGAATGTGCGGCCGCGGATCATTAAATTTTTATGCAAACGCTGCGGTATGTGCGTAAGCCGCTGTCAGGCCAATGCGATTACACTGGGAAAAAAACCGCATATCGATCACCAGAAGTGTTTGGGCTGTGGAGCGTGTTTTTCGGTATGCCGTCACCATGCGGTATCTATTTTAAGCTGGAAAGGTCTGGTCAATGCGATTTTCAAAGGGAAGTTTTTCCGGGAAAAATTGGTTGAATACGCTTTTGCTGCCTGTCAGAACAAACAGCATATTTTCATAAACTTTGCGCTGAATATCACCCGGGGGTGCGATTGTGAACCCTTGCCGATGAAACCTTGCATACATGATATCGGCGTTTTTGCCTCGCTGGATCCGGTGGCCATCGACCGGGCCTGTTACGATGCAGCCATGAATAAAGGCAAAAAGTTTGCCGGAGCTGAACAGCTGGATTATGCTGAAAAAATCGGTCTGGGCAGCAATAAGTATGAATTGATCGAACTGCCGTTGAATTAAAACCGGTACGACAGATAAACTGACGGGAAAAATAGATATGGCAAGCGGAGTGATTTTTATTGCAGTTACCGGATTATTGTGGATGCTGGTGGGGGTGATTTACAGTAAAGTCAATGAAAAAGCGGTCAATTTTCCGGCGTTCATGTTTTTTTATTCGCTGTTGTTTTTTGCCATTATCCATCTTTGGCAGCCGCCGCCAGTTGTGACATTGGAAAAATTGGCTCCGATCGCAGTTTGTATGCTGCCTTCGGCATTGCTGGGGCAGGGCGGGTTTATGATGCTTTATCTGGCTATGAAAAAGACCAGCCATGCTGTGGCATGGACATTTGCGCAATCGGCTATGATCATACCTTTTCTGGGCGGCTGGCTGCTGCTGGGCAATCAGGTCAACTGGATCAATCTTTCCGGTATGATTTTATTGCTGGCGGCACTGCTGCTGTTGGGCAAAGGGCAAAACAAGTTGCCGGAAAACAACCGGACAAGTTATCAGGGCCTGATATTGTGTATTATATCACTGCTGCTGACCGGAGTGAGCCAATTTTTGACTCTGCTGGCCGGCGAGTTTTGTTATAACGAAGCAAATTTGCTGGCGTGGCGGCTGCCGCTGGTTGCCTGGCCGGGGATATTCAGCTGGGGGGCGGTCTGGCTGATAGAACGAAAGAATGCAACTTGGAAAACGCTGTACTGGGCTTTGCTGTATGCAGCTGTGGTAAGTATCGGGCAAATTTTTCTTTATATGGCACTGGATAGAATGCAGATGCTCAAACTCAGCAATATTGTTTATCCGGCAGCGATCAGTATTTGTATAGTACTGTTTGTGGTGTTTTGCCGGATTTTCCGGCATGAAGTATTCAATCTGCTGAGTGCCAGTGGAGTAATTTTGATAGTGTTGGCAATAAGTATGCTGTTTGCATAAGCTGCAAGCCGGGTTCGGAGTGCAGTTTCAGCTGTTTCTTATTGAAAATTCACATCCGCAGTAATTCTGGCGGTACAGATTTAACTCTTTTGCCCGCCGGTTGCCTTTCAGAAAGCCGTCACGTTTTTTGAAATCCCATGCTTCAAAACGTTCATATTTACTGCCGATTTCAAAGATCCGCCGGCTGGATTTATGCGGGCTTACGGTTAAACTGGTGGCAAAACAGTCAAACTTCATTTGCTCTGCGGCCAGCGCAGTGCGGCTCAGCGACCAGTCAAAACAAATTCCGCAGCGTTGGCCGCGCTCCGGTTCATCGGCCAGGGCGGCAGTGCGTTCCAGCCAGGCGGTATGATCGTAGTCATCGATAAAAAGCTCAATATTTTCAGCAGCGGCAAGTTTCCCGGCCGCCTCCAGGCGTTTTTCAAACTCCGCAAGGCTGTTGAGATTGCTGTTGGAAAAATAAAACGCAAACTCCACGTCAGCTTCCCGCAGCTGATCAATACAGCCGCAAGCGCAGGGCGCACAGCAAATATGCAGTAATAATCGTTTTGACATGGCAATATTTTCTTTTTGGTATTATATTATTGCGGAAAAGATTTTTTCCTGGGTTTAAAATACAATAAAATTGATAAATTTGCAAATTTTAAGCTGTATAAAAAATGTTGAGTTTTATAATCCGGAGATTGGGTGAATCTGTATTGGTGATGCTGGGAGTGCTGCTGTTGACCTTTGTGTTGTTTCAGATGGCAGCAGGGGATCCGGCCGCCGCTGTGCTGGGTAAAAATCCCAAGCCGCTGGAAATCGAAAGTTTGCGGCGGGAGCTGAAAAGCGACCTGCCGCTGTTTTACGGCCACTGGTGCAAAAGCGAAGTTTACACTGCTTGCGATTACAGGAAAAAGTCAGCTGTTTTACCCGGTATTGAATTGCCGGATAACGCAGAGTTTAAAAATGGCGCTGTATATTTGCCATATAATGAAAGTGTAAAATTTCAACGCCGTTTTCCGGAGGGGGATAAAGTCCTTTGCCGTATAAGCGGCAGTGGGATTTGGAGCGTAGACAACCGGGAAATAAAATTAACAGTTTGCCGTTGCTGCGGCGGAAGTTCCAGTCAAGAGATAATTCTGGAGAGTGTTCCGGAAACTTTAACCGTAAAGGCTGCGGAAAAACGGGAACATAATGCGGTGGAAAAAGTGGAGTTTTTCCGCTATCAGGAAAACGCTTTCAACAGTCAATTCCTCAATTCGCTGCGGGAACTGGTGGATGTTAAAAAGGAATTTCCTTATTTGACATTTTTGAATTTCGGCAAAACCATTACCACCCGGGAGCCGATCAACCGGATCATTGCCCGCGGTATATGGCCGTCGCTTTCGGTGATGCTGCCGGTATTTCTGCTGGAACTGGTGCTGGGGATCATTCTTGCTTTGCTGGCCACGGCTTGCAAAGATACTTTGATCGACCGGGCGATGCTGGTGCTGTCGGTAGCCGGTATGAGTATAAGTTATCTGGTGCTGATAATCGGTGGACAGTGGTTTTTAGGGTATTACCTCAACTGGTTTCCGGTTTGGGGATGGCAGGGAGTGAATTATTTGATATTGCCAATTCTGCTGGGGGTGATTTCCGGCTTGGGCGGCGGAGTGCGATTTTACCGGACAGTTTTTGTCAACGAGCTGAAAAACGAATATTTGCGGACAGCTTCCGCTAAGGGCTGTTCCCGGGTGAGTGTTTACAGTAAACATCTTTTGCGCAATGCACTTATACCTATAATAGCCCGGGCTTCGGCGACTTTGCCGTTTATCTTTACCGGAAGTTTGCTTTTGGAATCATTTTTCGGCATTCCGGGCTTGGGCTATGCTTCGATCGACGCATTGAACAACTCGGATTTAGCTTTGCTCAAAGCGCTTACCATTGTCAATGCGCTGCTGTTTGTCGTGATAAATCTGCTGGCCGATTTATTGTGCGCATGGGCTGATCCACGCATCAGAATTAAATAGTATTACGATTTAAAATATCGTAATAATATTTGATTTTTGCGGAACTTTGTGGTATATTATTACGCTTTTTAAATTCGTAATAATAATTTGTTGACGATCAGAAGGTTTGTCATTATGAAGAAGCAAATTTTCACTTTTATAGAACTATGGGTGAGAGTTGCTTGTCAGGTAGGTGTTTTGCCGTTATATTACCTCAAAAAAATTTATAAAAACTACACCTCTTTACGCCCGCAAGGGCGCACTTCACGCTTTTTTGGCAATCGCCAAAAAAGCTCTTCACAACCTCACATCTTCACTCAATCAGCGTTCACGCTGATTGAACTGTTGGTGGTCACCTCACAACTCTGCCGTGATTTTTTCAAACGCTTTATTTTTACGGATCAGTACGGATGTGTACGGAAACATACGGAGAGTGCCGCTCACAAAAATACGCCGCATCATACTTGCAAAGCAAGTGCTTCATGTTTGCCGCAGGCAAACGCTTCATGCAGCAACGCTGCGCTTCACACGGCGGAGCCGTGCTTCATTCGATCAGCGTTCACGCTGATTGAACTGTTGGTGGTTATTGCCATTATAGCCATTCTGGCGGCTTTGCTGTTGCCGGCACTTTCGGCGGCAAGGGGGAGTGCCAAATCGATTTCTTGCGTGAGCAATCTTAAGCAAATAGGTTTGACGCACATAAATTATTGCAGCGATAATGCAGATATGACTCCTCCGGTATGGTCGCCCCGCCGCTGGATCGATTCGCTGGGGGAATATCTTGAAAAAAAACAGCAAGATAACGGCAATGTCTGGGTGTGTCCGGAAGATGCCCGCACCGGAGCCGACCGTTGTGTTTGGGGAAATGATAACAGTGTTTTAAGTTACGGCATAAATCAGGCGTACCGGCATGACCCGGATTACCGGGTCAAACCGTATCTCTTGTGGAATGGTATTGACAGCAAGCTGATAAAAAATCCCGGTGAATTTATCACTTTTGCTGATTGTACTTATTATTGGGTCGGGGCAAGTTTCGGGGAGCCGATGGAACCGATAATTGAACGCAGTGAACCGGCGGTAAATGGCGGCTGTTACGGACATGTGTCGCTGCGGCATTCGGAAAGCAGCCGGAGATTTAATGCGGCTTTTTTTGACGGCCATGTGGAAAGTCTGACAGCGTACAAGATGCCCACTCAATATTGGGATTACAATAACGACGCCCACGACGATTTTTAATAGAGTTGTTATGAAGAAAATAATCAGTTTTTTGGTATTAGCAATATTGCTGACCGGGTGTAAACCGGCAGTAACGACGCCAGTCAAAGCAGAAAATTTGCGGATACTGTCGCTGGTAACTTGTGCCGACTATATTATGACCGAACTTGGGACAAAGGATAAAATCGTTGCCATTGACCGCCACGGTCGCTTGCTGGATAGTATGCAGAATGTGCCGGTAACAGTTGCTGGTGGCGTGGTATCCCGGGAAATGCTGCGAAAATACCGGATCAATTACGCTATAATCTGGTATTATCAGCGTAATTTGCTGGAATTATTCAATAAAGAGCAGATCCCGGTCATGGTCGTGGAGCCGGTCAGTTTGACGAATTATCCGGAGTTGGTGCGCAAGTTGGGCGAACTTTGCGGAAAGACGGCAGCTGCGGAAAGCCTGGTGGAACATTTTACCGGAGCGTTTCCGCCTGCAGCCTCAACTCAGAAGGGCGGTGTGCCGGTTTATATTGAGCTTTATGCGCCGTGGAAAAGTCCTTCTGCCAACGGATATATTGCAGAGATCATGCAGCGGGCAGGGGGGCAGCTGACGGCGGCAGGTACTCAAGGCGGGACTGTTTCGCCGGAAGTTGTGGCGCTGGCCAGAGTGGAAGTTATATTTTTTGTGGAAGGCTTCGGCTCAGCAGCCGAAATTGCCGGCCGGGCGGCTTTGCGGAATACTCCGGCAGTCAAAAACAAAAGGATTTTTGCCATACCCCGCAAGCTGGTTTGCGAAGGGGTGGCACCGGAAGAATTATTGAATTTTTTTAGCAATAAAATAAAGGATAAATAAACCATGGCTTTTCATCGAATAACCTATCACGAGCAATATAAATTTGCTACTTTGCACAACTACGGCTGTACTTTCCGCTGTTCATTTTGCAGTTACAAACTCCGCAGCGGAGCCAACGGGCGGCCGGGATTTGCTTATCCGGCTCCCAAACAATATTTGAGTGTGGAAGAAATCAAGAAAGTTCTGCTGGAGCTGCGCCCCGAAAAGGTCTATTTTATGGGCGGCGAACCTACCGTAGCCAAAGAGTTGCCGGAGATACTCAAGTTCGCCAAAGAGGAACTTCATGCCATGACTAAACTCGGCCACACCAACGGCAGTATGCTGCCATTGGAGAATTTGGACGGAGCCAACGTGGGATTCAAGGCCTGGAGCCAAGAGCTGCATACAAAGATCACCGGCCGACCGCAGGAATTGATTTACGGTAATTTTGAGAAAGCCTTCCAAAGCGGGATGCAGCTGGCCGCCAATATGGTCTATGTGCCGGGTTTGGTGGAAAAAACTGAATTTGAAGGATGTGTAAAGTTTTTAAGTCAGCTTTCCAGCGATATACCGTTCCATATCATGGGTTACATCCCGGTGCCGGGCGAACCGTGGAGAAGACCCACTGAGGAGGAGATGAACGATATTACTGATTTGTGCCGGAAGTATTTGAAAAATGTGGCGGCATCGCATTTAAGCACCGAAGAGGCTTTGGATCTGAGCTGCCGGGATGACCGCTTCAGGGTCAAGACGGTTGCCGGGGCTTAATAGCTGATGAGTAAGTTGGAAAAAGTAAAATTTCCGGCCGCTGTTCTGCTGCTGCTTTTAACTGCACTCGGGGCGTTATGCTGCTGCGGCGGAGAGCTGTCATGGAAAGATTTTCTGCAGTGCCTGGGTTCCCCAAGTCAGAATGAGGCAGCCGCGGCTGTATTCTGGCAGATACGCCTGCCGAGGATCGCCGGGGCTGCTGCCGCCGGAGCTTTGCTGGCCGCTGCGGGCTGTACGGTGCAGCTTTTGTTCCGTAATCCGCTGAGTTCGCCGCATGTGCTTGGCTCGGTGAATACGGCGGCATTGGGCGCTGTAGCGGTGTGGCTGCTGGGCGGCACGACTATGGCCGGAATGCTGCTGGGCAGTACTGCCGGTGCGCTGGCTTCGCTGTTGCTGCTGCTGTTTATCGGACGGGGATATCAGCAGACCGGTACGCTGCTGCTGGCCGGGATCGCGCTCAATGCTTTTGCGGCGTCGGCCATGAGTGGTATATTGTTTATTTCGGGCGAACATCTGGAGGGAATAATTTTCTGGCTGCTGGGCGGGTTCTGGCGGCTGGATTGGCTGCGCAGTGCGATCTTGCTGGCGGGGGCAGGGGTGGTCATGCTGATCTTGCTGCTGCAGCGGCGGGAAATGAATATGCTTTATCTGGGGGAAAGGGCAGCGGCCGCCGCCGGAGTCAATACCCGGCAGGTGATCGCGGTGGCGGTACTGGCCGCGGCGCTGGCTACTGCTTTGGTGGTCGGCAACTGCGGGGTGATCGGTTTTGTGGGACTGCTGATACCGCATATTGCCCGGCGGATTTATGGCGGAGAGTTCCGGAATCATTTGCTGGGGGCGGGGCTGTTGGGCGCTATATTGCTGATTGCTGCTGATTGGGCAGGACGGTGTTTATTTGCGCCGCTGGAAATGCCCGTGGGGATATTGACATCGCTGATCGGGGCGCCGTTTTTCTTTGTTTTGATCGTTATGCGGCTGAAAACTCCGGGAGGACGGCAATGAGTTTGCAGATAAAAGAGTTATCTTTTGCCTATCATCAAAACCGGCAGCCGGTTTTGCGCAATATATCTTGCACCTTTGAGCCCGGGCGGTTTTACGGGATTTTCGGCGCCAACGGCAGCGGCAAAAGTTCTTTGCTCAAACTGGCTGCCGGCGAGCTGGATGCTCAAGGCACAGTGGAGTTGGAAGGCAAAAATATTGCCAGTTTCACTCCCCGGGAAAAAGCGCTGCTGCTGGCGGTATCGGCGCAGGAAAATGAACTTGTATTGCCGTTCAAAGTCCGGGAATGTATCCGGCTGGGGAGGTATGTTCACGGCGATGACGGCAACGCAATGGTGGAAAAACTTTTGAGCGAGTGGAACGTACGGCATCTGGCGGAACGGCCGTTTGCGGAGCTCAGCGGCGGCGAACAGCAGCGCATCAAGCTGCTGCGGGTCTTGGCGCAGGATACTTGTTATCTGCTGTTGGATGAACCGGCAGCTTCGCTGGATTGGAGTCGTCAGCTGGAGCTTTACGAAAAACTTCAACACCTTTCCCATACGGAAAACCGTTGCGTGATCATGGTCTGCCACGATTTATACATTGCACCCGGATTTATTGACGAAATGCTGCTGCTGAAAAATGGCGAACTGCTTTACAGCGGCTTGCCGGAAGGCGCTGCTGCGGAACGGGCGGCGGAAGCGGCTTTTGACCGGGCCGTAAATATCAAACGGCAGGCCCACAGCGTTCAGGTCAGCTGGTAAGGTTGGCTTTCCGGGCGTTACGCAGTATGGCGTTGATCCGGCGGGCGACATTTTTGCAGTGCAGATTAACTGGTTCAACGCCGCAGATCACGGTACGCAAATAGCGGTTCAGTTCGTTGAGTGCAGCGTAAGGTACCGGATGCGGATTATCTGCATAGCTCAATGCGGTATTATATGCGGCAGTCAGTCCGGGAAATTCCGGTTCGTAAGCCGCCAGAGCCAGTTTTTGCATATCCAATCGAGCCGGCAGCGCAGTGCAGCCGGGCAGCAGACTTTGCACCGAAGCACTCTGCAGATAGTTTAAAACACTTACCGCCAGAGCCGGGTCGCAATTTTTGCCGACTGCCACGCCCTCCCAGAAGAGCCACGAAGTTGCCTGCCGGGCCTGCGGCAAGGTTTTGATGCGGAAACTCTGGCATCCACAGCCCGGTTTCAGATTGATCATCGAAGCAATATGCAAGGGCAGCGGTGTACGCTTGAGTACATCTTTTTTTATTTCATCAAGTACCCGGCGCTGATCGGCGATCAGCAGTCCCAGCTGTTGATTATGCAGATAGTATTCAAGCATTTTCAATATCTCTTTGACCGGGCGGCTGTCCAGATTTATATGCTGCATATCTTCATTGAACAGCGGTGAACCGTAACTGCGGAAAATTCCCTCCAGATAGCGGTAGTCCAGCGGCATGATCATCAGCGCCTGACCGGAGCGCTGCAATTTAGTCAGCTGCAGAAACCACGCATCATAAAAATTGCTCAGCTCCGGAATTTGCACGCTTATATTTTCTGAACGGTTGATCATTTGCAGAGCCGGTCCGCAAGTCAGGGGCAGGGCGTAGAGTTCTTTTTGGGGATCCGAGCCCAATCGGATCCCCGCCGGAACAAAATCTGCCGGATCGATCTGCAAGCCCGGCAGGTCGGCCAGCGGCTTCAAGCGGCTGCGCAAAGTGTGGTTGTGCAGCATGAGTTTTATTTGAATGGAATCGGCAAAAATAAAATCGTAATCGTTGTAATAAATCCGTTCGATCTGTTCTGCCCGGGAAGCATATTCGCAGCGCAGTTCCAGATTGGGTTCTTTCCGGCAAAATTCCAGCAGCTTTTTTTCCATGATACGGATAAAAAGCCATTGTATGGGCTGGGTAGCTAATATTTTTAACTGCCGTTTGTTGGAGGATGTATTGGTTTGCTGCGGCGCACAAATCCTGGTTCCGCAGTGTTTTATGCGTTCCAGACGCCCCGCGGCGGCCAGCTCCCGCAACACCCGGTTCATGGTTATTGAACTTACTGCAAAACGGCGGCACAGCTCCGGCAGGGTCGGCAGATAGTCGCCGATCTGCAAAGAGTTCAGCAGCTCTTTTTCCAGTGCTTTGCGAACACTTTTATATTTAAATTCCCGGGCCATAAACTGATCCTTTATGATTATTTAAAATATACTTTAATACCAAAATGCCGGTAATGCCAATCGGAAATACTGAAAAAAACGTTTTTGAGTTTGAAAATATTGTAAAAATATGGTAAACTGCCATTGAGAGTAATCTGAAATGGGAGAATACTAATGAAAAATTTTTTCAGCAATGTATTATTGACTGTATTATTTGCCTGTCCGGCAGGTCTGTTGGGGGCCGTAGAATTGCCGAATCGGATCAAAAGCTTTGATTATACGCACAACTTCCAAGTTAAGCATCCGGTGCTGGCCAGCGAGGCCAAACGGATGGGCTCAACCAAGATTCTGGAAGAACGCACCCGGGATGTGATGACCATCAGCGAAAGTGAACTCATCAGGCTCCTGCCCCAAAAAGGCGGCATGATGTTTGCCCGCTGCCCTGAGGTAAAGTGCGGCAACCGGGGCGAAAAATTCAAGTGGGATATCCATAAGCCTGATGTGCTGTATTGTTTGATCTGCAAGCGTGATCTGACCACCAAAGATTATCCGGAAGATCATACCGTTGAAGCTGTTACTCCGGAAGGACGCAAAGTTCAGTACCGCTATCACAAGCGTTCCGACGGCCACCACTGCTGGATAACCGGCGGAATCGATTTGCGTAAATACCTGTATTTCAGTGAAAAAGCCTGGCAGTTGGGGGCGCTTTATTTACGGACGAATGATAAAAAGTACGCCCGGCGGGCAGCGGTGATCATTGCGCAACTTGCTGAAGCTTACTTGAATACACCTTACAAAATTGAACCGTGGTTGCGTTCGCCATATAAAGAAATGCACTTTTATAACGGAATACCTGATGATAAAGAAAATATTGATGCGCAACGGGCCCGTCCCACCAGCTGGGCCTATTTGGATATACCGGATAAGCTCCTGCTGGCTTACGACTTTATCGGCAGCTCCGGCGAGCTGGAGCGTTATGCCGGTGAAATCAATATGGATGTACAAAAAGATATTGTGCGCGGCTATTTTATGAATACCGTGGAAAGCACGTCGCTCAAACGGGAATATTATGGCAACATGAGTCCCTACTATTGGGCGGGGATGTTGATCGCCGGCCGGGTGCTGGGGATCCCGGAGTATGTGCATTTGGCGGTACTGCGGACGGCAGAATTTTTCCGGCAGGGTTTTTTCTATGATGGAGCATGGCGGGAAGTAACCAGCGGTTATCACCAGCAATGCGTAAACTCCATGGGGGTTTTTGAACGTATCGTCAACGGCTATTCCGATCCGGTGGATTTCCGGTGTAAATATGACAACAGCAACTATCAGAATTTCCGGCTTTTTGCAGGAAATATGGTTTGGAAAGCAGCTAAGGAGCTGGTAAATAACTATTTGCTTTATCCTGACAATATCGCTGTTGCGCATAATGATACACTCTATAATCTTAAATGGCGCTGGGGAAAACCGGGCGCGATCACTCCAAGTAATTTTGTTTCCAGCTGGCGGCATCTGGCGCTTAAAGGCCGGATCGATCCGCAGCAGATACAGTTGCGGATCGCCGGAGGTCCGGTATCGATCCACCGGCAGCAGGATATGTTCAATATCACGATGTGGGCGCTGGGTTCGGAATTATTGGGCGATATCGGCTATACCCACAGCCGTTACCGGCAGTATGCTTCCAGCCTGCCGCATCACAATACAGTTACGGTGGATTTCAGCCGTCATAACTGGACTACCGGTTATCAGGGGGCGGAGGATAAGTCCAATCGGATGGCCACCGGAGCTTTGCCGGTTTATGCGGATATAAGTAATACGGCTTTTCAGGTCGGGCAGTTTAAGGCAGTGGATTTATATGACAACGTAAAAAATCAGCAGCGTACGGTCATGCTGGTCGAACTGGATGCAAAAAACAGCTATGCAGTGGACTTTTTTGATCTGGATAGCGGCGGCCAAAGTTACGATTATTTTTTGCACGGCAACTGCGATGAGCAAAATATTGCTCCGCTGGAAACGGGTTTTCAAAACGCCGCTATCATCCCGGAACGGCTCCGCTTGCCGGAACCCAAGGGCGAAATCGACCCCAACAGTCGTAAGCCTGGATATGGTTATCAGGGATTTTTTGATACAAAAAAACATCAAGATCCCCCGCAGGTGTTTGTCGGTCACTGGCAATATAAATCGACTCAGTCAGCCTTGACGGTTTATCTGGCTTCGGATGGCGGCAGGCGTTCGATCTGGAGCGGCAGCAGTCCATCGATCCGGCAGGCGAAGGAAAACAGTGCGCAAGTCAATAAATTTTTCCGCCGCTTTTACATGCAGCGGGTCGAAAATCCCACCGGCAAAGTCCGTTTTGCCGCTGTTATGGAACCGCATAAAATTGGCTGTTCGCAAATCAAAAATGTTACAGTTCCAGCTCTTGGGGTAGTCAAAATTACACTGGAAAAACGGACAGATTATATCTTTTGCGATTTGGCCAAACCGCAAAAGATCGATGGTTGGAGTTTGAGCGGAAAATTGGGATTTTTGTCGCTGGATCAAACTGGCCAAGTGCGGGATTTTTATCTTTATGACGGCCGGATCAGCGGCAAAAATTTCAGCAAAAACGCTCCGGCAGTGCTGCCGCTGGAAATTAGTGGTTGTCCGCATGGAGATACTTTCAGAGTGCGTGATTTGAGCCGCCTGCCGGAACAATACAATCCCACCGTGGTGTTGGAGCTGCCCGGCGAAAAGAGTGCCTGGCAGTTCAATATAAAAAGCGTTGACCGCCAAAACAATTTAGTGAAACTTGACCGTCCGCACGGTTTGCGGCGGCAAGCTGGCAAATGGGTGCGTGACCACTACCAGAATCAAAGTTTTGCTGGAAAAGCCCTGCTGAAAGTCGGTTTGCCTGAACGTAATAAAAAATAACCTCAAGATAAGGAGATGTTGGTAATGAAAAAAATCCAAAAAATGTTTGTTTCCTCCCGTGGAAAAGCCACCCGTTTTACTTTGATCGAATTGCTGGTTGTCATTGCAATTATTGTTTGGCGGCGATGCTGCTGCCGGCGCTTTCGGCGGCCCGGGAACGGGCGCGCAGTGCCAACTGTCTGGCCAATCTCAAGCAGTTCGGTATGGGGGTGCATATGTATGCGAATATGTCCAACAGCTATATACCAGTGGTTAGTGGTAACGGGGCATTGTATACGCTCAATATATCGCTGGGGACCAATGCCAGCAGCAGTCCCTTCCGCCTTATGTATGATTTGGGTCTTTACGGCGAAGAGTTTATCAATAAAAAAGAAGCAGTTATAAAATTTACTGAGCGCTATTTCAAATGTCCCAGCGATTCTGCCCACTATCGGGCGTGGCCAGAAAAAGGCGATACAGCCCACTACACGAGTTATCTTTACTGGGTCGGGATTGGTCAGGTTTCCAGCAAACTTCCGCCCCGGCTGATTATCGGGCGGGATGAACCGGATGTGGCCATAAGTGCCGATAAGTGCAAGAAAGTCTGTGCGGATGCAAGTATTCTTGACTCGGTTGCGCATGTTTCGCAGATCAATGTATTGTTTCTGGGCGGCCATTGCGGCATGACCAATGCCAAAGTTGGCGAAAGTGCTGCCAGCAATGCAGCCGGAGCGATGTATTGCGACGTTTATAAGATGGATTGATTTTATTAAAAATAAGGAGTTTGAACTGTGTTTTACCGCATGCCGGAAAAATACCATACCGTGGATGTGCATAACCACGTCTGGTTCAAAAACGGGACTTTGGACGGGGAACGGATGCACGATCTTTTGATCGCATCAGATTTGCTGGGGATCGAAAAGCTGTGCGTATCTGTGCCGCTGACCAATCCTTACGCCGCGCCGGAAAAATGCCGTCAGGCTAATGATGTAACTTATCAGGCGATGCAGTATTCGGATCGTCTGTTGGGATTTTGCTTTGCCGATGCTGCCGGCGGCGAAGAGATGATCAAAGAAGTTGACCGCTGTATTTGCAAGCTGGGCATGGTCGGGATCAAGATGTATCATCAGCATAAATTGCAGGATCGAATCCAAAAAGATCTTATGCAGCGGGCTGCGGAGCTGGGGGTGCCGGTTTTGATGCACGCCGCCATGGCCCGCAATGCCGCTACGATCGAACGGGGGCCGCTGTGCAGCCATGCCGGAGATTTTCTGGAAGCGCTGGAAGTTTATCCGGATACGATGTTTATTCAAGGTCATATCGGCGGCGGCGGTGACTGGCAATGGAATTTGCGGACGCTGGAAACGATCGAATCCGATAACTATTGGATCGACCTCAGCGGTTCGGTCATCGATGCCGGGATTCTGCGCGATACCGTTGACGCAGTAGGGGCCGACCGGGTGCTTTTTGCCACCGACGGCAGTTTTGAAGAAGCGGTCGGCAAACTGCAGGCTGCCCATTTGAGCGAAGCGGAAATACTCAAGATAACCTCCGGCAACTTCAACAAGATCATGCAGCGCAGAAAGGTCGCAGTGAAAAATGTTTGATATAAATACCTCGATCGGGCACTGGCCATTCCGCCGTTTGACCCGCAATACCGTGCCGGAACTTAAAGATTATCTGCAGAGTTTCGGTATCAGCCGGGCCGCTGTGTGTCACAATCATGCGGCATGTTATCAGAATTGTCACGATGCCAATATTGAATTGTACGAAGCATTGCAGCAGGATAAAGAGGGATTTTTTGTCGGCATTGCCACGTTGAATCCCACTTATGCCGCCTGGCAGCGGGACTTGGAGTGCTGCGTGAAAAAATTCAACTTCCGGGGCGTGCGGATCCTGCCGAAGTATCACAATTATCTGTTGAACAGCCGGGCCAGCTGGGAGTTGTTTGACGCTGCTGCTGAGTACAAAATACCGGTGATCATTCCCAATGAATTGGTCAACTGCCGTCAGCGGTTCTGGATGGAACCGGAGGAGGCGTTGGGCGCGGGGAATATTTTTGCGACTGCCAGCCGGTTTTCGGATACGACTTTTGTGGCGATGGAAACGGCTTTTCCGGAAACACCCGGACGTCATCCGCAGAATCTTTATGTGGAAATGTCCCGTTTTTTGAGCTGCTACGGCCGGAAACTCAATAAATTTATTGCCGCCGCCGGTGCCGACCATGTGTTGTTTGGCAGTGGAGCACCGTTCAAAGAAATCGAACCGGCGCTGCTGAAACTTTATCACACCGAATTAAGCGACAGCGACCGTCTGCTGATCGCCAGAGGCAATGCAGAAAAGCTTTTCGGCTGAAAAAAACTGCGTAAAAAATCCGGGTCGCAGCAATATTGATAACTGTTGCTGCGGCCCGGTTTTTTTATTGAATTACCACACCGGATAGAGGTGATGGATGCGTTTGCGGTATTTATCGTGGATGGGCTTGTTGTGTTCATCGCAGCCCGGGATGTTGTTGCTGACCCAGATTTCCGGGGTGCCGCCCTTGGCTTTGATCAGGCGGATAGTTTCGCTCATGATGCAGTTCAAAGTAAAGCAAGTAAGGATCGTAGCCGTGGGGGTGATTTTTTCTTCAATGCCTTCGCAATCCAGCACGGCATCGGGGTAGGGAACGTGATTATCGATGGCAATATCGGCAAACTCATTGATATTTTGTTTGCTGGAGTGACGCCAGATAAAGTTCTTGGGAACTTTCTGGGCAAATTTGTGCGCATTGACGGTGATAAGCTTTACGCCCCGTTTTTTAGCTTCGATCGCCACATCCACTGCGGTGATGTTAAGACCGTAAAAGTTGACGAGGATCAGCACGTCATCTTTGTAAACATCGTAAAAGTTGAGTATATACGGCGCATAGCCTTCCAGCTTGGCGGTCGTCGGATTGGCTGAAACGATGTTGGTTCCTGCCGGAAACATGGCATTGATTTGAGCAATACCACCGGCCCGCCAGAAAATTTCCATTGCCGCAATTGCCGAGTGTCCGCCGGCACCGTATATATTGACGAGGCGGCCTTCAAGCACTTTATCCGACAAAAGCTCTGCCGCCTGCAAGATGGCCGCTTCTTCATCACGGATAATGTCGCTCATGGCAGTGGTAACGATTTGATTGTACTCTTCCATCATCTTGGTCATAATGAATCCTCCGTTATTGATGATATTGAATTTATATCCTGCATGGATATATGATGAAATAAAATTTTTTCCTGCAAATCCGCTGCGATCTCCTGCAATTTGGCGATGATCTCCTGCTCGCTGAGCTGGTGTCGCCCGGTAAGGTATACTGTTGATATACAAAGCGTATCCGCTCCGGATGCGTCTTGGGCGGGAACGGCCAGACTGGTCAGGTTGCCATTCTCGCGCATTACGACAGTATGGCGGTTACGACGGATGATTTCGATTTGCTTGTAGAGTTTTTCGGGGGTGATCGCTTCCGGCCATTCAGCGGCAGTGGGCAGACCGATTTTTTCGATTATCCGGGCGATTTCGTCATCGCTTTGCAGCGCCAGCAGCAGCCGACCGGAGCTTAAACGATACCATCCGGAGCGTTCAAACCAGCGATCAGCAATGGTCAGCTGCACCATGCGTTCGGGATGGACTTTAGCTAACGTTATGCGCTGCTGTTGCCAGTAAGCTACGATCACCCCAAGTTCGTTAAGTTCTTTGGCGATCCGATCTGCGCTGTGCTGGGCAAGGATGTTGAGCAAATTCTGCTGACAGTTGCCGCCGGCCAATTCAAAAATCTTGCTGCCCAGACAGTAATGGCCAAAGCTGGTTTTTTCCAGCAGATGCTTTTCGCAGAGAGCGCTCAGCAAATGAGCTGTATTGCTGCGGGTGAGCGAACTTTGTTGCACGATTTCAGCAAAAGAGAGCGTTTCGCCACCGGCAAAAAGCTCCAATATGCGGACAATCTTGGACAGCACTTTCATAAAACAATATTTCCTCACAAGAAATATGGTATCTGCATATAAATATAACCTGCAGATGAATATACTCGCTGCAGTTTTATTTGCAAGTGCGTCAAGTAAAATAAAGCGATATTTCTTATCAGGAAATATTGCAGGGCAATAAAAAACTGCCGGACAAGTGTACGGCAGTTGCAGATTTTTCAAAAATCAGGCCACTGGCACCCGGAATGGCTTGCTGTGTTCAGCTTTGGGCAAAGTCAAAGTCAAAACACCGTCGCAGGTGGCGGCAGAAATTTTGCTTATATCCACCGCCCGGGAAAGCCGGAAAATACGCTTGAAAAGTATCGGCCGGTGACTGCGGCGCAAAGTGCTGGCACATTCAACAGTCAAAATGCCGTTTTCGACCTCTACTTTGACCGAGGCGGCGTTGCAGCCGGGAACTTCAAAATACATGGTAAAAGCGTCCGGATCTTCAGTAATATCCACCGGCGGAACAAGTTCGATATTTTCGACCGGTTTGGCTGTTTCATCTGTTTTGACGATTTCGTTTTTGCTGCTCATAAAATCACCTCATTTTACTTCAATTTTGCGTGAAAAAGCACAGTTGTTGTTTTCGCGGGGGATGCTTACGGTAAGCACGCCGTCAGCGTATACAGCTGAAGCGTTGGTGCATTTGATGTTGCCCGGCAGCCGGACGGTCTGAGTTACTTCGGTATGGAGCCGTTCGCTGCGAAGTATTTTTTGACCTTTGGCATGATGCGGATGACTTTCGCTGTTGTGTTCGGTACGGACGGTCAGGAGGTCATTTTCGATTTCGACCGAAATTTCCTGCTTGGTGAAGCCGGGCAGGGAAATGCGTACCGTAACCGCATGTTCGGTAATTTCGATTTCCGGGTGGATGTAGTCATTCAGCTCCGAATGAAGTTCTTCGCCCGGAAAGAGGTCAAGCTTGCCCATTACCGAGTCGAACATGGAATCCCACCGGCGCACTGATGGCAGCAGTGCATGTTTTCTCAGATTGTTCAACATAAAAAAACTCCTTTTTTCTGCAAGGCAAATCAGCTTGCCTTACAAAAAATTGGAGTGCCGGATTTATAGATTTGTTCGATGCGGCATCGCTTCATAACGCAAATTATTTTCAGCTCGTCGGCCAAGACGTACAGGCTGATAAAATGCAGAAAAAGGTATGCCGCATTGGCAAAATTTACAACATCCTTAATAAAAGGTTTGAAAAAACCGTGGATTAAAGCCTATTTTTTGCGCAGCGGAAAGACCAGGTTGCGGCGCAAAAAGTAATTGCCGAAAAATCCCACGATCGAGGCCAGGATCTTACCCCACAGTGGTGCATGGAGCCATTTTACCAGCGCCCAGGTCACCAGATAATCGATTCCGCCCATGATCATCAGCGTAAGCAGATACGCCGCCAGTTCACCGGCCGTACTCCAACGGGCCTTGTGGCGGAAAAGTATGGCAATACATAAAAAGTAATTGGCCGCTGCACTGGCAGCGTAAGATATTCCAGTGGCCCAATAAAGCGGCATCTGGCAGGTTTTGATCAATACGGCAAAGACCAGCAAGTTGACCAGGGCCGCCGTTGCTCCGATAAAGAAATAGAGCAATATTTGCATAGGCAACGGCGCATTACATGCTCCATAATGCAAGATGCAATAGAGGGCATGAACGCCATCACGCCAGCCGATTTTTTTGCCTTCTTCATACGAACGGGGATTATAACTTACTGCACACTCATATACCCGTACTTGGGCTTCAGCGATATATGCAGTGACTTCCGGTTCAAAGCCGAAGCGGTTTTCTTTCAACTTCGGAGCGATAGTTTGAATGACTTCCCGCCGGAAGAGCTTGTAGCAGGTTTCCATATCCGTTATATCCAGATTGGTGAACATGTTGGAGGAAAAAGTCAGGAATTTATTCATCCAGCTGTGCCAGAAGTAGAGCACCCGGCGGGTATCTGGTTTAAGATAGCGGGAGCCGAAGACCACATCGGCCCGGTTGTCGATCAACGGTTCCAGCATGGTCAGATAATCTTGCGGATTGTATTCCATATCGGCATCCTGTACGCCGACAAAATCCCCCGTGGCTTTAATAAAACCGGTGCGCAGCGCAGCGCCTTTGCCCTGATTGACTTCGTGGGCGGCCAGAACGATTTCGGGGTGTTGTGCGGCCAACTTTGCGGCGATTTCCCGGCTGCGGTCTTTGGAACAATCGTCAACGATAATAATTTCCAGCTGCAAATTATCGCTTTTGAGAGTCATTACCCGGTCAATGATATCGGCTAAAGTAGCTTCTTCGTTGTAGCAAGGTACGACCAGACTGAGTTTGACTGCCATATAAAAACCTTTATTTCAAATTATTAAAAAAATCTATTTGCGGATAATATACAACCACAGCGAATAAGTTGCAATCAAATTAAAGTTTTTTTTGACCCAAATAAAACTGATTACGCTCAAGCAAGTTCCCGCCAATACGATCAATCGCGCGATTACCATAAAAAACAGTGTAAAATCCACTGCAAAAATTTGCATTACTTATTTATAGATGCTAAATTAAATCGGCAGTAAACACAAAGATATCGGGGATTATTATTATGGATAACACACAAATTGTCAATGGCGGTTTGCAATCAATAAATCAATCGGCGGACAGCCTGGAGTTTGATTTTAATTTGCCTTGGGCTCAAAACGCAGTTGTTATGGCGGGTGAAAATTATAAGGTGTATACGGGGATCGTATCCCAAAACATAAGTTTGTCCGGAACTTATGTGTGCGGCGAAAATCTGACTTTGCTTAACGGCGGCGGCTTTTATGGCTCCGGATTTTCGTTTACCCACGCTGGCGCCGACAGTGCTTATATTGACAGTATCGATTCAACAGGTGTGATCCATAACGTTTCCGGGCTGCAGACCAGAAGCGGATATGCTGCTTTTACAGTGAACGGAACCGCAAGTAATGTAATATTGCGCGGCAGCAGGTTTGACCGTGACCGTGTAATAGTCTATGCTTCAATGACTTTGCATGGGCAGTCATTTAATACCACGGTTGATTTTGGAGGTATGTTGCTGGTTGGCAGCGGCGGCACCGCCAATAGTACCACGGTAAACAGTCTTGGCAGTATGAGTGTTTTTGCCGGCGGCATCGCCAGTAATACCACGGTCAACAATGGCGGTAATTTTTATCTGTATTCCGGCGGCACCGCTGTCGGTGGAACTGTAAAAGGTACTATTCATGTATCCAGCGGCTCTATAGCCAGCGATATTGTAGTAGATAATGGTTTGGCTTGGTTGGGCAGTGGCGGTAGTGCTGGCGGCAGTGCGGTAAATCTGCAGCTGAAAAACTATGCCCGAATCTACGGCAATAAAAATGGTAAATTATCAATTACGCATGTAGGAAGCAATGTTGCTGTTATTGGCAGTATTGACTCTGATGGCGTGATCGGTGATATATCCGGTTTGCAAACCAGCGGATATAATGCTTTTACAGTAAGTGGCACCGCAAGTAATGTAATATTGCGCGGCAGCAGGCTTGACCGTGGAATAGCCTATGCTTCAATGACTTTGCATGGGCAGTCATTTAATACCACGGTTGATTTTGGAGGCATGTTGCTGGTTAGCAGCGGCGGCACCGCCAGTAATACCACGGTCAACAGTCTTGGCAGTATGGGTGTTTTTGCTGGCGGCACCGCCAGTAATATCACGGTCAACAATGGCGGTAATTTTTATCTGTATTCCGGCGGAACAGCTGTTGGTGGAACTGTAAAGGGTACTATTCATGTATCCAGCGGCTCTATAGCCAGCGATATTGTAGTAGATAATGGTTTAGCTTGGTTGGGCAGCGGCGGTAGTGCTGGCGGCAGTGCGGTAAATATGCAGCTGAAAAACTATGCCCGAATCTACGGCAATAAAAATGGTAAATTATCAATTACGCATGTAGGAAGCAACATTGCCACTATTGGCAGTATTGATTCAGATGGCGTGATCGGTGATATATCCGGTTTGCAAACCAGCGGATATAATGTTTTTGCAGTAAGCGGCACCGCAAGCGATGTGACCATAGGAGGTTATATCAGCAGCGGGGCTTCACGAACTACCATGTCTTTGCATGGTTCAGCCATTGATACAGTTGTTAACTCGTGTGGACTTTTAATTGTTTCCAGCGGCGGTACCGCCAATAATACCACGGTCAACAGTGTTGGCGGTATGAGTGTTTTTGCTGGCGGTACCGCCAGTAATACCTCGGTCAACAGAGGTGGAGATTTTTATTTGTATTCCGGCGGCACTGCTGTTGGTGGAACTGTAAAGGGTATTGTCTTTTTATCCAGCGGTGCTATTGCCAGCGATATTGTATTATCTGGCGGCGTGTTGCAATTAGGCGACAATTCCGTCAATCCGGGTGGCTCGGCTACAAACCTGCAGCTGCATAACAGCGCTACAATCAGGGGGTGGAACGGCACTTCTAAAAAAATATTTATTACGCACGTTGGTGGCAGTGTTGCCACTATTGGCAGTATTGATTCAGATGGCGTGATTGGTGATATCTCCGGTTTGCAAACCAGCGGATATAATGTTTTTGCAGTAAGCGGCACCGCAAGCGATGTGACCATAGGTGGTTCTATCAGCAGCAGCAGGGCTTCACGAACTACCATGTCTTTGCATGGTTCAGCCATTGATACAGTTGTTAACTCGTATGGAGTTTTAATTGTTTCCAGCGGCGGTACTGCCAATAATACCACGGTCAACAGTGGCGGCATTTTAGATGTTGTTGCCGGCGGAACAATCAGCAATACTGCTTTAAGTAGCGGTTACGCCAATGTTTACAGCGGAGGACGGATCACCGGGGATTTGAACATTGCTTATGGTGGTCTGGTTTCCGCTTATGCCGGGTCGATCGTTGAGTTTGATATCAGTGATCGCACTATGGATGATAAAGCAGTAATCAATAATTTGTCGTTGATTTCCGGTACTCCAACTTATACGATCACCGTTGCCGCTGCTCAGGCCAATGGAGTTTATCAGTTGGCGGCCGGTGCTGCCGGATTCAACGGTTCTATCACTATTGGTGATGGCGCTGAAACTTATGGAACGCTTGCGCTGGACAGCACCTTTAAGTACAACGGCAAGAGTTACACTATCAACAATACCGATGGTAATTTGACGCTGGCGGTCAGCAGTTATACCCAGTTCTTTACCGGCAACTTTAGTGGTTCGGCCGATATGCTTCTGGCCAGTAAAGACGGCAAGGTTGCGATTTATAGCAACAATGACGTTTGGGCGGAAATGACTCTGGAAGACGGTTGGAACGTTGTTGGCGTGGCGGATTTTAATGGTGACGGTAAGGCGGATATTTTGCGCAAGCATGTTTCCGGTTTGGTCATTGGAGAAATGTCTGATGGCGCCGGTAACTTCACTCCGCAAGTCCTTAACTCCGTTGGTTCCGGTTGGGGAATTGAAGGTACTGGCGACTTTAACGGTGACGGGGTAGGGGACGTTTTGATTGCCAACCCCACTGCCGCCAGTGATGGCAATCCCGATTATCCCAAAGATCAGCCTCCGATCGGCCTCTTGGGCTATTGGAAGGGCGGCACTGAGTGGACTTTGATCAACGGCTATTCGCCTGAATGGAAAATGGTTGCCACTGGTGACTTCAACAACGATGGCAAAACTGATATGCTCTGGCGCAATGAATTTATCGGCGCCGGTGACTTGACTTATAATGCCTATTGCACTTGGATCGTTGACAACGCCAACGACTGGCGCATGGTCAGCGTTGCCAATCCTGACGAATGGGATTTCCTCTGCAGCGGCGACTTCAACGCCGATGGCTGCAACGACATCGCCATGATCAATGGTGATGGCGTAGTCGGCATCTGGGGAGTCAATGACGGCTACATGAACAGCTGGAGCATCCTCAGCGCCGTAACAGCTGAATGGACTCTCGCCGGAGTCGGCGACTTCAACGGCGACGGCACCGACGACATCGCCTGGTGCAACACCGAATCCGGCTTAACCGGCTACTGGCAAATTAAGGACAAAACCTTAGATTCCTGGCAAAACATAGCCACGGTAGCTTAAAACAAAGTGGGTGGGACTTCTTGGGGGAAAGGAAACTTTTTTTGAGGAAAAAAGTTTCCTTTCCCCCAAGCCCCCTTTCTTTCAAAAAACCTTTTCCTGGCCATTTTTATTTTTGCTCAGCAAAAATAAAAATGGCCGATCTCGGTTTTAGAAATACTACTCGGCAAGTGGGCCGTGCCGTTCTTACCGCAGGGTCGGCCAGCCATCGGAGCAGCACGGTAAAACCCCGACTGGCTTGTCCGCCGTAGCCTCGTGCGAAGGTGGATGCCGGGCGGCGGCATCGCTTCGCCTTGTCCGCCGGAGCCTTGTGCGTAGGTGGATCGCCGCCAGTATTTTGGCGGCCGTGTAATGCCATAGTGGCTCGTCCGCTGTCGTAGTTTTTATAGGACTTATAAGTCTTATAAATAAGCGCATGTCTACAATGATAGCGGCGGCGATTTCGCCGCCGGGTCCGTTATCGTCTGTTATTGTCCGTTATTGTCCGTACTACTTGGCGCGCAAAACAGGCGTTGGCCTTACAACTGCACTCCGCCAGTAGCGAGTGCTGAGCGGTGGAACCCCGACTGGCTTGTCCGCTGTAGCCTCGTGCAGAGGTGGCTGCCGGGCAAAGCCCGGCTGAATTGACTGCCTGAGCTAATTTTCGGTCGGGCAGGGCAGTGGGAGTACACTTGAGCCTTCTAAAATGTTGGCGGTAAGATCCAATGTTTCCGGGCGCTGGTTGGTTTTGATCCAATTCAGCAGTTGCATGGCGGCTAATCTGCCTTGTTCGATTCGCGGTTGGTTTACGCTGCACAACTGCGGTGAAACCAAATTGCACAATGCTGAACCATTGACGCCCATTACTGAGATGTCTTGCGGTATACGCATATTGTGCTGCGGAGCTTGGCTTGTAAATTCAGCAGCTTCCAAATCGCCGTTGAAAAATATTGCTGTAGGGAATTTTTCCGGAGTTGTTTTTTTTATATACGATAATTCTTCCCATATATGCTTGATATCGTAGGGATTGCTTTGCAGCCAAATTATGGTTTCATTGGCGTCAAAACAGTACTTTTTTTCCAGTGCAGCTAATTCATTCCAGCGGTTATTGCCTTGTATGAAACAGGCGATGCGGCGGTGATTTTTTTGCAGTAAATACTCCAGCCCGATCCGTCCAACTTCGCCGGCCGGAACCCAAACTGCCGGGTAGTGGCCGTTGCTCATGCTTGAGCAAATGACCCATGGCATATCCGGAAAATAACTTTCTAATTCTTCCTGCCGCTGCATTATTCCGCCGGGATTGCAGATGCCGCCGGCAATCCGCTGCTGAGAAAGCAACCGGCAGCTGGCATGGAATTCCTCGTCGGTTCGATAGGTACTCAGCAGTGCATTGTAGTGATTATCGCACAGCACTTCTTCGATGCCTTGCAGCAACTCCGGCATAAATGAATAATTTACCCCGGGCAGCAGCAACGCTATCAGTCGGCATTGTCCGCTTTTCAGTTCCCGGGCCACCGAGTTGGGCCGGTAACGAAGTTCGGCTGCGGCTTTGCGGATACGTTCCTGAGTTTCCGGACTTACTTTATGCAAGCCGGTTTCGTTCAGTACATAACTGGCCGTGCTGATGCCGACTTTGGCAAGAGCTGCTACATCTTTAAGGGTGGCCGGGCGCATGAAATAAAGCCAAATCAGTTATTGCTGACCGCTTTGGCACGGGCGATCGCCACCCGGCCGGAACGGGCCATATCAATAATGCCGATGTCCCGCACCATATTCATGAAGTTATCGATCTGCGATGCCCGCCCGGAGATTTCCACTCCCAGTTCAGCCGGGCCGACGGTAACAAATTTGCCGTTGAAAATTTCTACCAGCTGAATGACCTGTGCCTTCTTTTCCGGAGTATCGGCTGCCAGTTTGAAGAGCGCCAGTTCCCGTTCGATAAAGTCTTCGCCGCTGAGCCGGTCTACCCGGATCACTTCGATAAGTTTATTAAGCTGTTTTTCGATCTGTTCAATGACCGCATCGTCCCCCCGGGTGACAATGATCATGCGCGATACTTCCGGATCGCTGGTGGAATTTACCGTCAGCGATGAAATATTGTAACCACGGCCGCTGAAAAGTCCGGCTATACGGGAAAGTACCCCGAATTTGTTTTCAACCCGTACTGAAAAGGTGTAGCTTTTTGTTTCGCTCATTTTTTTACTCCTGTATCATATCCGGTCAAAGTTTAATCTTTGACCAGTTTGTTCAATATCTTGGCAGCCGTGGTTGAATCCAATCCGCTGACTGCTATAACTTTGCGGCGGCCGGTAAGACCGCTGGACACACTGATGCTTGTTTTGGAAACATTCAAAACTTCAGCCATAAACTTAACCAACGCTTTATTGGCTTCGCCATCGACCGGCGGTGCGGCCAATGCCACTTTCAGCCGGTTGTCGTGCCATGCGATCAACGCATTGCGTGAAGCGCGCGGCACTACCAGACAACTGATCCGGCAGCCGCTGCCGTCAGTTGTTATGGCATTTTCCGGAACCTGACTCATGCGATCACGCCTGCGAATCGGGGTTATCGGCCGCTGTTTCTGCCGCTTCCGCAGCTGCGGTGACAGACTCTGCGGCCTCAGAGTTATTACTGGCAGCAGAGTCGGTATTTTCAGCTGGGACATCCTGCGGTTCCGCTGCGGTCCGACCGAGCAGCACATCGACTTCCGCTGCAGAAATTGTTTCTTTTTCCAGCAGCGTTTGTGCCAGTTTTTCCAATTCATCCCGGTGTTCGTTCAAGATGGCCAACGCTCTGGCGTGAGCATCGTCAATAAGTTTTTTGACCTCAATATCGATCTCCCGGGCGGTGGCTTCGCTGGACTCATGCACCGGAGGCGCATCAAAACGTATATGCACATGCGAGCGGAAATCGCCGTATTTGATGGGGCCGATCTTGTCGTTCATGCCGTATGCGCAGACCATCATTCGGGCCAGACGGCTGACGACTTCAATATCCTGACCGGCGCCGGTGGTTATGTCGCCAAAAATAATTTCTTCAGCGGCCCGACCGCCCAGAGTCATTGCCATTTGATCGAGCAATTCCAGCTTGCTCTTGGTGTAAACATCTTCCTTGGGGATGGAAAAGGTTGCGCCCAAATAAGCCTGGCCACGGGGCACGATCGTGATCTTGTGCAGCGGGTCAGTATGTTCGCAATGCAGTCCGACCAGCGCATGGCCGGATTCATGATAGGCCGTGAGCTTGCGTTCCCGTTCGCTGATCTTGCGGCTGCGGCGTTCCCGGCCGAAACATACCTTGTCACGGGCTTCTTCCATATCGCACTGCAGTACGCTTTCGTGGTTGTAGCGGGCGGCCAGCAGCGCGGCTTCGTTGCAGAGGTTGGCCAGATCAGCGCCGCTGAATCCGGGGGTGGATTGGGCGATGGTATCCAAATTTACTTCGCTGCTGAGCCGGATATTTTTGGCGTGGACATCCAATATTTGGCGCCGCCCCCGGATATCGGGCAGATCCAGCACCACCTGCCGGTCAAAACGGCCGGGGCGCAGCAGCGCAGGGTCCAGCACATCGGGCCGGTTGGTGGCGGCCAACACGATCACATCGGAGCGATTTTCCAGCCCGTCCATTTCTACGAGCATGGCGTTGAGAGTCTGTTCACGTTCATCGTGACCGCCGCCCATGCCGGAAAAGCGGGAGCGCCCCACGGCGTCGATTTCATCAATAAAAATCAAACATGGCGTATTGCGCCGGGCGTGTTCAAACATATCCCGCACCCGGCTGGCACCGACCCCGACAAACATTTCCACAAAATCGGAACCGCTGATCGAAAAGAACGGTACTTTAGCTTCGCAGGCTACTGCTTTGGCCAGCAGCGTTTTACCGGTTCCGGGCGGGCCGACCAGCAGACATCCCCGGGGAATCTTGCCGCCGAGCAGTTTGAATTTGATCGGATCTTTGAGATATTCAACGATTTCCTGAATCTCTTCTTTGGCTTCATCCGCACCGGCTACGTCAGAAAATTTTATTTTCAATTCATCAGGCATGATCATTCTGGCCCGGGATTTGCCGAACTGCACGGCGTTGCGGTTGGCCATTTTGATCTGCCGGGAAAAGAGTATGTATATGATTATACCAATGATCAACACCGGCAGCACCATTGCCAGCAGCGAGGTGAACCAGTTATCTTTGGGCTGGATCTTGATTTGAGTTTGCGAGAGCAAATCGGCTATCTTATCGCTTTCCAAAACCCGGGTCTGGAATTTGCCGGTGGTGGGCGGATTGGGGTTTTTGAGCTTGGCGGCTTCGATTTCAGCCGGCGAGAGTTTGTATTCGCCTTCGATATAAAGCATACCGCCTTCTTCCGGCACTACGGTTGCGCTGGTGATATTGCTGCTGGCACACCGCCGTTCAAATTCACTTTGAGTCCACTGTTTGACCGGAGTACTTTCAGAACCTTTCCAGAAGTACATTACCGCAAAAAATATGATCAAAAGCCCCCAGAAAATCAATGATCCGGGGATCCGCACCACCCGGCCGGGGCCCGGCATATTGGGTTTATTGTCACGTTTTTCAGCCGGAGGCGGGGTGGCTCCGTTCTTTTTTCCTTCTTCACTCATAAAATAAATTATTCTCCTGCAATACTATGCGATTTTTCTACTGTTTGCTCAAATTGTTGTTTTGAGTCTGGTTTGTGCGTCAACATGCGCACTTGTTTATATCAAAACGGCACCGACAAAAATCCATGTTCCGTAATCAACAGACGGTTTCCTGGACTTTTGTCGGTGTCGCCTTACACCGTTCCGGCAGCCATTTGCCGGAGGCAGCCGCTCAGAATAAATGATTGACTACTTTTATGATCACCCACACCAGCAATGCAGCGATCACCACGCCTGCCAAAGCTATACCACCGGCAACGAGTTTGCGGTTGCGGGCTTCGTTTTTGGCATTATTGCTGGCAAAAGGCGACAGATTGTTGAAATCTTTAATCGTGGACATACCGGTCTGGGTGCTGGTCAGATCGATCCCGGTTTCGGTTCTGGATATCGACGGCGAAGAGCCATCGTCATATTCAAACATCACTTCCACGCTGCCGAGCTGGAGCAGGTCTGAATTTTTCAGCGGGGTCATGACTTCGGCTTCCAGCGGCACGTTGTTGAGTCGGGTACCGTTGGTACTGTCGCGGTCGCAGACAAAATAGCCTTCCTCGGTATGGATAAAGTCGCAATGATACGAACTCAAGCTGGGATCTTTTATGCAAATATCCCGCTGTTCGTTACGACCCGCACTCATGGAATCTTCTTTAAGTTCAAAGATCATTCCCCGGAATTTTTCTGACAACACCATCAGTTTTGGAAAATCCGCCATTATCTAAACCTCCGTACCAGCTGGCCGTACTCCCGGCATTTGCCGCAAAACAGCCTGTTTTTCTTATTTTTCTGTCATAATGGAAATATATATCCAACTTTGCTTTATTGCAAATGCCGTACAGTCAACTTTTCAGCTATTTTTACATCTTTCAGTCCAAACCGGGGCGGAAACGCTCATTTCCGGTCATGGCGGCGATCGTTTCGGTCAATATTTTTACTGCTCCATCCACGTCACGCAGGTCGCATATCTCTACCGGACTGTGCATGTAGCGGTTGGGAATACTTATCAACGCCGTGGCCACGCCGCTGCGGGTCAGCTGAATGGCCGCCGTATCGGTTCCGCCTGACGCCCGGTGGGCGGCGGTTTCCTGATAAGCGACCTTGTGCTTTTTGGCTGTTTCGCGCAGCATTCTGCCCAAAACGACGTTGTTGTCGGCACTGCGGGTCAGTTCCGGGCCGGCTCCGAGTTTGATATCGCCCAGCAGCTTTTTGGGTATATCCGGCAAATCAGTTGCAAACCCGACATCAATACCGAATCCCACTTGCGGATCAATGGCAAAGCTGCTGGCAGTAGCACCCCGCAGCCCGAGTTCTTCCTGAACAGAGCCTACGCCGTAAACCGCAACATTGAGTTTACGTTTGGACAAAGCCCGCATGGTTTCGGCTACAACAAATGCGCCGATCCGGTCATCCAGACCTTTGCTCATGACCCGGTTTTTGCCCATGAACTGCACATTGCGCTTGAGGGCGACCGGATCGCCGATGGCAACCATAGCTTCGGCTTCCTGACGGTTTTCAGCACCGATATCGATCCACATATCTTCCAGAGCCACGACCTTTTCCCGTTCGGCAGCCTTCAACAGATGGATCGGTTTTTTGCCGATAACGCCGGGGATGATGCCGTTGGCGGTTTTGATCTCCACTTCCGAGGCCGGAACGTTGAGTTTGTCGATCCCGCCGTTGGGGCGGAAGTAGATCAATCCGTCATCGTTGATGTAGACCACCTGAAAGCCGATTTCATCATAGTGTCCGGAGAGCATGACCCGGAACGGCGCCTGAGCATTGAGTACGGCAATGGTATTGCCCAGCACATCGGTATCCACCTGATCGCAAAACTTTTCCATATAATTGCGGAAAACAGCAGCCGGTTCTTCTTCAAAACCGGATGGCCCGACGGTGGAAAGCAGCGATTCAAAAAATTTTAATGCGGTTTTATCTGGCATTTTTCATTTCCTTATTATATTGAATGATATTTAAGATTACATTTTATAAGCTGTTTTTGTTCCAATTTACTTGATCATGGCTCCCCGGCAGAAAAAGTTGATCACATCTTCTGGTAAAACTTGATTTCCGGGATCGGAAAAGCTGGATCTGGCACTGCCGTCGATCAGCCACAGCAAGGTGCGGGCGTTGAATTCAGCTTCAGCTTCTGACCATTGCGGATTGCTATTTTGCATGACTTGGGCCAAAGCTTCCAGAACTGCTTTGCCGGCCTGGCGCACCTGTTCGTGCTGTTCACTGCTCATGCTGGCGATCTGCGAAGCCATTTCGCCGATCGAGCCGAAGCTGCTGTTGTGCTGATGGATGAATTTGTTGACCAGCTCATAAACTTTGGGCGGCAACGTTTGCAGCGAGCAGGGCGCAAGTTCAGCGATTTGCTGTTTAAGCTGTTCCAACTGGTAACAGAGCATTTCCGCAAAAAGGTCTTCTTTATCATGAAAATACAAATAAATAGTACCTTTGCCGACTTTAGCAGCTTTGGCCACTTCGTCAAGGGTTATTTCATGAAAACGCTTGCCCGGCAATAATTCTGCCAGGGCAGATAATATTTGTTCACGTTTATTTTCTTTTGACATAGTTCATGTTACCAAATACGATTTAACCTGCAAGGCAATTAAAAAAGCCGACTTTTTAAATCACCCTTTGATATAATCTAAATCAGGAATGTAAATTTTGCAACTTTTCTGATCAAAAAATGGGGGTAATTTTTATTTTTACAGTCTGTTGTGTGGCAACTGTGACCGGCAGCAGGGCGCTGCGCCGCAAATTACCCAACAAATATATATTATTCTGCAGGTCGCTGACCAATACGATACGATCTTTATTTTCCACGCCGCTGAGCAGATGTTTGACCCGGCGTCTGGTTTTGCTGCCCCAAACAGTCATGGTTTCGCCGCCCCGCCGGAAATGCAGCTGCAGAGCTGCGGGGAAAGTATTGCTGTCAAAATAAAAACAGCCGGATCCGGACTCGTTTTTTGCCCCCGGCAGCAGCTGTGCCGTCAGCTGCCAGGCGCCGAAAGTTGTTACAGCTTGCTGCTGCCAATGCCAGATTTGATGTTCCGGCAACGCTTCCGGAGTTTCCAACAGCAGCTGATATATATTGTTACGCAGTACGAAACAGCATTTTTCTGAAAGCTCAATGCGGCGTTTTTCTGGCGATTCCTGCAGTTGCAGTGCCTGCTCGAAGTGCAGTATCTGGCTTTGGGCAAGCTGCAGGTCTTCGTTATGCAGCATTTGCGCCAGATAACTGCGCAGTACCCGCACCCGCAGTGCCGGATGCAGTTCGGCCCAGAAGCTGCGGGACGTTTTTTCCGGCAGCGGCAGGCCCAGTTCAGTCAGCCTGGCGGCGGCGCATTGTTCAATAAAATCAGCATCCTGCTCCAGCGAGGATGCCGCTTGCAGCAGCCCATCGGATATTTGCGGATACTGTTTTGACCAATTTTTCAGCAGTTGATTGCGCAGGTAGTTGCGGTGAAAATCGCAGCTCGAATTGCTGCTGTCGATCCGCCAATCGGTCACATTCTGCTGCCGGAGAAAATCTTCCAGTTCGCTTTTTTGATAATCCAATAACGGCCGCAATATAGTCAGATTCCAGAGCTTGCGAACTTTGCGCAAGCTGCTGAGCGCACTGGAATTACCGCCGCGGGCAATTTTCAGCAGCATCGTTTCCACCCGGTCATTGGCGTGATGCGCCAGCACAACAGGACTGCCGTCGTCGTTTTGGCGATACCATGTTAAGCGGGCGTTGCGGGCAGCAGCTTCCAGTGATGAACCGGTGAGGTGGTATTCGGATGGCTCCAGCACCACCAGTGTGAAAGGTATATGGAGTTTTTTGCAGAAATCCCGGCACCAGCAGGCATCGGCACAACTGGCAGCACCCCGCAGGCCGTGGTCAAAATGCACAGCTTCGAGTTGTTCCGGCAAAAATCCCCACTGCAGAAGTTTCAGCAGCAAAGCGGTGCTGTCGGCTCCGCCGGAAAAGCCGATCCGCAACTTTTTGTGCCGGTAAAATTCCAAAAACAGCGGAATTTGTTCAAGTTTCTTCGTCTTCAAATTTGCTAAAACCCTTAAATGGCTCTATGTTAATGATTGTATGTATCGAGGTGTTGCTCCGGAAATCGATCCGGGAGCGTACATCTTGCAAAAAACAAACATGGAGATAATATATATGACAGTTATCGTTGCTGCAACCGCAAACAGCCACAAATTTGAAGAATATAAGGCACTTTTAGGCTCTGAAGATGTAGAATTGCACAGTTTGCTGGATTATCCGGGGTATACGGCGGCTCCGGAAACGGGTACGACCTTCAAAGAAAATGCTGCCCAGAAAGCGTTGGATGCCTGCAAATATTGTGATCGGCCCACCTTCGCTGATGACTCCGGGTTGGAAGTAACTGCATTGAATAATGCCCCCGGTATCTATTCGGCCCGTTACGGGAAGGATGATGCTGACCGCATCAACCGGGTGTTGCGCGAGTTGGAGGGCAAAAGTGACCGCAGCGCCAGATTTGTCTGCGTGATCGCTATTGCCATCAATGGCGAAGTTATCGAAACGTTTGAAGGCGTCATGGAAGGTACCATTATTGAAGCTCCCCGCGGCGAAAACGGTTTTGGCTATGATCCGATTTTTGTGCCGGAAGGCGAAAGCAGAACTTTTGCGGAAATGACTCAAGAGGAAAAAAATCAGATCAGCCACCGGGCCCGGGCTTTGAAAAAAGCTTTGGAGTTTATTGAAGACGAAATGAGCGTGCTGGACGACGAGTTTGATTTATGACGATTCTTGCACAGGGTTTGATCAATCACGATGTGAGTAAAAAAAGCCGTCTGACCAACCGGAGTTTCTGGCTGCACATCTTGTTGATCGTATTTACAGCGGCCTTGCTCAGAGCAGGGCTGGCCATACCGGCACTGTCGGATACTGAACTTTTGATGCGTCCGGACAGTTCGGGATATTGGAATCCGGCATTGGCACTGGCCAATGGTGACGGCTGGGTCAGTGCGCCGGGCATGATCAGTCCGGAAGTTGTGCGTACGATCGGCTACCCGCTGGTTTTGGCGGCAGTGGTGCTGTTGGCAGGCAAGTCGCTGTTTTATGCGGCTTTGAGCGGAATCATTTTGAGTGCTTCGGCAGTGATACCCGTAGCGCTGGCGGTGCGCAAGGTCTTCGGGGCCAAAGCCGCTTTGCTGGCCGGATGGTTGTGGGCGCTGAACATCACCGCCATTGCGGTATCGCCGTTGATCCTGGCGGATTCGCTGCTGGGTGTGCTGGCGGCATGGCAGTTTTTGCTGTGTGTATACTTTGTACAGGATAAAAAACTCTGGTACATTGCCGGAGCTGCTTTGCTGGCGATTGTTGGAGCATTTGTCAAACCGGTGAATCTGCCGGTGGTGATCATCGGGCTGCCGGTCATTGCGTTGGCGGGTTATGAAAGCCGCCGGAAGCTCATTTGGTCGTGGCTGATAATCGCTGTTATGGTGGGGGCATTGCTGGTTCCTTACTGGGTTCGCAACTACCGTTTGTGTGGCGATTTTGACGGTAATTCAGCTAATATATATTTCCACAACGGTTCGGCGGTAATGGCCAAAGTTACCGGCGAAAGTTCCGAAATATGGCGGCAGAAATTGCTGGATAAAGCCGCTGCTGAGTTTGCCGCAGATCCGGAAAAATATGCTTCATTGACAGCGCAGAATCAGTGGAAAAAAGCTCAGTTTGTGCAGATGGTTAAAACGTATCCGGCTGCAGCTGTGATCACGCATTTGCCCAATATATTCAATCTGCTGCCGGATGTGCCAAGCTTGCTGGAAAACAACCGTATCACCAGCTCCGGCCGCGGCACTATGGCGGTGCTGCGGCAGTCCGGGGTATGGGCGGCGGCGCAGCATTATTTGAACGGACGCTGGTATTTGCTGGCGGGTTTGCTGCCGCTTTTGATCATTTATGCGGGAACTTTGCTGCTGGCGCTTGTGCGTTTGCTGATTTGGTTGAAAAATTGGCAGTGGCGGTATTTGCTGCTGTTTGGCGTACTGGTGTTTTATTACATCTGGGCCCCGGGGCCGGTGATCAGTCCCCGGTATCTGCTGCCGGCTTTACCTATGATCATATTTATGGCTGTGGGACGGAAAAACAATAAAGCTGAAAAACAAAAATAATAACGAGGTGTTTTAAACTCCGAATTTTTGAGGAAATATTTATGGCAGAAAAAAAAGTTACAGTTTCGGTGGTCGGCTGTTCGCTGGTCGATTGTGTCTATGCCAAGGTCAATTTTGGCAGCGAAGCTTTCCGCAAGTACTCCAGTGTCAAAAATGGTGACGGCGGTCTGGTTCCCGGCCAGCTGGTTTTTATGGAGTCGCTGGAAAAGTTCACCGGGGTTCCGGCTGCAACCATGCTCAAAGAGCTTACCGGCAATGTTCCGGCTTCCGGACGCAATGTTGGCGGCCCGGCGGTGGTGGCGGCGGTCAATGCAGCGCAATTGTGCTGCAACTATCCGGTGCAGGTCAAGTTTTACGGCGCACTTGGCGAAGATGCGAACGCTGATTTTATCGAAAGCATCCTTAAACAGACTCCGTTGGATATAAGTGCGTACAAACGCCGGTCGGGTGCTACTCCTTCGACCGAAGTGCTCAGCGACCCCAACTATCACGATGGCAAAGGGGAACGGACTTTTGTCAATGTCATCGGAGCGGCCAACAACTACCGTCCGGAAGATCTGGGCGATGAATTTTACGAATCCGATGTGCTGGTTTTCAGTGCTACTGCGCTGGTTCCGCCGCTGCACGACAAGCTTACAACCATGCTTAAACGGGGTAAGGATCTGGGCAAGATCAATATGGTTTCGACCGTATTTGACTTCCGCAACGAAATGCGTGACCCGGTTGGCCGCTGGCCGTTGGGCGAAAGCGATGATTCCTACAAGTATATTGACCTGCTGGCTGTGGACTGGGACGAAGCCCGGCGGCTTTCCGGTGAAGAAGAGTTGGAAAAAATCGTGGGATTTTTCAGCAGCAAAGGTGTAAGCAGTATCTGCATTACCCACGGCGCCAAAAATTTCTACATTTATTCCGATGGCCGCTTGTTCAAAGAGTTCCCGCTTTCGGCTATGCCGGTCAACGAGCTGGTCAATCAGGATTTGGCCCAATATCCGGAACGCCGGGGCGATACTACCGGCTGTGGCGATAACTTTGCCGGCGGATTGCTGGCCAGCTTGATCATGCAGCTGGCGGAAGGCAAGACTCCAAGTGAACTTGATATGCGTACAGCTGCAGCGTGGGCAGATGCTTCCGGCGGTTTTGCCTGCTTCTGTTTGGGTGGAACCTATCTGGAAAAGTTCCCGGGCGATAAATACGAAAAAGTCCGCCGTTACTGCGACTACTATCTGGCCAATCAGTAATTAATTGTTTTTTTGAACATACAAAACAAAGATATTATGAGAGACCGCCTGGGGTTTCTCATAATATCTTTTGCTGGCCATTTTTTAGGTTGATCAGAAAGTTAATGTGGCGTGTTGGGCGAGATTTTCCAGATGCGCAGTATCGTTCCAGCTTATCAGCTGCCAGCCGCCGGGGCGCTTTTGAAATGTTGATATACTGGCGTTGCCGCACAACGGTTTGATGTTGGTACTGTTGATTGGGCCGACCGTATGCCGGAACATTCGCTGCATGACTCCGCCATGGGTGATGATCAACAGCCGTTTACCCAAATTATCTGCGGCGGTTTTTTCCATAAAAGTGCTTATGCGTTCTTGAAATTCACCCGAATTTTCGCCGCCCGGGATCTCCGGTACCGGACCATCGATTTTAAATGCATTGAGCATATTCGGGTAAAAGTTGCGCAGCTCTTCAAAGCTTTTGCCCTGCAGTTCACCCAAATGCCATTCCCGTAACTCTGCTGTGTGATTGATGGCAAGCTCCGGATGATATTTCATGATCGCCTGAGCCGTTACCACCGTTCGTGATAGATCGCTGCACCACGCTGCATCAAAGTGTTGATTGCGCAAGCGTTCAGCCAGAGCACGAGCCTGCTCCAGACCCTGTTCATCCAGCGGCCAATCCATCTGTCCCTGCAGGATGCCGCTCAAATTGGCCGTAGTCTGGCCATGGCGCACGACCAGAAATTCGCAAATATTCTTATCCATAAAAATCCAGTTGAAAAAAGCGGCAGAAATCAAGATCCCTGCCGCATATTTGCTCAAAATTGTATTGATTTTCAGCAGAATTCCAACACGCCGAAATCTTCCGGCTTATGGAAATTCAGTTCCCGAACCGGGTTCCAGCTGATCCAGTGCGGATGGCTGGTGGCATCGCCGCACTTATAAGCATTCATTCGCCAGAATGTGCCGGGTTGGGGCAGGGCGCAGCTGGTGTATTTTTGGATCAGAGCGTAAGGCACAAAGAACCCGACCCGGTAGGTCACTTTTTCGGTGATTTCCGGCTCGATGGTATCGGGCAGGGTGTGGAATTTTTCCAGCATGAGCATATCTTCTTCGGGCAGAATAACAAAGTCCTTGAAGCCGCCGGCCACCCGGGAATTGTCCCGCACATAATAAAGGAGCATACCTTTACCGGCGTTCATTTCCAGATTGAAATATCCGGCTCCGGGCAGTTCAAAAAAGAATTCCACACAGCTGTCCCGGCAGACGGAATCCTGAAAGTTGTTATGTACGCAGCGGACATACTGATCATTGACCTGAAAAAGTCCATAGATACCCTTGTCGGTATACTGCAATTTGAGTTCAGTTTCGGGGCGGTGATTGCTGCTTTCGATGCGTGCATTAACGATTTTCAGAGCTTCCACATCTTTCCAGCAAGCGGAATTCCAATCCGCAGTAATATCCACAGCACCGGCTGCCGGTTTGATTTGATACTTCATAATAGTGATTCCTTTTATTAAATAGTGGTATATTCAATATAACAGAAAAATCTGAAAATCCAAATTATTCAGCAAAAAAATTGCCAATTTCTTCTCTTGATGATTGTCGTTATTGTTTTGCAGCAAAATAGACTTTCAAGAGTTTTATCCGATATTTTGCAAGTATGGCCGGTTTTCTCTGATAATGTGTTTAAAAAAGAACCGGCGCAGGTGGGGGGAACGCTGCGCCGGCAAGAACGAACACCTGTAACACCCAAGGGGAGGCGGGGAACCTAATTAAGTATAGCGAGTATTGCAGGCTTAATCGTTCGTCCTTGTACCTATTAATATAGTCGTGATTTTGAAATTTTCAACTGAAATTTTGAAAAAAATCGCTTTTTTTGTCATATTTCAGCTTCAAACCGCTCTTTTGCTGAAATCATTTCTCCGGATCGTCGGGATTTCCGGAATCTGCTTCCACGGCTGTAGCAGGGGCAGCGGCATCTTCAGCTGGTTCTTCCGGCAGCAAGGCGAGGTAAAAATTGGCACCAAAAGCACACAGCAGCGGCAATATTGCTATGATCAGCAACGCCGACAAAAGTATTCCCAGCCAGAACAGAGTAAGCGCAGCAACCAAATTGAGCAGGAGTGTAATGCTGATAATAAGTACGCCCCACAATAACGTGTAGCCAAACAAGCGGAGTTTGTAGCCGTAAATAAGTTCAATACTCTTTTGCATGGCATTGCGCACTGACATGGCCGGAGCATCCAGCATAATGTAATAGGTCATGCTGTAGCGATAAGTGGCGCTGATCGGCAGGAACAGCAGTATTATCAGCAGGGCAGAGAACAGTAATGTGATCCATACTGCAGGATGCTGGTTGTGTTGCGAAACATAATACCCGAACAAACCAATCAATGCTATTCCCGGCAGCGCCCACAAAAACACAAAGATCCCCACCCGCAGGCAGCCCCAGAGCATCCTCCAGTATTGACGGAATGGTTCAAAGAGCGAACTTACCGGAGCAGCTTCATTGCGGCTGGCCCGCAAATAAAATAACATCATACCTACATTCAGCGGAAACAGCAGCCAGCCGCTGAGCAATTGTACGATCGGTATAAAGTTGACCGCAAGATTGACAGCTCCGGCGATGCAAAATAAGAGGAGCCCTTTCCAGTAATGGCCTTTAAGGCTTTGACTGCTGCGTTTGATCAAGGCGGCAAAACTGATTTCTCTGACGGACTTGTTGCACATGATAGTATTTTCCTTTCCCCCGGTCGGGATTTGTTTTAATCAATGAATCAACTCCAAGCTAATATAAGTTCACGGGGGCGCAAATGCAAATCCTTAATCGTTTGATCATGTCGTTTTTCTGCATTTTTTATTTAAGTCGTATTTGGCCAAATCAATCAGTCTGTTTTTTTATGATCAACTGAACAAAGCGTACCGGACGGCGTGAGTTCAAATGCTGAAAGACGATCCGGCATTTTCCAGCTGGCGCAGTAAAGCTGATTTCTCGCTGCCTGGGGTGGAGTTTTTGTCCGTTGCAGTAAATCGTATCGGGCAGGGTGCCCTGCAAGGTTATGGCCTGACCGCCGGTAAACTCCGCAACTACTGTCAGAGATTCCTTGTTGACCACTTTGCCGGAAACCTTAAACACTGTTTCCCGATAGTTGAGCTGGGTGGATGCCGGGGCAAAAACAGCCGGATCAAGTGCAGTATCGGGCAGCGAAAGTTTTTCCAAATCCTGCGTTGTAAACTTTTGTTGGGCGCAGAATACTTTTAGTGAATCAGATGGTTGCGGCGGAGTCTGCAATGTGTGCTGGACCCAGAGGCGGGCGTTTTCCTGATTCCGTAAAAAATCCATCTGCAGGGCGGTCAACTGTATGCCGGTACTTTTTCCGGCCGGATGGGGGGTAAGTTTCCACTCGCGACTGTATTGGTTATGGATAGTGCCGACCTCGGTGAAAATCGTTTCTTCGGCAAAGTCCGGCGGCAGATGCAAAATAAACCGGACGTTTTCCAACGGGGCAGCTGTGTTGACGACCTCCAAGCGGACACGGTCAGGCTCAGGAAAGGATAATTTTGCCTTGATTTCCGGAAAAATTTCATTGCTGCCATTGGGATTGGCAACGGCAATTTTAGCGGGGAGCTTTCGGGTATGAGCAATGGCAACAGATTTGCCGCTGCACTCAGCCCAGAGCGGTGTATCGCTGCCCAAATATTCCGGCATCGGCAGTTGTACTGTGAATTCAACCTGGTTGGCGTTGACTTTTTTATCAATTACTTTGGCGTATTTGTGCATATAGGCGTAAGCTAAAAACTCATTTTCGTTGCAATACCACCAATCCGGCCGGTGCGCATATTTTTTCATAGATTTTTCCAACTCCGCAAAGTCTTTGTCGGAGTGCCAGACGTGGATACCCAAATTCATGTGAGCGGTTTTACCGGGAGCGGGCATGAACTTTTTTACATAAAAATCAAACTTTTTAGTGCTGGTGTTCCGGTCGCCGGGAGTGATGATGCGGCCTTCAGTAGTAAAAAAATCATTACCGGGGATCTTGTTCAAACGGGGCGTGCTCTTGCCGGGGCCGCCAAGAATCCCGGTGCGGCGCATGCAAGTGCTGAAGTCATGGGCTGTTTCCGGATAAAAGGTGGTGGCAAAACTGCCGCCGGGGAATATAAATGCCGTTACGGTCTGGTGGGATAATCTTTCCAGCAATATTCTATTGGCCATCATTTCGTAAAAGATACCATTGGGGGTCAAGCTTGATAAATTGTAATGATGCAAAGTGTGATTGCCGATGGTAAAACCATCCTTGCAGAGTTCACCTAACACTGTCTGCTTGAACTTTTCGGAGGGCTGGAGCAAATAAAAAGTGCCTTTGTAGCCATATTGCTGCATCAGTTTTTTCATCCGGAGATTGGCAACGTTATTGTCATCCCAGCGGCAGGAAAACGCAACTTTTTTACCGGGCGGCAAAGGCAGAAACCTCAAATCAGCCTGAGCTGCTGCTGCCGGTGAATCGCACTCAACAGAAACTTTGACTTCATACGACTTCAGCGGATAGCCAGACTCATTGCCTGCTCCGCAAACTGAACTGCCTGCCAGAGTCAACAGCATAAGTGTAATAAGAATCCGGATGGGGAAAATCAGGCGGAGTTTGCTCATATAATACTCCTTTCTTCATTGAAATATATTGATAACAGATTTGCTGTGATAATGTAGCACAAATTGATGATTTTGTCAAATTATCTGCCGGAGATATAAATAGAACCGGTGTGCAGTATGGTGCAATGCAGGAATTTTTTAGAAAAAATTTTTGTTCACCCTTGACAAAGTATAATTTTTGGTGTATACTTTATTAAAACGTTTTAATTAATATTTCAGATCGAGCTTTTTATGCAGAAAATGCAGGGTAAAATCCGGCTTAAAGACATTGCAGCGGCGTTGAATGTATCCACTGCAACGGTGTCGCTTTGCTTGAATGAACGTCAGAGCCGGTATCAGGTCAATGCCGATACGGTTGCCAAAGTGCGGGAGTTTGCGGCCAAGGTCGGCTATGTGCCGGATCGCAATGCAAGGAACCTCAAGCGGGGTATCCGGCGGTGCGTGGGCTTGCTGACCAACCGGCACTGGCGGGCAGGGCAGAAGTGTCTGCCCGCGGTGTTCGCTGCCGAACAGCAGCTCAGCAGCTGCGGTATTGAGT
The DNA here is from genome assembly GCA_015061575.1 of Lentisphaerota bacterium. Lineage (GTDB taxonomy): Bacteria > Verrucomicrobiota > Lentisphaeria > Victivallales > Victivallaceae > SIG78. Next base: position 62,744 of record SUWF01000008.1, read on the forward strand.
GCCGGCAATTGAGTGCCCGCAACCACCTTGAGGGGTTGTCGCAGCTGCGGGAACTGGGCTGCAGCGAAGTTATTGTATTTGAACCGGTCATCGAAGATCCTGCTGTTGGCAGTGTAAGCTGGCAGCCGGACGATTTGGTGCAGCGTTTTCCGGGGCTGAAAATATATTCAGTTGATTATTCCGTAAACAATCAGCTGCCGCCGCCGGATAAATCGGGATTGATCAAGCGGTTTGGGGTTAAAGTTTGGGATTTTCAGCAGCAGCTGGTGCAGATCATGCAAAAGTACTATCCCGGCGAGATCATGCTGCACTCGTGGCGGTGCAGTCAGCTTTTGGCCCGGGAGTTGCGGCAGCGCAATCCGGAGCTGATTTTTGAGGTGGATGCCGAAAACCCTTTCAAAATCGGTATTGCCGGAGCGCAAAAATATTTGCGATTGCGCAATAAATACAATATCCGCAACGTCTTTTGGGGCGATGACCGCATGGCATGCGGGTTTATCAATGAATTGCTCAAATACGGTGTTTCCGTTCCCGGCGAAGTTAATGTAATAAGCTTTGACAATCTGGAATTTGCCCAGTATTTGACTATTCCGCTGACCACTTGGGGGGTGCCGATTTTGCGCCACACTCAGGCCGTGGTAGATTCCATAATCCATCAAAGCGAGCTGTCGGATACGATTTCGCTGCCGGTGCTGTCACCGGGCGGTTCGGCGGCATTGACACCAGCTATGCTTGACGAATTGCAAAAATATTGTCATATTTCCAGTGAGGAAGATGTTATATAAAAGAGTCAATACTTAATAAATAACCATAAAACGAAAGGTTGAAGTTATGAAAAACTCCCAACAAGATGTCAAGGTCAACGCCGCCCATGGGCGGGTAAAGGTTTGCAGAACCTTTACCCTTATTGAACTTTTGGTGGTAATTGCCATCATTGCCATTTTGGCAGCGATGCTGCTGCCGGCTCTTTCCGCCGCTCGGGAACGCGCCCGGGGCGCCAACTGTATTGCCAAACTCAAACAAATCGGCTTGGCTGTACACATGTATGCAGACACCAATAACGGCAACGTGCCGGTCGGATGCCGGGCCGGTTGTGAGGCCAAAGGATGTATCTTGATGATGCAGAATAAATTTGGTACTAATAATACTATGGCCAATCCGGTTCTTCTGTTGCTGACCAGCGGCTGCTTCCCGGTGGAGGAATTCCCCAGCGGCTATACTTCAGCGCACAGCGTGGCTAAAGTCAAAATGTGTCGCGACAAATACTTTGCCTGTCCCAGTGATACGCAGAATATCAAAGACAACGATGCTACTTACACCAGCTACATGTTTTATTTTATCAATGGCCGGGCGATCGCCAATGGCGACCACAGCGGCAGTGTTTATGGCAATAAGCCGGAAGCTGCCCGTACCATAATTGGCACTGACAGTCCGGACAATGCGATCATCAATGACATTTTTGTGTATAACAATGCCACTACGGTTTTCAATAATCATGCCAATGGTATGAGCAACTTTCTGAAGCTCGGCGGTCAGGTCGAAACCCATAATACCAAGAGCGCTGCGCCTGCCGGTAATGCCAACAAATACTGGAACTGGCTGGGCAAAAATGTTGACGGTTTAGCTGATTGAGTAATTTATGAAAAGTATCTTCAGCATAGTTGTGCTGCTGCTGGCGATGCTGCAATTGCCGGCAGCGGATTTGAGCAGCGTTTTGACGCCGGAAGTTTTGCAAAAGGCGGAATTTGAATTGCCGTCCGGCGTTTATACGACCGGTAATTTTACGATTCCGGCGGGATTTACTTTGAAGTTCGCTCCCGGCGCCAGGATCGAAGTGGCCTCCGGTGCGGTGCTGACGATTAATGGTGCGATCACTGCTGCGCTGCAGCCGGTCATTACCGGCGCGGGCAAAGTCAACGGCGCGCCGCAGATGGAATACATCTATCCGGATTGGTTCGGCGCAGTGGGCGATGATAAAACCGACTGCACCAAAGCGTTGCAGACCGCTGCTGCGCTGGCCGCTCAATGCCGGGGCAAACTTTTGAAAATCGCCTCCGGCCGTTATCGCTACAACGGCGATATAATCATAAAAAGCAACGTGGAGTGCCAGGGCGTGCTGGTCAATGCCATGAAGTTGAATCCGAAAGCGCATGACCGCTTCCGGGTCTTTTACCCCATGTATTACCCGGTAAAAAGTGCCCGCATCCGGATCCAGCCGGATGAACCGGCGATGGTTTTGAAAAACGGCAATTTCTTCGGCATCAAGCGCAACACCTTCAGGCTGCCCAGGTATAAAGCACTGGCTTTGCAGAAAGATCCGGCCGTGAAGATCGATCTTGCGCAGGGCGGTACTCTGCGTTTGGTCAGCAGTGATTTTTTTACCACCCGGGCCAACAACCGCAACGATGAATATTATAATAAGGAAGATATTGTTGTGATCACCAGCAATCAGGGCGATGTCTTTCCGGAATTCAATTTTGACTTCGATAATTTCCTCGGCGCAGACGAGTGGAGTGCAAATAAAAGTTATAAAAAAGGCGATTATGTTAAAGTCGGCAAGGATTTTTACAAGGCCACGTTGGCTTCCGGCAAGGGTGTGATGTACAAGCACAAACGCTACGGCGAATGTGAAGTCGGCCCCCGCTCTCCGGAGCAGGGCGTCAAACAGAATGTCACTTACACCAACGGCAAAAAAGATAAACTCAATTTCTGGTGCAAACTCAGTTATTCTGTGGAGTACATTCCGCCGCAAAAACCGCTCCATATCAAAAATTTGCAGGTCGAAGCCTTTATTGACGATGACGATCCCAATGCCCGGGTGGTGCATACCCAGCTGGTCTTGTGCAATCGCAGCAATGTGACCTTTGAGCGTATGCAGCTTAAAAGCATCGATCAGCGTATGCAGATTTATAATCTTTTGAGTTTGACCAACGTAGTGAATACTACGCTGAACGATTGTTATTTTTCCGGCGCACTGCAGCACGGTATGGGTTACAATATCATGCAGCACAACGTGGCCAATTCGGTGTTGAACAATTGTATTTCCACCAACGCCCGCAAAGGTTTGGCCGGGCGGCACGGCAAAAATATCACGGTCAACGGCGGGCATTACAACTGCATTGACGACCATTACGGCAAAAATTATGTGATCCGTGATGTGGTTTTTGATGCCTGGAGTACCTGGGTGTTGGGCTATCGCACACCGCAGTGCGACGCCAATAAACTGGTGCGCACGCCCAGTACGGCGGTGGTGTTGGCCGGCGAAAATATCATTATGGAAAACTGCAAAGTCTACAATCCCCGTTTTATCTTATGCAACCGGGCGGATGTGGGCGACTTCGGCGGACAGATCATTTTGCGCAACATTGCGGTCTTCAACGATAAGCCCAAAAAGGTCATTGCCGTGAATCATACCGTGGATCCGGATTTTGACTATACACATAAAGTCATTACGCCGCAGCGGGTATTGCTGGACAATGTAACGGTTTCAGAAGGCAGTTCGCTGGAACTCAATGTGGCCGGAGCTGATAAATCTGCTTACATTGTGCGGGATAGTGTTATCGGCGGACTTGACAGGTAGAGGATAAAATGTATTACAAATTTCCAAGTGAATATCACGCAATAGATGCGCACAACCACATCTGGAGTGCCGATCAGCAGCGGATGGATCAGCTGTTAGCGGCGGCCGATGCGCTGGGGATCGAAAAGTTGTGTATTTCAGTACCGATCAAAGATCGGGTCGTGGCCCCGGAAAAATTCTGTCAGGCCAACGATTCGATCATCGAAGCAATGAGTTACAGTTCGCGTTTTCTGGGCTTTTGCTTTGTGGATGCTGCCGCCAACGAGGCGGCCGTAGCCGAGATCGACCGCTGTATAATTCAGTACAAAATGCGGGGCATCAAGCTCTATCACCAGCGTAAAGCGCAGGATCCCGTACAGGCTCCGGTAATGAAGCGGGCCGCTGAATTGGGCGTGCCGGTTTTGCTCCATGCGGGGCGTTTTCTGGATCCGGATGCCATGAACCGGGAACCGTATTCGAGCGATGCCCAGGATTTTCTGGAAGCGTTGGAGCGTTATCCGGAAACCATTTTTATGCAGGGCCATATCGGCGGCGGCGGTGACTGGCAGTGGAATCTGCGGAAGTTGGAAAAGATCCAGAACGATAATTATTACATCGATCTGAGCGGCTCCGTAGTCGATCACAATATCATTCGCCAGACAGTCGATGCCGTCGGGGCAGAACGGGTGCTGTTTGCCACTGATATGTGGTTTGAAGAAGCCATCGGCAAATTGCAGGCGGCCCGTTTGAGCAAAAAGGAAGAGATGATGATCGTTTCCGGCAATTTTGAAAAACTTATGCAGCGGCGGAAAGGTTTGGCCAGAAATGTTTGACGTAAATACCTCCATCGGGCATTGGCCCTTCCGGCAGCTGGAAAACAACACGCCTGAAACTTTGAAAAACTATCTGCTGCAATACGGCATTACCGGGGCCGCCGTCGCCCACAATCATGCGGCCTGCTACATGAATGTGCAGGATGCCAACTGGGAGTTGTTCCGGGCAATAGAAGAAGAAAAAAGCGGATTTTTCCGGGGGATCGCCACGCTGAATCCGCTTTATGCGGCATGGGAAAAGGATCTGCGCTGCTGTGCAGAGCAGTTGAACTTCCGGGCATTGCGGCTGCTGCCGGCCTATCACAACTATCAGTTGAGCGATGCGGCGGCAACAGAAATAATCACCGCAGCCGGCGAGTTGGGTCTGCTGGTGGTCATTCCCAACGAAATCGTCAATTACCGGCAGCGGCACTGGATGGAAAACGGTATTCCGCAGGGAACGGATACGCTTATCGATACGGCCCGGCGTTTTCCGCAGGTGAATTTTCTCTTTACCGAGGCTAATTTTCCGGAAAAGCCGTCGCAGCCTTATCCCGGCAATGCGTATTTTGAAATGTCCCGCTTCCGGAACTGTTTTGGCCGTCAGCTGGATAATTTTATTCAGCTGGTGGGGGCAGATCATGTTTTGTTCGGTTCCGGAGCGCCGTTCAAAGAAATCGAACCGGCGCTGATAAAACTCCATCACTGCCGCATTTCTGAAGCTGATCGGGAGCTCATTGCTCAGGGCAATGCCCAAAAATGGTTTGACTGTTAAAAATTTGCATATTCCGGATATGCGATTATATTAATTCCAACGTTTGACAAAAGGAGTTTTTATGAAAATCAAATTAAGTTTGCTTGCATTGAGCGCATTGTTGACCTTGAGCCTTCAGGCCGAAAACTTGATCTTCAACGCCGATTTGACTAAGCTGAAAAGTGACAAAGTTGCCACCGCCTGGAGCTGTGTCGGCAAATTGAACATCACCTTCAGCAGCAAAAATGGCTCCAAAGAAGGTATTGGCTATGCGGAATTTGCGCCCGGAGCCAATAAAGCTCAGGGCTCGATCCGGCAAAGTTTGCGCAATAAAGTGGAAATCGGCAAAAAATATCGCTTGAGTGCAGATTTCAAAGGCGAAAACTTCAAAGCCGACGATTACGGTTTTCTGCTGATCAACACCAACTGGAAGGGCAACGTTGGCGTGCGCCGCTTCCAGCTCCGCGAAGACGGCAAATGGCGGACGATGAGCAAAGTCGTCACGGTTCCGGCCAACTGGACCTCGGTAACCGCTGTAGTGTTTGCGGTAAACATGCAAGGCAAGCTTTATGTAAGCAACATAAAGTGCGAGCCGGTAACGGAGTGATTTTCGGCACTTGAACAGCAAACAACGTGGCCGCTGCAAAACTGTTGGTTGGGCAGCGGCCATTTTTTATCGATATTAAAAACCGATTTTGCCGTTGTTGTTTTGCTGTACCGGGAGCGATTTTTTGGCGCTGCTTTCCTGTTCCAACGCACTCAAACGGGCGGCGTTGGATACTTCATCAAGGTAGTACAAACTCTGGCGGACGGTGCGGAAATCGCCCGGGGTCAGATTTTCGATCGCATCCAATCTCCGGCGTTCAGCTTGGTTTAAACGGGTATGGAACATACGGCTGAAAAAGGTAAGTTTTCCGTAGTTATCCAGATAATCAAAACCCAGTTTAAAGGTGAACCGCCGCATGATCGCCGGATCCAGATTCTGCACAAAGTTGGTAGCGCCGATCATGATACCGTTGAAGTTTTCCATCTGAAACAAAAGTTCATTGACTTGCGTAACTTCCCAGCTGCGGTTGGCCCGCTCGCGGCTCTGCACCAGACCGTCGATCTCGTCCAGAAAAAGTATGGCGTGTTCGGCTTCAGCCTGAGCAAATGCCGCCTTGATGTTGTGTTCAGTTCCGCCGACATACATCGACAAGAGGTCGCTGCCCATTCTGACCGCAACTTGGGTACTCAGTACGCTGCCGAGGTACTTGACAAATTCGGTTTTGCCGGTTCCGGGCGGGCCGGAAAGCAAGAGATTCATCCGGGGGCGGTCGGGTGAATTGCCCGCCGGATCATTCTGATACTTGCGTACTGCTGAAACGATTTTTTCCAGCTCAATATCGCCCTTGATATTCAAGCCCTCCAGCGAATAATCCTTTGCCGGCAGGAGTTTGTCGTCCGAAAGTGTAATGTTGAGCAGTTCGCAATGCTGAGTCATCAGCCTTTCGACTGTATTACGGATTTCCGACTTTGCCGGAGCCAGTTTCTTGACATTGCTCAAGACTTTGGTGATGATCCCGGCATTGACATTATAGCGTTCGGCAAAAAATGCGGCGGTATTTTCATCAATCAGCGATTCCATCTGCATTTTCGTTATATTATTCTGCCAAATGTTCTTACGCTGAATGGCGTTCAGCGGATCAAAACGGATCGAGTAATCAAAACGGCGGCGGCTGGATTCATCCAAAGCTTCGGCCGGGGTGTTGGTGATCCAGACCGTCGGAGTTTTGATGTTGTCAAGCACATCGTTGAGCATACCTTTGTCGCCGCTGACACTTTCCATGCCGCCGAAGAAAAACGGCATACCGCCCAAGCCGGAGTTGCCGCGGAGCATTTCATCGGCTTCGTCAACGATGATCAAACTGTTGGCCGGATCGACCTGTTTATCACAGATCTGCAATGCCGCAAAGCGGAAATCCGGAGTACAGGTAGAGCGGTCGCGCTCTCTGGTATCCTGAGCGATTTGAAAACATTTTTTGCCGAGCTGTTGAGCCAGAGTGCGGGCAAAACTGGTTTTGCCGGTGCCGGGGGCGCCATAAAGCAGGATATTGGCTGAAGTGGCGGATGATTGGAGCAAATTCCGGATCATTTCGCCGTGCTTATTGGCCAGCTCGCCGTAAAAATCCCACGGCAGAACTTCTTCTTTGCAAAGTCTGAAATAACTGTTGTTCAGCGGTTCGTCAGTAACCCCGTTGAGAAATCCAAATAACCGGAGGTTGAAATCAAAGTCATTATCAATGCAGCGATACCGGCGCAATTTTGCTTTGCAGTCCAGAGCCGTCATTACTTCGGATACTTCACAGTCCAGGCACTTGGCTACAAAAACAGCTTTGTCGCTTTCAGTTGTATGGCGACTGTGATCATCAATGACGGTAAGCATATCGCTGCAGACAAAAGCCTGCACGAGCAAGATATTGGTTTCAAAGTCAGAAAGGTCAAAAGTCTTCTGCAGTTCAACCAGCTGCCGGGGGAAAACTTCGTTGGTATAGCGTTCAAGCGGATATTTTTTCTGCAGTTTTTTGATTTCAGCAATAAGCATTCCCGCAAGGCGTTTGCGGGCATAAGCAAAGTTCCAGACTTCGCGGCAAATTTCTTCAGCATCATCGGTAAAGTCCAACTGAGTGTGACGAGTTCGGGAGTTTTCCATACGGGCAATGGTTTTTTCGGGGAAGGCGGATTTGATTTTCTTTTCCCAGTCGCAATTTTCCAAAAGATCAGTAATGGGCTTGAATACTTCGCTATTTTGGACAGAACCAGAATGATTTTTCAGGAAATTTCCCAAAAACTCCAAAACTTTGGCAGTCTTCCAGCGTTCGATTTTTTCAACATACTTTTTCATAAAACACCTCTCTATTAATCGTACTTGGCTATATTAACAAAATTTTATTGATAGTAAAGCAAAAAGTGTGCCAAAATGTAAAAAGGTGCTTAAATTTAAAAAAATGACAATAAAATCCCCCTGAATATAAAAAATATTGGTCAAAAAATGATTATCATTGTTCAAATATTGATTTTTTGCTGCAGTGCATAAAAAATTCCCCGCTGACAGGAAAAGCATCCGTCAGGGGGGAGCAAGAATAAATTTGCAGCCGGGTATTGCCGGGAACTTCCGGGGTTAAGCTTGCTTGCACAGATAGTTGATCATGGCGGTTATATTATTGATCAACGCTGGCGAAGTGGTTACTTCCGGACAATGTCCGGGCAGAAAATTGAGCAGTTTTCCGCCCCACGGTGTGATCGTTTCCCAGCACTGCGCATAGACGCCTTCACTGATAAAAGTATCCATCAGGATCATCGCCGGAGCTACCTGTTCAAGTTCGGTATAGATTTCATCCGCCGGTAATTCCATAGCTTGCAGATCACATATCAGCGGATGGCGCACTTTGCAGATGCGCACGTTATAGGGCTTGACCGGATGTACAGAATTGGGGACGTTATCCGGATCGCCGGGGCGCACCCAGCGGAAGCCCGGCAGCTGGCGCCACCAATCCCATTGCCAGAACGCAGCACTGGAACCATGCAGCAAAAGCATATTGCGGCCTTGCATCAAATAGTTTTTCAGCCTGATTTCAGCTGCCGGGCCGGGATGATTCTGATTGCAGGTATTGCCGATCATATTCAATATCAAAAGTTCGCAATCATCCGGCCAGTTGGAATTTTCCAATATGTCGAACTGATTTTCATAAAAGGTGATTTGGTTCTGCAGCATTTGCGGCAATGATCCAAAGATGTTTTTGCCGCAGTGCTTGCCGAAGTGATCGTCTGCAAAAAAGTATATCATATTTTACCTGCAATATTCAAATACCGGACTCCAGGCATAGCGGCCGCGGACATCTTTGATGCGGCAGCGGAAACGCAGCTCATCCGGCAGTTTACGTTTGCTTATATCCTGTTGCATACTGGTGGTCAAGCGGTAGTCGCCGCGAGCGGGCACATCGACCTGACAGAGCGTATAGCCGGTGGCTTTTTCGCCGATCAGGATGGCTTCTTCCACTTCGCTGAATTCAGCTTCAAAAACACCGTTCTGAAAACTCAAGCGGGTAAATTCCGGGCCTTGAGTGGAGTAAAAACTGCCCGCTTTCAGCGCCTGCATAATCGTTTCCGGCTGGCGGTCGGCGGCAGCGATCATAGTCCAGCCGCCAAACAATTCAGCCGAAGTGTGCGTATCATCCACCGCCAGCGCCGGGTAGATGAGATGCATATCGGTCAATTCGTTCCAGATGGTTTCGCTGTTTTCTTTGCCGATGTAGCGGCAGCTGGAGTTGTACACTTCGATCCCGGCCAGTCCGTTGAGCTCTGCTATATCCCGGGAAGTTATACCGCACCATGCCGGATGCGCACAAAAAATTGCGCCATTGACGCTGTTGACAGCATCGATCGCTGCCTGCGCAGTGGCAAATTCGCCGGGAAAATCCTGCGGCACATCCAATGCCAGCAAATGCCATATCGTGCCGTGCGGCCCGGTTGGATGCAGTTCAATGCCGGAAATCAGCGTCATATTGCAGCTGTCATAAGTATTGATGGGGTTGGTTTTTTTGTGATCAGTAAAGGCAAAGACCTCAAAACCGTTATCGGCATAAAGTTTGATGATCTCCTGCGGAGCATATTGACCGTCCGAAACGGTACTGTGATTGTGCAGCGCCGCTTTGAATACCGGCAAATCTTTTCCGAAAAAGTGCATGACAGCTCTCCTGTTTTATAAACTTAAAAGCAATATGGCGATCGCTCCCAATATAAAAGCGAGGCCTTTGCCGAAAGTTAATTTTTCTTTTAGCAGCACAATACCCAATGCGCCGGTGACCAGAAAGCTCATCTGCGATATCGGCAGCACCACCGATGCTTCGCCCAGTTTGGTGGCCAGCGCCATAGTTATTACAATGCCCGTAACCAGCGATCCGGAAAATCCGCCCAGGAAGAAAAGATTTTTCCAATCCGTTTTGCTGTAGGGCAGCAGCGAGCGCTCACGCCAGAAAGCGTACAACACTCCGCCGAAGATCCAGAACAAGCTGTTGATCACCACCACATATTTATCGCTGGCACCGTGCTGGAATCCGTAACGGTAACTCAAGCCCATACCGGCGCGCATCAGCGAAGCAACGATCATGATGATAAACGGCCAATTCAACCGGCTCCGGCTCCGGTCGGCGCTGCGGGGGACAAAAGCGCATACCGCAGCGCAGGCGCAGGCGATCCCGCAATATTGCACCAGCGAGATATTTTCGTTCAACAGCAGCGCAGCTCCGATAGTCACCGGCACCAGATTGAGCCGGTAGATCGTTGAACATACTCCGGCATCCAGCGAGCGCATGGCATCGAGCATAAGCAGATTTCCGCCCAGCGAGAAGAATCCGGATATGGCGCCCCAAATCAACGTCTGCTGCCACGAAAGCGGGGCGGGACTGTTCAGCGCAAAAATCAGTGTCACTATCAACCACACCACGCCGACGACCGAAATAAAAAATCCGTTGCCCCGGTTTTTCCCGGCAAAAAATTTGAATAAAAGATCATTTCCGGCGGCAAACAACATGCACGCCAACGCCCAGAAAACTGCCATAAATAAATACCCTTTCCAAATAAAAAAAACGGCATTGTAAAAACACCGTCCTTTAATATATATCAGATAAGGATTTTTGCAATAATTTTAAGATGTTTTTCAGCGTTCAAAAAGCTTTTCGGCTTCGAGGTAATCTTTCAATATAAGATTGGTTCCCAGCTGGCGGTGGATCTCTTGGGAACGCACGGCATCATCGTCCAGGCGGCTGATGCAGATTGCGCCCAATTCAACAGCGGCAGCAATTTCGCTGCGGCCATCGCCGATGATCAGCAGATTTTCCGGCCGGATATGGTCAGTTTGGCAGAGTTTGCGCATGATCTCCACTTTGGGTTGTTTTTCATCCCAGGTCGAACCGCAAAAGCGTTCGAGCAGTTTGCCGGGGCCGATTTCGTAACCCAGAACAGCGACTTCTTCTGCCATAGACCCCTGAGCATTACCGCAGGGATCATACTCTACGACTGCACCGGTAACGAAGTAGTTTTTTACGCCGTTCTGGTGCAGAAATCGCATGAAATCCATACTGCCCGGCACCTGCCAGGCGGCGGGATTTTGGCGGGCGGAAGCCAGATTTTCGTTGCGGCTCATTTCCAGCAGCAATATTTCGTAGGCCCGGAACAAGGCGGAGGCCTGCTGCGCTATTCGGGCAGATTCTTCTGCGCTTTCGGCGGAAGAATCAAAACGTTCCCGGCCCTGCCAGATAGCCTGAATGATTTTTTCGTTCAGTTCGCTGCTTTGCCCGGTCAATCTTCTGGCCATGCGCAATGCCCATTCCATCTGAGTCAGCGCCGAGAGTCCGGCGGATTCAATGGCAAAACGGCGGGCTTCTGCAAAATCTTCATGGCGATGCCGGAGGATCTGTGCCGCAACTTCCCGGGCGTTACCCTGAAACATGCCGTAACGGGCCACGGCACCATTGACCAGCGCCATAACTGGCACCCAATCACGGATCAGCGAGTGAGTGCCGTCAATATCGTGGAATACATGAGATATCCGGCGGGGAGTAAAAGCATTGACGGTTTCAATATTTTTGCAGTTATGCGCAAGCGGAGTTTTTATTGTCAGCATGAGCGTGTCGATTCTCCTGTTCTTTGCGGCAGCTTTTACAGTTGGTTTGCCGATTGATCATACATAAATATTTCTTTTTTGACCGGATAACTTACAATATACAAGAGTCATGAAATTTGCAAGTTTTGATGCCCGGTAAGATATAGCAGCAGCGTAAAAACAGCCAAACAGCACAGTTTTATCAACACAGTTTGTAGTTTGAGCGGCTAAAAATATTGCATTTTTTATTTTCAGCTGTATCTTAAATATGGAGTTGATCAACCTCAAGAGTTTTTATGAATAAGAGCAAAACAGAATCTTTGGCGGATGCATCTGCCCGGGCTTATATTTCTGAAGTCATCCAGCAGCTTGCGCCGGGCGAACGGCTGCCGGGAATGCGGACTATGATCCGGAATTCCGGGGTAGGGCGCATCCGGTTGGAGCGGATCCTTAAAGAGCTGGAAGTTCGCAATGTTATCGAAGTCAGAGAGCGCAGCGGGCGTTACCGTCAGCGTCAGGTGTCGGTTCCACCAATATTGTTTATTCACTTTTCGCAGCGTCCGATCGTAGAATGTGCCAATGGTTTTATTGGCGGAGCTGTGCAAATATTGCGCCGCCACGCCGAAGAAAGCGGTCACACTCTTGCCATGCTCAACGCCCGGGATATGCCGCTGACGGAACTGGCAGCGATCCTCCAGCGCGACAACATCCATCAGGCGTTTGTATTTGGAGCCGATACGGCAGCGGTAACTGAATTGATTGCAAAGTATGTGCCATTTACCGTTTCGCTGCTGCCCCGGCACTGCGCAGCGCTGGGCAGCGAACTGCGGGATTCTCCGGATATGACGATAATACAGTTGAAATATCTTTTTCAGTGCGGCTACCGGCGCATCGGTTATATACATAATGTGGAAAAAGACTGGTCAACGTCGCCAGTGCAGCTTCAACGCTTGCTGGATTATTACCGGATCATGGCCGAAAGCGGTTTGAAAATCGAACCGGAATGGGTTTTTTACTGCGGTTATAACTGGGAATACTTCAACAGCCGCATGTACGAACTGATGAAGAGCCGCCGTCCGGTGGAAGCCTTGATCGTGCCGGGGAGCAGTTTGCGTTATGTGTATCGTTTTTGTGCCAACAACGGTCTTGCCGTGGGCAAAGATCTGGCGGTGATGTGTTGCGATGACACGGAGCCGGATCTGCATCCCCGTGCCACGACCGTGACCAATTCGCCCCGTGAAATCGGCGAACAAGTCTGGCAGATAATGCAAAAATCGTTGACTCAAGAGCCGATCCGGGAAGTGACCAACTTAAAGATAATAACCGGCGAAACAGTTCCGCATCAAAACTTCATAGAATAAAGAAACAGTCGGTTCCGTCCGACATCCCCAAAAAACGAGCAAAATCTGCCCGGAAAATGTGCATCAAATCTTCAGCACGCCCATACTCAAAGCTATTACAGCAGTCGCGGCTGCGTACCAACTTACCGAGTATTCCGGGCGTGCGCTTGGCAAATTATGTCAGGCTTGCTGGAAAATTTTGTCCCAGGTTTCAGCCAGACCGTTATTGATTCTTACGCCGTCGGATTCTCTTATGGTGTAGGCGGTTTCCGGCAGCGTTGTGATGGCGGCTTTTTTATGCAGTTCGGTGATAAAATGCACATGTTCCTGCGCAATTTCCGGAGTACATATAAACTGTTCGGGATTATTGATGCGGTTGATCACTGCATCGAACATCGGCCGGTGGAAAGATTGACAGGGACTCTGATATTCGGTTAATTCCTTGCCACTGCCGTCAAAAACCTGCCAGTTGCTGTTTTCGGTGAATTTTATCATGCCATTGCTGCATTCCCAAACGATCTGCGGTGCGCAATTTTCCGCACAGCAGTGCGTGAACATCGCCAAGCCATCGGCTCCGTTGGCTTGAAATCTGACTATACCGGTATCAAACATTTCAATGTCGCGCGACCGGCTTAATTCTCCGCTGATGATTTCCGGATGCGCCGCTGAGTCCATGCTGGTGCCTGCCAGAAAAAGCGCCAGATTTATGTAGTGGGCAAAAGCATTGCAAAATGGTGAATCCAAGATGGTCGTGCGTCTGCCAAGCTCTTTGCCAGCCCAGTTGTTGCGCTGATAATAAGCGTTGCCGCGTGCCCAGCGCCCCATTACTTTGATCTTTTTTACGCTGCCCAGTACGCCGGAAAGCAACAGTTGCTTGATTTTGTGCATTCCCGGTTCGTATGAGTGCTGAAAACCAACTGCCACAAAACGGCCAGCTGCATTGCGTGCTGCAATAAGCTCCTGCACGTCACTCATTGAGCCGGCCAATGGTTTTTCGACCATAACATTGCAGTTGTGCTTTAAGGCTTCAATCGCCAGCGGGGCGTGACTTTCGATCCCCACCGGCAGGCAGATCAGATCGCAGTGCGGCTCCATAGTGTAGATTTGAGCAGCATCTTTGACTATTTTTGCACCGTGTTTTTCCAGATTTTCGATGCGGTCAAGGCATTTTTCCGGAGCGACTTCGGCCGCTGCAATCAGTTCAATACGTTTTTCTTCCACCAGACGGCAGAGGTGTTCCATATACACATAACCATAACCGCCAACGCCGATAAGGGCAACTTTTATACTCATAATAAACTCCTTAAATGGTTAATTCGCAATTTTTATCTGCTGAAAGCTGGGCGGTCAATGCTGCCCGGGTAACTTGCAAGGTTTGCTGGGTTTCGGCTTGCAAGGCGGGGGAATTATTCTGCAGATCCACCACCATTTGACCAAAACACCCCAACGGCGGCGCTTCCAGCTCGGGCGTTGTGGTGCCTTCAGTCGTTATCAATTCCACCTGGCCTTTGGCGACTTCGATCACGCCTTTTTCGCCGACAGCCCGCAAGCGGTCATCGCCGTGTGTGGCTGCTCCGGCCGGGCGCATGTAGTCAATATCCGCCGAGGCGATCGCTCCGCCGGATAAGCTGAAAATGCAGTGGGCGGCGGTTTCCAGAGTTCCCCGGCCTTTTTCGCCGATATGCTGAATTGCCCGGACGCTTTGAAAACTTCCGGCATTACAGCGAGCTATCCAATCCACGGCGTGTATCCCCACCCACGGGATCGTGCCGCCGTAGGTTTGCCGGTGGAAAAAGTATTCCGGCCGGTTGCCGATCTTGTAGGATTTGCGGGTATAAATAAGTTTTACTGCGCCGATCGCACCGGAATTTATCAATTTCAGCGCCGTGTAGAACGGGGCTTCAAACCTGATGCCCATCATGCCGTAAAGTACGCCGTTGTGCTGTTTTATGCACTGTTCAAGCGCTGCAAGTTCCTGCAAGGTTATAGCGACCGGTTTTTCGGCAAAAACTGCTATGTTGCGTTCCAACGCATAACAGCACATTGCGCAACGGTCTTCAAACGGGCCGGAAACTACTGCTATATCCGGCTTTACAGTATCGAGCATTTGCTGGTAATTATCAAATACCGGCAATGGCGCATGGTTCATTGCGGCCGCTTCTTTGATTGTCCAATCCGGTCGTTCGCTGCCGGTTGCGGCCGCCGCTGCCAGCTGACAATCCGGTAATTTGGGCAGATCTTCAAAGAGATAATTCAGATGGCCGCGATTGCCGATAACTGCAATTTTCATATATCAGGCACCTTTCGTTAAATATCAGATACTTTTTTCTGTAAATATTTTTTGCGGTATTCGCCGGGCGGCAATCCGGTTTGCCGTTTGAAAACCCGATTGAAGTAATATTCATTGTCGAATCCGGATAATACAGCGATATGTTTCAGCGAAAACGGAGTACTGAGCAGCAGATCGGCGGCCCGTTTGATCCGGGCTGCGTTAAGCAATTCGTTGAAATTTTTGTTGAATTCTTTTTTCAAAACGTGGCTGGTGCGCGATAGCGACAATTCAAGCTGTTCCGCCAGATCCGTCAGCGTCAGACCCGGATTTACCGAGCAGCGCAGAAAAAAGTCTTTGATTTCCTCCCGCCGTCCCTGTTGGCTATGCGCCGAAGCGCGTTCATTTTCGGCAAAAAACAACGCTGCTGCGCCGAATTGTTCCAGCGTTCTTAATAATGAGGGAATCGCACTTTGGTGCCAGATATTCATATCGGAATAAAGATTTTTCTGTTGAACTGTCCAGCTGGGTGGCAAATCCAATTCTGCGGAGCGGAACGTTCCGGCAAAGATAGTGGCAATGTGTTCATTCTGGCGCATCAACGGCATGACCAGCTCCATGGCTCCGGCATGGCAACAGCTGACAAACGGTTTGCCCAGCCGGGCGGCTTCGTTCATAACTTGCCAGTGGCAGTGGTCGATGCAATATTTGAGATGGCGCTGGCGGTTGAACGTGCAATATTTGCAGCGGTGGATATTGCCCTGCGGCCGCAGCATATTGCCGTCGGAGAGCAGCAGACTGCCGGTGTGATCGTGGATAGTTATATGTATATTATGCTGCTGTTCAATAGAATCCCATAATTCAACAAAATGGGTCCGGGCATTTAATTGCGGCAGTTCAACAACTGTAAAGTTTGATTCCATGGCATCCTTTGCATTTATGAGTTGCACAGTTGACGCATGGCTTCAACGGCCGTAACGACCATCTGCAAACCGGTAGTTTTGTCGAAAATCTGGGATTCGACTTCGTAGCCGCCGGCGATAAAACTGTTGGCTGGATTTATATAACTTGCATAATCTGTTGAGTTATAGCAAATATATGTTCGCCGGTATGGCGAGTGCCACTTTATTTCCAACCCCAATGCGGCGGCGGTTTCGCCAGGAACTCCAACCAGGCAAATATCGCCGATAGCCAGCAGCTGTACTTCCATATCATATTTTTGCATACCCGGTTTGGCCGGTTCCCGGGGCGTTATATCGGTGCGGGGGATGGCAGGAAAAGTTTTGATCATGCTGCGGCAGGCAGCATTGGGCATACAGAATTTTTCTTTCTGGCGTTTGGCACTTATCCAGCCTTGCATTACGGCGGTGGCCAGCGGCCGGGCCATGGCATCCAGGGCTGTAAATCCGGCTTCCGGGTGGATGGGAAATTGATCTCCGGCAGACCCGGAAATAAAAGTTATGTTGCATCCCAGACTTTCCCCAAGATAACTGCGCAGCAAGCCCGGGTAATCCGCCGTGATCGACAACGCACTGATACCGGCGGCATGTGATGCCAGCGGGTGAGCAGCGTAGTTGACCACGACTTCCTGCAGCTGCTTTTGGGGAGAAGCAAAAAAGAGCATCCCTACTTCTTGATCCACAACTCCATCGCCCAGCGGAGTTAGTTCATAAGCGTCGCAAATCATCCGGCAGACATTTTCCGGTCCGCAATAGCGGCGGTTGGTATTTACCGCTACTTGTGCGGAGTAAAAATAGGGAACAGTATCTTCAAAATCCTCATCTTGGAGAGCTGCTACAGCTGCAACCGTGCGTTCCAGCACCAGTTGGCAGGCAGCTTCGTCCAAAAACTGGGTTTTGGCGTGGTGCCGGGTGTGCGGTCCGCCGTGGGTATGGGTGCAGCTGAGCAGTACATCCTGCTGCGATCCGCCGATGAGTTTGGCGCAAGTTTCCCGTATATTCAGCACCAGCTGGCGGGCCATGCCCAGCAGGTCATAACTTAAAACCAGATATTTTTTCCCGTTGTCCAGCAGACAAAAGCCATGCAGCATAAGTTCATCATGCTTGGCTATTGAAACATCCTGCGGGCCGTATCCCGCCAGTAGCGTACCGACTTCCGGCGATATCACAGCTCGAACGTGAGCAATTTTCATAAGCGATAAAACTCTATTTTTTTTGAATCAACAACGGCGCATGATACTCCAAATCTCCGTAACTGCTTCCCGCAGGCATTATCGGCACTCCGGAAAACTGCAGTTTACGCAAATGCACTGCATAATTGTATCTGGATACTAATATAGTCCATGGCTTGCCAAATGCAAATTCTATTCCGAAGATTGCCAATTTTTCCAACGGAACTGCCAATTCAGCGCTCCAGCCCCGGTCACGGTCGGAGTGATTATTGAGCGTGCCTTGAACTTGGGCTGCGGCGATGATCCCGGCGGTGATTTTATTTTCATCAAACATCATTTCCAGATTGGCCACACCGCCGCCGGGGAAGACGTAAAATGTATGGGCCCCGACGGGATTGACGTAGATTTCAAAATAAGCATGACCATTGCCCGGAGTCAAAAACAGTTCCGCCAAATCACCGGTGCGGTAGAGGCGGGATTGATTTTTTGTGGAACCGGCAATAACGTCGGAATCCTCAAAGTCGATGCCTAAATAGAGATATTTATCGTTGTAGAGCAGCCGGAAACTTCCGGGCTGAAAGGGGTCAAGCTGAACTCTTTTCCGGGTTTTTTCCGGCAGTCCAGCCCAGTTGTTGTGCCGCTGCAATGGATAGCAGACGGCACTTTGCCAGGCGCTTTCGTCGAGCTTGCCATCGATTTTCAGCTCGCTTGAGGTATATTTTATTTTTACATTTTCAGGTGTATCGGCATAAGCACTGCATATCCCAAGCAGCATTGCGCTTGCGACCAAGCTTAATTTGTGCAGTTTTTTCATAAAAATTACCTGTTGTTAATATTCCAATTTTTCTGACATGACGGGTCGTTTCTGCAAAAGCAGAAGCCTATGCCTGATAAATCTACTGTGAACTTGGTGATTTGTCAAGCGGAAAATAGATTTTTACCTTGCAAATTGCTAAAAAGTTGTTATGACATTCAGGACAGTAAAAATTATTTTCCTTTTTCCTGATGTTCCGGCATACTGTCAACTGTACCTTTCCAACTGTAGCGCTGCGAGAGGTCATATTTGATTTCCGGCATGACCAGATCCAGTTGTTTCATCAGCTCCAGCGTCAGCGGTACAAAGTACAAGCCGCTGGTCACGCTTTTGGGGTTCGGATTATCCGGATCGCTGTCTTTTAAGGGGGACGCAAAAACTTCCCGGCGCGTGAGCATATCCTGCATGGTGTTGCGGGATATTTTCAGCGATTCCTTATCGCCGGTAAGCACAGCATCGATCAGCAGCACGTTGCGCATGGCCGATCCGGCCCCGCCGCCGTTGCGGTTGCTTTGACGCCGCCACGGAACCGGGCTATGGACAAAGGCTTTGCGGTCAGGGAAATAGAGCCTGGTCTTGACGTAGTTGGCCGTGGCTTTGAGATTTTCGCGCAGGGCTTTTTTCAAATATTCATCCTGCGTGATTTTATAAACCAGATACATGCCGGCGGCCTGATAGCCGGTCGGGAAAGAGAGTGCTCCGGTACGATAGACGGAATTTTCTTTATTCCAGCCTTCCGGCGGTTTGGGGCAGTTGTGTTTTTCGAGCCGGTCATAGCGCACTCCACGGCCCCGGGCCTGCGCCATAACTGTCCACGCCAGATCTTCGCAAGCATTCAGGACGCGGCGGGCAGGGGTCATCCAATAGATACTGGTCAAATTGACCAATGCCCAACCCGGTTCACGATGGGTGGCACCCCAGGTGCGGTTGACAAAGAGCTGGGTACTGCGGATATAATCGCCGGTCATCAGCGCCGTATCCCGGAAACGCCGGTCGCCGGTCAGCACATAGCCCATACACATACCACGGATGCGCATGTGACCGTTGGATACTTTGCTGGTGACAAAAAGTTTGCCGCCGCCGCCATAGTTGCTGAATTTAAATTCGCCATCTTTATAATAGCCGCCGGTGTGGCCCATACTGTGAGTATAAACAGCTCCATTCATTCCGGATGGACGATTTTTGACCGTATCGATTTCCATCTGGTGACGAATGGAACGCACTGCTTCCCGGAAATATTCCGGCTTGCGGAAACGCAATGCCTGTTCAAACAGGATAGCAGCAGCATCATACTCATTGTTGAACCAGTTCCAGATGCGTTCGCCGTGACTGTCGCCATAGTTCATAAAGCCGTACCAGCGCTCTTTTTTCTGGAATTTGAAATAGGATTCCAAACCGATTTTGATTTCTTTATCAAAGGGTTCACTGTATTTATCCGGTTCATTGATGTGATTGAGCCAGGCGCCACTTTTCTGCAGATCTTTTACATTGGTCAAACCGACCGGGAAGGGCTCCAGCAGCTTGGCTGCATCAGTTTTTTTATCCAGCACCAGATACATCGGGTAAGATATTTCCACTCCGGCCCGTATCACATAATTGCCGGTACGCAGTGCAAAGTAATGCACATACTCTTTATCGCGCTTGGCATAGCGGTTGACCGGCTGGATCTCCGGAAATAAATTGACATTGAGCTTATTGCCAGACTGGGTAACGCCAATGGGGAAACGCTCGGCCATTTCCGGAATAACCAGCGCTCCTTTGCCTGCCAGATCAAAAAGCCCCAGCGAGCCCTGGATGGTTTCGCTTTTGCCGTTGAGTAGTTTTTCGTAGCAGGTATCTTCCCACTGGGTCATGCGGCAGATCTTACCCAGAGCAGGGGCTTTAACAGCTTCGATGCGCATAACAGATGATTTCCACTCCAACATCTCTTCATAAGCTGTTGCTCTGATTTTCATCTCCTGTTCCGTACCATTGCCGGCGAGGTGCGTTTTTTTGATCATTGCTCCCAGCAGCGGTTCCACTCCGATGAAGTTTTTATTGGCCCACATGGTAATGCGCAACCGCCAATAGCGACTGTCTTTAGCGCTTTGATAATCGTACTTGCCGCTGAATTCCAAACCGGTAACGGTATTGCCGCTGTCAAAAAGCTGGACTTTTTCAAAGACAGCTTCCGGCTGGCTGCCGTCTGGCAGAGTGATTTCGGGAGCATAAATGGCAAATTCTTCTTTGCCGGACTGTACTTTGATGACAAAGGGCTTTTTCTGGAAACTCAACTTATAAAGTTTATTGCTGTAACACTCCAGCTTTTTGATCGCTTTTACAGCGTTTTTTACCGCTTTGGGCGGGAGCTGGCCGGGATTGACCGTGTAACGCCCGGCCGGAACATCGGCAGAAAGCCGGTACCAGCGGGCCGCACCGGAAGGGTAACGGCTGATCATCAATGTCTGCGGATAATACTTTTGGCCGCCGCCTTCTATAACAAAACTTTTGTGCAGGGGATCTTTTTCAGCCGCCGGAATGGTAAATTCCACAATACGCGGATCTCCAGCAGATTTAAAGATATCCACTTCCACTGCCGTCAAAGCAATCAGGGTAAAAAAACAGCTTAAACCGTAAAGTAACTTTTTCATTTTTCTCTCTACATTCTTTTATTGTTACCAGGCAATCAATGCATAATCGTTGGGCAATTTATCGCTGGTGATGGTCTTAAGGGTTTCCACATGACTGTCGGCATAAATAACGTTGCCCATATTGCCGTGGTGTTTGCCAAAACGGTCATTGGCGTTATTGGCATTGAACACTTTTTGCGCGTTGGTATTAAGCTGGTCGATCATAACTACTTCGTTGGAAGGATCTTTCAGTTTGCCAAGACGCATGGGTTGAAGTTTTCCGGAACCTAATATATCGGTATTGGTAATAAAACTGTACCAGCGATTGCCGAAGCCATTGCTCAAAACAGTGTCGTCACGGCTGGGACAGCCCAAACCGCCCAAATCATACTTCATACGGACATTATTTATGTATTCAAAATAGGTTTTGTGGATCGGCAGCCCGGGATAGTGCCAGGTATTTTGACTGTTGGCATAAAATGCCGGCATCAGGCGATCTTCCCAGTCATTGGAATATAAACTGTGAGTTAAACCGATTTGCTTCATGTTGCTTACACATGCTGCGCCTCTGGCACGCTCCCGGGCGGCGGAAAGTGCGGGCAAGAGCATTGCGGCCAAGATCGCAATGATGGCGATGACCACCAGAAGTTCGATCAATGTGAATGATTTTTTGCTGATTTTATTCATCTCTTTCCTCTCCTGTTTATTGAGTTATTTTTGGGGTTCAAATAAACAATTTTGTTTGATCAATTCTTGTTTCAATACTGCATATTCCGGCATATCCAGTGCGGCGGCGATCCCCGCAGCCTGACCGCTGGCCATACAGCTTACACACAAACGCACTGCACTTACAACCCGGGGATCGACATCAATGATTCGTCCGCACGCTGCCAGATTGTCGATATTTTTGGAACGCAGCGCACCATAAGGTATCGCCGGTTTGCCGGGGATATCATGCCCCCACGGAGCATCGTAGCTGTCAACGTAATGCCCGCCGATGTAGTGGCCGCACAAACCCACCGGTTCCGGCGGCGGCTGCGGACTTTGTATATCCAGCATATCCAGCTGCCGCCGTCCGACAATGGAACGGCTGTAGCGCACACCCATGATTGAGGCGATCTTGCTGACCTCGATCTGAGCAAATTCCGGAAATTCTTTTTTCAGCCATTCCACGATGACCGGGATCTGGGCCGTCAGTTCTTTGTACATCCTTGCGTGATCATCCGGATCGGCGGCATTGCCGGTAACGGCGCTCAGATTGACTATGATTTCATCATCACGCAAAAGCCTCGTTCCCATGAATTCGGTTTGAATGGCAAAGGGGAAGGTCTTTTTTTTGAAACGGGCTTTGATGGAGGGTTTGTCAAAACTTTTGATGTTTCTGATTTTGAACATCAAAGTTTTGGTCATACTCAACTCCGGCGGAGGAATTACTGTTTCTGCTCCGGAAAGCTGCGTAAGTACTGCATCTCCGGTGGCATCCACAAAGTTTTTCGCCCGCAGTTCCAGTTCTTCACCGCCGTGTTTGACGGTTATGGAAGCGATCCGTCGGTCAGCGGCTGCAGCTTTGATCAATTCCGCATCAAAGAGCATTTCCACCCCGGCGGATTGGAGCATATCCATCATGGCCGCCTGCAATGCGTCTTCTTCGGTATTGCCGTTGTCGTTGCGCCAGATCAGTTGATTTCTTTGCTCCAGATAATTTTTGAGCATATCGGCTACCCCGCCGCCGCGCTGCGGATAGGGCCAGCCACTCAAAACCGGGGTCAGGGCATAGACCGCAGTTCCGCCCGCTGACGGACGTTTATCCAGCAGCAGAACACTGGCTCCGGCCTGCCGGGCGCCGATCGCCGCCGCAAAGCCGCTGATACCGGCCCCGGCAACGATCACGTCATATGAGTGCTGCATTATTTCTCCTATTTTATCGGGTTGTACTTTATTCAATGATGGTCAATTACATCATTTGTTAATAGTGTACAATAAAAATAAGAGGAAATCAATGTATTTTTCGATTCAGTTTTTATAAAAATCTGCTATTTGTAGATTTTTTGTGAGAAAAAGCGGCCGGAAAAGGTCTGAAAAACGATTTTCCGGACTTTACCAGATCAACGTCAGCGCCATGACCAGCATTCCGGCGACCAATCCCAGGATCGAGAGATGGTGCTGGCCGTATTCTTCAGCCAGCGGCAGCAATTCGTCAAAGGAGATAAAGACCATGATTCCTGCCACGGCCGAAAAAGTGACCGCCAGCAGCGCCGGCGAGAGAAACGGCATCAAAAATGCCCACGCTGCGATCGCCCCCAGCGGTTCCGCCAGTCCCGACATAAATGAGTACAAAAACGCCCGCTTTTTGCTGCCGGTAGCATGAAAAATCGGCACCGAAACCGTGATCCCTTCCGGTATATTATGTATGGCAATAGCCAATGCGATCGATATACCGGTAACCGGATCGGTCAAGGCCGAAGTAAATACCGCCATACCTTCCGGAAAGTTGTGTATGGCAATGGCCAATGCAAAAAGTTTGCCGCTGCGGATAAGTTTATCGGCATGTTGCGGCGAAGTCATTTCTTCGACTTTGCGCACTTCGTGGGGGTTTTCGTAGCTGGGAACGAGTTTATCGATGAGCATGGCAAGGGCAATTCCTCCGAAAAAGGCGGCGATGGCTGCCAATGCACCGGGGCGTTCACCAAAGATTTCCGCCAGCTCCTGCTGCGAACCGGCCAGCAGTTCCACAAATGATATGTAGATCATAACGCCGCCCGAAAAACCCAGTGCGCAAGACAGAAAGCGGGTATCCGAACGTTTGGCAAAAAACGCTATGCAGCTGCCGACCCCGGTGGCTAAACCGGCCAAAGCTGTCAAAACAAATCCGGTCAGGATCTGTGAAATCGTTACAGTCATGATAAACTCAACCTTTTATGAAATTATTCAAACTCTGTAACTAATGTATCACGCCTGACCGGAAAAGCAATAGCCGATTTTGATTTTTTGCAGAATTCCTTTTCCCAGCCGGTATTGCCTAAAATGCCCTGCGGGAACCAAACCGGCTGATAACCGGCTTCGGTGGCCAGGCGGCAGGCTTCTTCCACCCGGTCAAGATGATCGGGTATATAGTTGAAGTAGTCGTTGTACGAATACTGCTCGTGGCTCATAAGATTGATGGTATTGCGGGGATTTTGGGCCAGACGTTCAAAATTCTGACGGATGGTTGCCATGTCGTCAAGATTGCAGCACAGGAGGCTGTCCAGCAGAAAGAGGTCGTAGAAGTTATCATAAAAGAGATGTTTATCCACGATGTATTTGGCAACATCCTTTTCGTAATGATAACCTATATCAGTAACTTGCACTGAGTGTTTTTCGTCCAGATAAGCTTTCAAGCCCAGATAGCCGCCGGAAAGGCACTTGGTGCCGCGCTGCTTGAGTACGGCAAAATTTTCCGGATTGGTTATTGCCCAGTGAATGACCATCGGAGGAATAAACGCTTCTTCACCGGCAAAACGGCAGATTTCCTGATGTATCAAATCAAAATCCGCCGCCAGCTTGGCTTGATCGGCGTGTTGATACGGACGATCCGGAAACTCACTTTTGGCATGGAAAGACAATTTGAGCCAGTCGGCATTGGCCTGAAATTCCGCCTTGTAGTCACCAGGCATATCGGCGATGCAAAAATCATGGTGATCATCGTGATAAAACAAATTCAGCATGAATTTGCTGCCGTATTTGTTGTGAATATCCCGCAAACGTTTAAGGAACATTTCGTCAAAAATCGACTGCGGGCGGTTCAACGTTATCCAGCGCAGGAAAAAGCAGCAGTCGTCAAAGAAAAAATTGTAACGCTTAAAGGATTTTTTATCCCATGCAACAGTGATAGTTTGAGTTTTTACTCCATAATAATCAACTGCTTTGACGGTAATAGTGTTGATTTTATTCTGCAGGCGCACTACTGCTTTGAACTGGCGGTCACACCGTTGGGCAAGCTGATCGTTGACCCACACATCTGATTGCGAAGAAGCCAGGCCTTCGACAGGAATTTCCAGATATTCAGCGGTTTCGGTTCCGCAAGTATGATCCAGTACGGAACCATTGCGCAAATTAGTGATTTCGAGCATTTTTATTTTCCTTTCCGAGTTTGAAAAAATCGATCTCTGCAGTATATTATAACATCTTTTGATTGAAATAAAATATGCAAATCAGGACATTTTATAACATATATTGACATGCCGGGTGAAAAATGCGTTATTTTGAAGATTTTCAACTGTTGAATATAACTCATGTGCGCATGTATGGAGCTATGCCGCTGCAGCTTATAGATACTTGTTGCCATTATCTGGGGTTGATGCAGGGGCAGGTCTGCAGCGGTGATAAAGTTCAAAAGCAGCCGTTTATTTACTTTACGCCCTGTGGTATACGCACTTTGAACGGCTGGCAGTCGCCGGAGGGCTGCTGGCGGGATAATTTTTATCTGGAGTGTGCCGGCGAACGTGCTGACCGCTTGTTTGCCGCTTTTGGCGCTGTTGATTGCTGTCAATATTATCTGGTTGGCAATGCCGAACCTTTTATGGTCAGATTCAATAATCTGCAGCGGTTGTTCAAACAAAAAAGCCCGCTTAATAACCGCTGGTGCGTGCTGCAGGTAGAAGAGATCGCTGCGCTGCTGGAAGAAGAGATCGTCCGGCAAAAAAGTTCCGGTGCCGGGCGTTATAATATTGCCGAATGTATCCGGTTGATCAGCAGTCAACCGGCGAACGATTGGGATCTGCAGCAGTTGGCCAGGCGCAGCGGCATAACTTTGCGCCACTGGACAAGGCTTTTTGTGGAAGCTTCCGGCATGTCGCCGCACCGGTTTATAGCGCAGTGCCGGATCCGACTGGCCAAAGAGCTGTTGAGCAACGGCGAATTGCCGATAAAAGCGGCCGCAGTGGAGTGCGGCTGGGAAAATGCATCTGATTTCTGCCGTTTTTTCCGGCGGCAGACCGGCCTGACTCCGGGGGAGTTCCGCCGTCGGCAACTGCATTAAAAAACTTCAGCAGGGCTGAAAAATGATTTTTAGACGGATTTTTGTATAAAAACAGGATTTTTTTTGTTTATACATTTGCTTTTTTACAAAAACGGGCTAAATTATAGAACAACGAAGAAAACGTGCGAGTGTAACTCAGCTGGTAGAGTATCACGTTGCCAACGTGACTGTCGACGGTTCGAATCCGTTCACTCGCTCCATTTTTTCTTTGATTATTTAAGGTGCGAGTGTAACTCAGCTGGTAGAGTATCACGTTGCCAACGTGACTGTCGACGGTTCGAATCCGTTCACTCGCTCCATTTTTTCTTTGATTATTCAAGGTGCGAGTGTAACTCAGCTGGTAGAGTATCACGTTGCCAACGTGACTGTCGACGGTTCGAATCCGTTCACTCGCTCCATTTTTTTTTATATTAAAACAATAAGTTCAATTCCCCTCTTGCTGATTTATTCAATTTTCTGCGAATTTCTGTCACAAATCGTTGATAAACCTTTTGGGCATGAATTTTTATTTGCTGTTGAAAAAAATCAGCACACTTGAATTCATATAACGGCAGTAAAATTCATTGCAGGTGAAATGTTGCATGTTTCTTATATAAAACAAGTTGGAATTACTTTTATTGCTTGTTGTAAAAGTAATTCCAACTAAAGTTTTTTGAAAATCCAGTGGGGAGGGGCTGTTGCAAAACCTCGCAAAAGGTTGTAATGCCCCTGTTTTTTGCATGAATTTTTAGTTGCTGTCGAAAAAAAACAGTAAGCTTGAATTCATATAACAGTAGTAAATTTTATAATATATAAAATACGGTATCTTTCTTATATAAAATA
>SUWF01000054.1 GCA_015061575.1 Lentisphaerota bacterium
TCGTAATAAAAGTAATTCCGGCGAAAGTTTTTGGAAAATGGGGTGTGGGGAAAAGAACCTTTTTTCAAAAAGGTTTTTTCCCCACAAAACAGTTTTGCAACAGCCCCCGCAAAACAGTTTTGCGGCCCCTTGTCAGCTATAAGCTTGGGCGGTTATTTTTTCCGGCGGTTTTTATCCTTCCAATCCAGCGCACCGGTGGGACAGGCATCAATACATGCACCACATTCGGCACAGCTGGTCGGGAATCCTTCGTTGAACGCCGTGGATACCGTGGTCAGGAAACCCCGGTTCTGGGCACTCAACAGCGTTTTGCCGATCAACTCTTTGCAGGTCTTTACGCAAATACCGCATTTGATACATTTGCCGGTATCCTGAATGATTTCCGGATGACGGGTATCGATGCGTTTGGCATTTTTTCTGCCGCAGATGGCATCGACACAAGCTCCGCAGAGTTCGGCACTCTTCTTGAGTCTGCAATCGTGTTTGTCGCTGCATGAACACTCGATGCAGCGGGCACCTTCAGCTTGCAGCACGGCTTCGCTCATGGTGCCGGCCACTTCTTTAAACGTGGTTTTGCGTTCTTCCAGACTGATCATCGGCAAGCTGGCCCGTTCGGCTTCAGATACACTGCCTTTGATCATGACCACATCATCACAGCTCATGCTCCGCCAGCTGCCGCGCGAAACGTTGATCACATAGGGTTCTTCAACTTCCCTGTCTTCAAACATGGCGATCATGCCCAGAGCCATGATCCGGCCTCCGGCGACGGCTTCCACCACCGTTGCCGCTCCGGATACGCAATCCCCGGCACTGAAGATCTTGCCGGCAATCCGGCCGCCTTTTTCTACTTCCGCATAGCCGTATTTATTGACTTTGATCCCATCCGGCATGATCGTGCTCTGGCCGACGGCGGCAATGACTGTATCGGCAATGGTTTCAAACTCGCTGCCCGGCTGCGGCACCGGACGGCGGCGTCCGGAGGCGTCGGCTTCGCCCAGCACCATGCGCTGGCAGGTCAAAATAAGTTTGCCGTTTTCCTTACGCAGATTGACGGGGGCGACCAGAAATTCAAACTTGACGCCTTCTTCTTTGGCTTCGTGGATTTCGATCTTTTCGGCGGGCATTTCGTTTTCGCTGCGGCGATAGAAACAGCTGACCTCTTCCGCTCCCAGTCTGATTGCGGTACGCACGCAGTCCATAGCGGTGTTGCCGCCGCCGATGACGATGGTTTTGCCGGGATTGGCCGCCTGGCAATCTTTGAGGATATTATCGCGCAAAAAGTCGATCCCGGGCGTAGCCAGTTCTTCGCCTTCGCAGCGGATGGTGGAAGATTTCCAGCAGCCAACGGCAATACCTACGGCATCATATTCAGCTTCCAGCTTGGCCAAGTCGAGATTTTCGCCCAGCTTGGCGTTGAATTCAAATTCCACGCCCAATTTGCGATAGTGGTCAAGCTCCACATCCAGCACATCCTGCTTGGGCAGGCGGTATTCCGGGATGCCGTAGCGGATCATGCCGCCGGCTTTGGGCATCTGATCAAAAACTTTGACCGCCACGCCGTTGAGCCGCAGATAATATGCTGCACTCAATCCGGCCGGGCCGGCACCGACGATGGCGACTTTTTTGCCGGTTTCCGGCAGCAGTTCTTCCATGTATTCCCGATAATACATATCGGCGGCACGACGTTTGAAGTCGTTGATGGAAACTGCTTTGCCATAAAGGTTCTTACGGCATTCTTTTTCGCAGAAACGCGGACACACCCGGCCGATGCTCATCGGCAGCGGAATGCGTTTTTTGATGATTTTGAGTGCTTCCAGCCAGTTGCCTTCTTTTCCGGCCCGCACATATTCTTCGACCGCAGCGTGGGCCGGACAGGCCATGGTGCAAGGAGCTTCGCAGTCGCCGGAGTGTTCGCTCAAAAGCAGTTCCAAGGCGGTTTTGCGCATGGCCTTGACTTCGTCGCTGGAGGCATCGATCATCTGCCCTGGAGCCGGACGGGCGGCACAGGAGGGCAGAAAACGGCCGGTTTTGCAATCTTTGACCACGCAGACGAAGCAGCTGGTGGTGTGCGATACTTTGCCGTTGAAACACAAACTGGGAATGGTGATGCCTTCACGCTTGGCAACTTGCAGCACCGTTTCGCCGACTTGGGCCTGAACGGTCTTGCCGTCCAGAATAAATTCAAAGGTATTGTTTTCAGCAGTATTGCTCATAATTTATTACCTCGTTGATATTACGCATTGGGGTGGCGGCTGATCGCCTTTTTGGGGCAAAGCTCTATGCAGCTGTTGCAGCGGGTGCATTTGTCTTTGTCGATAACAAAGTCATCGCCAATGGCACCGACCGGAC
This sequence comes from Lentisphaerota bacterium, assembly GCA_015061575.1. GTDB lineage: Bacteria > Verrucomicrobiota > Lentisphaeria > Victivallales > Victivallaceae > SIG78. The sequence continues at coordinate 2,350 of SUWF01000054.1, forward strand.
AGCTTTTGATACAGAGTTTGCATTTTACGCATTTGCTCTGATCCAGCTTGACTTGCACCAGCGCATTACATTCCAGCGCAGTACAGGTGTGTTTTTCCACATGGTCAAGGTATTCGTTCTTGAAATAGCGCAAGGTAGCCAGTACCGGATTGGGCGCAGTTTGTCCCAGACCGCACAGTGAGCCTTTGCGTACCTGATTGCCCAGCGTTTCCAGAAAATCGATATCTTCGAGCGTGCCTTCGCCCCGGGTGATGCGTTCGAGTGTTTCAAACATGCGGGTGGTACCCACCCGGCAGAAGGTGCATTTGCCGCAGGATTCCCGGCGGGTGAAATCCAGAAAATAGCGGGCAGTTTCCACCATACAGCGATTTTTGCCGATAACGATCATACCGCCGGAACCCATGATCGCTCCCAGACTGCGCAGCGAATCATAATCCACAGGCGTATCAAACTGCTCAACTGGAATACATCCGCCGGAAGGACCTCCGGTCTGGACTGCTTTGACATTTGCCGGATCAGCTCCGCCGATTTCAAAGACGATCTCCCGCAGCGTTATACCCATAGGCACTTCCACCAGACCGGGATATTTGAGGTCGCCGGCCAAAGCAAAGATCTTGGTGCCCTTGCTGTTTTCGGTACCGACCTGAGCGTAAGCTTCGGCCCCTTCGGCAATGATGATCGCCACGTTGCCGAAAGTTTCCACGTTGTTGATCATCGTCGGCAGCTGGTGATAGCCGCTGTCAGTGGGGAAGGGCGGGCGGAAACGGGGGGTGCCGCGCTGGCCTTCCAGTGAGGCGATCAAAGCGGTTTCTTCGCCGCAGACAAAAGCTCCGGCACCTTCTTTGATGATGATTTCCAGCTCACGGCCCTTGACTATATTAAGTTTGTTGGCGTTGATCTGCTCAATAGCGATCTTGAGGTTTTTGATTGCCATGGGGTACTCGGCCCGGCAATAGATGAAAAGTTTGGTTGCACCGGTGGCGGCTGCCGCAATAAGCATACCTTCGAGCACCTGATGCGGAACACTTTCCATCAGCGAACGGTCCATAAATGCACCGGGGTCGCCTTCGTCAGCGTTGCAGATGATGATTTTTTCGGGCGAATCCTTGGCGGCCAGAAATCCCCACTTCATGCCGGTGGGGAACCCGCCGCCGCCCCGGCCGCGCAGACCGGAGGCTTTGATGGCGTTGACGATCGCTTCCGGAGCCATTTCCTGAGCTTTGGCCAAAGCCTGATAGCCGCCGACGGCCTGATAAGCTTCCAGGCTTACCGGGTTGATGCGTCCGGCCAGTTTGAGTACTTTGGGCAGCGTTTTGGCACGGCGGGCTTCGGGTTCAACAAAGCGGCCCGCTTCGCTGAGTTCCAGAATGTTATTCAAACATTTTTCGTCAGCGGTAAGGTTGCCGTAAAAAATCGACTGGCCATCTTTGGTGATCACTTCGGCCAGCGGTTCGGCGTAGCAGCAGCCCACGCAGCCGACTTCAGTAATGGCAAAGCTGCCGGCCATGGCCTGCAATTTTTCCAGTACAGCACCGGCGCCGGAGGCGATGCCGCAGCTGGCGGTACCCAGACGGATTTCTGCAATATTGCTGTTCATTTGTTCTGATACTCCTTGAGGATGCGAACGACCTTTTTGCGGTCGAGTTTGCCGTAAACAGTTCCGTTGACCGCCATGACCGGAGCCAGACTGCAGCAGCCGAGGCAGGAAACTTTTTCGATGGTAAAGTTGCCGTCTTTATCGGTTTCGCCGGGGCGGATCTTCAACGCATCGCTGAGCCATTCCATGATCAGCGGCGAACCTTTGATATGACAGGCGGTGCCGTCGCACACTGCAATGGTGAATCTGCCGGGTTTGACCCGTTTGAACTGAGCGTAAAAACTGAGTACGCCTTCGACTTCCGCCGGAGCTACCTTGAAGTATTCCGCCGCAAGCCGGATCGCATCATCAGAAACATAGCCTTCGCTGGTCTGAATGGCCTGCAAGCCACGGATAAGGTTGCCCGGTTCCGGGGCAATAGCCGTAAGGCAGGCTTTGATCTTTTCCATATATTATTTATCTCCTTGGGGTTATAAAATATATCCAACTGAATGATTCAAACATATTCAAGTAATATACTCTTGAAGTTGATCTTTTGCAACTTTTTGCGGGTTTCTGCAGCAGTTTTTTTGCCGGAAATTTGACAAATTGGATTTTTTATAGTAAATTTAAACGGTTTAAAAATCAAAAATAACAGGATCGGGTTTATGTTCAAAATTATTGGCTGTATAAGTGCGGTTTTGCTGTTGGCGGTAAACGCCTGGTGCAGCGAAAACAGTGTTCCGGAACCATTGATAGTAATGGACAGTTCCAATGGAACTATGGAGCTGCAAAGTTTTTTCAGCCGCCTGCTGGAAAAGGATAGTGCTGCTGGCGATCTGGAGGTGGAAATTACTGTCAACAACAGTGCTGAACCTGACAAATTGAATAAAAAACAAGTCATTGCCACGGCGGGACGCAAGCTGCCGGATAAGTCCGGAGTGCGAGCGGAAGTTTACGCCTGGCTGCCGGTTTTGATCGCAGTTCCGGAAACGATGCCGCTGGAAAGTATCAGCGTGGAGGATCTGCGCCGTATCTATTCGGGGCGGATCAGTTCGTGGAGCAGATTGAAGCTGCCCGGCGGCGCCGTCAGACGGGCAGGGTATCCGGTTGGCAGTGCCGTTGAGCGGGCTTTCCGCCAACTGGTTATGTTGGATGATCCGGCGCACACAACCAAACTTGACCCGGCCAATGAAATCGCTCCGGGCATGGTAACGATCCGGACGGCGGCAGCCGCCGGAACGGTGCTGGAAAGCTGGAATGATGTGATCGTTTTCGGCTCCTGGCAGCTGGCTGAAGTAAAAAAATGCAAACTTTTGAAGATAAACAATATTGCGCCAAGTCGGGAAAATATCCTTTCCGGCAAATATCCGCTGGCGGAAAAACATGCTCTGCTTTACAGTTCCAGCCAAAAGCCCGGCCAGCTGCCGCAGATCGCAGACTTTTTGCGGAAGTCCGCCCGGAGCAGCGGCCATTTTATCGTACCGTAAAAGCTGTGCCCAAGCAAGTTGCTGCAAGCTTTTGGGCTGTCGGGAAGGACCAGGTAGTAAAAAATCAGAAAAAAACGCTTGCAAAATCCTTGTAAACCGTGCATAAATGCAAATCAGGTGCTATATTATCTTGATTAATTGTATTTTAATGTATTTTTTTACATGGAGTTTATACAGATGATTCGTTTTCAATGTCCGCATTGTCAGGGGATCGTGGCTGCCGAAGAGTGGGAGCCGGGGTCGGCAACAATGTGTGCTTATTGCGCCAAAGAAGTAAAAATGCCGGAAGAACGTTTATCGCCCGGCGCTGTTTTGGGCGACTTTCTGCTGGTTCGCAAGCTGGGCGCCGGCGGCATGGGAGTGGTTTTTCTGGCCCATCAGCTCTCGCTGGACCGTCCGGCGGCGATCAAAGTGCTGAATGCTGAATTTTCGCAGGAAGCCGAATCGGTTCAGGCTTTTGTCAGGGAAGCCCGCTCGGCTGCCAAGATCAATCACCCCAATATCGTGCAGGCTTACGCGGTGGGGGAAGAAGACGGCATATTCTACTTTGCTATGGAATTTCTGGACGGAAAGACCATGAAAGAAGAGTTGCAGGAAAAAGGCAAGATCGATTCCAAAAAAGCCGCTGAAATCATCATGCAGGTTGCGGAGGCGCTGGATTGCGCATGGCGTGAACAAAAACTTATCCATCACGATATCAAGCCCGATAATATCATGCAGTGTGCCAATGACCGGGTCAAATTGGCCGATTTGGGGCTTTCCGGAACTTTTGGCGATGATGCCGATGATGACAGCGATGAAGTTGTCGGCACTCCGCAGTACATCAGCCCGGAACAGCTTACCGGAGTGGTCACGGATACCCGCAGCGATATTTACAGCCTGGGGGCAACATTTTATCATCTGGTGACCGGCGAGTTCCCCTACAAGGGCGAAAATACCGAAGAAATCGCCAAACAGCATGTCTATGGAACGTTGACTCCGCCTAAAAATATTGTTCCGCAGCTGCCGCAGGAATTGAACGATATTATCGTCAAGATGATGAAGAAAAAGCCGGAAGAGCGTTTCCAAAACTGCGCCGAACTGGCCAAAAAACTCAAAGATTTTTTGAGTGGCAGCAGCACAGGAAATGCATCTGCACCCAAATTGGGCGGCGGTTTGAGCGGCAATCAGCCTGCCAAGTTGGGCGGCGGTTTGAGCGGCAATCAGCCTGCCAAGTTGGGCGGCGGTTTGACTGGCGGCGGAACCATGACTGTTCAACCCAGGATTCAGGTGCCATCCAGCCCGGTCAAGATCGGTATTAAAACAGATGAACCAGCTAAAGCCGAAGAGCCCAAACAACCAGAAACCCCGGCTCCGGCAGCCGCACCGGCAATTAAACTTGGGGTGGCGCCAAGTCAGGAAAAAGCTCCGGAAACAACCGCTGAAGCGGCAGCTCCGGCCGAATCTGATGCCAAAACTGAAACAAGTACCCCAGCCGCACCGGCGGCTCCCAAAATCACGTTGAACCGTCCCGCACCGGCGGCAGTACCAGCTAAAGCTCCTGAAGCTGCTCCGGCAGCCGCACCGGCGGCGGATGAAAATAAAACTGATGCTCCGGCGGAAAACGCAGAAAATAAGAGTGCTGAACCCCAGCTTGATGCACCGGGAAATGACGGTAAGGTTAATGAGGAGGCCGCAGAAAATCAAGCTGATAAAAAGCCGCGCAAGTCCGGTTTGTGGTGGCTGTGGCTGCTGATTGTGCTGCTGCTGGCCGGCGGCGGAGCTGCGGGGTGGTTTTTCCTGAATAAACCCAAGGTTGAAGAACCGCCAAAAGTTGAAAAAAGCAATGATCCTTATGCCGGTATGACGATGGCAGAACGGATGGTGGCCGCCAATAACAATAAACCGGTTCCGGTGGAAGAAAAAACTGAAGAAAATGTGCCGATGCCGAGCATCAGCCAGCTGCCGAAGGCTCCGGTTTTGAGTGCCTTTATGCGCAAGGCCAAGCAAGTTGAACAGCTCAGTTTGAGCAATGAACGGAGCTTTGTAAGTTCCTGGCCATCGACTTATCCGACGCTTAAACCGGCTGATGATGAAGAAAAGAAATTTTTGGAGTCACTGGAAAGTGCTTATGTTGATGCCGATGAACGGATCAATATTGAACCCAAGCGCAAAGCCTTGCTTGATAAGTACAATGCCGCAGTAGCTGCCAAGCTCAAGCGGGAAGAAAATATGGAACGCAATGCCCGTATAAAAGCAGTGGAAGACAAGGCGTTCAAACTGGCAGAATCTTCGGCGGAAAACTACCGTAAGGATTTGCCGCGCAAGATGAGCATACTTGATCATGCGATGATCTCGGCGGCCCGCAATCCCCGTTTGATGCCGGTTTTCAAGAAAGCGCTGGCGATGGCAAAAGCAGAACCGGCACGGATTGCCGGACGGGAAGGGTGCGCAGAGGCTGCGCAGGCGCTGGCTGATTACGCAGATCGGCTGGAGATCGTTGTCGAACAGGGCAGTAACTTTACTGAAGTGCTGAAAAAGCGTACTTTGCGCGGCAAAAAAGTTTCCGGCCCGCTGGCTACGATCACAGTAAATAATACTTCCATAGCGCAGTTGGTGTTGGTAGTGTTGGAAACGCCTCAGGATGAACCCGCTCAACTTAAACCCAAAGCTCCGGCCAAAAAGGGCAAAGGAAAAGCCAAAGGCAAGGCTAAAACGAAACCCAAACCCAAAGCCAAGCCCAAGAGTAAAGTCGAAAAGATCGATCTGCTCAAAGGTAATGTTGTTGAGGTCAAAAACTGGGTGGAAAGTATTGAGCCGTTGTTGGGACGGCGTGATCAATATTTCTATTTCATGCTTTACAATGGTTATTTGAGTCAGGATCTGTCGCCCATTGCGCCGGATGATTTCTGGAAAAAACGGGTCGATAAAGTGGCCAAGGGCTATTATAAACGGATGCTGCTTTTGGCTGCGCCAGCGCAGTTGACACAGTTCAAAAAGCAGTTTGCCAAGGATAAGAATTTCCAGACTGCCCTTAAAGAGTTTGAAGCAGAACAGTATTGATTTATGAAGATAATACATTTTTCGGATCCACATGCCGGCGGCCCGGCCGAGGATTGGATGGCTTATTTGGATAAACGCTGGGTGGGGGTGTTCAACTACCGCTTCCGGCGGCGTTTCCGGCATGATCTGAAATTGCTGGAAAAGGCAGTTGCATATATTCTGGAAGTGCAACCGGACGTGGCAGTCTGCACCGGAGATTTGACGTCTACTGGGCAGCCGGGTGAGTTTGAGCGCACACTTGCGATTCTCAAGCCGCTGCGGGATTCGGATATTCCGCTGATCTATCTGCCGGGAAATCACGATTGCTACGTCAAACGCCCCAAATGTATAAAAGCCATGAAAGACGCTGTAAGTTTTCTCAATGGCATGGAGTATAATTTTGATTTGCTGCCGCAGGTTCGCACGATCAAAGATATTGACTTTCTGATGCTTAACACCAGTCGGCCGTCGAATCTGCTTTGCTCGTGGGGATTTGTCAGCAAACAAGATAATGAATGGATCAATACTGTTTGCAGTCAGCCCAAAAATCGGCTGCGGATATTGGTTACGCACTATCCGATGCTGGAAGATCATCCGATCTTGCGGACCCGTCACCGGCTGTTCGGCCAAAAAAATATTCTTCAGCACATGCAGCAGCACAATATCGATTTGACGTTGTGCGGGCATGTGCATAAGCCCTATTGCCGGGTGGATGGCAGCGGCCGGGGCGAAAATTGCGCCGGCAGCGTTACCCGCAACGGCGTGATAAGCTCCATAGAGTATGATCCGGGGGCCGGAAGTCTGACCTTTGAATCCATTGATCTGGCAAATTGGAACGGCAAACAGTCATGAAAAGTCTGGTCAAACAAAGTCAACTTTATTTCATGTTCTCTTTTCTGGGAATGATTGCGGCAGGTTCTTTGCTGTTGCGGCTGCCTTTCTGTTACAAAGGCGAGGAGACTTTGGCTTGGTCTGATGCGTTTTTCATGTCTACCAGTGCGGTCTGCATTACGGGGTTGACTTCGGTGCCGATTTCTGATTTTACATTACTTGGGCAGGTGATCATCTTGCTGCTGGTTCAGATCGGCGGGATCGGAGTGATGGCATTGACAGCTTCGATCGTGTTGTTTCTGGGGCGCGGTATGAGCTTGGGCGATACGCTTATGATGTCCAATTTGAGTGATAATTTCTCTTTGCGGCGGACGGAAAGTCTGCTCAAAACCATTGTGCTGTACACGTTTAATATCGAAGCAGTCGGCGCGGTGCTTTTAAGTGCGGCTTTTATGCTGGAAGGACGCTTCGGATTTTGGCAGAGCTGTTACTATGGTATATTCCACTCCGTAGCAGCGTTCTGCAATGCCGGGTTCAGTCCGTTTGATGACAGTCTGCAGAGTATGGGCTGGATGGTCAAAGTCGTGGTGGCGCTGCTGATCATTGCTGGCGGGATCGGTATTTATGTAATCTATGATTTGCTGCATAACCGCCGTAAGGTTGCTTTATTGCAGATCCACACCCGGCTGGTGGTGATAAGTTCATTGCTGCTGATCGTGCTGGGGATGGTGTTTATCAAGCTTTTTGAGCATTGGGAAGGTAATGAAGACATTGCGTGGGTTGATGCGTTTTTTATGTCAGTATCGGCTCGTACTGCCGGATATTGCACAGTGCCGTTGAATGATCTTTCGCCCAACAGTATATCGCTGGTGATAATTTTTATGATGATTGGTGCAGCGCCCGGTTCGACCGGTGGCGGGATGAAGGTTACAGTTGTAGCGTTAGCCGTGCTGGCGATCCTCAATACTTTTATGGGCAACCGCCGGGTGTTGATCTTCCGGCGGGAGATTGCTACGGATAATATTCTCAAATCGTTTACTATTATTGTGACTTTTGTGCTGCTGGTGGTGATGGGCGCAGCGGTGCTTTCGCCCATGCTTGAACATTCCGAACAGGCAATATTGTTTGAAGCGGCATCGGCGCTTTCCACGACCGGCATGAGTATGGATGTGACCGGCGCACTGCCGGTGGCGGCCAAATTTTTGCTGATAATTTTCATGTTTATCGGCCGGATCGGCCCTTTTACGATATTTTTGTTTTTGCTTGACCGGGAAAAGGTCAGCCGGATAAGGTATCCGGAAGAGCGCATCATTATTGGGTAAGAAGCAGGGAGTAGTGTTTTATGAAAGGAGCATATGCTGTTTTTGGGGTTGGTTCGTTCGGCAGCGAGGTGGCGGAATCGTTGAGTGCTGCCGGACACCATGTGGTGATCATGGATTGTGACCGCGAAGCTGTAATGGCGATCCGGGAAAAAGTTACCGAAGCATTGGTCGCTGATGTCAGCAATCCGGATGTTATCCGGGAATTGGATGTGAAAAAATTCGATGCCATCATTATAAGCATGAGTTCTCACTTTGAAGATGTGATTTTAGCGTTGACTCTGGCCAAGCAGGAAGGTGCGGGCAAGATCTATGTCAAAGCCAACAGCGATATCCAAAAATCCATTCTGCTGCGCTTGGGGGCTGACGTCGTAATCCAGCCTGACCATGATGTTGCGGAGCGGCTTTGCGCCCGGTTGAGCATGAGCAAGATCGAAGATATGTTTGAATTCAAAGGTTCATTTATTGCCGAAGTGGGTATTCCCAAAACGATGCTCAACAAGAGTATCCGTTCGCTGGATCTGCGCAATCGGTACAATATAACGATCCTGCTGGTAAAAAAGCCCGGTCTGGAAATGACTACTGTGTGGGATCCGAACATGGTGCTGCAAGCTGACGACCGGCTGGTGGTGATCGGTTCAGAGCAGGCGATCACTGAAGTATTCAAATGATTTGAGCTGGAAATTGCCAGAAGATTTGTCAACAGATTGCTTTACAATTTGCAAAATGTGTTTTGCGGAGGTAAATTAATAGAGTTAGGCGAGTGATTGCAAAAGTCACAGTATAACATTTCTGAAGCAGTCCGACAGGGTGAACAGCTTCAGAAAATAATAGTGTTTTTGGAAAAAATTCATTTAATATATCATAAACAATTAAAATTAACGAGAGGAAAGTTATCGTGAGCGGAAACATCAAAAGTGATCTTTACAAGTCTGCAGGTGTGGATATTGATTTGGCGCAGAATCTGTTGGCGCAGGTCAAGGGGCGTATTTCAGCGACCCGGCGTCCGGAAATGCTTTCGCCGATCGGCGGATTTGGCGGATTGTTTCAGATCGATTTGTCCCGTTACCGGCAGCCGGTGATGGTTTCAAGTATTGACGGCGTGGGCACCAAGCTGATGATCGCAGCGATGATGCAAAAATATGATACGGTGGGGTTTGATATTGTAAACCATTGCATCAACGATATTTCAGTGCAGGGGGCTGAGCCGGTTTATTTTATGGACTACATTGGTATTGGCAAACTGCGTTCCCCGCTTTATGAAGAAGTTCTTGGCGGTATTGCCGATGCCTGTAAAGCAGCCAACTGCGCCGTGCTGGGCGGCGAAACTGCCGAAATGCCCGGTATGTACGGCGATGATTTTGACCTGGTGGGCGTGATCACCGGTATTGTGGAAAAAGACGAATTGATCACCGGCGAAAAGATCGCTCCCGGATATGTGGCGATCGGTTTGGGTTCCAATGGTCTGCATACCAATGGTTTCAGCTTGGCCCGCAAGATTGTTTTCGATATTTGCAACTACACGGTCGATACCGTGCTGCCGGAATTGGGCGAAAGCGTGGGCGCAGCTTTGCTCAAACCACACATTTGCTACTATCCGGCCATCCGGGAAGCGCAGCAGAACAAGATCGCACTCGATGGTATTGCGCACATTACCGGCGGCGGCCTCTACGACAACGTGCCGCGTATTCTGCCGGAAGGTATCGGCGTGGTCTTTGACGGCGTGAAAAAACTGCCGGTGCCGCCGATTTTCAAATTGCTGGTCGAAAAAGGCAACGTGAGCCATCAGGAAGCCTACCGTGTCTTTAATATGGGTGTGGGTATGGTGTGGTTTGTGCCGGCTGCCGATGAAGCCAAAGCGTTGGAAATCGCCCGCAAGAACGGCTATGCTGCCGAAACGATCGGTCATGTGGAAAAGAGCAGTGTGCCGGTGACGGTAACTGAATAAACACTACTGATTGCGGGTGAAGAATGTTCAAATCTGCAGCCGAGCGGGTACGCAAAGTCTTTGAGCAGCCATTCAATAAAGCTGTTGACGCCATGAGCGGTCTGTTTGCCAATGAGGATCAGATCCGGGATGACGACAAACAGGTATTGGCGTTGATCAAAGCAGTGCTGCCGACAGATCAAGTGGGGCTGGAAAAGGCCCTGAGCCGGGTTCATGCCGGTTTGGAGCGTCAGAATGTCAGCGAACGCAAAAGCGCCTATATTCTGGAGTTTCTGCGCAAGGTTGCGCCGGGTACTCCTGAAAAGGCGCTGCCGGTGCTGCAGAAGTATGATCCGCTGGATCAAAAGATGATGCTCAATCATTTGCTGTCGTTATCGCTTGACCACGGAGAATTTCGGGCCGGAACGCTGGAAATTTCCCGGAAAATAGCTGCCGGTTTGAACATCGGCGAAGCTGAATTGGAAAGCATGATCCAGACCGTCAAAACCGCTTATCAGAAACGCAGCACCATCATCCGCTCCGGAACCGGAATCATTCTGGCGCTGGTGGTGATCGTGCTTTTTGTGCTGATTGCCACCTGGCTGAGCTCGCTTTTGTTCGGGATGGCGCTGGCTTTTATTTTTCTGCCGCTGGAGCAGTATTTTGAACGTATGCTGCGGAAATCCGACGGTAAAGTTTCGGGCTTTTTTGCCAAGATATTTGTGGTCAAAAAGATCAGCGATCGTTTCCGCCGTCAGGAATCGTTCGATTTGTCCGATGCTGAGCTGAGGCGCCGGGAACAGCAGGCAATCACCACCAAAGCCACCACGCTTACGGTTTCCTGTGTAGTTGCAGGCAGTGTATTGCTGTTGGTGGGAATTTTGATTGGATTGAATTTTTATTTCGGGCAGATAAAAAACAATATTTCAGCCCTGTCCACACCTGCAGTTGACAAAACTGAACAAGTACAAAAAGAAACTCCGGCTGCCGCTCCGGCACTGGCAGATAAGTCTGTTCCGGCCGTTCCGGAGAAAAAAGCTGCCGGGTTGAGCCGTCAGAGAGATGAATTACTGCAGGGGATCAGCAGCAAATTGACGGGATTTTTGAATGATCTCAAGCATCGTTTTCAGGAGTTGCCGCTGGTGCAGGGGATTTTGAACGAATTATCCAATTATCTGTCGGAGGGCAAAGCGGAAAAGCAGCTTACGGAATTGCTGCTGAAAAAATCCGGCGGTATATTTGCCTTTCTGGCCCGGTTTGTGGGATTGTTTGCCACGTTCATATTGAATGTGTTGATGACATTTTTCTTCTTTTCGCTGCTGTTGAGCAAGCTGGCAGGATTTATCAATTCCAGCAGTGACGGTCAGCATAAACAGCGGGCCACAAGTTATCTTATCCGGACAGTTTTCAACGGCAAATGGCTGCCGATGATGTCCGAAGAAAACTTGCGGGAAGGGGATCGGATCGTCAGCGAAGTGGTCAATAAACTGCGGATATGGCTCCGTGGGTATATGCTGATGATATTCATTGATTTTTGCGTATACTCCACGATTTTTACGCTGTTGGATGTGCCGTATGCGTTGATTTTGGGTGCGATTGCGGGGGTAGGTATATTGCTGCCGTATATCGGACCGGTAGCCAGTGCATTGCTTTCGGTATTGGTGACGCTGGCGGTGGGCGGTCCGGATGTATCAGTCATGCAGATTGCGGGTATCATCGGGGCTTATTTACTGCACAACGGCATTATTGAACAGTTCTTTATTTATCCGATGATCATAGGTGAATCATTGGGTTTGACAACGTTGGAAACGATCATCGTGGTGTTGTTGGGCGGTATTATGGCCGGTATTCCGGGGATGATTTTTGCTTTGCCGACCGCCTCGGTGATAAAATATCTGGTGCCGCAGATCTATCGCTGCTGGCGTTAAAAGAAAGGTAATATGATGAAAAAGATAGTATGGATCGTTTGTGCTGGATTATTGACTGTATTGCTTAACGGCTGCGGAACCAGTGCCGGAGAGAATTTTGAAAATTCTTCCCGGCTGCGGGTAGGGATGACCAAAGAGCAGGTCAAGGAGATCATGGGCGAGCCGCTGCAGGAAAATTTTTCCAAACCGGATGTGTGGTATTATTACATAGAAACCCGCTGGCACGACGGGCAGAACACCATAGACGAGTGTATGCCGGTAGTGTTTAAGAATAACAAGTTGGCGGGTTGGGGAAATGCCTATTACAAGCAACTGAAACTGGTAAAAAAATCCTACGAAAAGCCGGAGATCGAAGGCTTGAAGTAAAGATAAGTTTTCAAGTATTTGATCCGATTGCTGTAAAAAACAGCGATCGGATTTTTTTTATGTATGTGCTCAGCATAAAGAGCCCGCCAGCTCCGTACAACTCCGTACCTCTCCGTAAACATCCGTACAACAAAGCATCTCCTCAGGCGTGCGCCCTGCAACTGCCCTCCGCCAGCCGCCTCTCACCCCCAAAAAACAAGCAAAATCAGCTCAAAAAACTTGCATTAGTTGTTTATACATGCTAAATTAAGCCGATTAGAAAAAAACACAAACAAAGAGGCGTAAAATGGCATATTATATCTCCAGCGGCGTAATCTCAACTGGCATAACTTTGTATTATGACGGTATGTACATCTCCAGCGGCGGCGTAGCGAACAACACCACGGTTGCTGATGGGTATATGTGCATCTCCAATGGCGGTGTGGCTAACAGTACTACGGTGAACGGGAATGGCAATATGTATATCTCCGGTGGTGGTGTAGCTAACAGTATCACAGTGGGGTATGGTGGTGTAATTAGGATTTATAATGGGGGGATAGCAGACAGTATTACTATTTCTGGTGAATGGTATGGTGTTGGTTATCTTTATGTATACAGTGGTGGTACTGCTACCAATTTAAATTGGACTCCGTGTGTGGGATCAGTATATATTGAAGATGGAGCTTATGTAACGTACTTAAGTAATTATTCTGGAGTATATTTGGGGTCAGAAAATCAATTGCTTTTGCATACATCAACAAAAAACAATTATTACCTTAACGGAAGTATGTATGTAATGTCAGGTGGCAGTACATATAATATTACCGTATCCAGTGCAAGCCTATTAAATGTTTGCAGTGGAGGAGTAGTAGATAGAACCTCTTTGTGGGGTAAGCTGCATATCTCTAACGGTGGCGTGGCAAACAGTACTATGGTGAGCGGTGGTGGTAACCTGCATATCTCTAACGGTGGCGTGGCAAACAACACCACGGTGCACAACTGGGGATATCTCTACGTATCTTCCGGCGGTACGGCAAACAGCACCACGGTGAACGAGAGGGGCTATCTCGGGGTCTCTTCCGGCGGCACAGCTAACAGCACCACCGTGAACAGCTACGGCAATCTGTCCATCTCCAGCGGCGGCGTAGCGAACATCACCACCGTCACTGGCAATTGGCACTGCTACGGCAGTCTGACTATCTTCAGCGGCGGCGTAGCTAACAGCACCACCGTGAACAGCTACGGCAATCTGTCCATCTCCAGCGGCGGCGTAGCTAACAGCACCACCGTCACTGGCGATTGGAACTGCTACGGCAGTCTGACTATCTTCAGCGGCGGCGTAGCTAACAGCACCACCGTGAACAGCTACGGCAATCTGTCC
>SUWF01000009.1 GCA_015061575.1 Lentisphaerota bacterium
CTTTTCCAACATGGATTTCATCAATACCGATGGCTTTGATATGAGCGGTTGGGATACGGGAATATTTCTTTTTTAAATGCTTTTTTTCCAATTCCTTAATTGTATGCCAGCGCAAACCGTAGAAGTTAGCAAGAGCCTGGATGCTCATATGTGGACGCAATTCCAGTATTGTCCGTTCTAATGTTTTAGTAAGTCTGGCTTTGGGGTGAGAAAGAAATGGAATATGTTCAAGAACGCGAAAATGACAGCGGGGACAATACAAACGGTGGATGGTTAATTCCAATACGACTTGTCGACAATTGCCCAAAGGTTCGCCGCGAATGCGCCGACTGCGGAGCGGTTCAACAGTTACGGATGTTGAACCGCAGTGTGGACACTGATGTTTGGTGCGTTTCAGACGGATTTCAACACTTTCTTTGGAATATTTTACACTTTCTTGTTGAAATCCACGAACTCTCTGTGTATAGTAAAGATTGACCGGCATTGCTTACCCCCTACTGTTTTGGTTAGACACTTAACAATAGGTGCAATTCCGGTCTTTTTCAATTCCGTCTTTCTGTTTTTTATGATTTTCTACTCAATTTTGTCACAAACCGTCGAAGAACCTTTTTTTTGCCGCTTTTCCTCCGGAAAAGACAAAAGAAAAATATTTTTCAAAAAAACTCTCAAAATAGCCGTTTTTTATTTGAGAAAAAACAGTTTATGGTGTATATTTCTGCATGTATATTTTATATGTAAAATTCAAATTTTCAAGGTGAAATGGTAAAAGCATGAGCGAATTTGAACAACACGATTTTCCTATCAATATTGAAGACATCATGCATACTGCTTATCTGCAGTATTCTTTGAGCGTCAACGTCGGTCGGGCCATCCCGGATGTCCGCGACGGCCTCAAGCCGGTGAACCGGCGAATCCTTTACGCAATGAAAAAACTCGGCTTGACCAAATCGCACGGTTATACCAAGAGCGCCAAGGTCGTCGGGGAAGTCATCGGTAATTATCACCCCCACGGCGACAGCTCGGTCTACGATGCCATGGTGCGGTTGGCGCAGCCGTTTTCGCTGCGCACGACACTGGTCGATGGTCACGGTAACTTCGGGAGTCTGGACGGCGACCCGGCGGCAGCCTACCGGTACACAGAGTGCCGTCTGGAACGCATTGCCGAAGAAATGCTTGTGGATCTGGAAAAAGATACCGTCGATATGATGCCCACCTTCGACGAATCCAGCGTGGAACCGTCGGTTCTGCCGGCCCGTTTTCCGCAGCTTTTGGTCAACGGCACCACCGGTATCGGGGTGGGGATGGCTACGAGCATACCCACGCACAACTTGGGCGAAGTGATCAACGCCACCATTGCGCTGCTGGATGATCCCAAAGCGTCAGTGGAAGAACTCATGCGCCATTTGCCGGGTCCGGACTTCCCCACCGGAGCGATCATCCGGGGGATCACTTCGATCCGTCAGTTCTATCTGACCGGCCGCGGCTCCATAAAAATGCGGGGCCGGGCCGAGATCGTGGAAGAAAACGGCCGGGAACAGATCATTATTTCGGAAATACCTTACGCCGTAAATAAGTCCAATCTGGTGGAATCCATGGCCAATCTGGTGCAGGAAAAACGCATTGTCGGCATCACCGGGATCCGTGACGAATCGAGCATGAAAGCCGGGGTGCGCATCGTTATCGATGTCAAGCGCGGCGCAATGGCCAGCGTGATTCTGAACCAGCTTTACACCCACACTCAGCTGGAAACCACCTTCCCCTGCACCATGCTGGTGGTCGATCACAACCGGCCCCGGGTGATGAATCTGGCGCAGGTGCTGCAGGCATATCTGGATCACCGCATGGAAGTGCTGATCCGCAAGACCAAATTCGATCTCAACAAGGCCTTGGCCCGGGCGCATCTGGTGGAAGGGTTCCTCAAAGCGCTGGATATCATCGACGAAGTGGTCAACACCATCCGGGAAAGCACGACCAAGCAGGAAGCGTCCGAAGCGCTGCAGAGCCGGTTCGGTTTTTCGGAACTGCAGGCGGCGGCCATTCTGGAAATGCGTCTGCATCAGCTCACCGGACTGGCCCGGGAAGAGCTGGATGCTGAATATGCCGAACTTTGCGGCAATATCAACTACTACAAAGAGCTGCTGGGCAGCCGGGAAATGCGTTTGGGCGTGATCCGGGCCGATCTGGTGGAAGTCCGGGATAAATACGCCGATCCCCGGCGTACTGAAATCACCACCGCTGACGGCGATTTGAACATTGCCGACCTGATCGAACGGCACAGCTGCGTGATCACCGTTTCCAACACCGGCTACATCAAGCGGGTGCCGGCGGCGACCTATCAGACGCAGCACCGGGGCGGCAAGGGCATCATTGCCATGAAGACCAAAGACGAAGACTATGTGGAACATCTCTTCAATGCCGACAGCCACGATTTGATTTTCTTCTTCACCGACCGGGGCTTCATGTATTGGCTGAACGTTTACGAGATCCCCGAAGCCTCCCGCAACAGCAACGGCCGCGCGATCGTCAACATGCTGCCCAAGCTGGAAGCCAACGAAAAGATCCGGGCCATGCTTACGGTCAAGCCGGATGAATTGAGCGATCCCAATAAGTTCATGCTCATGTGTTCGCGCTGCGGTTACGTCAAGAAAATGCCGCTGGAACTCTTCAAAAACCTGCGCCGGGTCGGTCTGCGGGCGCTGGTCATCGAAGAAAACGATGACCTTATCGGTGCCGCCATCTGCGAAAACGGCAACGAAGTGCTGCTTTCCACCGCCTATGGTATGGCGTGCCGCTTTACGCTGAGCGATGAAGAACTCCGGCCGATGGGCCGTACCGCCCGTGGTGTAACGGGTATGCGCTTCAAGATCGACGGCGACTATCTGGTGGCCATGACGGTCATCCGGGAAACGCTGGACGATGAAGATGCCCTGCTGGATGAAGATGCCGAAGTTGTGGAAACTGAAAGCGCTGACGATGGCGAAATCATCGAAAACGCCGCCGGCCCGCAAGTGCTGGTCGTTTCCGACGGCGGTATGGGCAAGCGTTCGCTGGCCAGCACCTACCGCAAGACCCGCCGCGGCGCCAAGGGTGTGGTCAGCATCAAGCTGCGGGAAAATGAAAAGGTGGTCAACACCATCCAGATCCAGGAAGGTGATGAACTGCTGATCACCACCGAACGGGGTCAGCTTACCCGGATCCCGCTGGACGAGATCCGCACCGTCGGCCGGGCCAGCAAAGGGGTCAAGATCATGAATCTGAATGACGGCGACCGTATTACCGGCGCAGTTGCACTCATCGAAGTCAAGGGCGAAAACGCCAAGGACGAAAATGCAAGTGACGGCGAAGTGACGGATGTTGAAAACAGCGAAATAAGCTCAAATCCGACCGAAGTGACGGAATCTGCGCCCGAAGTGACGGATGATTCCGGCAATGACGGAGAAGCTTGATCTTCAGCTTTTGACGGATAAAAAAATGAATAGAAAACCCGGTTTTGCCTGGCGTCAGCTTTGGAACGACGTATTGCCGAACCGGGTTTTTATTGCCGGGATCATCAACGTTACGCCGGATAGTTTTTCCGATGGGTGCGGCTTTATTGATACAGCTGAACGCATCCAAACTGCGCTGCAGATGCTCGATGATGGTGCCGACATTATCGATATGGGCGGCGAATCCACCCGGCCCGGCGCTGCGGAAGTGCCGGCAGCGGAGGAGTGGCAGCGGCTTGAACCGGTGCTTAAAGGTATTTTATCCCAACAACCGGAGGCGGTCATCAGCATCGACACCCGCCATGCGTATACGGCCCGATTGGCGCTGCAGGCAGGGGCGAAAATCATCAATGACGTCAGCGGCCTTGATTTTGATCCGGCGATGGCGGAGGTGATCGCCAGCTTTCACGCCGGAGCGATCCTGACCCATTCAACGGCAGTGCCGGAACTTATGCAGCAAAGTGGTATGCGCATTGAAAAAGATGCGCTTGCAGTCGTCCGGAAAGAGCTGGAACGCATTGCCGATCACGCCCGGGCAGCGGGGATCACCGATGAACAGCTGATGCTGGATGTGGGGATCGGCTTTGGCAAAAGCCGTCAGGCTAATTATCAGTTACTGCATCATGCGCAATGGTTTGAATCAACTTTTCAGCTGCCGTTCTGCTGGGGGGTATCGCGCAAAAGTTTGCTCAAAAGCACGCCGGATTCATTGGAAAAACGCATTGCCGGTTCGCTGGCATTAGCAGTGAAACTTGCGGATGCAAAAGTATCGCTGCTGCGGGTGCACGATGTGGCCGCAACGGTGGCGGCGTTGACAGCAGCGGCAGAATTTGACCGGGCGCTATGAGTTTTTTCAGTCAAAGCCGGGCCCGGCATATTGAGCTGGGGCGCCGGGGCGAAGCGGCGGCGGTGCGGTTTTTCCGGCAGCGCAACTGCGTGATCCTGGCCCGGAACTGGCGTTTTACGACGGCGCACGACGGCAACGGCGAGCTGGATATTGTTTTGCTGGATGGCGAAACGCTGGTCTTTGCGGAAGTCAAAACCTTGCGCCGTGCGCACAAATATCTGCCGGGCGGAAACTTGCACGAAAAGCAAAAACGCCGTATCCGGCGGGGCGCCCGGGCTTATTGCCGGAAATTTTCGATTCCTGAAAATCTGGAAAAACGTTTTGATTTAGTGGAAGTTCTGCACAGCGGCCGCCGGGTGCAGGATATTGCGCTGCACGAAAATTATATGAGTTTTTCCTTGACAGAAGTACCCAGTGGTACTATATTATAAAATAGAGTTTGCGTTAACGCCGGAATCGTCCGGGAGCGCAAAAAATAAAACCAGTTCAGAGCAACAGGTGAATCCCCGTGAAAATCGGGAGCTGTCGCGCAACCGTGAGCCGTTGAATAAATGGCGAGCCGGATCCCTGCTGAACTTAATTGTGCGCGTAACACAAAGGAACACCACAAATCATGGCGACTTTACCCAAAGTCCGTCGGGGCGCAAAAAATTTGTGCCGTAATTCGTATTTCACCCTCATTGAATTGTTAGTGGTAATTGCCATTATTGCGATTCTTGCAGCGATGCTTCTGCCGGCACTTGCTTCGGCCCGGGCATCGGCCTGGGGAGCAAATTGTACAAGCAATCTTAAACAGCTGGGCCTGGCCAATATACTTTACAGCGAATCTAACAACGGTTTACTGGTACCTTACGCAGTTGATATGATGGGGGCAAACAAGACCAGGTGGCATGGTTTAAGCAAAAACTCCAGCAATGGTTCTGATGCAGATTACGATCCCGGCAAGGGACCTTTAGCTGAATATCTGGGTGGAACCGGGTTGGTGAATCACTGTCAGGCACTTCTTGTAGACAAAAAAGATCAGGGGTTTGAACGCGGGTGCGGCGGTTACGGAATCAATACGCTTATAGGTAAGATCCGGCCGGATGGCTGGGCATTTGAGGATTTCGCATCCGGATTTCCACTGCATAAAATAGATGATCCGGTCAATACAATAATGTTTGCGGACTCGGCGATCACGGTATACAACGGCGGAAATTACGGCGATGGAACTCTTGGATTCAGTTCAAGTTTGGAACCACCGGATGATTGGGGGCCGACGCCAACTATGCACTTCCGGCATAATAACCTGGCCAACAGTGTATTATGTGACGGTCATGTGGAAGGTTTACCGATGGTGGAAAGCGCTTCAGCAAAGTACAAAGAGCTGCTTTTGGGCTTTCCATGCACCAATAATACAAATGGCAGGAACGAGCGGTTTCATCCGCATTATTAAACGGATATCTTAATCAATAAGAGGTAAAACAATATGGAGCAGATCCACGAAAATTATTTCAGCGTAAAAAACAATAAAGTTTATCAGCAAATGTATTATTTTACCCTTATTGAGCTGCTGGTAGTCATTGCCATTATTGCCATTCTTGCAGCGATGCTTTTACCGGCATTGTCCAGTGCCCGGGCAGCTGCCCGGGCAAGCAGCTGCCGCAGCAATATACGACAGCTGAGTTTGGCACTGCTGCTTTATGCAGAAGATAATCAAGGCTATTGCGTACCCGGCTACCGGGACGCAGCCTGGCAGGAGACCTGGTGCGGGATCAATAAAAACGGCAAGGTCGAACCGGAAGGCGGAATCATGCCTTATATGGCAGGAAGCAATCACATCAAACAATGCCCTGAATTAACGCAAGTGCTTGATGAAACCGATATTTATAATAAAGGCAACGGCGGTTACGGCTATAATATATCTTATCTGGGCAATACCCCTGGTCATTACAGTGCCCCCAACAAGTCAGTACCGCTGAGTGCCGTAGCCAACGCAGATGACACAGCAGCCTTTGGCGATTCGCTGTACATGCAAGGCAACGGCAAATTTACCGAAATGTACAGCATTACTGCGCCCAGTATGGCCTACGCTCCGGATATGAACTTCCGGCACAATCAGCAAGCTTCAATCGCCTGGCTGGATGGACATGTTACTGCCGAAAAGATAACATATTCGCTTTCTGATGATTACAAAGAAAATCTGCTGGGCTGGTTCGGCAATAAAAACGATGGTGACAAACACTTTGACTTGGAATAAATTATGTATAAAACACTTATAATATTGCTGCTTTTTATTTTGCTTCTTCCGCTGAAAAGTGAAAATCTGCGGGTGGTTTCGCTGGCTCCGGCCCTGACCGAAATCATCTGCAGTCTGGGCGGCGAAAAATATCTGGTTGGCCGCTGCAGCGCCTGCGATTATCCGGAATCAGTCAAGGCACTGCCGGAAGCTGGCCGCTTCGGCATCCCGGAGCTGGAACGCATAATCAAGCTCCGTCCAACGTGGGTCATTGGCAACGATTTTATGAACAATAATATAGCCAAAAAACTCCGGGAACTGAAAATAGAAGTTAATCTTCAGCAAATAAATACCCCGGAAGATTATCTTAAATGGGTACAGCTTGCCGGACGTAAGCTCAATTTGCCGGAGCAAGCCGCCAAACTTATTGAGCAATTCAAAGTGCAGCAGAAAGTTCTGAACAGCTTTTCTCCGCACAAGCTCAAAGTTCTGTGGGTGGTGAATGCCAAACCTTTAATGGCCGCCGGGCCCGGCAGTCTGCCGGATCGGTCATTGGAGCTTATGCAGTTGGAAAATGCCGCCGGCAAGGTGGATGCAGCTTATTTCAAATGCGCTCCGGAATGGCTTTTGAGCCATCAGATCGACCTGATAATCTGGGGTGTTCCGGAAAAAATCCCCGCCCAGAACCGGATATGGAAAAATGTTCCGGCGGTACAGAAAAATGCAGTAATTTATCATGATGTCTATGATCCGGTCACCCGTCCGGGGCCGCGCTTTATGCAAGCACTGATCGAGTTGCGGCACCGCATTGATAAGTTGGGAAGTTCTAAGCCATGAAAAAACAGTTGCTCAAAGGTCTGATCCTGCCGCTGATTTGCGGAATAGCGGCTGCAATTTTGAGTTTATCCGGCGGCAGTGCCGCAGTTGACTGGCACAATTGCCTTGCCGACCCGGTTTTTAACTTGCGGCTGATCCGGCTGCTGGCGTCATTTACCATTGGCGGATCATTGGCACTGGCCGGATTGGTCTTTCAGGCGGTACTGCGCAATGTACTGGCAGAACCATTTACGCTGGGTGTTTCCGGCGGTGCCAGCGTGGGGGCGGCGCTGGCAGTCATACTGGGGCTGCAGCTGATAAGCTTCTGGTTCGTACCTTTGATGGCGTTAGCTGGTTCGCTGCTGCTGTTGGGGGTGGTTTTGCTGCTGACCGGGCAGAAAAATTCCGAAGGGTTGCTTTTAAGCGGGGTAATTGCCGGAACCACCGCCAGCAGTATACTTATGTATTTAGTCAGCATTGCCGACCGCGATGAACTCGCCGGGCTGGCGTGGTGGATGCTGGGCGATCTGCAGGCTGTAGAGCTTGAACTGCTGCTGCCGGGAACGGGTATATTGCTGGCAGGAACGCTGTTTTTACGCTATTTTGCCCGGGAACTCAACGCGGTGGCGCTCGGCGAAGAAGCGGCCTGGAACCTGGGGGTCAACGGCAAACTTTTCGGGCGGATCTTTATTGTGCTGGCCAGTTTGCTGGCGGCACAAACCGTGGCGATGGCCGGATTGATCGCTTTTGTGGGATTGATCGTACCGCACCTGATCCGCCGGTGTTATGGAACTGACCACAACTGGATAGTTATTCCGACGGTTCTATGGGGAGGGATATTTCTTATATTGTGTGATTATCTTTCGCGGGTACTCAACGACAGCCACGAATTACCGATCGGGGTATTGACTTCGGCAGTGGGGGGAGCACTTTTCATTTATGTATTAAACAAACGACGGAGCAGCAACTTATGATTTTGCGCATGGAAAATATTACACTCCGCCGGGGCGGGAAACTGCTGCTGAAAAATATCACAGGCGAGCTTGCGCCCGGCTATCTGCACTTTTTAGCCGGGGTCAACGGCAGCGGCAAAAGTTCTTTGCTTAAAACGCTTTGCGGTTATTACCGGCCCGACAGCGGCGAAGTAAGACTGGATGAAAAACCGCTTTCTCAAATCTCCGGAACTCAGCGGGCCCGGCGGTTGGGCGTTATCAGTCAAAACAGCATGATCGCATTGGATTTTACTGCGCGCGAAATGGTCATGCTGAGCGCTTCGGCACGTTTTCCCCGACTGGGCAATTGGAGTCGTGAACAGCTGCAATGTATTGACCGGGCGCTTGAACAATTCAATTTGACTCACTTGGCCAATCAACCGATCAAGACCCTTTCGGGCGGGGAATTTCAGCGGGTGCAGATAGCCGGAATGGCCGCACTGCAGCCGGAAATCATGCTGCTGGATGAACCAGTTTCGGCCATGGATCCGGTCGGACGCAATCAAATCATGGTTTTTCTGGAAGAATACGCCCGAACTCACACGGTGTTGATGATAACGCATGATTTTGAACTGCTGGGCCGCGCCGGAGGGGATTTGTGGTGTCTGGATAAAGAGCACAATTTTTATTCAGGAAAAGCTTCTGAACTGCTCAATGAAAAGTTTTTGAGTATGCTCTATAACTCTCCAGCTACAGTTGAAGTCAGCGCCAACGGCTGCCGCCGCATCTATTTTGACTGAAAAATGCCAACTTTTTCAAACATTATGCTGCTTGTATTCAGCATAGAGTTTATTGAATTTCCGGCTTTGGAGGGTAAACGCCTGCTTGCCGAATATATTGGCGTATTTGAATTGTTTTTCTGCCAGCAGCGCAATCGCAGCATCTTTGGGACTGTGTTTGAGCAATTTCAGAAAATATTTGTGGTTTTTATATAGCCAAATGTTGAATTTTTCTGCAAACGGAGCAAAAAAATCTTCGTAATTTTCACCTTTGACCGCATAACTTTCCGGCACAGCTAATTCCAGCATCCGGCTGAAAATTTCCTGCATTCGGCCGGTATTGGATGTATCAATCACCAAAATATTGCCGTTGCAGCAGGTGATGCCGCAATTTGCATGGAGAAATTCGCCCTGCGCAAGACGGAGGACTTCCGGATCGCCGCTGACGGCTTTTCCGGAAAAACTCACACAGGGAAATTTTTTTAACCATTTGACTAATTGCGGGTGTTGGGCAAAGATTTTTTTAGTATAAAATCCTGTCAAAAGGGCTAAAAAACGCTCTCTGGTGCGCCGCAAACGGATCGCCGCAGTTAAATTGGCAAGTGAGCCGTAGCGGCGACGCAGTTCCCTCAGCAAACTATCCCGCACATGAGTATTGATAAGATTGCCGCACTTACGGTCTTTGAATATTTGGTAGTAACTGTCAGGTTCCCGGCTGCAGTTGCAATACCAGTTCAGAATGCCGCCAATGGTTGCAGCAGCGGAATAACCTTCCACACAATGGATAAAAAGCATCCGGTGATCGTTACGAATGGCAAAATCAATGATCTTGCGGGCCTGCTCCGGAGTCATGGCTCCGGGCTTGTCGGTATCGACATCAGCCAAATTCAGCATAAGCAAGTCATCCGGAGAAAAAAAATTATCCGGAAAGGGCGGCGGAGCGGCCGGATCATTGACATGGTTTATAAAAATAACCCGATAAGTGCGGAAAAATTCTCTGAACACTCTTTCGCTTTTACGGTGATTAAAAAACGGATGATTTCCAATCGTAATAAACATAGTATGAAGTTGATTGTTTCCTGATTAAATGGTCAAACTGTTTGATTTTACAGCTTATAATAACCAAAAAATGTTCCGGGTAAACACTGCAACACTGTTTTTGAAAAAAATATTGGAATTTTTTTGCTGCTGCAGCTTTTATTGCAGCTCTGCGGCACTTTTCCAGCCAAGTGCGCAGCAGCTTGCGGGTGCGTTCCACACCCGGCATGTTGAGTTTTTTCTGCGGAAAGTGTACCGACTGTGTAAGCGGCGCAAATGCATCTACCTTGATTGAGCGGCCGGCATTTCGTTCAGCCGTTCCAGCAGAGTGCGCAAAAGCACACGGGATTTTTCCACATCCGGGATGTTGAGTTTTTCCTGCGGGGAGTGTACCGACTGCGTAAGCGGCGCAAACGACAGCATCTGCAGCCGGGGATTCATGCCGCAAAACAAGCCCGGCTCCAAACCGCCGTGAATGACCGTTTTCTGCGCCTCGCTGTTGGTAAGTTCTTTATAGATCCGGCAGGCAAATTCCAGCAACGGCGAATCCCAGCAGGGCCGCCAGCTGGTGTATTCTGAATCGATGACCGCCGTAAAACCGGCATTTTGCAGCTTACAAACGGCATCATTCATCATCGCTTGACGTTTTTCGTCATAAAGGCTTCTGCCCAGCAGAATAAATTTCCACTCTCCGGCGGCAGAACCTTCGACCACCGCCAGATTGCAGCTGGTGACGGTGGCATTATCGGCCGTTTCCAGCACGCCGTGGGGCAAATTGCTCCACAATTCCAGCAGCTGAACTTGCGCTTCAGAAGTCAGCACTTGCGGCGGCGGCGAAACAAGTTTTTCGCAGCTCAAAGTAATTTTTTTACCGGGCGAAGGCAGATAAATTTCATTCAATTTAGCGTTGAATCCATCCAGTACTGCTGACATATTTTCCCAGAGTCCGGCGGGTATGGCGGCTGTTACTTCAGCTTCCCGGGCAATGGCGTTATGCAGCGTACCGGCTTGCACCGCAGCGATTTCCACTGCCGGCAGCTGGCGCAGAAATTCATTGATCACGCAGCAGGCACTGCCCACGGGCAGATGGATATCCACGCCGGAGTGGCCGCCGTGCATACCAGTCAGATGGAATTTTACTCCGCAGTATTGATCCGATACCGCCCGCTGCGGCAACCGGGCAGCACCGCTTAAACGGGAACCGCCGGCGCAGCCAATGGTGAAAGGCTGGTCGCTGTCCAGATTCAGCAGCACATCGGCTTTCAGAAAATCCCGGTCGATATCTTCGGCACCGCCCAAACCGGTCTCCTCCGAAACAGTAAAGACCGCCCGCAGCGGCCCGCATTGCAAACTGTTATCGGTCAACAGTTCCATCGCCAGCGCCACGCCCATGCCGTCATCGGCGCCCAGCGTGGTTTTGCCGCCGGTCGTGACCCAGTCGCCCTCCACGACCGGCACGATGCTGTCATGCAGGAAGTCAAACTCCACGCCGGGAGCTTTTTGCGGAACCATATCCAAATGCGCCTGCAGAATAGCCGCCGGATAATTTTCGCAGCCAACTGCTGCCAGGCGGTCGATGGCCAGATTTCCGGCGGCATCCACCCGGCAGCTCAGGCCGCATTTTTCGGCACTCTGCTGCAGATATTGCCGCAAAGCTGCCTCGTGACCGGAGGGATGCGGGATCTGGCAGATATTGAAGAAGTATTTCCAAAACTCATTGCGGGAACGCAAGTTATCAACAGTTGTATTCACGATCTTCCTCCGTCAGCGACATATTGCGCCGGTAAATTGACTGCACAAAGCCCATCGCCAGCATCATCGACACAACAAAGCTGCCGCCGTAACTCAAAAACGGCAGCGGCAGCCCGGTTATCGGCGTAATGCCCACGCTCATGCCAATATTGATATATAAATGTACAAAAATCAACGTTGCAATGCCGACCAGACTTTGCCGGGCAAAGTTGTCCTGTGCCATAAACGCCGTGCGCAATATCGTGTAGAGCAGCACCGCATAGCCCAACAGCAGCAGCAGCGCCCCGATAAAGCCGGTTTCTTCGGCCAGCACCGAAAAAATGAAGTCGTTGTTGGCCACCGATTGCGGCAAAAATCCCAGCAGATTCTGCGTGCCTTCGCCCAGACCTTTGCCGGTCAGCCCGCCGGAACCGACCGCCAGCCGGGATTGATAAGCGTTGTAGCCCCGGTGCGCCAGATCACGTTCCGGATTCAGAAAGGTTTTGATTCGCTCCCGCTGATAGGTTTTCAGAAGCGGTTTGATCTCAAAAATTTCGTTGACCGCCAGTACGCTGAACAGCACCACAGCCACGCTGCCGGCAATGATCAGATAACGCCATTTGACCCCGGCGGTAAAGACCATGGCGGCACCCACCGGCACCAGCACCACGGCACTGCCGAAGTCCGGTTCCACAGCGATCAACCCGATCGGCAGCGCCAGCACCGCCATACTCAGCAGTACATGGGTAAGTTTGCGGATCTTGAAAAGCATATTTCCGTGCATGGCCGCCAGAAACCATATCACGCCGAGTTTGGCAAACTCCGACGGCTGTATCCGCAACGGCCCCAGGTCGATCCAGCTAACAGCGCCGTTGACTTTTCTGCCGACAAACAGCACCAGCACCAGCATTGCTATACTGACTATGTAATAGAACCACACCCACGGAATAAGTTTGCGGTAATCCATCCGGGCCGCTGCAATGTAAGCGATCATGCCGATACCGATCCAGATCAGCTGCTTGCGCCAGAAGCCGCCCGCCCACTCTGTACCCACCTGCGAACCGGTGGTATAAATAAACAGCACCCCGGCGCCCAGCAGCAACAGCATGACAAGCAGGGCCGTAAAATCCCAGCAGCGCAGCTCCCGGAACAGCGGCTGCAAATTCACCGCTGCTCCCGATTCCGGAATATGTTTGAAAAGTCCTCGCCGCATTGCTTGCCTTCTTTGCTGGTTATATCATCGACTCTTTTAAGATACCATCATTGGCCGAAAATAGCAAATCCCCAGTTGATTTTTTACCCAAAAGAGGCCAATTAAATAACTTTCAGACTGTATGCTTGCAAGTTGGCAAAAAATCCGCTGTATGCTATATTATATATGAATATATAAAATACAGGATCAAAAATGATTTTAAAAACAAGGAGTTTATCATGGCTGACAATCACAATGTCTATTTGAATCCGCTTACTGACCGCTACGCCAGTGCCGAAATGAGCTACAACTGGTCGCCGCAGAAAAAACATTCCACCTGGCGCAGATTGTGGGTGGCGCTGGCCGAAGCCGAACAGGAATACGGTCTGGCTATCAGCGATGAGCAGATTGCCGAAATGAAGGCGCATCTGGATGATATTGACTTTGAAGCCGTTGCCCGCGAAGAAGCCGAACGGCGGCATGACGTAATGAGCCATATCCATGTATTCGGTACCCAGTGCCCCAAGGCCATGCCGATCATCCACCTGGGCGCCACCAGCTGCTATGTTACTGACAATACCGAACTTATCCAGATGCGTGACGGTTTGAAGCTGATCCGGGGCAAGATGCTCAAGCTTTTTGATAACCTGGCCAAATTCGCCATGCAGTACAAAGATATGCCCACGCTGGGCTTTACGCATTATCAACCGGCCCAGCTGACGACGGTCGGCAAGCGTTTTTCGCTCTATCTGCAGGATTTTATGCTGGACTTTGAACGGCTGGAAAATGAGCTGGCCAATCTGCCGTTCCGCAGCGTAAAAGGTACCACTGGTACGCAGGCCAGCTTTTTGGAACTCTTTGACGGCGACCACGATAAAGTGCGTGCTTTGGAAAAACGTGTGGCCGAAAAGATGGGCTTTGACAAGATCATTCCGCTTTCCGGCCAGACCTACACCCGCAAAGTTGACTACTTTGTTTTGGCCCTGCTGGCCGGTATTGCACAGAGTGCCTACAAAATGGCCGGCGATATCCGTTTGCTGGCCAATCTGCGGGAAATCGAAGAACCTTTCGGCAAAAAACAGATCGGTTCCAGCGCCATGGCCTACAAACGCAACCCCATGCGCAGCGAACGGGTCTGCTCGCTGGCACGTTATGTGATGGATCTGCCGGTCAATGCGGCGCATACCCATGCTACGCAGTGGTTTGAACGCACGCTCGATGACTCTGCCAACCGCCGTCTGGTGCTGCCGGAAGCATTTTTGGGCGTGGATGTGATCCTCTCGCTTTTGATCAACATCACTGATGGACTTCAGGTGTGGCCGGCGGTCATCGCCAAGCGGGTGGCGGCTGAACTGCCCTTTATGGCGACCGAAAATATCATGATGGAAGCGGTCAAAGCCGGCGGCGACCGTCAGGAACTGCACGAAGCGATCCGGGTCAACAGCATGGAAGCTGCCCGCATGATCAAAACCGAAGGCCGGGATAACGACCTGCTCGAACGGCTCAAGGCCGATCCGGCTTTTGCCCGGGTGGCTGACCGCATCGACAGTCTGGTGGATCCCAAAAAATTCGTCGGCCGGGCTCCGCAGCAGACCGAAGACTTTATCCGGGAACATATTGCGCCGATTCTGGCCATGTATGAATACGAACTTTCCGGCACCAGTGTCGATTCGGTAAATGTCTGATCAAGGCAAGCTATGAATCAAGCTGCGGCGGATAAAATCTCCCGCCGCCGTCAGAGGCGGCTCCGCTCCGGGCGGCGCAATCTTTTGCTCTGCGGCGGGGCGGCTTTGGGCTTGCTGCTGCTTTACTGGCTGATAAGCTCAATAAGCATCCGGGCAGTAAGTTTCCGCCGCAGCCGGGAAATCGAAGAAGCGCTGGCCAACCGCCAGACGGTTTTGGCCCAAAAGCTGATTAACGACTTTAAAAGGCATTTTCCGCAGCGGCAAAACCAGCGCAAGATCGCCATCTGGCAGCAAAAATCAGCCGAATTGCAAAAAAATGCCGCCGCCCGGAAGCTTAAATTCCATCAACTGCTGCACGAGCTTGAAAGCGCTTTGGCCAGCTCCGCCAGCGGTACCGGTAAGCAGGCAACGTGGGAGTCTGCTCTGGCCGAAACCGCCACTTATGCCACCACCGCCGCCGAGTTGGAGCAGCTTTACAGTCTGGAAAAACAGATCCGCCAGTTGGCCCGGCAGCAGGAACTGCAAAAGGCCCGGTTGAGTGTGGAAAATTTGCAGCAAATACGGCAAAAACTCCCCGAATTGGCCCGGTTGCGGCAGCAAAAAAATTACACCCGGCATCAAACTCTTTACCGGCAATGTTCCGACCGGCTGGATAAACAGCTTGAAAATACCCTTGCCCTGCCCGAAGCCGCCGCCGAAATAATGCAGCTCAAACAGCTTTTGCAGCAGGAAATGACTTTAAGCCAACAAGCTGCCAAAGCCGATGCGGCTGAACAGCAAGCTCTGCAATATCTGCTCGAAGGTATATATCCGGAAGAAATCACTGCCCGTTCGCAGCAGTTTCTGCAAAAGTATCCGGCCAGTGCTTACAGCCCAAGTATCCGCCAACTGCTGCTTGGCCTGCAGTTTGTGCAAAAAGATTTCCGGAGTGAAGCAGCTCGCCAGCAACAGGTTCTGACCGTTATCAACACTCAGACCCGCCAGCTGCTGCGTCGGGAGCTGACGGAAATCATGCAAAAAAATATGCAGGGAACAGTTTTTGAGCTGACCCTGACCAGTGCCGGAAAACTGTATCGCTTTGAAACCTACGAAAAGTGCGCATTTTCTCCGCCCGATGCCCAAGGCTTTATCCACATCAATTTCCGTGATCCATCCGGCCGCACCATCCGGGGCCGCTTCCGCAGCAACGGCCGGGGAGAAGTTACAAGTGCCGACGGCACTTACCGGGGCAAGCTCACCGGCAGCAATGCCAGCGGATATTTGCCGGAAGCATATTGGCAGCAAACACTTTACCAATTAAGCAGTGCGTTGGATAAAACCAACGATGCCGCCGGATTCATTGAGGAATTTTACCCGCAAATCAAGCAGAACCAAAATCGTCTGCCGCATAAAATCGCCCGGAGTCTGCTGCAGGCCCTGCAAAAAGCCGATCAGCACGCCGGCGGCGCCCGGCAGTGGCAATTCAATTGGAACTTCTGGAACGAAGCTGCCGCCGGAGTTCCGGTATTTGCCGGAGTGCTGTGGCAGGATCAAAAGCAGACCCGCAAGTTCTTTCCTGCCCGAAAACTGAAAAAATCTTCGCTGCTGTGGCAGCTTGAAGTAAAAGATAAGGCCGTTTTGCGCCCGCTGCAACCGGCAGATCCGGCCGCCGAAAACTCCATAACTGTTATCGTAACTGCCGCCAACGGCGTAAATTGGGCCAACTGGCTGAAAAAATATCAGCAAACTGCCCGCCAAACCAACTTGCAAATGCCTCAAAAACCGCAGTGGCTGCAAGCTGTGCAGTAAACTTCTCAAGTGCCGGGCAAGTCAGTTGAGTTTTAAATAGCTCGCCAGGACATGATTCAGCATATTCTTTTGTAATATAATATTCTTTAATTACTTACATCAAGTTAGATCATTGCACCCAGTGCTTTTGGAGTGATTTTAGCGTCTGCGGGGTTGAAAAAAATAATGGTTTGAGTTATACTAACTGTCATGGACAGAAAGTTTTCAAAATCATTCCGAATGCAAACGACGTTGATGACGCAAATATTGCTGGGTGAATACTGCTGCGGTGATCATTTGCCATCGGCGGCGGCGCTTATGCGTGAATTCAATACCAGCGCCGCCACCGTCAAGCGGGTATTGGACGAGCTGGCCGCCAGCAAACTTATCCGGCGGCGGCGCGGCAGCAGTCCGGTGGTGCTTCCGCAAAGCGGACACACCAGCGGCGAACACGGCTTGAAGGTGGTGATCGTGCGGGATGAGTTCAAGCATGGATTGTTTTTCGGCTACCGCTACGCCCCGTGGACATGGACATTGCAGGAAATGACCTACAACCGGATGATGCGCGAACATATACCGGTAATAACCATCGGCAAAAATGATCTGAGCAATATGAGCAGTCTGCTGCACTCAGCATCGGGAGTGATTTATATTTCGCCCAAAGTCGATCCAGCGGCAGTTGAGTATCTGGAAAAAAATCAGCTGCCCTATGTGATCATAACCGGTTTTACTGCTGAAAAACTGGATAATATGGTCTGTTATAACTATCAGCCGGCCACCGAGCGGATAGCAGTGTATCTGCTGAGCTGCGGAGTAAAAAAAGTAAATATAATAGCCAATCCGGAAGCCGACGGCCGTCTGGACGGCATGATAAATCTGCTGAAAAAGCATGGCTTTGCTCTGCAGAATATCTGCTGTATGGATGTGCCGGATGTCTTGAAATGTGCGGAGTTGGCAGCGCATTACCAACAGCCGCTGCCGGAAGACGCCAAACCGCTGGGCGTGGTTTGTTACAATGATTACCACGCCTATATTGTGGAAAAACAGCTTGTTGCCGCCGGTTGGCACAGCAAAAAAGATTACGTTATTCTGACGCTGGGTGATCTGCTGGAGCCAAGGGAAAGCGGCTACTGCACTTTGGAAATAGAGCAGCTGGTGAATCAGGGCGTGGAAATGCTCTACCGGCGGATGAAAAAATTTCAGCGTGAGCCTGTTTGTCAGGTGGAGCCTGTTTTTGTGCTCAACCGGAAAAAATATAAAGACATAACATACAAATAGATTCATTCAGAAAGGTCTGATAAGATGAAAAGATTTTTACAATACTTCCTGCTGGGTATGGCTGCACTGAACACTGCCAGTGCAGCTGAAGGAGTTTTTGAGGTCAAAAATCCTGCGCAGGGGATCTTCCAGATCTATTACAACAACACTCTTCTGATCGATTCGATCACCGCATTGGTCAGCCATGACAGCACAGCTGAAAACCGCCGTTATTCCGCCCGGCAGCTGCCCGGCGGCGCAATGGTCTATAACATCTGGAGCGAAGAAAAGAATTACAACTTCCGGCTGGAA
Organism: Lentisphaerota bacterium; assembly: GCA_015061575.1. Classification (GTDB taxonomy): domain Bacteria; phylum Verrucomicrobiota; class Lentisphaeria; order Victivallales; family Victivallaceae; genus SIG78. Next base: position 18,060 of record SUWF01000009.1, read on the forward strand.
ATAGCTTTGCACCCCGGCGGCAAACGTCTGGAAATAACTTTTATGACCGAAGTCGGCGCATTTTCGCCCACGCTTGACAGCAGTAAACTTGTTACGCTGACTTTGCCTTACGAAAAATTTGCCCGCGGCACCTACTCCGGTTATGTGGGGCGGGCCACCGGCAAAAATTTCCGGAGCGGCAAGTTCAGCGAGCTTAAAGAACGTACCATGATGGGCAACAGCGACTGGCGTTATCTGGCATTGGATGATGCTCAGGGCAATAAACTGGTTTTTGATTTCAATCCCATCGGGCCGGGAGATTTTATAAGTATTTATCCTTTTGGGGCGCTCAAAGGCTTATGGCACTGTCGGCGTGACAGCGATAAATTGCGGTTTTTCGGCGGCAGCCGGCTGTTGGAATTCGGCGGCTTTACCGGAACCAAACTTTGCATCACTTCCGGTGATATGAGCAATTACAAGCGTGATCATGCGCTGGAAAAATTTTTATACGACCAGAGTTTTGCGCCGGAACGGCTTTACAGCTTTGGTGCTGAACGCAAAGGCCAGGAGTATACTGCCGCAGATGTGCAGACTTTTTCGGAGCGGACGCAGTTTGGATGGAAGCAGGACAAATCGCTGCAAGTGCTTAAAGGTCAATACCCCGGAGCTTATTACAGCAACGTCAGCGGTCAGGATGGCGTATTCAAAGTCAGCGGGCTTGAACCGGGAGTTTATATTGTCAGTGCGGGCATCGGCAATATGCAGGGTTTGTCCGCTGAATTTGATCTTTACTGCAACGGCGAGCTTATATCCGGCAAGATCATCCCCGGCAAACAGCAGGGCATGACGCTGTGCAAGGCAATTTGGATCGAAAATGGCAGCGCAGAATTTACTTTCAAGGGCAAATTCCTGCTTTCCACACTAAGCTTGCAGCGCTTGATCAGCAGTGCCGAAGATTTCAGCTTCCGGCGCGGCCCGTGGGTGAGCAGCGGCTACGAGCCGGGCACTCTGTTCCGCAATGTTGACTACATTCAAGCGGTGGATTTTCCCTGCGATGTGCAAAAGTTTTTTCTGCCGGAACCCGGCAAAGAGAGTGTCAATGTACGCAAAAATACTCCCGATAAAGTCCAAACCGTTTCCGCCGGTGATCCCCGACTGCGCTGGCGCTACAACGCTGTTATCGGCAATATGCTGAGCAACAGTTCCACGCTGGCGGAGCTCAATGATCCGGAGGCGTTGAAAAAGTTTTTTGAACAGCAGACTCAGCGCCGGGTCAACACGCTGCTGTTGAGCGGACTGCACAGCCGCCACACCTATTTTAATCATATCGAACGCAGTAAGCAGGCGATCAGCAAACTGGCGCAGGAAGCTCACAAATATAATATGAAGCTTATTGATCATCATGATGTTACACTCTTGTGGAATCTGGATGGCGGCTTCCGGATATTGGCGGAGCGTTTGCCGGAAGTTACCCGCAACATACACAATCAGCTGCCGGGGTATCAGTTCTGCATAATGAATCCGGCTTTCAAGGCCCGCTATACGGCGTACATTCTGGAGCTGGTCAAAGGCGGCGTGGATGGTTTTATGCTGGACGAAGCGCACTTTTTTCCGGATTGCTGCAGCTGCCAGTATTGCCGTGAAGAGTTCCATAAGGATACAACCTGGCACATTCCGGTCAATGAATTGGATGACTTTTTCGGTTCCCAAGCTACCGAACTCAAACAAATCTGGCAAAAGTGGCGCAAACAGAAGGTCGGTAACTGGTGGGCGGAAATGCGTCAGGCGATCAATGCAGTCAATCCTTCGGTCAGTTTGCTGGTCTACACCACGCACTACGGTTTTACTGACCGCTGGGCGCCGCTGCGGCTGGGGGCGGATCTGTTTGAAGATGCCCGGGGAGCGGATTTTATCGGTACAGAAATAATGAGCCGCAATGTGCTGCTCAGCAGCCGCACTCTGCCGGGATACCGGCGGGCCAAAAATCTGCTGCGGACAGCTTACGGTTATCCGATCTGGGGACTTATCCAGCAGCAGCCCGATTGGGATGGATCTTACTTTGGCTGGGCGCTGGTGAATATGCACGGTCAGGCGGTGTGGGTATCGCACCCGGTCAAAGACAGCGGCAGCAAAAAATTTCTGGAATTTACGCAAGAAAATATGCGCTCCGATCTGGCCAGGCCCGAAAGCCAGATAGCGCTGCTTTTTTCCAGCCCCAGCCGGGATTTTGCCCCGGTAGGCGCCTTGCTGGGCGAACTGTTCGGCACTGCGCAAACGCTTGATATGATGCATATACCTTATTCGATCATCGGCCAGATGAGTTTGAAGCCGGAAGTTTTGTCGCAATACAAGGTGTTGATCGTCGGCGGATGCAGCTGTTTATCTGATGCGGAAGTTTCTGCGATCAAGGATTTTGCCCGCAATGGTGGAACTGTTCTGCTAACCGGCAACAGCGGTATTTACAACGAAAACGGCCGCCAGCGCAAAGTATGGGCCTTTGCCGATATTTTCCAGCAGGCCCCGGCGGCGGTTCCGTCTTCGGTCAGACGTTTTGCTTTGCCCGATACGGAACGCCTGAGCGCCAATGCTCCGCTCCGGTTCTTTCCGCTGCCCCGGCGGCGTGAACACTTGTTGAGTCAGAATTACGGTCAGGGCAAAGTGTATTACCTGAATATTCTTCTGGGGTCGGCACTCTATGCTGCCGAAGGCACGCCGGGGCGGATGTGGACTTTTCAGGCCGATAACGTGGTCGATCAAGCCTACCGGCAGCTGCTCAATAAGTTGACAGCCCATGCCCAATGCTGGCAAATCAAGGCGCCGGAGCTGGTTTTGACCACGCTTTACCGCCAGCAGGAACAAATGGTGGTGCATTTGCTCAATGCCACAGCCTGCAGTAATACACCTGGTCAACCGATGCGGTCAGCTTTGCCCGAAGTACCGTTTCCGCCGCTGGCTGAAGATATAACTTTTGAACTGCCCGGGTGCTGGCAAACGGCCTACGCCGTCAGTCCGGATTTTGCGGGCCGTCAGGCAGTGGAAGTTAAATTTGATCCGGTCAAACAGGTCAGCTGCGTGACCGTCAAAAAAGAATTGCTCAAAGTTTATACTATAATTTTTATTCAACCTTAAATCAAGGAGAAAAAACTATGAAACAACGATTCACTTTGATTGAGCTGCTGGTGGTCTTCAAACGCTTTATTGGTACGGATCAGTACGGATGTGTACGGAAACATACGGAGAGTACCGCTCACAAAAATACGCCGCATCATACTTGCAAAGCAAGTGCTTCATGTTTGCCGCAGGCAAATGCTTCATGCAGCAACGCTGCGCTTCACACGGCGGAGCCGTGCTTCATTCGATCAGCGTTCACGCTGATCGAGCTATTGGTTGTGATTGCCATTATCGCAATTCTGGCAGCGATGCTGCTGCCGGCGCTTTCAGCAGCCCGGGAACGGGCCCGCAGTACCGACTGCATCAATCGCTTAAAGCAGCAGGGATCAGCTATTTACATGTATGCCGGGGATAATGCGGATTATCTGATTTCCACCAACGTATACGCTGCCCAGCAGGCCGATAACGGTCTGTACAACCGCTACAACAGCGCCTCGGCCAGATCGGGACGGGTGGTATTGTTTATGAACTCCTATTTTGGCGGCAACGAAGTACCAGCTACCGCCGATGAACTTTTAAAACTGCGTCAACGCTACTATAAGTGTCCGTCGGATTCCAGCTGTTTCAGCGCCGATAACGACAGTTACTATCTTTTGTACTATGTTCCGGCGTGGGTGCCTTACAGCTACCGTTTCGGTCAAGCTGACTACGCCCGGCACATGCTCAACGGCCAGTGCAATCCCGGCGGTATGATCTCAATCGATGCCGGGATCTATTCCGTGGATAAAACCAACAACTACATCAACCACCCCAATATGGCCAACGGTCTGGCGCTGGGCGGCCATGTTTTGAGCCGTTCGACCAAATCGTCGATCACTCAGGCCAGTATAGTCAACGCTCTGCGCTGCGGCAGCGGATACGGCAATCTGGATGACCGCAGCGAATAAGGAACAAAGCTATGAAAAGATATTTTACACTCATTGATCTGATCGCCGTCAGTGCTGCTTTGCTGACAGTTGCCAGTGTAACGCTGCCGCTGCTCGCCGCCGTTCAGGCCGAAAGCCGCTACACAGCCTGTCAGAACAAACTTAAAATGCAGGGTTCCGCCATTGCTCTTTACGCCGAAGACAACAACGATTATCTGATTTCGGTCAACGTTTACGGCAACGAGCAGGCCAACAACCACTTGCGCAATAATTACGACAGCAGCAAAGTGCGTTCCGGCCGCATCGTGCTGATGGCGCAAGGCTATTTCGGGCAGAAAGAACTCATCCGCAGCGGCGCCGAACAGCTTGCCGCCCGGAAAAAGTATTACCAGTGCCCGGATGACAACAAGGTGTTCAGCAGCACGCTCGACAGTTACTACCTTTTGTATTACACCGAAAAATGGGTGCCATACAGCTACCGCTTCGGCAAAGTCGATTATGCCCGTGATCTGGCCAGCGGGGCCGGTGATCCGGGCAACATCATTGCGTGTGACGCAGGTATTTACAGCGTTGATGCCGAAAAAAACCAGATCATCCACAATAATTTTACCAATGCGCTTACTCTGGACGGCGCCGTCTTGAGCCGCAATACCACTCAGGCACTCAGGCAGAAAAGCGTTATCAACGCCTTACGCTTCGGTGCGCAGTTCGGCAATCTGGACAACCGCACCAAATAAGCACAGCAGCAGGATCATTCGGCAGGGAAATTTTTCAGCACTATCTGCAGGGAGTTAGGCTCAACCTGCAACAGTTGGGTCACTACCGGGCATTTGGCCATGAATAAAAACGCCGTACATTGATCGGTATCATCGAGCGTTTCAAAATTTCCCTGCCCCTTGGCTATGACCAGATCAGCGGAGGCAAAGGCGTCGCAAAATTCCGGCGGCGCCAGCTCCAGAATGGTACCGGCCACCCGGCGGCCGTTATCGACGACCCGGGCGGCAAAATCGTTCAAGCCGGAAATTTCCAGATCAGTGGCGGTCACATCGTTCAGCACCGGTTTGCCCCGCACGCCCAAAATGGTTTTGTGGCGGTAAGGGCGCATAAATTCCCGGTCAAAAACCGCTTCGCCGCAGTTGTCGAGAGCGTAAAAAATCGTGCGGGCGCTTTCCATTCTCTGCTGCAGCCGCCGGATCTTCTGCAGATCCAGCTGAGCGGTGAACGCCCGCCGCACGGTATCCAGCGCCCGATCTATATCAAGATTACCGAAAATGCCGAAATCCAGAATATTTCCGGCGATCGCCAGCCGCAAGCGGGATTCAAAACTTTCCGGATCAAAAATCGCTTGTTTTTTAAGTTCCTCCAGCAATTTTTCAGCCAGTTGCGATGATTGGATTTTTTCTTTATAATAGGCATCGGCATTTTCCTGACACATCAAATCCATCATGCCCAACAGGTAATGCACGGGGGTCTTACTTAAATCGCAATCGACCAGCTGCTGCATAGCCTGCTGGATATGCTGCCGGCGCAATACCTTATCCGCAAAGAGCCGGCTGGCAATATTAACCGCATTGCGGCTGAGGCAAGCTAAACATTCGCAAGAACTTTTCATGATATAAACCTTTATTTACCAAGATAATTTCTGATCACACCGACCGTTATCCGATCGCTCCGGCTGCCCCACTCCCGGTTATAATTTATCACCGGAAAGGAAAATTTCAAAGAAAAAACACTTTTTGCCTGACAGTATTTTCAATGATTGGCATAAAAAAATCAGCAGGCAGATTTGCAATCAACCTATATTGAATTGGTAAAAAAGGTTTTATTTTCAACTGTTATGGGGGCTGTTGCAAAACCTCGCAAAAGGTTGTAATGCCCCTGTTTTTTGACAGTTTTGCAACAGCCCCTCCAATTACAGTTTATTTTCTTCGTCACTGAAGTACAGGGCCATACGATTGTTGCGCCCGGCCCTGAATTCCGGCGGCCGGGTAAATTCAAACTGCGAATCCGCCAGCGGCACTTGCGGTTTATCTGTATTGTTAAAGTAAAACAACAGCCGGGTGCCGGGTTCCTGCCCGGTGTAATCAGGTATGGAATCGCTTTCAGGAATTGGTGCATGGCTGATGCGTACATAGTCGATCAAACCAGCGTAAGTTACTGATCGATAACCGGAATATGCGCCTATACAAAAGTCGGTTTCGGTATTGGCGTGCATATAGGATCCCGGCGGCAGATCTATCGAACCGGCTTTTTTGCCGTTTACATAGATATGCAGCTTGCTGTTGATCATATCCACGGTGCCGCCGATATGGCACCATTGATTGTAATCAACTTTGACATTGGCCCGCAAATTCACATCCCGGGCGGGATATTTATCCGGATTTTTGATCTTACTCAGCGGCCAGCGCACCTGTACACGGAAATCAACATAAAGCTGCTGTTTTTTCTTATCCGGCGTGACAGTAAGGCTCCATCCCCGCTGCATGGATTCAGTATCCCGATGGTTATATTTGCTTAAAAGCTGCCCGAAGTATTTGGTTTTCAGCGGCATGGTCACGGTTTCCACCGAAAACACCCCCTGCTGGGGCCGCAGCGACGGCGAATCGCTGAAAATCCCCAGGCTCTGCAACGAAAGATGACTTATCATCATACCTTTATGCACTGGATTACTGTCGATTTTATCGCGGATTTTTTTATTGTAGGCAAACTGCTGGATGGTATAGAATTGTATATTGTTTTCGCTGGCAAGTTTGCCGTATTTTTGGCAATATTGGGCAAAAGTCGGCACATTGAAATTTGCTTCGTGTGCCTCGCTGGTAAGATACCCGAGTTTGCGCTGCATATTTACCGGCACATAGCCGCTGGAAACTCCCAGTGCCAGCGCATCACCGATGCGTTCTTTGATAATGCGTTCATGGTCAACATAAATATTACCGCCCGAAGTCCCCATATAATCGCCCAGCGGCAGGCTCAAGATCAGGGTTTTGTCGCCGATAGCTGCTTTGACTTCTTTGTAAAAGGTCAAAAAGTATTCACCACGGAGTTTCCGCCAATTTTCCACTTCCTTACTTTGCGGGGCAAATTCTTTGCTTTGATAATCAAAGCGATGATCAGTGGTTATATCGATGTTATAGCGTTTTTTGTATTCGGCAACCAGATTTTTGCCGAAGCCGAAACGGTCAGCGTGATGCGGGCCGTTTTTATAACGTTTATCCTGGCTGTAAACACCGCTGTGGCTGCGAGTGTTGAGGTATAAGCCGTCGGCCTGAAGATCTTTGACATATTTTGCAATGCGTTCGACCATGTATTTGCGGGCATCCGGATTAGAGAGATCCAAATATCCGTAATGATAAGTACCACGTTTGTCAACTTCCTGGTATTCAGGATGAGCAATGAGGACTTTGTCCTGATAGCAATAGTAGACTTTGCAGCCATCGGCGATCTCCGGCCAGCCTCCATCGTTGAACGACAGATTCAGATAAAATTTCATGCCGTTTTTGTGTGCGGCTTCACGTCCGGCCTTATGATTGTCAAATTGCTTACGCATCTGGCGGACTTTGGCAATATGATTGCCGATGTAGCCGGATCGGGCAGTTTTAAAGTGATCAAGGTGCATATCTTCGATACGCCACAAAACAACTTTGCCGTCAAACATCTCTTTCCACTGCCGGACGGCACTTTCGATGCGTTCCGGCGAATCGACCCGTTCATCGCCCCGGCCGATGGCGTAAAGATCGCCCAAACTCAGTGAAATCATATTCTCAGCGGCATTTGCGCTCCAGACAAAAGTTGCCGCTGTGACTGTGGAACAGAAAATTTTCAACCAGGTTTTCATTGTTTTTGCACTCCTTAAAAAATATTTTTAATCGTCAGCTTTGTGGGTCCACCAGCTGCCGCTGGTCGGCATTGAGCTAAACTCAAAACTTTCGACATGACCATCTGCCAGCAGAATGTTGACCTGTTTTCCATGCACAGCTCTTAAACGCAGTTCGCCATTCTGTCCAGTGTAAGAATTAGTGGCAAAGGCAACGTTGACGTAGTTTTTATTGGCCACGTCATAGCAGTCTATCAGAGTCATCAATCCGCTGGGATCATCCAGACTGCCTGACGTACGGCTCAAAGTCGGATTCAGATAAACACCGTAAGTTTCATCAAATTTGGCTTGAGTCCAGGCTTGGTGATAACCGTAGGTTATATGCGGTTTAGTTTTGCAGACCTGATCAGCAACAGGGCAGTTGATTTGAGAGCTGCGGGAGATTTTTGCCGGATTAGTTTCGTTGTAAATATATGAGTTGATGTATTCCCACAGATCTTTATGGCTGCTGGCGGCGGCTCCGGCGGGGAAAAAGTCACCGTTATCGCTCTGATATTCCAAAAAAATATATCCGAACTGTTTCAGATTGCTGGCGCAGGCACTTTGGCGGGCCCGTTCACGGGCGGCACCCAAAGCAGGCAGCAGCATTGCAGCTAAAATTGCGATAATGGCAATTACAACCAATAGCTCGATCAGCGTGAACGCTGATCGAATGAAGCACGGCTCCGCCGTGTGAAGCGCAGCGTTGCTGCATGAAGCGTTTGCCTGCGGCAAAAATGAAGCACTTGCTTTGCAAGTATGATGCGGCGTATTTTTGTGAGCGGCACTCTCCGTATGTTTCCGTACACATCCGTACTGATCCGTACAAATAAAGCGTTTGAAAAAATCACGGCAGAGTTGTGAGGTAACCACCAAAAGTTCGATCAGCGTGAAGTTCTGCTTTTTCATAAAATCATCCTCCTTTTGCTCAATTATTTTATCTTATCGAACGAAGCACTGAAGTCTTCGTTGCTGTAGTTTACATTATTATTTTTTTTAGTGTAGCGTGACACGGCAATACGCTCTTCGAGCATTTTTTCATAAATATCTGCATCCATCGGCAGTTCCACTGTTTTGCCCAGCCAGGAAGATAAGATCATGGCATTGCTTATTTCCAGACTGCGGATGCCTTCAATGGCGGGCGCAATCAACTGCGCTTTATTGGCAATGGCGTCCAAAAAGTTGACAATGATTTTTTTGTGCTGCCCGGCGGTGCTGCTGTCGGCGGGGATCGTGATCTGCCAGCACTCCGGCGCAGCAAAACGATTCGGATTATTTCTGCAGAATTCCGTTACACTTACTTCGGTACGATCAAAGGAGATCCGGCCTTTTTCAAAGATCAATTTGCCGCGGTCGCCGGTGATTTCCAGCCGGTTGGTTCCGGGGGCTTCACCGGTGGAGGCAATGAATACGCCTGTAGCACCATTGGTATATTCCATAAAGGCGGTAACTTCATCTTCAACTTCAATATTGTGATATTTTCCGCAATAGGCATGAGCAGTGATTTTTACGGGCATACCGCAGAACCATTGCAGCAGATCCAGCTGATGCGGGCATTGATTGAGCAGCACTCCGCCGCCTTCTCCACGGTAACTGGCACGCCAGTCGCCGGAATCGTAATAACTCTGGGTGCGGAACCAGTCAGTGATGATCCAGTTTACCCGCCTGATTTCGCCTAATTCACCGGAATCAAGCAGATTTTTGATTTTACAATGTGCCGGGATCGTGCGCTGGCAAAACATAGCGCAGCAGACAAGCTCCGGATGCCGGGCTATAGCTGCATTGAGTTCGGCGGCATGATTTTTATGCACCGCAACGGGTTTTTCCACCAGCACATGCCAGTTATTTTCCAAAGCCCTGCTCGCCAGAGTATGGTGGAAAAAGTGCGGCGTGGAAATGATCACCGCATCCACATCGGCCTGTTCAAAAAATGTTTCGCTGTCAGTAAAACATTTGAGCTGCGGCTGGTTTTTGAACTGTTCCAAGGCCTGCAGATTTATATCGCATACGGCAGACAGCTCGGCGTTGGGCAGTGTTTTGATGATTGCTGCATGACCGGAGCCGATGCCGCCGGTACCGATGATTCCAACTTTGATTTTATTCATATAACCTCCTTGAAATAAGTTTATTGCCTGCTTGTACTTGCCCGTTCCAGCAGCGTAAATTCGTGTTCGATCAGCGGCCGCTGCTGCGGATACCAATTATCGGCCTCCAACATAATATCAATGGCTTTGGCCCCCAAACTCTGATAATTCAAATCCACGGTCGAAAGCGCCGGATGCATATATTTACTGTCGGGAATACCGCAAAACCCCATAACTGCCACATCCTGCGGTATATTTAAATTCAAAGTCTTCAGTACATCGTAAACCACCGGCGCCTGATGATCTGAAAAACACAGCACCGCTGTGGGCCGTTTTCTGCTCCGGCTGAAAATCGTCAGCAGCCGGGCTTTGAGCGCATCGTGGTCGTAAGGCGGAAAATCCACCAGCAGATGTCCGGAATTATCCAGCGACAGCTCTTTTAACAAATTAAAAAAGTCCTCCCGCGGATAGCGGCGCACTTCGCCAATGGGGTTTTGAAAATTTGTCACCACGACCTGCTGATGGCCCTGACTTGCCAAATAACGCAGCGCCTCCATCCAGCCGCCCCGGGTATTGCAGTACAAAAGCGCCCAGTTGGTAAAATTGTAATCTTCCGGACGGCCATGTACCTGACAAACCGGAATTTTCTGCGTATTGATGAGCTCAATGAGCCGGTCGCCGGGAACAAAATTGGAAGCAATTATTATAATACCGCTTATATGGGTACTGCTCAAAAAATCATGCAATTCTGCCGGTGTATAACTGCTTAACAGCGACAGATCGCAAATTTCCAGTTTGCACCCTCTTACCGCCGCTTCTCTGGCCATACCCGGCAATATGTAGTGACACGGATAGTAATAGTTTGTATCACGTTGGCAGAGAACCAGAAAACGCTTATCATACTGCTGTTCTCCTTCCCAGTAAGGCATGACAAAAGTCCCTTTGCTGGGAATACGCACCACCAGCTGTTCTTCCTCCAACCGGCGCATAACTGACCGCAGCGTGTTGCGTGAAACCTTGAGTTGACGGGCAAATTTTACTTCCGGCGGCAGCTGGGTACCTGACGGATATTCTTTGTTGCTGATCCGGCGTTTTATCAATATATAGAGTTGTTCATTTAACTGGATCCGGGACATAAATCACTCCATTTTTTGGTGGTTTGATAAAAAGTTAGAACTCGGTACTCTTAAAAGTCAAATAAAAAACATAAAAAAACAGTGATTTTTCTGTGTATGCGGCCGATCTGCTATGGAATTTGCCGAAAAAAGCTTTAAAAAACTGACCGGCGGGTATTGCATATTTGCAGAAACTGTGCTATATTGCCCCAAATGTAGTTTTTTTAACAACTAAATAAAACAACCGAAAGGGATGTAAAGAAGATGAATGGCTTAGCTGAAAAATTGCAGGCATTGGATGGGTATCAGGGTCTGCGGACCATGGGTACTGTGGACTGGAGTATCGTCGCCGGTTTGATGCTGGCGCTGGTCTTTATTCTGATCTACTGCCAGCGGTACGTCAAAAGTACGGCGGACTTTCTGGCCGCCAACCGCTGCGCCGGCCGCTACTTGCTGACCATCACCGGCGGGATCGCATCCATCGGGGCAATTTCGATCGTGGCCAACTTCGAGCAGTACTATGTGGCCGGATTTTCGCCGATCTGGTGGACGTTCCTTTCCGGGCCGCTGGGTTTGATCATCTCCATCACCGGCTGGGTCTTCTACCGCTTCCGGGAAACCCGCTGCCTGACCATGGCGCAGTTCTTTGAAGTGCGTTACAGCCGTAACTTCCGTGTATTCAGCGGGATCCTGGGCTGGCTCTCCGGGGTGCTGAACTACGGTATCTTCCCGGCAGTGTCGGTCAAATTCTTCATCTACTTCTGCCGTTTGCCGCAGACGTTCCACATCCCCGGTATCAATTTTGAATTCAGCACTTTCGTCTGCCTTCTGATTCTTGCCATCGGTATGGGAGTCAGCTTTGCCATCTTCGGCGGTCAGATCGCCATTATGCTTACCGACTTTATTCAGGGTATCTTCTGCAACGTGGCATTTTTGATCATGATGATATTCCTGGTCATGCAGTTTGACTGGCAGACCATCTTTGATACTTTGATCAAGCACGCTGCCGACAACCCCGGCCAATCCTTGTTCAACCCCTACGAAACCACCAAGATCAAGGACTTCAATATCTGGTTCTTCCTCATGGGTTTTGCCATGACCATCATGCACACCGGTTCCTGGCAGGGTTCCTCCGGTTACGCTGCCGCCGCCAAGAGTGCGCACGAAGCCAAAATGTCCCGTTTTCTGGGTACCTGGCGGAGTCTGGTGCAGACTGCGCTTTTGATCTTTATTCCGATCTGCGCCGTGGTCTTCTTCAACAACCCGGAAACTAAAGAAGCTGCCCGCGCTTTGCAGGACATCCTCAGCGAAATGACTCCGCAAGATGCCAGCCAGGCCCGGGTGCCGCTCTTCTTGAACTACGCGCTGCCGGCGGGTTTCATCGGTCTGTTTGCAGCGGTTATGTTTGCAGCAATGCTTTCCACTGACGATACTTACATGCACAGCTGGGGTTCCATTTTTGTGCAGGACGTCATTCTGCCCTTCCGCAAAAAACCCTTTACCGAAAAACAGCACATCTGGCTGCTGCGTGCATCGATCATCTTTGTGGGCGTGTTCGCCTTCTTCTTCAGCTGGCTTTTCCGGCAGACCGAATACATTCTGCTCTTCTTCCAGATCACCGGTGCTATCTTTACCGGCGGTGCCGGCGCAGTGATCATCGGCGGTTTGTACAGCCGTACCGGTACCACGCTGGGTGCCTGGGTGGCCATGATCCTGGGTTCCGGTCTGGCGGTGCTGGGTATTGTACTGCAGCAGGTGTGGCCGAGTCTGGCCCCGTGCCTGGCCGAACTTTTCGGTACGCAGACTCAGCTCGGCAGCTGGCTGCTGGCCGAAAAGGCCCGCTTCCCGCTCAACGGTCAGATTCTGGCATTTATCGTCAGTGTGCTGGGTTTCTTCAGCTACTTCATCGTTTCCTGGATCGACCGCAAAGTGCGTGGTGTCAAGGAATTCAACCTTGACCGTATGCTCCACCGCGGCGAATACGACACCACCGGTGAACATGCCGAAGCATGGAGTGCCGGCCGCATCTGGCGTATTCTGGGTTTGACCAACGAATTTACGCTGTTTGACCGTATTCTCTTCTTTGCCTCGATCATCTGGACTCTGGTTTGGACGGGTGTATTTGTGGCAGGTACCATCGGTCACTTCTGCTTTGACTGGTCGCCGATGGCCTGGCTGCGCTTGTGGCAGTTCAAGGTCATGTTCTCCTTCTTCCTGGGTATCGGTACGACGATCTGGTTCCTGGTGGCAGGTTTCCGGGATATTGCCGGACTGTTCAAAACTCTGGCCTCCGACGAACGTAACCACGCCGATAACGGTCAGGTGATCGATGGACAAAACGCCGGTGAATCCGCCGTCAAAAAAATTAATAACTGAAAATAGCTTTACGTTTTCAGTCATCGGGCGCATCGAAAGCTGCGCCCGGTATCACTACGAAGCTCCGCGCCAGCCGGTCTACGCCCGTGCTGGTGCTTTTTTGCGTTGGGAACAAGCTATTTACGCTGATTGCGCTGTTGACCTTGCCGGCTTTGACCGCATCTGTCTTATTTGGGTATTCGACCAGAATAAGCACCGTAACTGGCGCAGCAAAGTGCGGGTTCCCGTTCCGGCGGAGCGTGATCACTACAGCGTTTTTGCCACCCGTTCGCCCTATCGGCCCAACCCCATCGGGCTGAGCGTGGTAGAGCTTAAAGAAGTTGCCCCCGACGGCTTGCTGCTGGGGCCGTGTGACCTGCTTAACGGCACAGCAATATTGGATGTCAAGCCCTATATACCTGAAATTGACGCCTTTCCGGATTCCCGGGCGGGTTGGCGCGACCGGATCGAAAAAGCACAGTATCAGGTGGAATTTTCCGCTGCAGCCATTAAGCAGATGGAATTTATCTTTCAGCACAGTGCGCTGGATCTGCAGAATTTCTGCCAAGTACAGCTGCAGCACCGTCCCGATGATAAAAGCCGCAAACGGCTGGAAGTTGACAGCTGTTCCGCTCAGGCTGGCAGTTGGATACTGCATTGCCGGACGTGGAAAATATTTTTCCAAATAGATGAAGAAGCCAAGCATATTTATGTAAGCTATGTTGCGGGCAATTATTCCGCAAGTGAGCTGCTGCCCGGAGCTGAAGATCCTTATAGCGACAAAGAACTGCACCGGCTTTTTCTGCAGCAAAATTGGACTGATAAATAAAGTGACGGATAATCATCCGTCACTTTATTTATATTTATCTTGCAAAGTGTTACAAAATATAAAAAAGAAAGTGACGGACAAGTGACCGTCACTTTCAGCAGCCTTTTTCAAGGCAGCAGATATGCAAAAAATTTTCAGAACAGATTCTTAAGCACCGCCGCATATATGGTGTGCGAATAATCGTTGGGATGATTCACCCCGTTGCCGCTGATGTCGTAAAAACTTTTACGTTCCAGAACTTTGCTCCAGACTTTATTGACATCGGCCAACAGGATATTTTCGCAATCGCCGGGCAGTTGGCGGATCGCCTGGGCAAACTTTACCGTGCTTTCCAGCGGCGTATGATCCCACTGCGGATTACCTGACATAGGCGTTACCAGCAAAAATTCCGCTGCCGGATCATTGCCCATGATTTTTTCCATGATCTTGCGCAGATTGCCGGCAAATTCCTCAGCGCTGCGCTGCGCCAGATCATTCATGCCGTAAGCTATCACCCACAAATCCGCCTGACCGTCAAGCAATTCCATTTTTTCCACCAGCGGTTTGGCAGTGCTGGCACCATTGATGCCCCGGTTTTCCCAATCGCATTGCACCTTAAAACGTTGGGCAATATCCTCGGCAAACAGCTCAAACCACGGCTGCCGGTAGGGCGCAAAACCGATGAATTTGCCGCAGTTGTAGCCTTCGGTGATGCTGTCGCCCAAAGCAATTATCCGCACTGCCTTACCCTCGGCAAGCTTTTTCCGGAACCGGGGCAAGCGTCCGGAAGAACTGTCGGGCAATGTTTCGTCAAGTATTTGCTCCTCAGATACTTGATAATCGATTTCGATTTGATTTTCGGCAAAAAAACTTTTAGCATCAAAGAGTACATTTCCGCCTCCGACTCTGCCCGGCACTGCATTGGCGCCCTCGTTGGGGTAGTAAATGGCCTTTTCATCCGGCGGATTGATAAGCTCCATACCAATATACGGCATAGTTGAGTTGGCAGTCCGCACGATGGCATTTTGCTGTTGATCAAAAGTCCAATCCACATTTTCCTGCCACACTGCGCCGGTAGTCTGATTGTATACTTTCAAAACTTTTCCGGCTTTGTAAAGCAGTTTCACCTGATCGACTGCGGCAAACATACCGCTTTCGCCAACTACGATACCATTTGCAGGTATATAATTTACAAACATTTTATACTCCTATAGTTAAATTGTGCCATCCGGCAGGAAGTTCCTGCTGATCTTTCAGTACGGCCACACATTGATCCGGAACGTAAAGCCGCACGTTCAAGTTTTTATTATTCCTTTTGTACTTCACAAAAATATTGCCCTGCGGGGTCGGTACTCTGCCCTCGGCAAATTCCAGATCGACCGGCTGCGGATCAAATTTAAAACGCCGGAATCCCGGCTCCAGTGCCGTGACCCCCAGTGTGGAGATCTGCAGAAATTCCAGCGGAGCCGTCGCAAAGCCATGACACAAACTTCCGCTACAGCCGCACTCTTGCAATTCATGGGCAAATTTGACAACAGCATTTTCGTAAACCGTTTTGCCGCCGTCATTTACCACTCTGCCCCAATATTTGCGGATCCGGTTCAACGCTGTATCATCGGCCTGAACTTTGTGCAAAGCTTTCAAGACAAAACTTTGCAGATAAAGATCCGGTTTAAGCAGATTTTCGTCAGCCAGCGCAGCAGCAAAAGTTTTTTGCAAATCGGCCGGAACATCGCTGTAAAGTATTGCCAATGCGTGAGATAACTGGGTGAAAACTTTTCCGGCAGTTTTCGGCGCATTTTCGTGATAATGATAATAGCGATAATCATCAGCTAACAGCTTGCACTTGGGGTCAACAAAGCGCAAATACGCCCCCGCCACAGCCCGGTCACGCCGCTGGCGGTAGTCATGTTGGTCGCAATTTTTGCCGCATTTCTGCATAAATTCCAGAAAAATATCGATCGCCGCAGCGTAGAGGAAACAGAACATCGACTCCCGCTGGCCCCGGAATGAGTGATCGGTAAATTCAAATCCCCAATCGTAAAAATGCCACGCTGTTTCCGGAGCGGCCACGGTGCCGTCCTCCCAAGTACTTTCCGCAACTGCCTGCAGGATCTTTTCCAGATTCGGCAGATACATTTCGACCGTTGCCCAATCGCCGCTGGCCATGCAGTAGTCCTTGAGCATCAGGAACAAAAACAAATTGGTCGCTGGCAATACCCACTTTAATGATTCCTCTTGCGGAGCCGGACAAACGCCCGGTATCCAGCCATCTTTGCGCTGCTGCGAAAAGGCCAGTTTGAACGCTCTTTTGTGCAGATCCAATGCGCCGAAAGCCGCCAGACTGGTACGGTTTTCCACGATCAAATCGTTGACCCAGAACGAACGCTCCCGCCACGGACAATCGGTAAACACATCGCTGGTACACACTTGCAGCGTTTCGCAGCAAATATCCCAAATGCGGTTGAGCAGCTGGTCGCTGCAGAAAAAACTGCCCGCCTGCCCAAAGTCATAACGATGTTCATTAAAGCAGACTTTATCAATAACTATCGGCTCAGTAAAATCGTGGAAGACCAGCTGGATGTAACGGCCGCCGCGCTCGCACAGATTGCTGCCGATAAAATTGACTCCGCAATTGAGCAAATAGCGGTCAGTAAAGCCGTAGATCGGGTTGCGGTAATTTATCCTGATGCGGTTGCCCTCGATAAGTGCTTCACCATAAGTTACATAAAGCAGCGCTCCGGCGCTGCGGCAGCTGATTTTTATCTGAGTAAAACCGGTGTAGTCCTGTCCCAGATCCAGAATGATCGCTGCGCCGCTTTTATCCGCTGCTGGCAGCACCGTGCAATGCTGTTGGCTTTTTGTCAATGCTGCAGCATCAATAAAACGTTCCGGAGCGTCATCGCTCCAGCTTTCGCTGTCCAGAACCTTGTACGCCTCCTGATCCAGACGGTCACTGCGTTTTACGCTGGCAGTGCGCACAATATCTACCGGCAGGATCCGGCGCACCCGCAATTCAGGTATATCTCTAACGGTCAGTTCTTTAGATATAATTGGTTCTACAGCAACTGCATCGGGCCAATTTTCCACACCGTCCAGCCCCCGTGTCCAGCGGCGGTCATCGGGTGCCAAAGTCATATTGCGGTCTTCCATAAAGCCGACTTGTTTGGCAAAATATTCTTCGGTATTCAAATAATCGGCGGCGATTTGGGCCTTGAAACTTTCGTTGCTGACCACTGCGTTGGGCAGCTCCAGCAGCAGCGCCGGAGCATCGGTACCCGGAGTGGCCACAAAGTTTTGCTCGCCGGGATTGTGCACCAGCACTGCCAGATGATTTTCTCCGCAGTGCAGATATTCTGCAATATCCTTTACATCAAAGTAATGCAGCTTGACTGTTCCCCGCACCGGACCATTGGTGACCGCCTGATTGTTCACCCACAAAAAGTAATAACTTTCGGCCGTGATTTTGATCTCAAATGACGCCGGAACTTCTGTTAAATCAAAACTGCGGTAAAACCGGACGAAGCAATTTTTCCTGCCCCGGCAATCCGGAGCAGTTATCCACCTGGCGGCAGCTGAAAAACCATTTTTTTCCATAAAAAACTCTTTGCGCAAATTGACTCAAGCTTTTCTTTCCAATTCCATAAGCAAATAATAGCTCCACAAACCGTGACTTATGGAATCTCCGCTCAGGAAACGACTTTTGAACTGATACTCTACAGGCAGCCGGTCGGCATCTTCGGGCGCAATGTAGTTGAATTTATTTATGTGGTCAAAGCTGCTGAGGATGCGTCTGGCATGAGCAATAACCTCAGCTTTGAATGCCGAATTCACCTGCGCCATTTGCAGACAACCCCGCAGGATCATGGTACTCCAGCCGGTGCGGGCGCCATGCAGCGATTTATCGCCAATAACGTCGGCCTGCCGGAGTTTTCCGGTCGTCAGATTGTGATACATGCTGGTGTAGGCCTGACCGTCTTCAGCAATAGTGCGGATGCCTTCCAGATACATCGTAATCATACAACTTCGCCAGATATCAGCAAAACCGCTGGTCGGGTGATTGCGCAAATAAAGCGTGGCATTGAGTGTATCCATTGACACGCCATCGGGCATACCGTAGATGAGTTTATCCCGGGTTTTGAGCTCAGTTTCGTTCAAATGGCGATCGCTGAAGCGGGAATTTTCCGGCATCATCGATGCATTTTCGCGCAAGATATTTTCAGCCTCCTCAAGATAGGTTTTATCGCCGGAAACATTGTACGCCAGCGCCAGAAAACTGGGGAAACGCAGCGGCGGCCACTTCATATTTTCATAAATAAAATAGGTAAAATGGTAATTGCGTTTGCGCCAGAACTCCACGGCGGCAATGATCAATTCTTCGATCTCTTTGCGTTCTGACTGGCTGCATTCTTCCATGCGGCGGTATTCATCCCAGGCGTTGAGTATGTACAAATACTGATCGGTGCTGGTTTCCATGGTAAAGCGGTCGCCGTAGATTTTTGGCAGAAAACCGAATTCCAGCTCTTTACCGATTTCCACAACGTGCCGGATGCCCCGGAAAGCGCGGCGGGCCCGTTCCAAAGCGCTCTGATCGCCGGTCAGTTTGTACTTCAGCAGCATGGCGCTGGCAAATGCGCCGTTGACCATGCCGTAATTTTCGTAGCAGGCAAACTCGCTTTTGGTAAAGCCTTCGACCTTCCAATCGGGCCAACTGCTGCCGGTGTTGCCCCGGAAGGTATCTTCGGTAGTCGGCGCACCGGTCGAACTGTCGATCATGCTGTAAAGCAGGCCGTTTTTGTCAATAAAGTGTTCTTCCACATATTGCTCAAGTTCTCCGGGACCGTTGGCAATTATATTCATAATAAGCTCATGCTCCAAATGTTACAGAAAACTGCCGTTATTTGATCGAAAGATTAACAGGATACGACGGATAAGCAGTCGTTTTGCCGTCAGACTTGACCACTCTTATTTGCAGATACAATTCGTAGTCGCCCGCCGGATAATTGGTGCTGTCAAGCTCAAAAGCGATCTTGGCCGCCGCCTGATTGGGCGAAAAAGCAAAGGGCTTGATTATCAAGCTGTCATAACCACTTGCCGTGGGATGTTTTTTGACTTTGGCCTGATTCTGATCAAAAAACGCTGCCGGAGCATTTTTGCGCAGAACCAGCACCACATAACCGCCGAAAAATTCGCCGGGCAGCGCTTCGTAATCGCAGCTGAAAGCGATCTTGGAACCGGCGGCAGCAGTTGCCGGATTGGGTGTAACGGCGATTTTCTGACACCATTTGGGTGTCGGAGCTGCTTTTTTGGCAGCATTAGCGGCAGCGCCCGGAGTTTGGGCAGTAGGCGCAAATTTGCCATTATCTGCTTCGGTAACAGCTACATAGATCATGCCGCCCGGATAAAAAGCTTTGCCATCTTTTACCCAGCGTCCCTGAATAAGCATAGCGTATTCGCCAACAGGCATACCGGCCGTGTTGATCCGTACCGGGAATTTGCCGGCAGCCTGGGCCTGGGGCAAGGTGTTATATTTTACGATATCGATGGCATCGTAATCTTTATGAGTTTTGTGCGGACGGATCTTGACTTCGCTTTTCTGGAAAAACTCCGGAGCAGAATTTTTGCGGATAAGCGTACAGTTCCAGCCGGTCAGCACAAATCCCGGTTCGCTCTCGAACTCGATTTCTGTATTGATAACTGTGCCGGCCTTGACGGCATACATTTCCTGCGCCGGTTTAAAAGTTTTCAGACCGTTGGCTGCCGGCAGACTGAATGCAAAACCACTCAGCAAAACTGCAATAAAAAGTTTTCTGACCATATTTTTCTCCTTGTTGATAGATAAATAAAAACTAAAGTAACTGCACTGCTTCAAAAATATTCCCGATACTGCCGGAATTTTTTTCAAACAGAGCACAACTTTCAAATTCTCTATATCTATTATAGACTTTTTTTTCAGCTTGTCAAGAGTAAAAAGCTTTTTTTTATTCTATTTTGTGGTACAGTTACTTCGATAAAATCAGTTATTTTTCCTTCGGCAAAAAATTTTCCGTCAGCGGCAGTTCCCGCAGTGTTTCCAGATCGATTTGCGCCATGGCCCGGTTGGCTTCCAGCGTGATCGCCTGATAATATTTCAACATAATTGGACTGTTCAAATAGCTGCACAACCTTTCCAAATCCAAATTGGGGTTTTCAGGCACCGCCACATGTACGTTGTTGAGCGCCAGCAATCCATCGTTATCGACTGCAGAAATTATCCGGTCGCCGGTCTGGCGGATAAAAAGCTTTTTCCGGGCGTAATCTATCTTGCCCAGACCGCTTTTTATTGCTGATGGATCGCAATTTATGTATTCGCCCTGCCAGACGACCCGGCCATGGCTTTTTATGCAGCTGCCGGAGGTGATGCCGGGGCGGAAATCGCCGCTGCCGTCCGGAGTATTGCTGATGATGGATCTTTTGCCGCTGCGGCCGATCAAACCGCTGGCCAGCACCATCAAATCGCCGAGTTTAGCAAGGCTTTTCTGTTCAATATTGCGCACAAAATCATGCGTTTGCTGATCAAAAAACAAGCGGAAACGCTGCCGGAAATTACGTTTGAATTCAGCTTGATACATATAGTAACCCTGCGAAAGATCCCCGATGCTTTTGGAACTGTTGCGGTCGATTAAAATGGCAGCAAATTTATCGCTTTCAGCGGGTGGACTTTTCCGCAGAGTATAGACGATCAAACTGCCGGGAACCGCTTGAAAAAGTTTTTTCCTTATTAATATAAAATGCTCAAATACAGAGTGTTCCAGCAAAAAATTTCTTATCTTTCCAAAATATTGACCGCAGAGAAAACTATCCGGAACAATAAAAGTATTGATCCCGTTTCCGGCCGTGGAAGCCAGCGCAAATTCCATAAAAACAGCGTAAAGTGTGATCTTGTATTCGGCCGAATTGACGAACCGTTTTTTCAGTTCAGCCGCCCGCTGCTTGCTGATTTTGCCCACGTTGCGCAGCCCGAAACTCACATAAGGCGGGTTGCCGACGACCAGATCAAACTTTATATCGGAGTTGAAACACTTTCCGGCATGATCAAAATCCAGCGCATCTTGGACAATAAAATGCTCTGCAGCTGCTTTTCCGCCGGTAAGATCGTTCAGCCGCCGGCGCAAAAGCTGCACCGAATTGGCGTTGCAGTCGATGCCGTAAAGATTATTTTCCACGATTTCGCAAGTCAGCTCAAAGCTGGAGCGCTCCGGCTGCAGCTGCCGGCGTTTTTCCAGCAAAATTTTTAATGCAGCCAATAAAAATTCCCCGGCTCCGCAAGCCGGATCAAGCACTTTTATATTTTCCAGAGCAGATACTGGATTATATTTCAAAAAAGCATCCAACGCATTGCGCACCATATCTTCAGCCACATTGCAAGGCGTGAAAAATTCTCCCGAAAGCTTGCGCTGACGGCAGTCAAGAAGATCGTAAACCATTTCCAGCAAAGCAGATGGATCAGCGGAATTTTGAAGGATCTTCTGTAGATTTTCAGCCTTCGACAAATCAAAATGCTGCTGCTGTTTTTTGCCCTCAGCAGATTGCAGCCAGCGTTCAAGTTCAGCTTTTTCCTGCAGCAAAGGAACCATTTTCAACTCCGGGGCAATTTAAGTTCAAACAAACCCAGCTCCGTCCGGATCGACTGAAACTGCTGCCAGACGGCAGCTTCCCTGGCCAGTTCTTTAAGATATTTACTGTTGGAAAGCCCCAGCTTCAACGCCGCCAGTTTGTGGTCAAATTTGCTGTCCAAAGTTACATCCAGCAGCAGCGCCAGCTGATAAGGATAAGCCGGATTATTGGAGTTCAAATGTTGATACTCAACAATATCGGCAGATTTTTCCCGCCACGAACAGGCAATAGCGATCCGCAATTTCTGCAAAGCAAGTGTCACATTCTGCTTCTGACTGCGGCTGACTGAATCTTCCGCTGTCAGCTGCGGCAGTTCTTTAAGAGTCAGCCGCACTGCCGTATAATTGCGATTGCGGTGCTGACCGCCGGGGCCGCTGCCGACGTAAGATTCTATCCGGCAATGCTCCAGAAGCTCGCTGTCGCTCATAAGTAAATATTCATTCCGGGATATCTGACAGCTTTCCACACCATGAATTGAACTTTTTATCGAAAAAAACATCATCTGATCCTGATTTTAAGTTTGTCAAAACATAATATAAAGCATATATTAAACCGATGCAAGAATGTTTTTACAAGATAAGGCAACGTTTTTATGAATTTACTTTTTATCGGCGATATCGTCGGACACGGCGGCCGCAGTGCTGTCCAGCAGCTGGTACCTGAACTGCGCAAAGAATACAATATATCCATGGTCATAGCCAATGCCGAAAATGTGGCCGGCGGTTCCGGTTTGACCGGCGGATGCCTTAAAGAATTGCGCAAAGCAGTGGATTTTTTCACCGCCGGAGATCATGTGTGGGATCAAAAAGATTTTGAAAAAGAGATCAACGGCATCCACGATATCGTCCGCCCCGCCAATTTAAGCAATTCCCAGCCCGGCGTGGGAATAAAGATCGTCCGCAATCCGGCCGCCGGAGAGATCGCTGTCATGGCCTTGCAAGGCAAAGTTTTTATGCGCGACAGCGCCTACTGCCCTTTTGAAACTGCCGAAAGATTACTGAGCGAGCTGCCTGATCACATTAAAACCATTCTGGTGGATTTTCACGCCGAAGCCACCAGCGAAAAGATCGCCATGGGCTATTTTCTTGATGGCAAAGTAACTGCAGTGATCGGTACCCATACGCATGTGCAGACCAACGACGCCAAAATCCTGACCGGCGGAACTGCTTATCTGACCGATGTCGGCATGGTCGGAGCCGAATATTCTGTTTTGGGCAGAAAAGTCGAAGATGTGGTCAATAAATTCCGCAGCGGTATGCCCAGACGGCTGCCGGTGGCAGAAGGCTTGATCCGGCTGGATGGCTGCGTAATAAGTTACGACCGCCTCAGCGGACGGGCCGAAAATATCCAACCCATTTCCCGTACAGTCGAAGTCTGATCATGCTCAACTACCTGGCCAGACGGCTGATTTTAAGTGTACTGACTTTGCTGGTGATCATTTTTGCCAGCTATGTTATGCTGCGTCTGGCTCCGGGGGATCCAACCCGATCTTCCATGCTCGATAGTTCCAGCGGTGTGAGCAGTTCCGAAAAAAACGAATACACAAAAAATGAATCGCTGCGCAAAAAACTCCGGCTCGACCAATCCATTTTATCAGGTTTTTATGGCTATATGCAGGATCTGCTGCACGGCGATCCGGGAACTTCCGCTACAGTGGAGCCGGGCAAACCGGTAACTGAAATGATCGTCGAACGGCTGCCGGTAACGATCAAACTTAATCTGCTGGCGATCACCGCAGCTTACATCATTGCCACAGCTATTGGCGTATATTCTGCCGAACGATCCGACGGCTGGTTTGACCGGAGCAGCACCTTTGCGTTGTTTATTCTTTACAGTATGCCGGTAATGTGGGTGGCGCTGCTGCTGCAATCACTCTTTTGTGCAGGCGGAGTCTGGCCGGTTTTTCCTTTGCGGGGAGTTTATGCTCCGCCACCGGAAGTCGGTACATTCCAAGCTATGTTTATTGAGTTTTATCACTATCTGCTGCCGGCGATCTGCCTGGCTTACGGTTCGCTGGCGGGGCTGGCGCGTTACACCCGCTCCAATATGCTGGAGATCCTCAATTCAGATTTTATCCGCACCGCCCGGGCCAAAGGAGTTTCCAATTCCGGGGTGTTGTGGGTACATGCGTTCCGCAACACACTCATAACGCTTATAACGTTATTTTCCGGATTGCTGCCCTCGCTGGTGACCGGCAGTATTATTATTGAACACATTTTCAATATTCCGGGCATGGGGACGTTATCTTTGCTGGCGCTTTCCAGCCGTGATTACCCGCTGCAAATGGCCTTATTTGCCTTTACCGGAGCATTGACGCTGCTGGGAATACTGCTGGCTGACTTGCTGTACACCGCCGCCGATCCGAGAATCAAACTGCAATAACCAAGTGATTTGCATGACCAGATCAAGCTTCAGCAGCTTTTTTCATCTCATAATTATCAGATTGTTAATAACCCTGTTAAAAAGCTGTATAATAAGTTGTGAAAAAGTTGTTGAAAACTTTGGGGTGTTTTTTTCATTATCAGTTTCTGCACAGATCTGTCAACAGGCAAAATCGTCATTTTTGAGGTTGATTTTGAGTTATTCACACTATTAACAGGGTATAATAATAATAAATATATATATTACTCTTTTAAATAATTATATTATATACCCCCAAACAGTCTGTTTTGGTTCCAATATTTAATCTTTTAACTGTTATACCCTCTAATAGTCTGTTTTGATTTCAGTATTCAACCTTTTAACTGTTACATCTTCCCAACAGTTTTACAGCTGTA
The DNA here is from genome assembly GCA_015061575.1 of Lentisphaerota bacterium. GTDB lineage: Bacteria > Verrucomicrobiota > Lentisphaeria > Victivallales > Victivallaceae > SIG78. Next base: position 42,724 of record SUWF01000009.1, read on the forward strand.
CTCTCCAGGCGGCATTGCACCGCCCGGAGAGATTCTGCTTTATAATATGCGGGTCACCGCTTCCAGAGCGTATTTGGGAACGTGGAGATTGTCGTATTCATCAAGATAATAGGCTACGCTTTCATTGGACTGGATCACATCTTCAACGGGTTTTTCGGCCGGATGTCCTACCGCCAGCAAAAAGATCAGCTGTTCATTTTCCGGGATTGCCAAAAAATTACTGACCTCTTTGGCGTTAAAAGCACCGATCCAGCAAGTGCCGAGGTTTTCGGCTACAGCGGCAAACTGCATACTCATAATAGCTGCGCCGCTGTCGGCGTAGGCCATGGGTGAGACTGTTTCGCCGCTTTTGACTGCACTTATGGCAATAAAGGCAGTGGGAGCATTCACTCCCCATTGCGGCGAACGTTTGGGCGTTACCCGGCCGCCGTATCTGGTGTGATAAAAGACCGCCTGCACCAGATCTTCGTTGCGCACTATTGTGTAGCGCAGAATCTGATTATTAGCGGCGGAAGGAGCGTGCAAAGCGGCTTCGACCATCTTGACAAGGTGTTTTTCGGCGACCTTTTTCTGCTGATAAAAACGGATGGTGCGGCGTTTCTGCAATATAGCGTTGTAGTCCATAAAAGTTATACTTTCAAATAAATTGACGGTTTATAACAGTTTTATTATAAGTATATTAAAAAAGTGACGGATTAATTTTCCGTCACTTTTTCAATACTCAAAGATCCAGAATACGGATGATATTTTCGCGGGCAACTTTCTGGAAAACTGTTTCGGAAATTTTCTTTTCGCTGCGCAGTTTCAGCAAAAAGTCCACCAGCGGAGTCTGGATATTTTGCGGCGAACAAATATCAGTACCGAACATGAGCCGATCCTGAAATTCGTTGAGGAATTTAACTGCATATTCTTCGTCACGGGCCAGAGCGTTCCAGCCGCTGCCGGCAGATACATCTCCATACAGATTCGGATATTTGCGCATCAACTTGGGAATGGCACCTTCTTCGGTGATCTTGCCTTTCGGATAGCCTTTCCGGCCGACGGCGGTGACATTGGCATCCATCTCGGCCCAGAAAGTCTGGCTGTGGCCGAAGAATTTCAGTTTTGGAAATTTCTGCAAAGCTTTTTCCAGTTTTTTCAGCCCCGGTTCTTCGTAGAGTCCATAAAGTCCGCCCAGCGTGTAGGCCAAATGGAAAGTCAGCGGTAAACCGGCTGCTTCGGCCGCTTTAAATAGATTCTGCACCCGCAGATCATCCATATCCAGATTGACAGTAACTTCGCCGATGCCTTTGCAGCCTTTGTCCCGGTAATATTTCAGAACATATTCCAGCGGGGCATCCGGCGTGTTGAAAACTGCCCGGGGATCCAGATTGCAAAACGGTATAAAGCGATCCGGATAACGTTTACAGATGCGCAGGATCTCTTCGTTGGATTGGGTGAAAGTTGCCCCGTCGGGCGTGCAAAGCGGCAGGATAACTGCCTTATCGACATTGATTTTATCGTAGACATCCAGCAACTCTTCAGCGGTACAAAACGGATTCAATCCCGAAGCTGGCCACGGACATACCGGTTCTTGAACAGCATGAACATGACAGTCAATAAACATATTTTATATCCTTTAATAAAAATGAGTTATAAAAGTGACGGATAAATCCGTCACTTTATTCGTCACTTTTTAAAGATCCAGAATCCGGATGATATTTTCGCGGGCGACTTTCTGGAAAACCGCTTCGGAGATTTTCTTTTCATTGCGCAATTTGAGCAAAAAGTCCACCAGCGGCGTGGGAGTATCGGGCGCACAAATATCGGTACCGAACATGAGCCGGTCCTGAAATTCGTTGAGGAATTTAATTGCATATTCTTCATCACGGGCCAGAGCGTTCCAGCCGCTGCCGGCGGATACATCGCCATACAGATTCGGATATTTGCGCATCAACTTGGGAATGGCGCCTTCTTCTTCGATTTTGCCTTTCGGGTAGCCGTTGCGCTGCTCAACGGTGGGATTGGCGGCGATTTCGGCCCAGAAAGTCTGGCTGTGGCCGAAGAATTTGATTTTCGGAAACTTCTGCAAAGCTTTTTCCAGTTTTTTCAGTCCCATTTCTTCGATCAGGCCGTAGGTTTTGTAATTCTGCGGCGAGAGGTGGAAAGTCAGCGCCAGTTCGCAATTGTTGGCTGCCTGAAAGAGATTCTGCACCCGGGGATCATCCATATCCAAATTGGCGGTAACTTCGCCGATACCTTTGCAGCCCTTGTCTTTGTAATATTTGAGCACATATTCCAGCGGGGCATCCGGCGTGTTGTACAACGAGCGGGGGTCGAGGTTGCAAAATGGTATAAAACGGTCGGGATTTTTAGCGACCATCCGCAGCATTTCTTCGTTGGATTGGACAAAGTGCGTGCTGTCCGGAGTGGCGATCGGCAGGATCACACCCTTTTCAATACCCACGGCATCGTAGCGTTCGATCAAAACTTCCGGGGTGGAAATAAGTTGTTTTCCGGTAGCCGGATATGCGCAGGTGGGAGTTTCTACAGCATGGACATGACAGTCAATAAACATTTTTTTTCTCCTTTAAAATTAATTTGGGTATTGACCACTGCTGATAAGTTAACTTTTACAAATGAAAAAGCAAGTTTTTTTGCAAATTTTGAGTATATTTTTTCTTTCTTGAGTTGACAAATTGTATATTTATTGCCGAAAAAATTTGCAAAACCATGCAAAAATTATATAGTATTTGAGGGATTTTTGAAATCACTTCTCCGGAATAAAGGATTTTTTTATGATAATTGAAAAACTCGGTATGATCATTGCAGCTGGCGGCAGCGGTTCACGCTTCAGCAAAACGGTCAATAAACTTTTAGTTGAATATAATAATAAACCATTGATAGTACATGCGTTAAGCACTTTTTTGCCGGTGATTTCTCCCGGCAGTCTGGTGGTGGCTGCTCCGGCTGATTTGCTGGAAACCATGCGGCAAACGGTTAATGAATATTTGCCGGATAATCAAATTGTCTGGACAGTTGGTGGTGCTACAAGGCTTGCTTCAATAGTTAATGCGTTCAAACTGCTGCCTGATGACCTCAAACTGCTGGCCATCCACGATGCCGCCCGGCCGCTGGCTACGGTAAAACTGCTGCATGAACTTTGCAATGAAGCACTTATCCACGGCGGTGCCATCCCCGGATCCATGCCGTCAGACACCATTAAAGTTATTGACGAAAACCATCTGATCACCGGCAATCTGATCCGGCGCGATCTGGCAGCAGTGGCCACGCCGCAGGTTTTTGATTACAGCTGCTACAAAAAAGCTTTGTCCATGCTGCCGGAAGCGGTGCTTACAGGTGTTTGTGAAGACCCGCAGCTGACTGATGATGCCGCTCTTTTCAACCGGGGAGGTTTTGCAGTAAAGGTTTTATTCAGCAGCGACTGCAACTTCAAAGTAACTGTCAGGTCCGATCTTAAAGCATGACTTTGATAAACAGATTTTGGTTAATGATCTAAAACATAAAAAAGGCCGCAGCAACAAACTGCGGCCTGTATCGAATTTACAAATTATCAGACAGCTTCTGCACTCAGATCCCGGGCCGGCGGAGTTGCTTCAGCCGGGTGCTTGTACTTATCGACATATTTATCGAGCTGCACCTTCAGGTGATCGACTGCTTCGTCGATTGCTTTATACAAATCGAGAGCTGCTCCTTCGGCAACCATCTGCTGCTTTTTAACCGCTGCACAAATTCCAACTTTGGCCTGATGGTTTTTTTCAATTTCCATAGTTACCCGGACGCTGGAAACTTTCAAGGTGGGATAGTAGTTGAACAACGCTTCGATTTTGGCCTCAGTGTTGCTCCGGATCAGATCAGTTACCTGGAAGTGACGACCGTTGACGATGATCTGCATAGTCTCTCCTTTCTGAAAGATTGTCTCTGAGCGATTTTTCCAACCCGTCACAAGATTGGAAATTCCGCTCAATGCTAATGTTCCACACATTTTGATAAAATGCAAATGCTGAAAGCAACTTTTTTTAAAATTTATTTTTGCACTTAAATTGGCTTTTTTTAAAATCAACGTATATATTAAGTTTTCATATAATTTTGGAGGTTTTTACCGTGACTTTTAAAGATTATTGGCAATCAAATATTTCTGCCGGAAAACCCCGCTATAAAGCTGTATTTTTTGACGTGGACGGCACCGTAGTTTCCGGCCGCAATGCCATGCCCGGCGCTGCCGAAACGATAAATTTTTTGCGCAGCATAAAAACTCCATTTCTTTTTTTGACCAACGACAGCCACCATTCTCCGGAGCAAAAAGCTCATCTGATCAACCGTACCGGGGTAAAAGTTGATGCTTTGGAAGTTGTTTCGTGCAGTCATGCGCTTAAAGATTTTGTTCTGGAGCGCAATTTGACCGGAAAAAAAGTTTTTATTATGGGCGAGTTCGGTACTCCATGCTATGCCAAAGCTGCCGAATTGATTCCCTGCCGCGAGCTTGAAGAGATCGATGAATGTGAATTTGTTATTGCCGGCGAGGGCTACTTTGACTGGCACGATACCTTTCAGGCGGTGATGAACTATTTTCTTCTGCACCGTGACCGCACACTGGTCGTGCCGAATCCTGACAGCTGCTGGCCCAATTCCAATACCGGCAAGCTGGGCATCGGCGCCGGAGCGCAAGCCAGGTTTATTGCCGGATTGCTCAAGGAGTTATCCATAGATATCGAATTGTTTTATCTGGGCAAACCCTATCCGGCGATCTATGAATATGCTTTACGTTATTTGCAAAAGCAGTTTGATTTGCCCGATCTGCAGATATCGGAAGTTATGATGCTGGGCGATTCACTTACATCCGACATGGCCGGAGCGGCACGTCTGGGCATGGGGCACGCACTGACCATGACCGGAGTAACCACCTGGGAAATACTCAATCATGTACCGGAAGAGCGCCGTCCGGAGTTGATTTTTGAATCTATCGGTTGAATAAAAGAATATGATGGAGCAAAACATAATAGATATGGTCAAAATTGCTGCAGGGTTTTATTATGATCAGAAAATTTTTTGAATCCATCGGTAAACACAGTGACGATCAGCTGAAAAACAGCCATGATACTCTGGCATTTTTGGGCGAAACGGTCGCTTCGCTGGCGCTGCTGCTGAAAAATCCCCGCAAATTGCGTTGGAGCAACTTTGCTTACTATCTGGACAACTGCGGAGTTCTGGCGCTGCCGATCGTGCTGCTGATATGTTTTCTTATGGGGGTGACGATCGCTTTTCAGTCGGCGATCCAGATGGTCAAGTTCGGTACCGAGATCTATGTGGCCGATCTGGTGGGATTTTCCATGCTCAAAGAATTTGGCCCGCTGATGGTTGCCATTATTGCCACCGGGCGGGCAGGCAGCAGTTTTGCTGCTGAGATCGGTTCTATGAAAGCAGAAGAAGAGATCAGCGCATTGACCACCATGGGTATCTCGCCGGTGCGTTTTCTGGTAGTGCCCAAACTGCTGGCCATGATCATAGCTATGCCGGTGCTGACAGTTTTTGGCGACATTGCCGGTCTGGCCGGCGGTCTGGCCGTCGGGATGGGATTTTTGGGTCTGACGGCCGAAACTTATTTGAGCCGAACCGCCGAAGTACTTACGCCCATGGTATTTATATTAGGTGTTTTCAAGGGGGTATTTTTTGGTGCCATGATCGCCCTGGTCGGCTGCCGGGAGGGTTTTTGCAGTCAGGCTGATTCGCAGGGCGTAGGGCGGGCCGCCACCAGTGCGGTGGTCAAATCCATACTCTGTTTGATCATACTTGATACCATTTTGACGGTTATTTATTCATTCTGGGGGTATTGAACGAATTATGGAAAAAGTGCCGGCATTGGAAATACGCGATTTGAGCATCGGTTACGGTGAGCGGACAGTTCTGCGGGATTTGAATTTTACGGTGCAGCAGGGCGAAATTTTTGCAGTTATGGGCGGTTCCGGCTGCGGAAAATCCACATTGCTCAAACATATTATCGGCATTTATCCGGTGCAGCGTGGTTCCATAAAAATATTCGGCCGGGAGATCACCGGCGGCAATGCGCCGACTCTGGATGAGATCGCCCGGCTTTTTGGCGTGACTTATCAGGGCGGGGCGCTGCTCGGATCGCTGACGCTGGCAGAAAATGTGGCGCTGGTGCTGCAGGAACATACGAATTTATCATCCGGCGAGATACAAAACAAGGTCATGGAAAAACTTGCTCTGGTGAATCTGGAAAATTTTGCAGATTTTCTGCCGTCAGAAATTTCCGGCGGCATGAAAAAGCGTGCCGGTTTGGCCCGTGCTCTGGTTATGGAACCGCCGCTGCTCTTTTTTGACGAACCCTCTGCCGGGCTGGATCCGGTATCTTCGGCGGAACTGGATCGGCTGATCCTCAAGATGCGTGATCAGGAAAACCGCACCGTGGTGCTGATAACCCACGAACTGGACAGTGTATTTGCCGTGGCCGACCGGATCATTATGTTGGATAAAAATACCAAAACCATTGCTGCCGAAGGAGATCCCCGGGTGCTGAAAGAAGAATGTCCCTGCGATTGGGTGCGCAATTTTCTCAATCGTGATGGTTTGATTTATACGGCGCAACAAGCCGGACAGCAGCTGAAAACAGCCTTTTAACTGGCGGTGGTTCTGATAATTATTGTGCTTTTTAATAAATAAAGGATATGATTTATGCAAAATAAACAAAGGTATTTCCGGATCGGTTTGCTGTCGGTAATTACGGTGCTGCTGCTTATTGGAGTAATGTTTTTTCTGGGTTTGGCGGATGAATTTTCCGAAAAAGTCCACATTGTGACCACTTTTTCGGAGTCCGTGCAGGGTCTGACCAAAGGTGCGGCGGTCAAGTACAAAGGTGTGCCCATCGGTCAGGTGGACAACATCTCCATCCTGCCACGGGAAAAGATCATCCGGGTGGATATGAGCATAAATCCGGAGGTTTTTGTGGGGCTGCCGCAGGATGGAAAGGACGAAAGCCCCTGCGAACAGGTCATCAAGTTCTGCCGGCGGGAGCGGGCGGCCGGACTGTGCTGCTATCTGGAGCTGTCGGGCATCACCGGTCTGCGCTATATAGAAATGGATTATATGCCGGAAAATCGCCGGAGGCTGCAGCCGCTGCCGGAGATCAATGAACCGGATACTGTTTACTTTGCCAGCGTACCCGGGACTTTCAACAATATGATCAATTCGGTGGCGACTTCGCTGGATAAAATCTCCAAAATCAATATCGATCAAATAGTTAAGGGCGTGGACGAAAATCTGGAAGCGCTGAACAGGATCCTCAGCGATCCGGCGATTCAGCAAACCATCAGCCAGGTGCATAAGGCGTCGGAAAATATTGAAAAAATAAGTCAGAATATTTCTGAAAATGTTACCGGCGAAGAACTTAAACGTTTTATAACCTCTGTAAACAACAATCTTGACAATATCAACAACCTGACCAGCAGTCTGCATCATAAGCTTGATCAGCTTGATACGGGCAATATCAATTCGCAGATTTCCGGCGTGCTGAGCGAAAGCCGCCGTCTGCTTAAAGAGTTGCAGGATAACCGCTCCGATGTAGTTTACACCATGCACAAATTGAATGCGGTGCTGGACAGCTGCGGCGAGCTGGTCGATTATCTGAAAAATGACCCCAGTTCGGTTATCCGCGGAAAAAGTTCCCCCGAAGTCGAGCTGGAGCAGAAATAAAATTGCCAATTAAGTTTTTTGGTGTATATTAGATAGCAAAGGTATTTTATATACATATATAATGTGTGGAAGAGAAAAATGGAAATAAAAAAAGTTCTGATCACCGGCGGCGCCGGTTACATCGGCAGCGTGTGCGCTGAGTATTTGCTGGATCGCGGGTTTGAAGTTACGGTGCTGGATGCGTTGATCACCGGCCACCGCAACGCCGTGGATAAACGGGTCAGCGATTTTGTGGAAATGAATCTGGAAGATCGCGATGGCTTGATCAAATTGTGCGAAAAAGGTCAGTTTGATGCGATCATGCACTTTGCGGCTTTTTCGCTGGTGGGCGAATCCATGCAGGATCCGGGCAAATATTTCCGCAACAATCTGGCCAACGCCATAAATCTGGCGGATGCAGCGGTGGCCGGCAAGGTCAAACGGATCGTGTTTTCCAGCACCGCCGCCACTTTCGGCCAGCCGGAAAGCGTGCCGATTGCTGAAGATGCTCCGCAAAAACCGATCAATCCTTACGGCGAGAGCAAACTTTGCTTTGAAAAAGTTCTGGCCTGGTACAAAGCGATCCATAATATTGATTACACGGCGCTGCGCTACTTTAACGCCGCCGGAGCCAGCGAAAACTTCGGCGAAGATCATGCGCCGGAAACCCATCTGATCCCCATCATCTTGCAGGTGGCGCAGGGCAAACGCGATAAAATCATGGTCTACGGCAATGATTACGATACCTTCGACGGCAGCTGCATAAGAGATTACATCCACGTTATCGACTTGGCGCAGGCCCACATGAAAGCGCTTTACGCCCCCGGCAGCGGTCATTATAACCTCGGCACCGGCAACGGTTTGAGCGTGTTTGAAATCATCGAAGCCGCCCGCCGGGTCACCGGTCACGCCATTCCGGTGGAAATCGCTCCCCGCCGGGCGGGCGATCCGCCGAAACTCATTGCCGACAGCACCCGGGCCCGGCGCGAACTTGCCTGGCAGCCGGAATTGGAAAATGCCGATGCGATCATCGGATCGGTCTGGAAGTGGATGCAAAAAAATCCCAACGGTTACAACGACCGGTAATAACGGGAGAAAATCTATGAAAACAGCGATTTTAAGCGATGGCGGCTGGGGCAGTGCCCTTTCCAGGGTGCTGGCCGACAACGGTCATCAGGTGGTCATGTGGGGGCCGTTCCCGGAATATTTGCAGGAGATGGCTGCCACTGGCGAAAACCGTAAGTTTCTTAAAGGCATAAAGTTCCATAGCAATGTAAAATTTGAGCCCAATATGGCGAAAGCTGTAAATGGTGCCGAAATCATTGTGCTGGCCACGCCGACGCAATATCTGCGCAGTGTGTTGGAACAACTCCAGATTGTCTATCCGGCAGCGTCAGCTCCGCTGCTGGTCAATGTGGCCAAAGGCATCGAGGAAAACAGCTGGCTGCGCATCAGTCAGATGGTCAGAGAGTTCTTGCCGGCAGCACCTTATGCAGTGCTTTCCGGCCCCAGCCACGCCGAAGAGGTCGCCCGCATGGTGCCGACGGCGGTGGTGGCAGCATCCGAAAAAAACGAATATGCGGAATTGGTTCAGAAAGCCTTTATGAACAAGTATTTCCGGGTTTACACAAGTAACGATGTCGTCAGCGTTGAGCTGGGTGGAGCGTTGAAAAACGTTATCGCCATTGCCGCCGGGATCATCGACGGCATGAAGCTGGGCGACAATCCCAAGGCCGCTTTGATCACCCGGGGGATTGCCGAAGTCAGCCGTCTGGGCGAAGCGCTGGGCGGCGATCCGCAGACCTTTTCGGGCTTGAGCGGGATCGGCGACTTGATCGTTACCTGCTGCAGCGGCCACAGCCGCAACCGGCACGTCGGCGAAGAATTGGGCAGGGGGAAAACCTTGCAAACCATTCTTGAAGAAATGGATATGGTGGTTGCCGAAGGTGTGCGCACTTCCATCGGAGCCTATACCCTCGCCCGCCGGAGCAATGTGGAAACTCCGATCATTGACGAAATTTACAACATAGTTCACAATAATGCCAGTGCCGCTGAGGCTCTTGAACGGTTGATGAGCCGATCCGGCAAAATGGAATTTTAATACGAAAGGTATGCTAATGAGCAAGTTACGAGTAATGTCCATTATGGCACATCAGGACGACTTTGAGTTTGAAGCCGCCGGACTTTTTCTGATGCTGCGCAAACATTATGGGAACGATGTGGAGCTGAAGATCCTGACCACCAGTACCGGTGTAAGCGGCCATCATATAATGGGTTGTGACGAAACGATCCGGGTTCGGGAAGCCGAAGCCATCGCCAGCGCCAATGTTGTCGGTGCTGAATACGAAAATTTGCGCCAGCTGGATGGCACCCATATAGCTGCGCAGGTCTTCTGCGACCGCAATATGCTCGGCGGCCTGTGGAACGCCATCCGGGCGTGGGCTCCGGACTATATCGTTGCGCCGCCGGTAGTTACCAATCCGCTGGCGGGGATCCACATCGACCATCAGCATACTGCTGAAGCGGTGCGTCTGGTAGCTTATCAGCTGGGTGTGCCCAACGCTTATCCGACCATGTATCAGCCCCGGGTGCAGGCGTTTCCGGTGCCGACGATCCTCAACTGCCCGGATGCCTACTGCAAAGAAGCCATGTGGCACTTTGGGGTGGATTGCAACGAAGTCAAAGAGGGCAAGATCAGTATGCTGCTCAAGCACAAATCGCAGGTTTGTGAATGGCTGCCCTTTGTCAACAACCTCAACAACACCGATCCGGATCTGGGCGGCGGCGCAGATTGGGACGAAGCAGAATGGCGCAGCAATCTGGACAAACGGGTGAATGCAGTCAATAAACGGCACGGTTTTGATGATGAAATTTTCCGTGAATACTTTGCCGTGACCCGCTGGGGCTATGTGCCGCCGGCCGAAAAAATCCAGCAGGACTTCCCGTTCCTGTTCTGGAATCCGTCAGAACCGCTTAATTAAGTGACGGCAAAGTGACGGAAGTATAAAACCAGTTTTTAAGCTCAAAAAATAAAAAGTGACGGATTTTTCCGTCACTTTTTATTTGTCTTTTACCGGTAAACTGACGGCGTTTTATCCGTCAATTTCAAGCGTCAGAACTTACCAGCTCTGGCCTTGTTTTTCAAAGTAGGCCGCCACGTTCGGCACGATCGGTTTGATCAGCTTTTTGATAGCCTGAGCGTATTCGCGGATCTCCACCTGGGCGTGGTCGCTGTCGCGCAGTTCCAAAAAGTGCAGCAGGTTCGAGAGGTCAACAGTTCCCCAGAACGTCACCATCATATTCTGCGGCAGCACGCCCCGGGCCTGTTCCCGGCAGACGCCGCTTTCCAGCAGCTTGTTGTAAAGATCCAAACTGGCCAGATTGTGCTGGCGGATGGCTTCCACGAGTTCCGGAGCTTTGAAATCTTCGTCCACATAAGAGGCCTGCCGGTTGTTCTGGCTCTGGCGGCGCAGCTGGTTGGGCGCAAAACATTCGAGGTCGATTTCGGTATAACGGCGGGAAATTTCGTTATAGCTCCAGGTGCGGTGGCGGTGCCACTGGCCGCGGACAAACAGCGGGCAGTGGATGCTGAAAGTAAAGACCAGATGTTCCAGCGGACTGGTGTGGCGGTTGGCAATCAAATATTCCATGAGCACCTTATCCCGGTCATCGATTTCGGTCTTGATTTTTCCGAAACTTACTCTGGCGGCGTTGACAATGGTCGCCTCGCTGCCCAGATGGTCGATCAAACCGACCCAGCCCTGACCGTCAAGCACCTTGACGTGATTTTCCGGCGGTACATTCAAATGCTGCATAATAATCATATCCTTTCTATTCTATTAAAGAAAAATTGCGTTAATATATACACTATAAATGTAACACGCTGGTAAATGAAAATCAAATAATTTTTCTCAATATTAACAAAAAGTTGAAAAAAATCGACTAATTTTTGAAAATTTTGCAGTAAATGATTGCAAAAATCGTCCCGGAGTGCTATTTTGTAGAACGCATGTTTATTGCCGTGATTTTCTGACGGCAGAAAATGAGCTGATTACAACCATTAACAATAATATATAAAGGAGAAAGAAAAATGGCTCGTAAAGTAATCGTTGCCGGTAACTGGAAAATGAACAAAACCGCTTCTGAAGGCGTGGCTCTGGTCAATGCCCTCAAACCGTTGGTCGCTGATGTCTGCAGCTGCTGCGCAGAAATCGTGGTCTGCCCGACCTTCACCACGCTCTCCGCTGTGGTCGAAGCCTGCAAAGGCAGCAACGTCAAAGTCGGCGCCCAGAACGTGCATTGGGCCGAATCCGGTGCTTTTACCGGTGAAATCTCTGCGGCTATGCTCAAAGAAGCCGGTGTGGAATATGTGATCATCGGTCACAGCGAACGCCGCCAGTATTTCGGCGAAACCGATGCCACGGTCAACAGCCGCCTCAAGGCTGCGGTGGCCGCCGGCCTTAAACCCATCGTCTGCATCGGCGAAACCCTCGAAGAACGCGAAGGCAACCAGACTGAAGCCGTGCTGGGCAAGCAGATCGAAGATGGTCTGAAAGATCTCGACGCTGCCACCGTCGGCGCCATGGTGCTGGCTTACGAACCGGTGTGGGCCATTGGTACCGGCAAAACTGCCACCCCCGAAATGGCGCAGGAAACTCACGCGTTCATCCGCAGCAAAGTTGCTGAACTTTTCGGCAAAGAAGCTGCTGAAAACGTCCGTATCCAGTACGGCGGCAGCATGAAGCCGGAAAACGCCGAAGAACTGGTTCGTCAGGCTGATATCGACGGCGGTTTGATCGGTGGTGCCGCTCTCAAGGCCGACAGCTTTGCCGCTCTGGTGAAAAACGCCATCAAGGGTGCTAACTGCTAAGCGCAATAAAATAAATTCCGGACTGGCGGAGAACCGGTCCGGAAGCAACATTCAGGTGGTTTTATGGAAATAGTCATGACTGTACTGTATGCGCTGGTGATCGTGGTTGCATTGCTTCTGGCGGTGCTCATATTGATCCAGCCGTCCAAGTCCGGTGGTTTCGGCTCGGTTTTCGGCGGCGTTGGCGAATCGGTTTTCGGCGCGCGTGCCGGCAGCCATTTGACCAAGGCCACGGTGGTGCTTACGGTGATCTTTTTTGTGCTGTCGCTGACGCTGGCGGCACTGATCGGTCACAGCCGCAGCGATCGTTCGCTGGTGGATGAAGTTGCCGATGAAGCTGCTCCGGCAGTGGAAAAAGCCGCAGCTCCGGCTGCAGAAGGCGCCAAAGCTCCTGCGGCAGCAAAGAAATGATTACAGTTGGCCGGGACGGTGATTTTTCGCTTTCCGGCAGCTGTTGTTGGCAAAAAAAGCACAGACTTGGTTGAAATATGCGGTAATAAAGTCCCTTATAATGGGGAAAAAATTACCCAAGCGGCTTTTTTCGGCCTATTTATTGCGGATTTTTGTCGTTTTATGGGCAAAATAATTTGCAATAATTTAAAACAAGGAATATTGTAACTCAGTTGAGCCGTCTTTGGATATTTTTCTGACGGCGCGATGTGCGTGCATTTTATCGGCAGACGGGATCGGTCCGGAGGGAGGCGGTTCCGGAGAAGGAGCAACTGGCGGAAGTTGATTCCACCAGAAAAAGTCAATCAGGAAAACAAAGCGCAGTAAATATGGTAAAAGAGAATACGGTTCTTACAATTGACATCGGCGGTGCCTGTCTGAAAGTGGCGGAGTTTTCTGTCGGCACTACCGGCGATACTATCCAGCTTGAGCGTTATGCGGTCAAGGAACTCGATATTGAGTTGGCGGAAAGCGATTTTCCGCAGGCTTTTGCCGGAGCGTTCAATGCGCTGATGGAAGAAAATTCGTTTACTTCCCATCAGGCCCGGGTATCGATCAGCAGCTTGCATGCATTTCAGCGTTTGAGCAAACTTCCCCCGCTTTTGGGTAACCGTACCCGTGCTGCGCAGGTGGTGGAAGGTGAAGCCAAACTGACAGTGCCCTATCCGCTGGATGAAGTGCTCTGGGACTATCAGCTGGTCAAATATACCAAGGAATTTGAGGTCGAAAGCGAACCGTCTGAGGATGGCGAAGCTCCGGCTGAAAAAGTCACCGAAACGGTGGAAGAACTCGAAGCACTCTTCGTAGCGATCAAAGACGATCTGGCCACAGCGATCTGCACGGTGCTGCTGGATGCGGATATAGATGTGCTTTCTGTAGAAGTATCGCCCACAGCGCTTTACAATGCGGCCCGGGCCAATATGTTTGGCGAAGATACTTGCGATATGATCCTTGACCTCGGCGGGCGCGGTTCCAATTTGATAATCATGGATGGCGACCGTGTCTTTATCCGCTCGATCCCGATCGGCGGCAACACCATTACCCAGCAGATCGCCAAAGAATTCAGCATTGCGTTGGAAGATGCCGAAGAAATGAAGCGCAAACACGGTTTTGTGGCGCTGGGTGGTGCTTATGAAGATTCCGACTCCGAAGTTGCGGCCACGATCTCCAAGATCGCCCGTAACGTTATGACCCGTCTGCATGGCGAAATCAACCGTTCGATCAACGCATGGCGTTCGATGTTCGGCGGCAATCGTCCGCAGGCGTTGTTTATTTCCGGCGGCAGTTCGATCATTCCCTATGTGCCGCACTTTTTGAACGAAAAACTGGGGTTGGAAGTCAGCTTTTTGAATACTTTTCCGGTGATCAATTTCAGCGACAGCATCGACAAGCAGGAGTTGCTGGAAGTTGCCCACCTTTTCCCGCCGCTGATCGGTTTGGCGGTGCGGCACATCCGTACCTGCCCGGTCGAAATCGCGCTGATCCCCAAAATCATCCGCACGACCCGTGATCTGCAGAAAAAGAAACCGTATTTCTATGCCAGTGCTGTTTGTGCATTGCTCTGTCTTCTGGTGTTTTACGGCGGGGTAAGCGCCCGAACTTTGTATGACCGCCGGTTGGAAATGATGGCGGGTGCCAAGCTCAACAGTGCGCAGGAAACTGCCGATCAAATCAAAAAACTGGTGCGTGAACTCAATGGAGTCAGCGATCAGTACAACAGCTTGTACCGCATTGCCGAACAGCGCGGCATGTGGATGAATCTGCTCAATGAGCTGCAGAAATGCGCTCCGCCGAATATGTGGTTTACCCAGATCGACGGCATCAAGGAATATTCCACTGGCAATGCTGCCGCCGCTCCGGCCCAGCCGGATCCGGGGATGATGGATCCCGGCATGATGGACCCCGGCATGATGGATCCGGGGATGATGGAAGCGCCACCGCCGCCGCCGAACGAAGTGGCGTGGCTGCGGCTCAAGGGGCACTCGCTGAAAATGGACATCAACGATTCCAAGAGCGTGGAGGATTATTTCCGGGAAAATCTGCAGAAATCGCCGATGTTCGCTATGGAAGATGCAGCCAATTACAAGAGTCCGGTACTGGTGTTGGACCAGGATAAAAATAACGTGACCAGTTTTGTGATCTACGTTAAGCTCAAGAATCCTATCAAGCAGTAGTGAGGCGTGTGAAGATATGAATCGTTTTATCAGAAAGAATCTGTTTCTCGTCGGCGTGATGGGACTTTCAGTGCTGGGTATCGTGGTGCTGCTGGTGCTGTCGGTAACGCAGTACATCGAAATGAGCAAGTATATCAGCAAAACCGCTGAGATGCGTAAAAAGAACGAAACTCTGATGCGTCAGCGTCCGCCTGCAGTGCAGGAAAATATTGAGCTGGTACAGAAAGATATTACCGGTTATGCACTTAAAGCGGAAGAGCTGAAAAATTATTTTGGCCATCCGCTCTACCCGGCGCTGGTGAAGTTTTGTGCCGAGCTGAAGGTAACGCCGGATGAATTGCGGAAAAATTTCCGTGAGTTCTGGGAAAAAGAAAAGGAATCTCAGGGTCCCCGCGAACAGACCTACCGCCGCTACCGGGCCACCTGCGGCGTGCCTTTGGGGCAGGCCAATGAAAATGCCAAAAAGCTTTGGGAGGTCGATGCCTGGAACGCCGCAATGGAAGTGTTTGTGGAAGCTGCGCAGAGCACTACGATGGAAAAAATTGACGACCGCAACAGCGAAGAAATTTTTCTTTCTGCGCTGGGTTTGCCCCGTAATCTGGGTAAGTCGCAGCTGCGTTTGGAAGCCTTTGCCCGGGATATGCAGGCTCAGGTGGTGGATCTGCTGACCGAAAAGAACGATATATCCATGCTCGGTGTGTACTTCAACCAGCATGATGTGGCTCCGATCAAGACCAATAAGGATTTTGTCGATCAAAGCGACCGGCGCAAGGATGGTGAAAACAGCACCACCGGCGGCGGCTCGGCATCTCCAGCCGGCGAAAGCAGCGGCGGTGAAGGCGAGAAAAAAGAAGCCGAACCATCTGACGTTATCCGCAATTGGGAGATCATCTGCGACCTGGCGCAGCGCATGGTCAAGGCCAAAATCGACTCCGTGGAAGAAATTTCCTACAAAGATATGGTTGGCCGGGAAGACAGCGGCTGCCGTTTTTACACCTACACGGTGTCGCTTATCGGCAGCGAAAAAGAACTGCGTACTTTCCTGAATCTGCTGAATAACGCCTACACCGGCAACCGGGTGTATGTAGTGCGCAATATTGTCTGGGAAAAGCAGGAAGACCAGATCCAGGATATCATCGATGCAGCGCAGGGTATTCTGGGCAATCAGAACGAAGAAGCGGCCAAGCTGGCCAGCCGCGGCAATGACGAAAATGTTGATTTCGGCGGCGGCAATCAGGCCAAGCAGCAGCAGCTTCAGCACAATTACTATGTTGAAGTCGATGAATACAAAGAATGTGTGGCCGGGCGCAGCAATGTTTGTTCGGCAACGATAGTCCTGGACTATGTGGTCTACAGCGGCAATATATTGAAATAACAACGGTGGTGGCATTGTGGAAATTTTGAAACAACATTACGAAAAGATCGTACTCGGTGCGTTGTTACTTGCATTTGTGTTTGCGTTGGTCTATTTGCTGGATATGGTGGAATCAGCCCGCATGGTAACGGCCAATGATCTGCAGTTTGAGGCCCCGGCAACCAAATATGAGCAGAAGGATTTCAAGGACAGCAAGTTTGCCGTCGATACCGTGCTGGGCAAAATGGCCCATTGGGACGAACGTACCGACAAAGGCAAGCTGGGCTTTACCGCTGAATTGACGGTACCGATGAAGTCACTGCGCTGCGAACACAAAGAGTGCAAAAAGATCATGCCCTGGAGCGTGGCCAAGACCAAAAAATGTCCTTTCTGCGAAAATACCATCGCCGATCCCGGCGAACCGAAAGATTATGAAAGCGAAATCGCCAAGCTTGATACCGATCAGGACGGTATGCCTGACCGGTATGAATTGAAGATGGGTTTCAATCCGCAGGATGCCAACGATGCCGAGCAGGATAAAGATGGCGATGGATTTTCCAATTTGTATGAATTTCTGGTCAAGACTGACCCGACCAACCCCGGCAGTCTGCCGTCACTGGAAAAGTGCATCTATCTGGTGAGATTGCAGAAAAAGACCATGCCGCTGCGGCTCAACGGAGTGACTGTGGTGGATAAAAACGACAAGAAAAGTTGGGAAATCGCTATGACGATCAACAACATGCGTGATTCCAAAAAGATCGGCGAAGAAATTGAAGTCCAGAAGAAAAAATACCGTATTCTGGATGCTGAATACAAGACCCGCGACTCGCAGGAAGCCTCGGTGGTGCTGGATAACGATGCCTCGCGCGTGACGATTGCTCCGCTCAAGGAAGGCAAGATCGATGAAAAAGGCAAGCTGGTGC
The DNA here is from genome assembly GCA_015061575.1 of Lentisphaerota bacterium. Classification (GTDB taxonomy): domain Bacteria; phylum Verrucomicrobiota; class Lentisphaeria; order Victivallales; family Victivallaceae; genus SIG78. Next base: position 60,184 of record SUWF01000009.1, read on the forward strand.
TGGAAGTCGGCAAGAAGGTCCATGCACCGGATCATATTGCGTTGATCCGTGATGTGCGCAATCCCAATTCCCGCGGCTTCCGCAAGGCGGTCGGTGAAACTTTCACCATCAAGCGAGATGATGCCGGCAAAAAAGATAAGGGTGTGACTTTCCAGGTCATCAGCACCGATGCAGTGAAGGAAGCGGTGCGCTTGCTGAATACCGAAACCAGCGAAGAATTTCTGCTGGAAAAGAAGGCCCGGATACCTAAGAACGCCTACGTCAAGAAAGACGGTTCCAATATGAGTGAAGCTGAACCGGCAGTCCGGGAAGATAACAAGTCCAGACGCAGACGGCGGGCGCGTAATTAAGAGTAAATTTTAATATGTGAATATTTTATAGTAAATAATGAAAATATCAAAGGGAATCCGTGCATGAGAACAGTAATAAAATCTGCGTGGCTGCGTCGGGTCGGACCGCTGAGTTTGGCGGGTGCGCTGGTGCTTCCGTTGTCGGTAAGCGGAGCTGAAGGTGCCGCTCCGGCGGACTACGGTAAGGTCTACAAGGCCAATCACGATGCAATGCAAGCTAAGTTTGATCAGCTGGAAAAAGATCGGCGCAATGCCATTGCCAAAGCGGCCGATGGCGATTTTGCTCAGGCCATAAAGGAATTGGAAGGTCTGCTCAAACAAGCCAGCCGCATCTCCGGAGATTTTGCCAAAGACAAATCCAACGAAATCAAAAACAACATTGTGCGTATGAAGCGGGCCTGGAGCAGCGAGATCATGCAGGAAGCTCAGGATCTGGCCGCCAAAAAGGAATACGAAAGCGCCGTGGTTAAAGCGCAGCAGGCGCTGGTGCTTACTCCGGATCGGGAATATATAACCAATTTTATTACCGAATGTCAGAAGTATGCGCAGGGCAAAGAGTTCAAAAAAGCTACTTCGCTGCAGAACGTTTCCCCGGATTACGAAAAGCGTCAGAGCCAGATCGATCTGGATCTGCGTGAAGCCAAACTGTTCATCCGCAACAAGCGCTATGAATCGGCCTGCACCCGTTTGGAACGGGTATTGCTGGTGGATCCATTCAATATGGAAGCGATCGATATGCTCGCTATTTGCTATGACCGTCTGTTCAAAGACGGCATCAAACGGGGCGTGGAATCCAAAGATATTGCCAATGCCCGCAATGTGTGGGAATGGACGGAACCGCTTTCGGTGGTGCAGGTTGACCGCACGACTGACCGTCGCGGCTCGGTGCGGCAGAAGAGCAATACCGATCTCTACAACCGTCTGGAACGCATCGTTTTCCCGTCGGTCAGTTTCAATGCTATGACGCTGACGCAGATCATCAGCTATTTGAACGAAAAGGGCCGTGCCAATGACCCGGAAAAAGAAGGGGTGGCAATCATCGACAACCTTTCTCCGTCCGATAAGCAGCGCAAGGTTTCCTTTGAATTGGGAACGGTGCCGATGCTGGATGTGATCCGTTATCTGAGCATGGCCTCCGGACTTTCCTACAGTTTCCGGGGTGACAAAGTCATCTTCGGTAACGTGGACAGCATGAGCACGGAATTTTTCCCGGTGCGCGGCGATATCATTGCCGAAATCATCGACTCGCAGACCAGCCGTCCGACCTCGTCGGGCATGAAAGATGCCGAAGGCAGCGGCGGCGATGATGCTCCGGCCGATGAAGCTGCTCCGCCGGATACCGGCGAAGTCCTTGAAGCAGGCGCTGAAACTTCAGCGGCTGCTGACGCTGCGGCCACCCGTCAGAAGCAGGATTCGGCGGCGTTGAAAGCCTATTTTTCGGATCGCTGGGTGACGTTTGAAAATGGCGCCAACATCATCTACAGCCCCCGCGGCGAACGTTTGATGGTGCGCAATACGGCCGAAAATCTGCGCCGCATGGACGCATTGCTGCGTCAGCTGGATGCGTTGGAACAGCCGATGGTCATGGTGGAAGCCAAGTTGATCGAATTGAGCGATACCAACCTCAATGAATTGGGTTTTGAATGGATGTTTTCGGCTAAGCCGGGCAACGGCAGCGGCGGCGGCTGGTCTTTGGGCACAGTTGATCCGACCCGTCACGGCACCGGTTCGGGGATGTTCCGGGTGATCAATAATCTGAAGATATTCCCGAACTTCGGCGAAAAGATCTTCGGAGCTGACAACAATGTTGACTTGAGTTTGTCGGTCAACGCCGTGGCGCAGAACCGTCAGGCGGAAGTGCTGGCTTCGCCGCGCATCCTTTCGGAAAGCGGCCCCAAAAAACCGGCCATGATCAAGATGACCGAAAAGACCTACTTCATCACCGAGTGGGAAGAACCGGATGTTGAAACAGATGGTTTCAACATTACATTGGACTCCACCGACCCGGAATGGGATGACGATGCTTACGATCTGGGGGTGACGTTCTCGGTAACACCGGTTGTGCAGGCTGACAACTACACGATCACGCTCAACAACATCCATCCGGTCTTTTTGAACCATACCGGCGACCACGACTACATTGTTTCTTACGAAGCCGGTCAGTACATCGATGGTGCGATGGTGCCGGTAATGAAACAGACCTTCAATTTGCGGATGCCGGAAATCGCACGCCGCGAAATGACCACCAACATCACGTTGTATGACGGCGAAACCGTTCTGCTGGGCGGTATGGCCGATAACGAATCGATCGTCCGGGATGACAAATGGCCGGTACTGGGCGATATTCCGCTGCTGGGCAGATTGTTCCAGGATCAGATGAGCAACGTAACCAACCGCACATTGCTGATCTTCATCACTGCCCGTTTGATCAACCCCAACGGTATGCCGGTGCGCAGTGTGCGTGAACGCGGACTGGTGGAATTCAACCGCTAATCAAGCAAAGGAGTTTCAATTATATTATGAGTAATAAATATGTAAAATCTCTGCTGCTTACGGCGGTGTGCTCTGCCGGAGCGATGCTGCTGGCAGCTGACGAAGCTGTGCAGAGCAGCATCAACACCACTGTAGATGCTTTCAGTATCGATAAGCAGCAGTACGAAGCTGCCGCCAATTCCTTTATCAGCAAGGGTAACGATCTTTTTATCGCCGGCAAATACAAGGATGCAGCTATGAATTATGCGCAGGCTGCGCATATTTTTGATTCGCTCAAAGAAAACAGCGAACACTTTGCCGGAAAACTCAACAAGACTAAGGAATTGATCGCCAAAGCCTATTACTATCTGGCACAGGAAACTGCGTTGAAGGCACACGAAGAAGCCAACTTCGGCGAATTGGAAAATGCCATTGCGCTCTGCAAAGAAGCTATCGCCATTTATCCGGCGTCCGAAAAAGAGATGCAGGAGCGCATTGCCAGTTACGAAAAAATGCGTGATGCCGCTGCCCGGCGCAACCGTTTGAGCGAAAGTCAGGTCATTCCCGACAGCTCCGACCGGGCATACCGGATTGCAGTGCTGCTCAAACAGGCCAAGCTGCTCTATTATACCAAGCAGTATGAATTGGCCCGCAAGCGCTATCAGGAAGTGCTGCTGATCGACAAGATCTCTCCGGAAGCCATCCAGGGGATGCGTGCGTGCGACCTGCAGCTGAAAAATACCGGTAATGACCGTCGCCGTCTGACCCACAAGCGAGCCATTGCCGAAGCGGCATGGAAGATGGCGGATCCGATCATCAAGCGCACTGAATTTGACGTGCGCAAAGAAATGGAATTGGCCGAAAAGGGCACCAGCAAGAAGATCGAAGAAGATGATGATACCAAAAAGATGCGTGAAAAGCTCAGCAATATCATCATTCCCCGGGTGAATTTCAGCGGAGATGCTCAGCAGCCGGGTACGCCGCTTTTGGTGGCGTTGAAGTTCCTGCGCGACCGCAGCAAGTCCCATGACCCGGAAAACGTTGGTGTCAACATTTTCCTGTACTGGCCGGAAACCCAGGCCAATGCCGGTCAGGAAGGCCAGACTCCGGCCGATAATGCCGCCGGAGATCAGCTGGGCTTGGGTTTGAACCGCCGCAACGCCGCCGCTGAGGCCGCCGCCGTGGATGATGAAGGCGACTTTGACGATGGAGGCGACGAAGGCGACGAAGCCGAACAGGCCGAAGCCGGTCCGGATCACAGCAAATATCCGCTGGTTAACATGGACTTGGTCAATAAGCCTTTGATCGAAATCATCGACGCTTTGGCGCAGGCCACGCAGATGAAGTATAAAATCGAAAAACACGCCGTGGTACTCGCTCCCAAAGATGTGCCGCTGGATGATATGCAGATCAAAGTGTTCATGTTTGACGAAAGTATGCTCGATGCGCTGGGCGGTCAGGAAGACCCCGAAGCTCTTAAAGAAGCATTGAAGCTTGTGCCCAATGCCAATGTGGAATTCCCCACCGGTTCCAAGGTGATGTATGATGCCCGTTTCCGTTCGCTGATCGTGCTGAATACGCCCGAAAACCTCAACCGCATCAATGATGCGTTGATGGAGATCCGCAAGCAGGAAGCTCCGCCGATGGTGCAGATCCAGGTCAAATTCGTGGAAATCGAGCAGAGTGACCTCAAGGAATTGGGCTTTATCCAGTCGCTGGGCCGTCCCAATGGCGATCTGGGCAAGACCGAAGGCCGTCTGCAGTTCGATAAAAACGATGAAACGCTCTACAACAGCGGCCGCAACACCTTTACCTATTCGCGCAGCACCAATGGTTACAATTACAATTTGACCATCAATGCGGTGAATCAGCTGGATTCCAAGGATGTGCTTTCTTCTCCGAAAGTGCTGACCAATCCCAATAAGAAGGTATCCATCAAGATGACCAGCGAACGGTATTTTGAATGGGACTACGAAGAAGGTGAATTTGAAACCAGCAACTCCGACGGTGTGACCACCTACAGTTACACCCCGCCGTGGCCGGAATTTGAAAAGCAGGAATTGGGGATCACGATGGAAATCACCCCCAAAGTCGATACCGACAAACGCCTGATCATGCTTGACGTGCATCCGTGGGTCAAGACGCTGGTCGGCTGGACGGAATACGAATACAACGTATCTTCCGACGGCGAAGGCGGCGGTTTGGGTACGACCGAAACCATGCGCCGCCCGATCGTGGCCGAACGTACCACCGATACCAACGTGGCGATCTACGATAACGAAACTGTCGTTATCGGCGGTATCATCAAAGATTACACCGTTACGATCGATGACAAGGTGCCGATCCTGGGCGATATTCCGCTGGTTGGCAATCTTTTCAAGTCCAAGTCCTCGTCGATCAAAAAGACCAATCTGCTGATCTTCGTGACAGCCAGAATGCTCAAGCCGGATGGCTCGCCCTATTATCAGGTCGATTCCCGCGGGCGTCCCAGCACGGCAGGTATTGGCGATATCTATTGATAAACAATAAATAGCAAGCCGGAAGAAAAACTTCCGGCTTATTTCCATAAAAGAGGCGGCAAGCGGAAACGAGAATATTGAAAAATGGGTACAGATGATAAAATACTCTTTTTGTTGAAATTGTTGTGGACGCCATTGGTGGCGGTGATAGTATCGGCAATTTTTACCCGTTTTCTGGTCAAATTACTGCCCAAGTGGGGGTTTGCGGCAGCTACCGGGGGGCGTCATATCCACAAGCGGGTCACTCCGACCGCTGGCGGTATCGGCATGATATTGGCTTTTGTCATCAGCTGCACATTATTTAATTTGTGGGTGATGAATTTTCCTTTGGCGGATGTCACCACGATCGATTGGAAATTTTTCCTGCCGGTGGCGCTGCTTTTCGGCATTGGCATTTACGATGATCGTTTTGACATGCGCCCGGTGGTCAAGTTGGCCGGACAGATCGGCGCCGGAGCGCTGGCGTGGTTTTGCGGGATCCGTTTTGCCAGCATATTGGGATTCCAGCTGCCGGAATATCTGAGCTTTGTGGTGACGGTTTTCTGGTTTCTGCTCTTTATCAATGCGTTCAATCTGATTGACGGTCTGGATGGCTTGGCGGCCGGGCTGGCGGTGCTGGCCGGAGTGACCATGGCGCTGGTGCTGTTGATCGGCCACCATTGGGAGAATGCAGTAATGGCGTTGATCCTGGCCGGGGGCTGTCTGGGATTTTTGCGATACAATTTTCATCCGGCCAAGCTGTTTATGGGCGATACCGGGAGCATGTTTCTGGGTTATGTGCTGGCAGCGCTGGGGTTGATTTCTTCCAGTTATGATACGTCGTTTTTTGCCATGGTCATTCCGGTCATGGCTTGCGGCGTGCCGCTGATCGATACATTTTTGGCGGTGTGGCGGCGCTCGACTTCCCGGATGCTGAGCAAGCGTTCGTGGCGTGAGATCATGTCAGCCGACCGGTCGCATCTGCACCACCGGATATTGGATGCGCAGCACGGCAATCAGAGCCGCACGGCTATGACGATCTATATATTGGCGATGGTGCTCAGCGCAGTGGGGGTGGTTTCCAGCATTATCGTGGATTCGCTGCCCATGCTGGCGGTGCTGCTGGTGGTTTGCACGCTGGTTTTGGTGCTGCGCAAATTTGCGGTGGTGGAAATGTGGAACTCCACCGAGATCGTCTTCAAGGGTTTGGCGATGCCCCGGCGGGGGATTTTTGTCAATATTCTGCATCCGGTCTACGATTTGATGGTCATTGGCGGAGCGTTTTTCATTTCGATAGTGCTGTTTGAAAATAACGGCAGCGAACGTGATTTCATCTATCGGATCGTGCTGTCGGCGTTGATTTTGATGATGGTATTCAAGTTCTGCAATATTTACAAGGTGTTCTGGCTTAGGGCGGGTACGCCGGACTATTTGAATCTTTCCTACAGCATTTTGCTGGGATTTCTGCTGGTGCTGGGCGTGACGGCGATTTTCAACCGTTTTCTGGGGTATCAGTGGAGCATGATCGTGCTGCTGCCGTCATATTTGCTGACGGTAGTGGGGATCTTGGGCGAGCGCATCCATCTGCGTTGTTTGCAGCTGATGCTGCCGCGATATTTCCATGACTCGGAATTCAGCAATAAAGAGTGTACCACCACACTGCTGTATGGGGCGGGGGCGAATCTTTCGTCGTTCCAGAGTTTTTCCAACTCCTATCTGCAGCGCAAGGGCATCCGGGTAGTGGGGATCGTGGATAACGATCTGGCGCTGCAGGGGCAGCATGTTTACGGCTATAAGATCCTGGGCGATATATCGCAGCTGGAAGAATTTTATCAGCGTTACAACTTCACCAAGATCATCGTTTTGACTCCTAATCCGATCCGCTGCAATTACGAGATCCTCAAGGAATTCAGTCGTAAAAACGACATAGAGCTTTCGTTTTTCACCATGCGTGAAGCCGATGAACCGCTGGAAATACGGGAAAATCCCCAGCCGGAAGTTGATCCCGATTCTGACGAAGTGCAGTAATTATATTGGCTTGGCAGAGCAATTTTCCTCTTGGCGCACTGCTGAAAACACCTGAATTTCTGACACAAAAAAACCGGTCATTTTTATTGCTTGAAATAAAGATGACCGGTTGAAACTTCTGTTTACAAAAGATATTGTCTATCAGTAGTTTTTGCTTTCGATTTCAAAGTATGCGCGCGGGTGCTTGCAGACCGGGCAGAGTTCCGGAGCAGATTCACCAACGTGGATGTGACCGCAGTTGCGGCATTCCCAGCGGTTTTCGCCGACCTTGGTCCAGACTTCGCCCTTTTCGATATTGGCGGCCAGCTGGCGGTAACGTTCTTCGTGACGCTTTTCGATAGCGGCCACAGCGGCCAGCTGAGCGGCCAGATCGTCAAAACCTTCTTCCTTGGCTACTTCGGCAAAGTTTTTGTACATTTCGGTCCATTCTTCGTGTTCACCGGCGGCGGCATCCAGCAGATTTTCGTAGGTGTTGCCGATGCCGTGGAAGGCTTTGAACCAGAGTTTGGCGTGTTCTTTTTCGTTATTGGCGGTGGCTTCAAAGAGGGCTGCGATCTGTTCGTAGCCTTCTTTCTTGGCCTTGCTGGCGTAGTAGGTGTACTTGTTGCGGGCCTGAGATTCACCGGCAAAAGCGTACATCAGGTTAGCTTCGGTCTTGCTGCCTTTAAATTCCATTTTTTCCTCCTGAGCTTCCAGCTCAATTTTTATAAATTCTTCCGCGCCGCGTTTGCAGCGGGGACAAATATAATCCGGGGGCAACGTTTCGCCCTCGTAAACGTATTTGCATATCTGACACTTCCATGCAGTTTTGGCCGGAGCCGGAGCTGCCGGAGTTGCTGCTGCGGGAGTTATCCGGACAAAATCAGCGGCGCCATGTTTGCAGAGCGGGCAAACATAATCCGGGGGCAACGTTTCGCCCTCATACACATAATTGCACACCGAACAGCGCCAGCCGCTTACTGCCGCTGCCGCCGGCTGCGGTTTGATCATGCGCTGATAATACGAATAGGTAACAGTTTCGGCGGAGTCATTGAGAAGTTTCATATCAGTTACTTCGGCAATAAACAGCAGATGACTGCCCAAATCTTTTTTATCGGTGACTTTACAGGAAAAACAGCTGTTGGCATGTTCCGTCAGATAATAAAGACCATTGCTGCTGCGCGGCAGTTCCATCTGAGCGAATTTATCGACATTTTTGCCGGATTGATAGCCAAAGTGCTTGAAAACATCGAATTTGGCCGCTTCATCCAGCACGGTTATATTAAAAATCCCGCTGGCTTCGACCATCTGGCAGCTTAAATTTTCCTTGCTTACCGATACGCCCACGCGCAACGGCGAACTTGCCAGCTGGCTGAATGTATTGACTATGCAGCCGTTATCGTGATTTTGATCTCTGACCGTCAGCACATACAGCCCGTAGGCGATTTTGAACAAAGCAGAATTATCCATGTTGCAAATCCTTTATCAGCTTAATATTGAAATTATTCCAAAACTTGCCGCCACCGCCAGCACCACGGCCATGATCCGGCAGCGGATGCTCTGCGCTGCCCGTTCCCGGCCGGGAGCAAAGCCGGCTACTCTTATGCAGCTTTGCGTATGGCGGTAGCGGGATATTTTGCGCTGTCCGGGCAGATGGTTGCGATGTATCGGCATATATTTATCTCCACGACAGATAGATGATCAATGCAGCGGCAATGACCGCTGCACCAACAGTTACGCCCACGGTCAACGCCAGCGCAGCACCCTTTTTGAGCATGGTTTTGAACGTTTCCTCCGGTGCTGCCGTACTGGTGACGGGCGGTGGAACACTCCGACTGCCGTCAGCAGTAACTACTTCGATTTCCGAATCCAGCACAAAAAACTCCAACCGGGTGCGGTCGATCGTCCGGTAAGCTTCGCCCAGCGCCATGGGCGTCATATCGGAAGCATCTTTAAGCGTGACCGAACTTAATTTGCTGCGGCACTGTTCAAGGCGGGAGTTGAAATTCTGCAGCTGTACGGTTTGCTGCTGAAGCATTTTGATCTGGCACTCCAGCTGGGCACAGCGGCGCACCAGGCGGCTTTCCAGATCGCTGTAGAGCTGCATGGTTTGTTCAAAGCGCCGATCCTGCGCCTGCGCTTGTGTATTGGCAGCGGCAACCGGAGCGGGCGCCTTGGGCGTTGCGACGGCTGCTGACCGTTGCTGTTGGGAATTTTTTCCGGGCACAGTTGTCACGCCGTTGGGTGCAGTTGTTGGCGGCATAACTTCGTCAACAGATTTGAGTTTGCCACGCAAATTGACCAGTCGGTCGCTCAAATAATCTACCCGGTTATTCATAATATTCCTCGTTAAAAAACTTTATGTACTTCACATGGATAATGTACACTTTTTTTTGATTTCTGCAAGCACAAAAGCTGGCTCCGGCAAAAATTTTATCAAAAATTTTCCGGATCAAAAAGTTTTTTTCCCGGCCGCTGATTTACAGCAATATCTGTTGTCGGGCCCGGGCGGAAAATTCCGGCAGATCATCGGCGATCACGCCGCAGGTGCCCCAGGTTTGTTCGGCGATTTCTCCGGCCGCACCGTGCAGAAAAGCCCCCCGGGCGGCGGCAGTCAGCGGCGGATAACGGAGCAGTTCAGCAGCGATCATTCCTGTCAGGACGTCGCCGCTGCCGGCGGTGGCCAGCGCCGGGGTGCCGCTGCTGTTGATAAATGCGTTGCCATCGGGATCGGCAATGACCGTGCGGGGGCCTTTGAGCAGCACAACAGCCTTGCAGCATTTGGCCAGCTGGCGGGCATCTTGCAGATCGTTGCCGGAAAGCGTCAGATCAAATGCGGCTGCCAGCACAGCTGCTTCGCCCCGGTGCGGAGTCAAAATAGTCGTATAAGAGCGCTGAGCCAGCAGCTCCGGCATTTGGCTGGCGCAGAAGAGCGCATCGGCATCCAGCACCAGCGGTTTCTGGCTTTGGAGCAAAAGCCGGATAAATTCCACGGTATCCGGCGTGCGTCCCAAGCCGGGCCCGGCGGCGATGACGGCAGTTTTCTGCCAATTTTGCGCTATTGTTTCCAGAGCATTTTTATTCAGGAAACCGTCAGTTTCCGGCAGTTGAGTCACGATCAGACTCAAAGTTCCGCAGCCGGGACTGGCGGCAAAAGGCACTCCCAGCTCCACCAAACCGGCGCCATTGCGCAATGCGGCCCGGCCGCTTAAAAACGGCGCCTGCACATATTTTTGCGATCCGCCGAGGATCAACACTTTGCCCCGCTGATATTTATGTATATCATTGGGCAGTTTGACGGAATTTTTGACCAGCCATTTACTGTCAGTTACCAGCGGAGCATTTTCCGGGATTTCTGCAGTCAGCGGCAACGGCAGTGTTACCCGGCGCAGCCGTCCGCAGTTTTGGATTCCGGCATCCGAAAAGAGAATATCTTTGAAATAACCGATCGTGACCGTCATATTGGCTTTGACACACAAATCGCTGCCGAGTCCGCTGGGTATATCCACGGCCAGCACGGCGGCATGGGATTGGTTGATAAGTTCGATCAACTGCCGGTAGGGTTCACGCATGGGCGCTTGGCAGCCGGTACCCAGCAAGGCATCCACGATCAGGTCGGAACGGTTGAGCTTTACAGCTAATGGGGATTGCACGTTCACCTGGCCGGGCAGCTGTTTAAAGTAATAACTGCTGCCGGGCGAAAGTGTTTCCGGCGGCTTGGCCAACACCAGGATCACCGGCAAATCCTGCATTTTGACCAGCTGCGATGCCATAACGATGCCGTCGCCGCCATTGTTGCCATGTCCGCTGAAGATCACGATACGGCGGCACTGCGGCTGCGATTTCATAAACTTCAGCAGCTGATCGGCGCACGAACATCCGGCTATGTGCATAAGTTCCAGCGCATCGGCGGTACCGGCAGCAAAGTTGCGTTCTTCGCAAAGGCGCATTTCTGCAGCAGAAATGAGGTGATTCATATTGGCTCCTATCCAAAAAAAAATCGGCACAGCTGCTTGCGCATACCCAATGCCGATTTTACAGTCAGAACTGCCTGCGCCGGAAAAAATACGAAGCTGGTGCAGCGTTCGACTTTACAGAGAATCAGAAAATCAGATGTCAGCTTTTTCCCAAGTAGCCTTGCTGACAAAGGCAGTCAGATTGCGGCCATCAGCGGTTTTGCCGCGGAAAGCATAGCGTTCGTTACCGGCGGTGCCGTAGGAAACTTTTTCCGTGACTTCGGCGGTGATTTTGCTCTTGGTCTTGACGTCATAGAACTGGTGTTGCATAAAGCGATTCTCCCTTTTTATTAGGATTTTGTTATAACTTGCTGGATTTACGCCAGCAAATACGAACCTCATCTGTTAGTCAATATAACCTTAAATTAGACTTTGACAAACTTTTTTTAGCCGGAAAATGAACTTTTTTTCAAAAAAAATTCATTTTCCGGCCTTAAAACGCCTTTTTTGTACAGAAAACGCTGTTTTTCAGCGCATTTGGCAACCGTCCACCCACACTTTCTGCACATCAAAGTTGTCGTTCAGCGCAGTCAGATCGGCGCAATACCCCGGCTCGATGCGGCCAAGCTTGCTCAAGCCCAGCGAACACGCCTGATTCCAGCTGGTGGTTTTGACCAGCTGCGCCAGCGGCAGACCGGTGATCTCATAAACATTTTTGAGTGCCTTGTTCATGACCAGCACGCTGCCGGCCAACGCTCCGTTGGAAGCCAGCCGGGCGGCGCCGTCTTTGAGGATCAGCGGCAGGCCGCCGATCTCGTATTCGCCATCGGGCATACCGGCCGCCTGACAGGCATCGGTGATCAGGAGGATGTGGTTGATATCTTTGAGCTGGAAGATCAGTTTGATCATATCGCTGCAGAGATGAATTTTGTCGCAGATCATTTCAATAAATACTTCGCTGTGGTGCAAACCCGCTCCCACCAGCCCGATGTCGCGGTGATGCAGCGCAGTCATCTGATTGCAGAAGTGCGACAAATTGCGCAATCCGTGGTCATAACCGGCACAGAATTGCTTGTAAGTGGCCTGACTGTGGACGCAGGAAGGGGTGATATTTTCGCTCAGCAGTTCCGAGGCAAAGCGGTCGCCGCCTTCGACTTCCACGGCGTAAGATACTTTAAGCACCCGGTAAATATCGTTGAGTTTGCGTACTTCGTCGATATCGGGCTTGCGGACAAAGGCGGGGTTTTGGGCGCCCAGACATTTTTCGTTGATATACGGTCCTTCCAGATGCACGCCGGGGATCTTGGCTCCGGGAGTATTGCCTGCACTGTAGCTGCGGGCGTTGTTCAGCGCAGCTGCCAGAGCTTCGTTCCCCAGCGTCAGCGTGGTCGGCAGCCAGCTGGTGACACCTTCGGAAAGCTTGTCAATACACATGGTGTTCAAATGTTCCAGCACGCCGTCAGTAAATTCGTATCCGCTGCGGCCGTGGGTATGCACGTCAATAAAACCGGGCATCAGCATCATGCCGTTGAGATCGCAGGTTTGATCGGCGGCCGGCAAAGTGTCGCCGGGAGCGAAAAGCTGTTTGATCATGCCATCAACGATCAGTACTGCGCCGCCGGCCAAATCGGTATCCGGCGAAATGATCCGGGCGTTTTTGATCAACAGGGAGGAGGTTTGTTTCATGATAAATTTTCCTTTTCAATTAAGGTTGATTATTGATATATTCCAAATAGCGTTTATCCAGCAGCCATTGCAGTTCGGCTTTGCCCATACTTTTGAGCATCAGTGAGTGCAGATCCGGGATCCGTTTGGCAATACTTTTCAGCGTCTGTTTGGCCCACATCCGGTCGCCGGAAGCGGCCAGTTCTTCTTTGTAGGGGCATTCACCGACGGCAGGAAAGTCAAAACATCCGGCCGCCGTTTTGACCAGCTGCTCCGGTACTTCCGCCAGCGGGCGGATTATGCGCAGAGTGCTGCTGCTGCCGGCGCAATCGGCCGCCACGTTCGGGCCCATGGTCGTCAGGCCCTGGCCCCGCACCAGCGATATAAAAAACGATTCCATAAGGTCATCGGCATGATGCCCCAGCGCCAGCTTGCTGGCACCCAGCTCCCGGGCCAGCCCGTAAAGTTTGCCCCGGCGCATCCGTGAACACCATACGCAGGGCCGCCGGAAGCGTTCCTGCGGAGAGTCGTGCAAATATTGTGGTATATCCATAAAAACTCTGTGATGGATGATTTGCCGTTCCCGGCAATATTCAGCGATCCGCCGACAGTCCATTTCCGGGAAGCCCGGATCAAAGGTTGCACATTCGACAGTGAATTTAAAAGGCGTGCGCCGGGCCAGCTGGCAGATGACTTCGAGCATCACAAAACTGTCCAGTCCGCCGGAGAGGGCAAGCAGAACCCTGTCGCCGGATTCGAGCAATTTGAATCCGGCACTGGTGGAGGCCGCCTGAGCGCAGACTTTGGCAAAGGCTTTTTTGGCAGCAGCCGGGACTTCAGACATAACTTACTGGTGGTGGAAGAACCGGCGGTTGCGCCGCAGATTATCCTTGGTGATCAATACATAATAGCGGTTGAAAACTTCCAGCGGATTATCCGGCAGCTCAGTGATTCCCAGCGCCGATTTGGTCAGATCCGCTACGATCAGGGCATCAAAAAAGCCATTTTCCAGCTGTTTTTCCACCCAGCCGGTCAAATTGGAGAGGCCAATGATCACCAGCCGGGGGCGCCGGCTGGCGGGCAGGCTGTAAAGTTTGAGTTTTTTCAGCGACTCACCGGAGGGCGAGATCCCGGCCAGAATGACCAGTTTGGCATCCGGGTGTTTGGCGACTGCTGCATCGATCGATCCGGCTTCGGCCAGCCGGTCAGCGGCGGGAGTTATGAGCTTGCTGGGATCATCTTTTTCTTCCTGCGTCAAAGTTTCCTGCACCACGAGTTTGGCTCCGGAATCGCGCAGCTGTTCGAGCAAAGCCCGGTCAAATACGGAATTGCCCTGCGGCGAGATCAAAAGTATCTTGCTTTGAGCCGGCAGTGAGTTGTGTATGTAATTGGCAGTCACATAGCCCTGCGCCGAGCGCAATTTCATATCAATGGAATCATCATTGGTAATATCGCTGAGTCCCAGCACCGAAAGCGTCCCCAAGCGGCACATGAACATACCTCCGGAGGCGATCACCACCACCAGCAGCCCCAGAGCGATACCCTGAAATTTTGTACTTTTGCGGTGTTGCCGGTTGCACACCACCATGCCGCCCAATGCGGCGATCATCAATACCATCAGCAGCAGATTAAGCATTTTATACCTCTTTTTTACACCCTCAGTGATCCCTGCTCCGGACAATAAGATAATAGTCCGGAGCGATTTTTGCAAATTTTCAGCGGCAAACTTCACAATTTTTTTCATTTTTCTTTTATATTTATTTGCAAAGCGCTGCGGTTTGGGTTATCTTTCAGCATCGAGGTAATTTCAAAATCGGTTTTTGAAGGAGTTTTTTTAATCACCTCCATAAACAACTGAATAAAGGTAGAGTTTTATGTTGAAAAATATTTTTTGTGCATTACTGTTGTTGACCGGTATTTTCTGCAGCCTTGCCGCTGAGCCGCTGCAGTGGCCGCAGGATCACAGTGGAAAAGTGTTTTTTCTGCCGCAGTTTTCCGCTTTTGAATCTATTTCTGACAGCGGGTTGAACTTTTTCCGCCAAACGCTGGAGCGGGCGGCCCAAGAGCGGGCACAAGCTGTGATTCTGGAGCTGGATACGCCCGGCGGCAGTGTGGAAACAGCGTTCAAATATCTTTCTTTGCTGGAAAAAGCCGCCATGCCGGTGATCGTTTATCTGAATCCCAACGGTATTTCGGCGGGTATGATCATAGCTTTGGGGGCTGACCGGGTGGCGATTTCGCCCAACGGCTTGATCGGCGATGCCATGCCGATAAGCGCCGGGATCAACGGCACCAGACCCATAACCGAGCGGCCGGAAAAAGCCGATCCGGCCGGAAAAACTGCTCCCCAAGTGGATAAAAAAAGTAAAAGCGATAAAAAGCCTGCCGCTCCGGAACCCGGTTCGCTGGAGCAGATCATCAAAGAGATCCGCAAGCTCAGAGAACAGCCGTCCACGCCCGGCAAACAGGAAGATGAGCGGCTGGCTGAACAGAAATTCCTGACCGTGTTTTTCAAGATGCTGCAAGTGCTGGCCGAAAAAAATCAGCGTCCGGTCAAAGTCGTCCGGGCCATGGCTGACCCCTACACGGAGCTGGACGCCGCCGCTGACGGCATCGAACACAAGAAAAAATCTCCGCTGACACTGAGCGCCAAAGAAGCGCATCAGCTTAAAGTAGTGGATATGATCGCCAGCGACCGGAACGATCTGCTCAAACAGTTGGGTTTGGAAAAATCCGAACTGGTAGTTGTCAAACGCTCAGCCATTGAAGAAATCGGCGCTTTTCTGGCTGCTCCGGCGCTGGCGGGACTGCTGCTGGTCATCGGGCTGGTGGGGATCTTTGTGGAAGTCAAAACGCCGGGTTTCGGCGTGCCGGGCGTATTGGGGTTGGCGGCGCTGACATTGTTCTTTTTGGGACATATCGCCAGCGGGGCCTCTGACTGGGGGCCGATGGTGGTCTTTTTTGTGGGCTTGATTTTGATTGCGCTGGAAATTTTCCTGATCCCGGGCTTCGGGCTGATCGGGATCATGGGAATCGGGTGCGTGCTGCTGAGCTTTTTCTGGGCGTTCGGCTGGAATAATATAGAAACTGCGCTGCAGGTGGTGACAGTTTCGCTGCTTTTATCTATAGTCATAATGGTGCTGCTGGCGGTCTATGTGCTGCCGCATACAACGCTGTTCAGGAAGGTATCGCTGGAAAGCTGCATGGAGTCATCCGACGGCTGGCAGGCCAAGCAGGCCGACAGCGCATTGATCGGCTCGGAGGGCGTGACGCTTACTCCGCTGCGCCCGGCAGGAGTCATAAGTATCGATGGCAAACGGCTTGATGCAGCCAGCGAAGGGGACTTTATGGAAGCCGGGGAAGCGGTGATCGTGACCGCACGCAACGGTTTTCAACTGGTGGTCAGACGCAAAAATGTTTGACAAGATCATAAGCAACTGCTATATTATATGAGGTAAATAAGGCAACTAACAACAGGAGCAAAAAATGCGTGATTATCTTAACGAAATGAAATCTCTGAGCAAAAACCACGAATTTTTCATTGGTTTTGACAGCGACGGCTGCGTTTTTGACAGCATGGAAGTCAAACACAAAGAGTGTTTTTGCCCGGCTTTTATCAAGCACTATAATATGCAGTCGGCCAGCAAATACGCCCGGGAAGTGTGGGATTTTGTCAATTTGTACAGCAAATTGCGCGGCTGCAACCGCTTTTGGGCGATCTATCACAGCATGAAGTTTATCGCCAACCGACCGGAGATTTTGGCCCGCGGCTGCAAAGTTGTGGATACCGCTGATCTGGAAAAGTGGATGAGTCAGGAATCCAAACTCGGCAATCCGGCTTTGGAAGCTTATCTGGAAAAAGTTGACAGCCCCACCTTGCGTCAGGCATTGGAATGGAGCAAAGAAGTCAACGCCCGGGTCAAAGATATGGTTCACGGCGTGCCGCCGCTGCCGGGCGTAAAGGAAGTGCTGAAGACAGCTTCGCAGCAGGCGGATCTGATCGTGGTATCGCAGACTCCGCTGGAAGCGCTGGAACGGGAATGGGCCGAAAACGAAATGGACGGCTACATCCAGCTGATCTGCGGACAGGAACACGGCACCAAGGCCGAACATATTCAGTATTCGACCGAAAATAAGTATGCAGCTGACTGCATTTTGATGGTCGGCGACGCCCCCGGCGACTACAAAGCCGCTGCCAAAAACAACGCACTCTTTTTCCCGATCATCCCGGGCCGGGAAGAAGCGTCCTGGGCGGAACTGCTGAACAACGGTTTGAAGAAATTCTTCAACAAGGAATTTGCCGGCGCTTATCAGCAGCAGCTGCTGGATGAATTTGACTCCTCGCTGCCGGAAAAACCTGCCTGGGAAAAATAAATATTTTTTCCGGATCTCCGGGGCTGCAGCCCAACAGTTAAGTTGGCGGCGGCCCCGTTTTTTTATTCGGTTTCCGGATATGCGGATTCAGTGGTGTGGTCTTGCCGTGGCGGAGAATTTTTCTGAGTCGAAGCTTGGGATCCGGATAGTTTGTAATGGGTCAGGATATATTTTTGCAGCTGTCGATACAGCCAGGTCAGCAGCAATGATTCACCGTGGTATTCGTGTAGATTTTTCCGGGCTTTTGCCAACGTGACCGACACTGATTTTTCGGCCTTGGCGGAAGAGGAAAGCATAGCAACAGCCATCAGATAAAGTTGTAATTTATATCGGTTGACTACTTCATCGAATGCCGCATCCTGTCCGATTCTGGCCAAGTCAGCGAGTTGTTTTTCCGGCATCAACGAATAGTGCGCATGATCAGTTTTTTTCATTTTCCGGGACAATATTTATTTCAAGGGGTGAATTGTTTGCAATCACGCCTTAAAGCTTCAACAACAATAATAGTGTCAGACGCATAAGAAACGCAAAAGTTCCCTTTAAAACTGAAAAACCCCAATTTTTTTAAATAAATCACAAAAAAACATCTCTGTTGGCCTGAAAAAAACGGGCCAAAATAATATTAGACGCATAAGAAACGCAAAAGTTCCCTTTAAAACTGAAAAAAACAATTTTTTTTAATAAATCACAAAAAAACATCTCTGTTGGCCTGAAAAAACGCAACAGGGATATAGTAATTGTGGTATTGGATCTATTTATCGATGCGTTCAATTTTTCCATTGCAGTATATTATTTTGATAGTGCAGCCAATTTGCTCTCTGCCGGAATCGTTATGGCGATCAGTCAGCAGTCAAGCTATCGCCGTTCATAAGAATCATCCACATACTGGCATATTATGCGCTTGCTGATTTCTGATTCTTTCCGTGGAATGGTTATAAAAAAGGCATCATGCCCATTTTTTTTATCAAATCAGAAAAATTTAACAGAATATCTGAGTTGATTTTCAATAATTTTCGTGAATTGACAAAGTAAACGCACATTGCTCTCAAAAAGAGCGTGCGTTTACTTTTACAATCGTCATTTTCAATAATTTTCCTAAAAAAAGCGAAAAAAAATTTGACAAACCCATCATTTGGCAATATATTATTAAGACAATGTTGCGGGGTAGAGCAGTGGTAGCTTATCAGGCTCATAACCTGAAGGTCAGTGGTTCGATTCCACTCCCCGCTACCAAATGAATTTCAGCCAGTCAACCGACTGGCTTTTTTTGTGCCGTAAAAGTGCTTACCACAAAGGGATTTGCAAAAGAACTGAAATTCTCTAAAACCCTCCCCGGACTCCGTAGCCTCGGCGAAGGAGTCTCTTTCTCTCTGTTTTTCTCTGGGACTGCGTGCCATGTCCTTCGGAGATAAAGTTTGTGTAAATCGTTGAACAACATAGAATAACAAAACTTGATCCCAACAATGGTTTTTCGTCGCCATTGCAAAGCAGAGAATAGAATTACACAACTCTCGTCCACAACTTTCCAGGGTATAAAAAATCCCCGACCGGCAAATTGAGCTTTTCAAATCTGCCAATCGGGGATTTTAAGTATTAGGATCAGAAGCCGAACAGCTCCCGCTGCTCCTGCCAATCCTCCGGGAGATTATTTACTGCCTTTGCCAGCGTCATTTCCGGAGGCGTTTTGCCCTGCATGACGGCGACTATTATATCCGGGGCCAGATTGACCAGCGACAAGGTTCTGGCAACGTAGGAGCGATCCAGCTTCAGCGCTTTCGCCAGTTCCAGAACGGTGCTGTACCGACCGGATTCAAGCATTTGTGCGTACTGGTGCGCCAGAATAATACTCTTGGGCAGCGGCTCATTCACCACATCGTTGAACTTTGATCCGCAATCCAGCACGATTGACTGACGCGGCCCCAGGTGGCGAATGTGAAACGGAACCACAATTACCGGGTTGCCGTCTTTGTCTTTTTCCAGTTTCCCCATATTAAACCTCCATTCCTGCTTCGGCAAGCAGCGTTTTTATTCCATCCAGGTTGGGCCGGATCTCAATGTGATTTTCATATACGGTGATCCGGGTTATAACGCACTGAATCAGCTTGCACCGTTCAGCCGGATTCATCACTTCCCAGACCTCATAAATATTTTTCAGCACAGATTGGAGCTGCTCCGCTGAAATCCCCAGATCGCCCTTGTCCATCAACTGCGCCAGCATGGTCGGAGTCTGAAACAATATGCCGACCTCTTTCAAGACCAGCTTTTCCAGCGCGTCAGAAGGAACTCGCTTGATCGGACATGTGCTGAAATTGCGCTTGGTATCTTCGAGACAGATATAATAGCTGTAACGCTTGTTCTTCTGCTTTACTGTATGGGATAGCGAAAAAGCTCCGCCACAGCTTCCGCAATAAATCATACCGGCAAAGGGATTGACTTTCGGAGTGCGGCGAGTGCTGTCGTGATTCATATTGCTTTTGAGCATGACTTGCACCTGATCCCATGTTTCCTGCTCAATGATCGCCTGGTGTTCTCCGGGATAGAGATTGCCCTTGTGTTCGACCATACCGATATAAAGCTGATTTTTGAGCATCCGGTAAATCATCTGATTGTTAACCTTCTGACCGTCGCGCCTGACTCCTTTTCTGGTCGTCCATGCTTTGCCCCGGATTCCCATAAGCTCCAATTCTGTTGAAACCGCCTTTGCCGATCCATATTTCAAATAGCTTCTGAAAACCAGTCGGACTGTTTCAGCTTCTTTTTCGTTGACGATCAAACGCTTGGTAGTGGGATCGGTGTCGTAGCCGAGGATCGGAAAGCCGCCGCAGTTTTTCCCGCGCTTCTTGGCCGCCGCCACCTTGTCCCGGATGCGCTCGGTAATAATCTCCCGTTCATATTGCGCAAAGGTCATGAGAATATTGAGCATCATGCGGCCCGCCGAAGTGGAGGTGTTAATCTCCTGGGTAATACTGACAAAAGATACGTCGTATTCATCGAAAAACCCCTGCAATTCGCTGAAATCGCTCAGGGATCGGGTCAGACGGTCGATTTTATAAATAACGATAATATCTACCAGCCCGGCTTTAATATCTACTTTAAGTTTCTGCAACTGGTAATTTCCCGGAACGGTTTTTTGCTGCTTCTGCTGAACAATAAAAAATTGATAAAAAGTCACTAAAAATCACTAAAAACAATAATTTTGCGGTTGTATTTTGCATTTGGGCAAGTATATTCTGTAATGTAGGAGAAAAATCGCAAAAATTTTGAAAATAGAGGTTATATCATGGACGATCGTTGGCTTTCACTCAAAGAGATAGCTGAATACTTAGGAGCCAGACGGGAAACCATTTATAAATGGATCGAAAATAAAAATATGCCCGGACATCAAATCGGACGCAACTGGAAATTCAAGAAGGAAGAAGTTGATGCCTGGGTAAAATCCGGAAAGGCTGCTGAATGATGGATAGTATTTCTTTTAACTCTATTGTCAGTTTTATCTGGGGAATTGCTGATGACTGCCTGCGCGATGTCTATGTGCGCGGGAAATACCGAGATGTCATTCTGCCGATGACGGTTATTCGCCGTCTGGATGCGGTCCTTGAAGAAACGAAACCTGCCGTTCTGGAGATGAAAAAAAAGCTGGATGAAGCCGGAATCACAAATCAGACGGCATCTCTTTGTCAAATTGCGGGAGAACCTTTCTGCAACAGTTCTCCATTTTGTTTGAAAGATCTTAAATCAAAGGCCAAAGCGCAACAGCTGAAAACAGATTTTGAAGCCTACCTTGACGGATTTTCCCCCAATGTGCAGGAAATTCTGGATAAATTTAAATTCCGCAATCAGATCGCAACGATGATTGATGCAGATATTCTGGGATCAGTTATTGAAAAATTTGTTTCACCGACAATCAATCTCAGCCCGCGCCCGGTGCTTCATGATGATGGATCAGTCAAACTTCCCGGATTGGACAACCACACTATGGGACTGATTTTTGAGGAACTGATCCGTCGTTTTAATGAAGAAAACAACGAAGAGGCCGGGGAACACTTCACCCCGCGCGACGCCGTTGAATTGATGGCCGATTTGATTATTATGCCGATTGCCGGTCAGCTGAAAGACGGGACTTATACCTGTTATGACGGAGCTTGCGGAACCGGCGGAATGTTGACAATTGCAGAAAAACGCTTGGAAGAACTTGCAACGCAACAGGGCAAACAGCTTTCCATTCACCTTTTCGGGCAGGAAATCAACCCGGAAACCTACGCCATCACAAAAGCGGATATGTTGCTTTCTGGCGAAGGTGAACAGGCTGAACACATGGGGTTCGGATCAACGCTTTCTGCGGATAGCTTTCCCGCACGCCAGTTTGACTTTATGCTTTCCAATCCCCCTTATGGAAAATCATGGAAAGTAGATCAGGACAAATTAGGCGGCAAAAAAGGAATTCAGGACACCCGCTTTGTAACCCAGTTTGCGGATGATCCGGAATATAAAATGCTGCCCCGGTCCAGCGATGGTCAGATGTTGTTTTTGCTGAATAATATTGCTAAAATGAAACATTCGACTGCGTTGGGCAGCAGAATTGCAGAAGTTCATAATGGTTCTTCGCTCTTTACCGGTGATGCCGGTTCCGGCGAAAGCAATGCCCGCCGATTTGTTATTGAAAACGACTATCTGGAAGCGATCATTGCTCTGCCGGAAAATATGTTCTATAACACTGGTATCGGCACATTTATCTGGATCGTCAGCAACCGCAAAGCTCCGCATCGAAAGGGCAAAGTTCAGTTGATTGACGCAACTGCTATGAAATCACCTTTGCGAAAAAATCTGGGTAAAAAGAATTGTGAACTTACACCTGAGATCAGAAAAAGAATTGTTGATCTTTATCTGGACTTTGCAGAAACTGAAGAAAGCAAGATCTTTGACAATGCGGAATTCGGTTATCAGTTGATTACCGTTGACCGGCCGCTGCGGTTGAAAATTGATCTTTCAAAAGAAATTCCGGCAGGTACTTTTAATGCCAAAGATCAGGAAGCATGGGAAAAAGCTCTTGCGGAGCTGCCTGCCAACATTCCAATGGATGATTGGGACGCCTTTGCCAAAGCAACCAATCTGAAAGCCACTTTGCTTAAAAAGGTGCGGCCGCTGATTACCGAAATTGATGAAAATGCAAAAGCGGTTTCCGGCGAAGCTGACAGCAATTTACGTGACTATGAACGGGTTCCATTGCTTTATCCCGGAGGTATTGAAGCGTTTTTTAATACCGAAGTAAAGCCATTTGTACCGGATGCCTGGATCGACCATAGCAAAACACAGATCGGTTACGAACTTTCCTTTACCAAATACTTCTATAAGCCGGTCGAATTGCGTTCTCTGGATGAAATTACCGCAGATCTGAGACAACTGGAATCTGAAACTGCGGGATTGCTGGATGAAATTCTGGGAGGTGCCAAATGAGTTCCCTGAATCATCCGGAAAAACCGATTGTACTTTACTCCACCCCCGATGGTGTTGTTAAAGCAAAATTGCTTTATGATGCGGAAACATTTTGGCTTAACCAGGATGGTATCGCAGAACTGTTCGGTGTTGGCAAATCAGCTATTAGCAAGCACTTGAAGAATATTTTTGCGGAAGGCGAGCTGCAATATGATACGACAGTTTCCAAAATGGAAACCGTCGTAAAAAGAGGTTTTCGCGGAGAAGTTCCTGATCTTGTTGAGATCTATAACCTTGATGCCATTATTGCGGTGGGATACCGGGTCAACTCCAAACAAGCAACATTATTCAGAATCTGGGCAACCCAGACGTTGCGGGAGTTCATTACCAAAGGTTTTGTGCTGAACGATGAAATGCTGAAAAACGGCAAACCTTTTGGCAAGGATTACTTTGACGAATTACTGGAACGGATTCGGGAAATCCGGGCTTCTGAGCGCCGGGCTTATCAAAAGATAACGGATATATTTGAGCAATGTTCTGCGGATTATTCTTCCTCTTCGGAAACTGCGCAACGTTTTTTTGCTTTCGTTCAGAACAAATTACATTATGCGGTCGCAGGAAAGACTGCTGCTGAAATTATTTATACAAGAGCAGATGCAGAACAACCGACAATGGGGCTGACCACTTGGAAAAATGCTCCGCAGGGCAAAATTCTTCGTTCCGACACCCATATCGTTAAAAATTATCTGAATGAGAATGAACTTGACCGATTGAACCGCTTGGTGGTCATGTTTATTGACTTTGCGGAAATGCGTGCGCTCAACCGCAAAGTAATGACAATGCAGGAGTGGGTTGGCGTTGTTGATAAATTTCTGGACTATTCCGACCAGCAGATTTTGCTTGAAGCAGGAAAGATTTCGCATGAAATGGCGATTGCCAAAGCTGACCATGAATATGATATTTTTCGAGTTCGCCAGGATCAGGAATATCTTTCCGACTTTGATCGGTTATTTACAAAATACTTGACAGGCAAGGAGGAGCAATAATGACTCCTTATCCGGAATACAAAGCGACCAACTTGCCCTGGCTTCCGCAGATCCCGACGCATTGGGCATTGGTGAAAATACGGGAGCTTTTTACAGAGCGTAACCAAAAAGTTTCAGACAAAGAATATGCACCTTTATCTGTCAGCAAAGGTGGCGTTATTCCACAAATTTCTACTGTTGCCAAAACGGACAATGGTGACAACCGTAAATTGGTTAAAGTTGGAGATTTTGTCATAAACAGCCGTTCGGACAGAAAGGGATCAAGCGGGATCTCTGCCTATGATGGATCTGTTTCTTTGATAAACCTTGTTTTGAAGCCGCGCAATGACTACAATAGAGGTTATTTGCATTATTTGTTAAAGAGTATTCCCTTTATTGAAGAATATTACAAGAACGGTCGTGGTATCGTTGCTGATTTATGGACAACTCGTTATTCAGAAATGAAAACCATCTCTATTCCGACTCCTACCGCCGCCGAGCAGGAGCAGATTGTTCGTTATCTGGATTCGATGACGGCGAAGATCAACAAACTGATCCGCGCTAAAAAGAAACAGATCGCCTTGCTTCAGGAACAGAAACAGGCGATCATCAATCAGGCTGTCACCAAAGGTTTGAATCCCAACACCGAAATGAAAGACTCCGGCATAGACTGGCTCGGTCAAATCCCCGCACATTGGGATATTAAGCCATTAAAACGAGTTTGCAAGGTAAATGCAAGTGTTAGTCATTTGCTAAGAGAATTTTCCGATGATTCATTGGTAACTTTTTTGCCGATGGAGGCTATTTCGGTTGATGGTAAAATCGATTGTTCTCAAAAGCAGCCGTTGAAAAATGTAAAATCAGGATTTTCATCATTTGCAGTTAACGATGTCGTCGTTGCCAAAATAACTCCATGCTTTGAAAATGGTAAGGGTGCTTGCTTAGATGCACTTGATACCGCAATTGGGTATGGAACAACTGAGTTAATCGTTTTGCGCGGATTCAAAAATGAAATAAATCAACAGTTTTTGTATCAAGTAACAAAAATTACATCATTTAGAAAAAACGGTGCAGAGGTTATGACTGGATCTGCAGGGCAAAAAAGAGTTCCTGCAAATTTTATTGCGAATTTCACTTGCGGAATTCCTCCGTTGGAAGAACAAAACGCGATTGTTCAGTATTTAGCCAAACAGAACGCGCTTTTTGAAAAAACACTTAATGGTATAAAAAAAGAAATTGAAGTCATACTTGAATACAAAAACAGCCTGATTGCTTCCGTTGTAACCGGGCAAGTTGATGTTCGCAATATTCAAGTCGAAGAATTTGATCCCGCCGATCTCATCTCCGAAACCGACGACGATCCCCCCGAAGATGACGACCAGCCCCAGGAAGAAAGCGAGGAATAAGACATGAAATTCAAAGAAAATCAATTGAAAAATTTTGCTTCTCCTATCACTGCAACAGAGGATCAAAAATGTAAAAATGCTCTGAATATGGTTAGAGATGCTCTGAAAAATATTGGATACACAGATGATAATAATGTTTCATTGTTGTATCCTGATACATCCAGTTATGCAATTGATATGAATTTCAGTAGTGTCGGACAAACACGAAAAATCAGACTTTTTGTTCAAGGATCTTATGCAAATAAAACTAATATTCCCACTGAAAGTGATGTAGATATTGCAGTTGTATTGTTATCTACTTTTTGGAGTGAATACCCCATCGGAATTTCTGATAAAACATACGGTTTTATAGATTCATCAGATACTTTGCAATCTTTTAAGGATGATGTTGAAGAGTTGTTAAAACAAAAATTTTCAACAGGGGTTGTACGTCATAATAAATCTATTGAGGTAAAAGGGAACACTTATCGCGTTGATGCAGACACTGTTCCTTGCGGACAACATAGAGATTACAGACAAGATGATGGCACTGATCCTACGAATTTTATTGAAGGTATCATTATTCAACCTGATTCTGGAACTCGAATCATTAATTACCCTCAACAGCATATTCAAAATGGCATTATAAAAAACAAAAATACAGGTTTTGCATTCAAGCGGATGGTTAGAATTGCAAAAAACATAAGAGAATGCATGGTCGGTATCAAGTCAGCAGAAGATATAAGTTCTTTTTTAATAGAATCTTTACTTTGGAATGTCCCTGATGACGTATATACAAAATATACCTTATTACGCTATACCTTTGGAGAGATTGTAGAATATCTGAAAGATAGTATTTCTCAAATATCTTATTTTAAGGAAATCAATGGTATAAAATATTTAACAACAGACGATCATAGTAGGTTAAATATTTGCAGGCAGTTTATTGATGATATGAGCAAATTTTACGAATACGATATTACTGAACTATAAGGGATCGTATGAAAAACTCTCTCTTCTTTTACATAAAACCATTTTTGATAGTCGCAGCTATAATAATGGTTATTTGTTATTTAGTTGACAAGCCCAATTCGCTAACAGACTGGCTTGAACATATCGGAACAACAACATTCGTTATGAGCGTTATATCTGGTGTGTATATTAAATGGCTTTGGTATTATAATCCCTGGGAGAACATTCCCCGCTTTGCAAAAAAATACAAAGGGAAAATTCATTACATATACAAGGAAAGTGTTGGAGAAAAAGAAACAGATGTTTTTATCAATCAGACGCTTTTTTCTATTCGTATAAAACTGAAAACGAATGAAATTAAAAGTGATGCAATCACCAGTGAATTGATTGAAGAAAATAATTCATGGGTTCTCTATTACACTTATATAAAAGAACCTAAAGCTGAATACGCAACAGAAAATCCCATTCAACGCGGAACTGCTCGTTTAGAAATAAAAAAGCCTGAATATAATCTTAAAACTTTCTTTTCTAAACATAAGAAAACAATAGATTATTTGGACGGCACTTACTGGACTTCGGTGGGATCTACGGGAGATATGGAACTCTTTAAGGTGAATGAATCATGATAACCGCTGTCAAAAGTTTGAATAACCGGAAAACTCAACTTGATATTTTTACGAATAAGCTGTACATTTCCACCAGGAGAGTTTTATGAGTAACCGCGTTCCTGACCAGGTAAAGATTTATCATATTGTCCATATTGACAAATTGTCTTCCATTATAAAAGATGGCGGGTTGTTTTGTGACGCCCTTATTCAGAAACGCGCTCCTGTCGGCACAACAATTGGTATGAGTAAAATCAAAAAACGCCGGTTGGAAGAGTTGACTCTGACTTCGTACCCGGATCTTCATGTCGGTGATTGTGTTCCATTTTACTTTTGTCCGCGTTCGGTAATGCTTTACACATTTTATTGCAATGACCACCCTGACATTACTTATCGTGGTGGTCAAGCACCGATTGTTCATTTGGTGGCAGATATGCGTAAAACAATGCGTTGGGCTGGCCAAAACAATTTACGGTGTGCGTTTACTACCTCAAATGCCGGATCTGAATATTTTAACGATTATACCAATGAAGCTGATCTGGATAAAATAAATTGGGATGCTGTCCACGCGCGTATGTGGAAAGATTGCCGGGAAGAAAAACAGGCGGAGTTTCTGATTGAAAAATGTTTCCCCTGGGAGCTTATT